>JBAQZP010000145.1:0-47468 GCA_049791095.1 Phormidesmis sp.
CGCTTGAAGAGGTCGGGGCGGCGATCGCGGGTGCGTTCAAGTTGCTGTTGTTTTCTCCATTCTGCAATGGCAGCGTGGTTTCCTGATGTCAAAATTTCGGGGACGCTCCATTCGCGAAACTGGGCGGGGCGGGTGTAGTGGGGATAGTCGAGCAGATCGGTTTGAAAACTGTCGTATTTGAGGGAGTCGGATTTGCCGACGGTGCCAGGCAGCAGGCGCACCACGCCGTTAATCAGCGCCAGGGCCGGAATTTCGCCGCAGGTTAGCACGAAGTCACCCAGGGAAACTTCTCGGGTGACCAGGTTTAGCACGCGCTCATCGACGCCTTCGTAATGGCCGCAGATTAGAACAAGCTGATCGTATGCGGTAGATAGTTTTTGAAACAGGGGTTGGCTCATGGTTTGCCCCTGGGGTGTCAGCAAAATGATGTCGCGTCGAGGTTGCTGCGGTAATGACTCGACGGCGGCAAACAGGGGCTCTGGTTTCATGACCATGCCCACGCCACCGCCGTAGGGCATGTCGTCTACTTTGTGGTGCTTGTCGGTGGTGAAGTCGCGAGGGTTGGTCAGGTGAACGGAGGCGATGTTGCGTTTAAGGGCGCGGCCAATCAGCCCGGAGGTAAGCGGTGAGGTGAAGAAGTCGGGGAAAAGGGTGATGACATCGAAGCGCAAAGAGAAATCCATGGGTGAGGCTTTTGGATGGCGTGCAAAAGCAGGCGAGACCTTCCCAAATCATACAGGGCGGATGATCTTGGCTGGAACTTTGGCCTATGGGTCTAGCTGTCTGGAAAGTCTGAGAATGCGATTGGTCAGGTCTGCTTGAATCTGCTTGCGTTCTAATGTATTCGCCAGGGTCAGCGCTCGCTGAAAGATGTCACGAGCCGCCGCCAAGTTACCGTTTTCTTGCTCAATTTCGCCCAGGGTACGCAAGGTAACGAGCCTTTGCCAGTCATCGCCAGTTTCGAGGGTGAGGGCGATGCGATCGCCCAAATACCGGCTCAGTTCACCGGGCTCGTTGCGCTGGCGGTAGATCGCGATCAAACCATCTAAGGCCCGCATTTGAATGTAGGGATCATCAATGTCACGGGCCAAAGCCAGCGACAGACGATAGGCTCCGATGGCTTCTTGGGTGCGGCCTGCCGTAAGGTACACATCGCCCAGGTTGCTGTCGGTGTTGGCCTGACCGGTATAGTCGCGGGCGCGGGCGCGATAGTTAGCGGCGACTTCGTAATATTTGCGGGCGTCGTTGACCTGGCCATTGGCAGCGGCAATCAGCCCCAAATTGCTTAGCGATAGGCCAATGCCGCTTTCACTGTCAATCGTTTGGGCAATGCTTAGACCCTCGGCATAGGCGGCTTGGGCCTCGGATAGTTCACCGGCTTGCAGGCGGAGGGTGCCCAGATTGTTGAGGGCCACAATTTGGTCGCTAAAGCTGTCGTTGCTGCGGGCGATCGCCAACTGCTGGCGCACTACCCGTTCGGCATCGCGATACTGGCCCAAGCCACTGTATACCTTGACCATTTGCTCGTAAGCTTCGCCCATGCCTACAAAGTCACCCAGGTAGTGATAGGCATTGGCGGCCTGCTGTAGGGCGACGATCGCCTCGGTGTGATCACCGGCTAAAATTTGTGCCTTGCCTGCGAGTAAAAACTGATCGGCCACATCCCGCTGCGATCGCATGTCTTCGCTAGGCGGTGTATGCAACTGCTCTGTCAGACTAGGTGCAGCTTGGGCGGGCAATCCCGTCAGCGCCGCTATTAAGAGCGCTGTGATAGAAAATGCTCCCAAGCTTCTTTGACGCCACCGATCCTGACGGCTGTGGCGATCTTGGTGATTTTGGCGACCCTGGCGATCCATCAACGATTCCTCACGAAACCTTAGCGATGCGCCTGACACATGGCCAGACACGTAGCTAAGGTACCCAGTTCAGTTGATTGGTGATCGACTGAGAGCCCGTTACAACTTCAAATCAGACTCGTCAAGTTCAATCGTGAGTAAGCCTTCTACATCTTCGCTGTTCGCCGGCATGACGATCCTGGGCCGATTCAGATAAATGGCTCGAATGTCTTCGGGAATTGCCCGCTCTAGCGACTGATAGGCCACTTTGAGTTCTGCCTTGACATCTTGAGGTGACGCTTGCTCGCCCTCAGCTTGCAGATAGGCAGCGATGCGAGTGTCGCTCCAGGCAAATGTTTGTGACATTAATATGATCAACCGGTGCTTGGGCAACAGGCCCTCTAATGCGCGCTCGGTATAGCACCACAATGGCGGCGGCGCGTCTGCTAGTGAATAGTGAATAGATTCAACATCGGGCATTACCGTCTGATTGATATGAGCTGCGGTCAGGCTAATCAACCAGCCTTGCAAAGAAAAATCTGCGGCTTTGTCTCCAAGATCAATGCCACCTAGCTCATTGAGAATGTGCCGCCAGGTGAGGGCAAATAGGTAGCCAGCTTGTACAGGCGATCGGGCCGAATGGCGAATCAGCGAATACACTACCGGACTATATCGGCAAAAAAGCGCTGTAAAATACTTGCCATCCGTCGGCGATCGCTGAAGTTGATTTACCAGCTCGTAGTCGCTGTGGTGCATCAGCGCCTTAATTAAATCGTGATCGCATTCGGAGAAAGTAGGAATTTGCACAGGATTTAGGCAGAACTTACTGAAAAGGTTTTAGAGAATTACAAACTACCTTGAGAAAACGAATCCATCAGGTTTTATTGCTCTAATGCTTATCAGCTTGCCCAGACAGATGCGCAAGCTTACTATACCTGTGATTCTGCCGATACCGATGCCAGTACACGCTAATTAGTGTCAATTGGTAAACTTAAAAAAGATGCAGATTTGCAGCACTTACTTTACGCCTTCCATTGCTTTTTAGTTCATTCTTCCTCGACGCCATGATGACGAATCTTGCTTCCAGTCATATGCCCCTAGTCGCCGATATCTTTCAAGGGCTACCGCTTGATGCTTTGGTCTCTACCCAAGGCATTATGGTGATGCTGCTGGTCGCCTACGCAGGCGCGATGTGGGCCTTTTTAAGCAGTGCGCCCAAGGTGCATACCGTGATGGTATCTGATTTGGATTTGGCCCGGCGGTTTTATGAAACGGTGCTGAGCCTGTCGGCGGCAGATGTGCCGCTGCACTATTACTATAACTACGAGCAAACCTTGGGGACGGCGGGTGGCCTCGACCCGATGTTTGGCGTGGGCGGCCTCGGGGGTGGCCTTGGCTCTGTGGGGCAAGCTGGCAGCGCCTATGGCACACCTGATGGACTGTGGTATCAGCTCAAAAAGAATACGCAGCTACATGTGATTGCAGGGGCGAGTTTGGGAAATCGCGATCGCCAGCGGCATGTGTGTTTTGACCATGACTGTCTGACGTATTTACTGATGCAGGTGCAAACGCGCGGGATTCGGCACAAGCTCAGGCGCGATCGCCCGCTAAACTTTTTGGTCAAAGACTTTGATGGCGAAATTATCGAAATGGCTGAAGTCGAAAACTAAGGCTTTACTCACACACTTTCTCTCCCGGCTTCTCACAGCCTAGTCTCCAATCACTGGCACAATGGAAGGGTTAAAGAACCCCAACATTTAGGTACGTGCCATGAATGGTTTGTTCGGGTGGCCCGCTGAATGGGCCTCTGGTAGGGCTTGGGGGTGGGCCGTATTGAGCCGGTTCCAATCTCCAGGCCCAGAAATTTTTAGTATTGGCCCGCTGACCGTGCGCTGGTATGGTCTGCTGATTGCCTCGGCGGTGCTAATTGGCGTCAGCCTATCTCAATTTTTGGCCAAAAAGCGCGGAATAGACCCCGAGAAAATTGGCGATATGGTGATTTGGCTAGTCCTTGCCGCGATCGTTTGTGCCCGCGCTTACTACGTTGCCTTTGAGTGGCGCTCGTATGCGAGTCGGCCCGCCGATATCTTCGCGATTTGGCAGGGAGGCATTGCCATTCATGGCGCGGTGCTGGGCGGCACGCTGGCAACGATAGTATTCGCTCGCCTCAATAAACTTTCTTTTTGGCAGCTCAGCGACTTGCTGGCACCGTCTTTAATTTTGGGTCAGGCCATTGGCCGATGGGGCAACTTTTTTAACTCCGAAGCCTTTGGCGCACCGACCGACATGCCCTGGAAGCTGTTTATTCCGCTGGCCAACCGCCCCGCTGGCTACCGCGAGTTTGAATATTTTCACCCCACCTTTTTGTACGAGTCGCTGTGGAATCTGGGCGTATTTGCGCTGCTCATGGGCCTGTTTTTTTGGGGCCTGAAGCGGCCTAGTCGGCTCAGAGCCGGGACGTTATTTTTGGTGTACATGATTGCCTATGGCGCTGGGCGAGTTTGGATTGAAGGGCTGCGCACAGATAGTTTGATGCTGGGGCCATTACGGATTGCTCAGCTAGTGAGCCTGGTGGGGATCGCTCTGGGCTGGCTGGGGTTGATTTGGACGTACGGGTTAGGCAAGCGGCTGCCGGACACCGTGCCCCCCGAAGGACAGGCAAGAAAAAGCCCCTAGAGTCATAAAGACCGGTCGGGGCTCGGAATCAGGGTGCATCTACATACCAAGATGCAGGATTTTTCCGCTGTATCTTGAGTTTCACGAGCACCTTTATTTACTCTTCAAAAATAAGACCGTATTAATAGTGAGTTTATGAACATTGGAACTTCGTATCAACTTTAGTTTGTTTGTTCAGTCGCTCACTTTCAAAAATCCGTAAAACGGCCCTGAAATGGGAGCTTTAAGTATTTTTTAGACGCCATCTTCTAAAGGTTTCCATGAATTCTAATAACGTCTCCAAACCCTCTAAAACAGAAGACTCTAATAGCCTTGCTAAGCCGATATTTGCGTCCGATACGGCAATGGTGCATATCGTCGGTGCTGGCCCTGGTGACCCCGACTTACTGACAGTTAAAGCGTTGAAATTAATTCAGCAAGCGGATGTTTTGGTGTATGCCAATTCGCTGGTGCCTCCGCAAATTCTCGCAAATGTGAAGCCCGGTGCTAAGAAGATTGCGACGGCTAATATGACGCTGGAGGATATTGTGCCGCTGATGGTTAAGTACGCTCGCGCTGGCCAGTCGGTAGTTCGGTTGCATTCGGGTGATCCTAGTTTGTACAGTGCTATTCACGAACAGATGCTGCGCTTGAGTGAAGCGGCGGTGCCTTTTGATGTGATTCCGGGGATTAGCGCTTTTCAGGCGGCGGCAGCGAAGCTACAGGTAGAGCTAACGGTGCCAGCGCTGGTGCAGAGCATCATTTTGACGCGCATTAGCGGTCGCACGCAGGTACCAGATACTGAGGAACTGTCGTCGCTAGCTGCCCACCGGACAAGCCTGTGTCTGTACCTGAGCGCTCGTCATGTGGAAGCGGCACAGGCACAACTGATGGTGCATTACCCGGCGCAGACGCCAGTGGCCATTTGTTTCCGGGTGGGTTGGCCTGATGAACAAATTTCGTTGGTGCCGCTGTCACAGATGGCGGCGGCAACGGCAGCGGGGGATTTGGTGAGAACGACGCTTTACATCGTATCGGCAGCTTTGGGCTTTGGCTCCGCTCAGCCCTTGCGATCGCGTCTCTACAATCCCACTCACAGCCATCTATTCAGGCCCCACTCGGCCTCAGAGCCATCAAAAGATCGCGCAAAGCAATTAGAAAAAGAACAGCAGGAGGCCCGAAAATGAGCTATTTAGTCGCTGTATTGGACGATCGCATCAAAGCAGAAGAAGTCTATTCCGCCCTAGAATCAGCCAAGCTCACTATGAGCCAGGTTTCCATTTTGGGCCGAGGCTTCAAATCTGCAGATGAGTATGGCCTGATCGATCCCAACGAAGAAGCCTGGAAGCAAATTAAGCGGCTCACCCTGTGGACAATTCCCTTCGGCTTCGGCGGCGGGTTCACCTTTAACATCATTACTGGGCTGAATACCTTTCCCTGGGCCGGAACCCTGGGCAATCAGATCATCGGCGGCATCTTAGGGGCTATTGGCGGCGCGATGGGCGGCTTTTTTATCGGCGGCGGCGTCGGTATTGGCTTCGGTGGTGACTCACTTTCTTACCGCAATCGGCTCAATGACGGCAAATACCTGATTGTTGTTGATGGTTCCGATGCCTTAATCTCACAAGCTAGCCGGATCATCCGCCCCTTTCGGCCAGACAGCATCCAGGGCTATTCCGAACCGGGAGCCTATTAAATATCGCATGACCCCTGCTTTTTGAGTCTATGATAGAACTATAACTCGTAGTCGCTATGAGTTATAGCCGCATCGCCTTTTCACTACTTACAAGTCATACGCATTATGAGCGCCGTTTCTTCGCCTGCTAAATCCCAATCTGTCAGCAATCCTCTTTTAATTGGTGAGGGGCTACCGCCCTTTGGCGAGATTGACGCCAGCCATGTGGTTCCTGGCATTGAGCAATTGTTGCAGACGTTGAGCGCAGATCTGCGATCGCTAGAAGCCTCACTTACCTCCCTGCTTGAGACTCCACTCCAGAGGGTGCCTACTTGGGCACAACTTGCCGATCCCCTCACCACTATTACGGAGCGCCTGGGCTGGAGTTGGGGCATTATCGGCCACCTCATGGGCGTCAAAAATAGCCCCGAGCTACGTACCGCCTATGAAAGCGTACAGCCCAAGCTGGTGCAGTTCTCTAACCAAATCTCTCAGAGCCAGGTTATCTATGCTGCCCTGAAGCGGCTCAAAGAGAGTGCCAACTGGGCCGACTTAGAAGCTGCTCAACAGCGGATAGTTGAAGCCGCCCTTCGAGATGCAGAACTTTCTGGCGTGGGACTATTGGGCGAAGCTAAAGAGAAATTTAACCGCATTCAGCAGTCACTCGCAGAGCTATCGACTCAGTTTTCTAACCATGTGCTAGATGGCACCAAAGCGTTTAGCTTGACGCTGACAGATAAGTCGGATGTGGCTGGTCTGCCGCCGAGCCTGTTGAGCCTGTGCGCCCAGGCTGCTCGCGATGCGGGGGATCCCACTGCCACCGCCGAGGCTGGCCCCTGGCGCATTACCCTAGATATGCCTAGCTACATGCCCTTTTTGCGCCACGCCCGCCGCCGTGACCTGCGCGAGCAACTGTATCGAGCCTTTATCACCCGAGCGTCGTCAGGCGAGCTAGACAATTCACCCCTCATTGAGAAAATTTTAGACTTGCGCCAGCAGCAGGCAGCGCTACTAGGGTTTGAAAACTACGCGGAGCTAAGCTTGGCTCGAAAAATGGCCCCTTCGGTATCTGCTGTCGAAGACCTGATGGAGGAACTGCGCGCGGCGAGTTACGACGCAGCTAAACGCGAGTTAAAAGAAATGGAATTGTTTGTCACTGGGCAGGCGGCTGACGATGTCGATTTAGCGATCGCATCGGGCGGTCTCAAGCAATGGGATGTTCCGTTCTGGACAGAGCGGATGCGCGAAAGCCAGTTTGATTTGAATGATGAAGCTTTGCGGCCTTATTTTCCGCTACCCAGAGTGCTAGAAGGTCTGTTCGGCCTGGCTGAAAGACTCTTTGGCATCACGATTGCTGCGACGGATGGCGATGCGCCCGTTTGGCACCCCGACGTGCGCTACTTTCGGGTAAGCGACTCAGCTAGCGGCGAAAAGGTTGCTCATTTTTATTTAGATCCCTACAGCCGCCCGGCTGAAAAGCGAGGGGGCGCTTGGATGGATGAATGTATTGTCCGGGCCAAGACAGCGGCTACGGAAACGGTACGTTTGCCAGTGGCCTATCTGGTCTGTAATCAGTCTCCACCGATTGATGGTAAGCCTAGCCTGATGACCTTCCGAGAAGTGGAAACGCTGTTCCATGAGTTTGGCCATGGTTTGCAGCATATGCTCACGCAGGTGGACTATCCGGGGGCGGCAGGCATCAATAATGTGGAGTGGGATGCCGTAGAGCTGCCTAGCCAGTTTATGGAGAATTGGTGCTACGACCGCGATACGCTGTTTGGCATGGCAAAGCATTATCAAACTGGGGAGCCTTTACCAGAAGCTGACTATCAAAAGCTGCTGGCCGCGCGTCACTTTATGACGGGCAGTGCGATTTTGCGGCAGGTGAATTTTGGTTGGCTAGACATTGCGCTGCATTCGCAGTATCGCGCTGGCGGTGATGAGTCAGTGGGGGAGATTCGCGATCGCATCGCCAAAAAAACCACCTTGATGGAGCCTTTACCCGAGGACGCCTTTCTTTGTAGCTTCGGCCATATTTTTGCCGGGGGATATGCGGCTGGCTACTACAGCTACTTTTGGGCAGAAGTTCTCAGCGCCGATGCCTTTTCAGCCTTTGAAGAAGCTGGACTAGAAGACCTTGAACAGGTCGCTACGACTGGCCGACGCTTTCGGGAGACGGTACTGGCCCTTGGCGGTAGCCGCCATCCAATGGAAGTCTTCAAAGCCTTTAGAGGTCGTGAGCCCAGTACTCAGGCGCTGCTGCGACACCGAGGTCTGATCGCGGTTGCGTGAGTTCTGAGCAACCGAAGATAAATGCAGACAGTGCAATCGAGCGTAGCCGCATAGATCTACTGTCAGAGTAGGTCTGTGCCGCTCGTGGTTTAGGCGTTCTGGGCTTGATCCCTTACTGATCCCTTAATTTTTGTCAGACTTCAGAAAGTCTACAGATTTAATCTTTAAAGAGAAAAAGCCCCGTAGAAAGGCCATTCAGACAGATTTTACTCTTCCAGTAAAAAAAACTTTTTTGATCTGGTCAGAGCCCAATTTTAGGTAATCGTATTTTTACGGAACCACATATTGACTCAGCTTGATAAGTTCATTTTATTAAATCTTGCCTAGCCTGGCTTTTGTTTTTGCTACACACTTTACTCACAGCAATGAGAAGCGCTGTGACTTGTCATGACTCACACCCATAAAACACTTTCTAAGGTTTCTAATGCTGCTGGCAGTGTTGTCATTTGGCAGCAACAGGATGACCCCCAAGATCCGCTAGCGCTCACCCTGGCCCGCCAGAACTATCAAAGGATATCCGTTGCTACAGAAGGTGAAGTCCTCAAATCGGCGCTGGAGAGCGTGCCGGATTTACTGATTATTCATCTGAAAGCTTCTGGTGAAGACGGTTATAAGCTCTGCAAAACGCTGCGGCGGTTGCCCAGAACCGGTGCAATTCCCGTTGTGTTTGTTGGGATTCGAGATCAAGCTTCTGAGCTGGTGGAGGTTTTACGCTGTGGCGGTAGCGAATATTTGCAAATGCCCATGGCAGAAGAAGAGTGCTGGCTGCGGCTAGCGCGTCACTTACACGCTGTTCGGCTGGTGCGGAAGCTAGAAGCCGATAAAGCCAGCCTGCATCAGCAAATTTGGACGTACAATCACATTTTGCAGCAGCATGAGCAGCGTCAGGCGTCTTTGGCCAAAGAGAATCAGGCTTTGCAGCGAATGGCCTTTGTCGATGGCCTGACCCAGGTAGGCAACCGCCACAGCTTTAACCAGCAAATGCCTTTGCTGTGGCAAGCGGCGCAGCAGAACCAGCAACCGATATCCTTGCTGCTGTGCGATATCGACTATTTCAAACGCTATAACGACAGCTACGGGCATCCAGCGGGAGATGCTTGTTTGCAGGCGGTGGCTAGCTCGATGGTACGCGGGGCCAATCGCCATAGCGATCAGATTTCTCGCTATGGCGGCGAGGAATTTGCCATCTTGCTGCCAGCGACCGATTCTAAAGGAGCCCGCCAGGTTGCCTTGGCGGTACAGTCAGAGCTGGCTCGCATTCAGCTTCCCCACCGGGCTTCTTTGGTGAAGCCTTTTGTCAGCCTCAGCATTGGCATTTGTACGCTGGTTCCCGAAAATCCTCAGCAGTCTTATGAAATTTTGATTCATGGGGCCGATGAAGCGCTGTATACCGCTAAGCTGCGGGGGCGCGATCGCGTCGTCGTCAACACCGCAGACGGCCTGGTGTCGATGGTACAAACCCACTGCCGCTACAAAAACTTGACGGGCGATCGCAACACCTCAGCGAAAAAGCTCCTCACCCATCCGGCCCTCACTCAAGCCCGGCCTTCTGCGATCGAGAGCGATCCATGGCCTCAATCAGAGCCTGCTGCCTTTACGATTGCCTCTGTCAGTACGCCGACGTCTAAGGGACTGCCGGGTCAAACCGTCTAGGTTTTGGATAGTTTTGCACATGACTAAATGACAGAGTTTACAGCTAGTAACAAGCCGCTTCTTTGATCGTAGCTAGGGCCAAACGCCTGCTGAAAGCAGCGGTTCTATCAACCATGATTGTTTGCTATGTATCCCCTGATAAACTCATAGTCGCAGTAGATTTTAGTCGCAATAGATTTAATCCGCTTGCCAAGCTTTTCATTCTTATCCATCTCTTCTCATGGTCGAAGTCTCTGATGCGAGTGCCGCGATTTTATGGCATCCCAATCCCAATGCCGATTCGCTAGCACCCCTGATAGCGGGCCTGAATCGCCACAGTTATCAAGTGACGACGGTCGCCTCTGAGCTGGCGGTACTCCAAGCTATTTTGACAGGGATGCCAGATCTATTAATTATTCATTTGCAGGCTGCTGAAGAGGACGGCTACCGGCTGTGCCGCAGTCTGCGCGAAGCCCTTCAATCTAGCGCGATCCCAATCGTTTTTGTGGGGACTCGTAGCGAAACTATTGAGTTGCCGAAAGCGCTGCGTAGCGGTGGCAATGACTATTTTCAGATGCCGATGGATGAAGCGAAATGTCGGTTGCGGCTAGAGCGGCATTTGCCAGAGACAGCTTTGAAATCGGCCAAAACTGATCACCTTTTGCGATATGACCCCGCACAGTTGCGCCAGCAACTGCGCTCATATCACCGGGCGCTACAGCGGCAAGAAACCTTTCGAGCAGCGTTAACCAATGAGATCCATAGCCTACAGCGACTGGCCTATCTCGATGGGCTTACCCAGGTGGCTAACCGCCGCTGCTTTGCCCAAAGGATGGCTGACTATTGGCAGCAGGCTTATGTCAGCGGGTTGCCTGTTTCACTGCTGCTGTGCGATGTCGATTATTTCAAGCGTTATAACGATACCTACGGCCATTTGGCGGGCGATAACTGTCTAAAGTCGGTGGCTAAGGCGCTGACGAAAAGCATCCATCGTCAGGCGGATCAAGTGGCAAGGTATGGCGGTAAGGTGTTTGCGGTTTTGCTACCGGCGACGTCGGTGACGGGTGCTCGGCAGGTGGCATTGGCCATTCAATCAGCGCTGGCCCAGATGCAGATTTCCCATGTGGCGTCTTTGGCAAAGCCAGTCGTGAGCTTAAGCATTGGCATTTGTAGCTTGGTACCTGATAGCGCTCAACAGTCCTATGAGGTGTTGATGCAGGGCGCAGATGAAGCGCTTGATACTGCTAAGCTGCGGGGGCGCGATCGCACCGTGATTAATATGAATTCCCCAGACGGCATGATTTCGGTTGTTCCGACCCACTGTGTTTGCCCGGATGGCGATCGCCCCCGCCGCGAGCCTGCCGATCCGCACAGGTCTACGATATTCGCCTCGCAGATATCGGGACAACGCTCGGTACAACATCAGCCCGCCAGCTAAGGGCAATAATGGTTAAAGGTAACATCTACCAGACCATCATCCCAGTAGACTATAGGCGTCGTCGCATGAGGAGACCTGACCATTGCCCAGCGAACCTACGGCCAAATCTCAGACGGTCTCTCGCCAGGAATTGCGCGAGTTGGTGCGATCGCAGCTCCAAGCCTTGCTAGAGCAGGACAATTTTCGAGGGGCCAAGGCGCTGCTAGTGCCCGTGCAGCCTGCCGATATTGCCGAAGCGATAGAAGGACTGCCGGAAACGATGCAGGCTATAGCCTTTCGTCTGATTGCCAAAAACGAAGCGATTGAAGTTTACGAGCAATTGGACTCGTCGGTGCAGCAAGCCCTGATTGAAGAATTCAAGCGCCAAGATCTAATCGACATCGTCGATAAAATGTCGCCCGACGACCGGGTGCGCCTATTCGACGAACTGCCCGCCAAGGTTGTCCGCCGCCTGCTAGAGCAGCTCAGCAGCCAAGAGCGTCAGGCCACGGCCCTGCTGCTGGGCTACGGTGCCCAAACGGCAGGCCGGATTATGACGCCGGAGTATGTCGCCCTCAAAGAAAACTGGACAGTGGCCAGAGCGCTGGAACATATTCGCGCTCAGGCCGAACTGAGCGAAACGGTTTACTACCTGTTTGTCACCAACTTCGCGCGCCAGCTCACGGGCATCTTGTCCTTGCGTCAGCTTGTAACCGGCCAACCAGAGCAAACTATTGGCGAAATCATGACCCGTGAGGTCGTTTCTGTCCAGACCAGCACCGATCAAGAAGAAGTCGCCCGGATTATTCAGCGCTACGACTTTTTGGCCGTGCCCATCGTTGATACGGAAAACCGCCTGGTGGGGATCATTACCGTCGATGACGTGATTGATATTTTAGAAGCTGAAGCTACTGAAGATATTTACACCCTGGGCGGCGTTCAGTCAGGCGGCGACAACTACTTTCAAAGTAATTTGCTAGATGTGGCCCGCAAGCGAGTGGTTTGGCTGTCGGTACTGCTAATTACCAATACGGTGACTGCCGCTGTGATTCGCTCTCAGCAAGATATTTTGCAGCAGGTGGTGGTACTGGCCGCTTTTATTCCGCTGTTGATTGGCACCGGGGGCAATGTGGGGGCGCAGTCTTCTACAGTGGTGATTCGCGGGCTAAATACCGATGAGTTAAAGATTAAAAATGCTTTTCAGGTGATTCGGCGAGAGGCGATCGCAGGCGCTTTCCTGGGGCTGATGTTGGGCATCGTCGTCACTGGCTGGGCCTACTTCCTTCAGGGCGGGGCCGCCACCGATTTGCCCGTAGCCGTGACCGTCGGCGTTTCGCTGGTCGCCATTTCTATTTTGGCCTCTAGCGCCGGGGCGGGACTCCCCTTTCTCTTTCAGTCCCTTGGCCTCGATCCCGCGCTGATGTCGGCTCCCTTTATCACCACGATTGTCGATGTGCTGGGCGTTTTGATTTATCTGAATTTGGCTGGGAAGGTACTGGGAATATAGCGGGGATGCAGCCGCAGTTTGTGCATTAAACTTGTGCGCTAGAACACCCTTGGCGCTGGGATGCACTTACAGGACTTGATATAATCCCCGTAACTGGGCATAAAGAGAAGGGGATCAATCAAGATAATTGTTTAAAATGGTTATCTGCTTTGACAAGTGAATACTGACCGGCGCTGGCTGGTAAATGGGTGAACCGTGCTGCAAAAATTTAAGCAAGATCTAAAAAACGACCTGATCGCCGGGCTAGTGGTGATTATTCCACTCGCAACGACCATTTGGCTGACGCTGAATGTGGCGAGCTGGGTGATTCGCTTTCTGACCCGCTTTCCCAAGCAGCTCAACCCTTTCACCGGGCTTAACCCTTTTTTGGTGGCGCTGATCAATCTGGGCATTGGCTTTGCGGTGCCGCTGCTGGCTATTTTGCTGATTGGCCTGATGGCTCGAAACATCGCTGGGCGCTGGCTGCTTGACTTGGGTGAGCGAATTGTCCAGTCGATCCCACTGGCAGGGTCGGTGTACAAAACGATTCAGCAGCTATTGCAAACCGTTTTTCAAGATTCTAAAAGTCGCTTTCGGCGGGTGGTGCTGGTTGAATATCCTCGGCAGGGGCTGTGGGCGATCGCCTTCGTCACCGGTGCAGCGGTCGCCCCCACGCCCAACAAAATGCTCAGCGTCTTTATTCCAACCACGCCAAACCCCACCAGCGGCTGGTACTCTATTGTCTCAGAAGACGAAATTATTAACCTTTCTATCTCGATTGAAGATGCCTTTAAGGTGCTGCTCTCAGGTGGAATTGTTGGCCCTAACCTGGCGACTCAAATCCCTGTGGAGCGGGCGCGGATAAAGGACGCTTTGAGCGATTCCCATCCGCCTTCTGAGCTACCGACAGAAACGGTCGTTGCCCAACCCTCACCGCTGAGTGCCGCCGACAGTGCCCGCCGCTAATGCCTGCCGCTGCTAAAATAGCTAAGCTCATAAGCCCACGGTATTGCATGAAGGCACGTTCTATAGCCCGCGAATTAGCTCTGTTGGGCGTTAGTCAGCTCAATGACAATCCGAAGAAGGCCGACGCCAAAGCCCGTGGTGGTTCGACCTCTCAACCCGCAACCACTCAGCAGCTAGAAGCCCTACTGAAGAAGGCGCTGAAAACGCTGAATGCCGATGCTCAAGCAACGATAGAAACAGCCAGGGGTGAGCTTCAGCGCGGTGAGCGGCTGGTGCTAGAAAGTGAAACGCGAACGGTTGAATTGGAGAAGGTGCGATCGCGCATTCAACCCGCAGTTCCCCTGGTGCAGTCGGCTATCAACCACATAGGCAGCACCTTGGAGTTGCTGATGTTTGCCCAGCAGAAAAACACCAAAGAAATTGTCGCGATTCGCAGAGCCCTGGAGTCGGCGGCACAGACGATAGAGACGGGCGATCGCCTGCTTTCAGAAAATGCGCAGCGGGTAGCGGATGTCAGCGATGCCAGACTAGAAATTCAGCGGGCGATCGCCGCCGTTCAACAAGCCATCAGCGACCTTGCAAAAACGCTGGATCCCAACAAATTCACTCAGCTCATCGACCGCGAAGACATCCGCGAATACGCCTGCGACCTTCTGTTTAACTGGACAAACCACTGGCGCGACCTTGACGCTCAGCTAGATGACGCCATGGAAAAATGGAGCATGCGCCGCCTTGCCAGGGTAGATCGCGACATTTTGCGGCTGGCGATGATAGAGATTGTCCACTTGGGTGTGCCGACTAAAGTTGCCATTGACGAAGCCATCGAAATCGCAAAGCGCTACAGTGACGAAGACGGCTATCGCTTCATTAACGGGGTGCTACGCCGTGCGACTGATAAGCTAGAAACGTGAATTTTCAAGTAGTGAGCTTAGGGTAATGGCAGCTTTTAACTGGTTTCAACGCAGCTACGAAGAGCCCGAAAAACCCAAAGAGGAAGAAAAACCCAAAGCAGAAGAAAAGGCGGAAGCTGCCCCTGCCAGTCCTGAAGACTATCTGAAGTGGGCCAAAGCCGCCTATCAAAATATTCAAGAGCGCCAGGGCGGCGGTGAGTCTTCGGCAGAGTCTGCTGCGACAGCGGAACTTGAAGAAACGAAAGAACCCGAAGCCAAAGAACCCGAAGCTAAAGAACCCGAAGAGACCGCAGAACCGTCAGCGCCTGAGCAAACAGAAGACGCTACAGCCGATGTTGCTGTTAGCGCTGAAGCGATAACGGTAGAAGCTGAGACCTCTGGTACTGAATCGGGCACTAAATCGGCTGAAGCCGAACCTGAAGCCTCTTCTGAGCCAGAACCTGTACCCACAGAATCGACCAAAACTGAAACGACTCCCGCCGAGGTAAATCCTGACGAGCCCCTAACAGAGCCTTTAGCAGAAGTACCCATCCGGGAAACACCCGCAGAAGTAGTAGAAGAGTCATCTGACTCACAGACGGATGACTCACAGATGGAGCCCACAGCGGCAGCGACAGCGACTCAGCCCTTTTGGGCAAAAGCTCAAACAGAGCGGGAAGAACGCCTGGAACGCCTGCAATCCGAGGCCATTCTAGAACCCGAACCCGAGCCCGAACCTGCGCCACCCGAACCTGAGTTTGTTCCCCTCGACATCGACTTAGACGAAGCCTTTTTATGGTCTGCTGAAGTCCTGGCTTCCCAAGGCCGCCGCCCCGACCAAATTTCGCTAGAAGAAATTACCTGGCTAAATAAGCTGCGCCAGGGACTTGATAAAACCCGCCGTGGTTTGGTAAACCAGCTCAAGTCCATCGTTGGCCAGGGCCCTTTGAACGATGAGGCCGTAGATGAAATTGAGTCATTGCTGTTACAGGCCGACGTCGGCGTTGCGGCTACTGACAAAATCATTAGCGCCTTGCAAACTCGGCTAAAAGAAGAGACACTGCCGCCCGAGCAGGCGATCGCATACCTAAAATCTCTCCTGCGCGACATACTAGACGAGCCCCTAGCAGGCGGCCACAACCTCACCTTTACCCCCGAAAAAGACCAGCTCAGCATTTGGCTAATGACCGGCGTAAATGGCGCAGGCAAAACCACTACCATCGGCAAGCTCACTCATATTGCCACCAAGTCAGGCTTTAAATGTTTGATTGGGGCGGCAGATACGTTTCGCGCAGCGGCAGTCGAGCAAGTAAAAATATGGGGTGAAAGAAGTGGTGTAGAAGTAATTGCGAACCCTGGTCAAAACACCGATCCAGCCGCCGTTGTGTTCGATGCCATCAGTGCCGCTAACTCTCGGGGCACCGAACTGTTATTAATTGATACGGCGGGTCGTCTGCAAAACAAAAAGAACCTGATGGATGAACTCTCAAAGGTTCGCAAAATTATCGATAAAAAAGCGCCTAACGCCAAAGTGGAATCACTACTGGTACTGGACGCTACCCTAGGGCAAAACGGCCTGCGCCAGGCTCAAGTATTTTCTGAGGCAGCTCAGCTCAGCGGGGTAGTGCTGACCAAGCTAGACGGCACAGCTCGCGGGGGTGTCGCCCTGGCCGTTGTGCAGCAGTTGGGCCTGCCCATTCGGTTCATCGGCGCTGGCGAAGGCATTGAAGACCTCAGACCTTTTTCTAGCTACGAATTCGTAGAAGCGCTATTGAATGGATAGAAGCACCACGATGGCTATTTCATCTGAAGCCAGTTTTTAGCGCGGAACACCATTAGCTTTCTTAAAAGAAAGTAGAACAATCTAAAGCCACTCAAATAGCAAAATGAAACGCTAAACAAATATAGCTGTTTAGCGTTTTGATAATACCTAACAAGTTGATACTTTTTAATTTCAACAATCTTCTATCAACAATCTTCTAAACATGCTAGAAGACTACATGCATAAAAGACTATGCGTATGCCAGGAGGCGGACTTGAACCGCCGACACGAGGATTTTCAATCCACTGCTCTACCAGCTGAGCTATCCCGGCTTGCGCTTTTTGCGCTTAACCAAGTTAGCAAAATAGGGGGACGGTAGCAAGAAAGTTTTTAGGGCATGAACCAGTCGAAGAAAAAGAAAATTCTGGTTGACTTAGCCCTTAAACAATGCTGTCTGGCAGCTTAGATAGGCCGCAAGCGAGCAAATTTAACGGTGAAGGGGCCAGCGCCTTCGCCTGCATAAGAACGAACGCGGACGGTGTATTTGCCGGATTCACTGATTCGGGCGAATAGGAGCGAGTTGGTGCTGCCATCGGGGCCGTCATCGTTTTCGCTGACGGTGGTGCCATTAGCGTCCATCAGGGTGACGAGCGTATCAAATTCGTCAGAGATGGCGTCAATGGTGATTTGATCGCCCGCTTCGAGGGTGACAACGTAGTCTTTGGCAAAGCCGCCGAACCCGGTGGGAATATCGGTGGTAGAGAGGTCGTCGCTGACTTCTTCGGAGCCGAGGGTGGTGGGGTTGTATAGTTGCGCGACGGCTTTGCGGGCAGTGAGGGTAGCAGCCCCGGTGGAGAGTAGGAATGCCGGTGCTAGGAGTGATACAAAGCGGATGAATTTCATAGCAGTCGTTGGAATAGTGACAATATTATGGCTTACCTGGGGCTTAGGCGTCAGGAAGCAGGCGTCAGCGATCAGACGTCAGCAATTGGGGCTTCGGGTTTGTAGTAATCATCGGCGGTGATGGTCTCATCTTTCCCTTGCTCGTTGAGGCATCCGGGCTTTTTGTTGAATTGACAAACTCTGGCCCAGAGCTTGGCGCGGGTGCCGGGTGGCCCTGAGGAAAAGAGGACGCGATCGCCCGCTGCACCGCCGGGGACTATTTTTACGCTACAAATCGGACAAGTTTGGGGGGTTGACTCTGCCATGATGTGAATGTCTTAAACGAGGGCTGTAGATACCGCTAAGGAAGGATATTGAAACAGGGTATCAAAAGGTCGGACAACCATCACTTAAGATTTTAAAATCTGTTTAATTTAGCCTGTATAGTTTGGCGCAACCCCTATTACCCACAAACATGTCTCGCCCTCTCGCAAACTCCTCACTCCCAGCGCCCGCTTCAATTAAGCGGCTGCGGCAAATCAGCCATTTGCTAGATAACGCAATTCCCTTGCCGGGCTTGAACTATCGTATTGGTCTAGATCCTATTTTGGGTCTGCTGCCAGGCGGCGGCGATGTCTTTACCGGATTGATGTCGGTCTACATTGTGTTTGAAGGGGCCAAGATGGGGTTGCCTGCGCCGACGCTGGGGCGGATGGGCTTTAACATCGTGCTCGATACGCTGAGTGGACTGGTGCCCGTCGTCGGCGATTTATTTGATGTGACCTGGAAGGCGAATAGTCAAAATATGCTTTTGATAGAGAAGCATTTGGCTGACCCTGTGCCGAGTCGCGCAGCGGATCGAGTGTTTGCAGGGGTAGTGATTGTGGCGCTGCTAGCGTTAGTGATTGGCATGGCAGTTTTGTCTGTGTGGGTGATTGCTCAGGTGATTAGTTGGCTGGGGCAGCTCTGAGACCTGCTCTGATGGATTTGGCAGGCGGGCCTGACCAGGCGGGTGGCTGTGGCATAATAATTCGGCTCCTTGCCGCCAGGTTTTAGATGACAGCTAAGCAGTTTACTGCCGATATTTCTGGGCCAGACCAATCGGTTGAATTAGAGGTGACGATTCCCGATGCTCAGAGCAGCCTGTCGGACTATGAGTTTCATCAGCAGGTGGATGTGGCCTGGCAGGTGTGCGATCGCTTCGACTTACAAACCGACATTTGGCGCGGGCGAATTTTGCGGGTGGTGCGCGATCGCGAAAAGCGCGGTGGTGAAGCCGATCGCGCCGCTGCCCAAAAAGCCAAAGAAGCAGGCGATCGCCCCAAAAAAGAGAACGCCGGTACAGGCTTCCTCAATTGGCTAAAAGACAAAGACGTCAGCAAAAGTCAGGCTTATGTCCTGATAGACCTGGCTAATAGCGCCGATCAAATGCTCGAAGACGGCCTGATTGAAACTAAAGACGTCAACCGTTTCAGCAAGCGGGCTTTTATGGAAACCGCCCAAGCTTCTCCAGAAGTTCAGCAAATTGTCAGCGAAGCGGCTCGCCGAGGTGAGCAAATCACCCGTCAGGAAGTCAAAACCCTGTCTGACGACTGGACAGCGATGAATTCCCACCTGATTCCAGAGTCGGTACGAGAAAAAGTCGCTAGCAATACGATTCCGACTCGCTACCTGACGCCCCTGGTAAAGGAGATGGAAAAGCTGCCCGCCTCCCATCAGCAGACGCTGAGGAATGAGGTAGACGAAAACCCGGACGTCGATACCCTAAAGCAGGTCACCGCCGAAGCTAAATACCTTTCTCGCTACATTGAAGCGGCCACTCAGGTACAAAGCTTGGATCCTGACCAAGTCAATTTGGAGCTGGCCCTAGACGAGGCGCTGCGAGTCGGCTGCTTGAACTCGACGGCAGATTTAGTGAACCAGGCCACTCAGCTAGAGCAAGCCGCGCTAAAGCTGTATACGGCCTGGAAACGGATAAACCAGCTTTCTGAACGGGTGTATGTAGACAGCGGCGAAAGTACGCCCCATCTGCGGGCATTGCTAGTCGCTTTAGAGCCGCTGTGCAGCGAACTGATAGAAGTGCAGCTAGGAAACGCCGATAGCGCGAATGCTAGACGGGTGCGATTGCAAATGCTGCCCGACGAGTTGTTGAATGGTAGAGCGACGTCTGAGGTGATGTCTGAGAGGATGCCTGTCACTGAAACCTCTGTCTCTGACAAGACTGCGGCAGATAAAGCGGCTATTGAAGTTTCTAGCGAGGCAATTTAGCCAGTTGTGAAATAGTCACCCTAGCGGATGTTGATTCACTAGTAGGAGCGCGGTAATACAAAGATGTGCTCATAATTATCAATTGATCGCTCCTTACCTGATTTGCTAGATGGGCTTCACCTTTCTCAAGGCGAGTCTGATAGGCTATAAGGAAAGATAAATTGGTAAGAAGTATTAAGAATCCTTTTACGCTACGCCAGCTAATCGCAACGTGGCTGTAAAGAGCACTTTTTACCTCGAAACGCCGGTTTACAGTAACCAAGGATAATACAGTTATGCCAACCCTTGAAGCCAATCCAGTGATGGACTTCCAGAGTGAAACCTACAAAGATGCTTACAGCCGCATCAACGCGATCGTGATTGAGGGAGAGCTAGAAGCCAACGGCAACTACAAGCAGCTAGCCGAGCATCTCAGCGATCAAGCCGATGAGCTAATCAAGCTGGCTCGGATGGAAAGCCGTCATATGAAGGGGTTTCAAGCCTGTGGCAAAAATCTGAGCGTCACGCCTGATATGCCGTTTGCTAAGGAATTCTTTTCGCAACTGCACAATAATTTTCAAACGGCTTTGGCCGAAGACAAAATTGTCACTTGCTTGCTAATTCAGTCTTTAATTATTGAGACGTTCGCGATCGCCGCCTACAACATCTACATTCCTGTCGCCGACGACTTTGCCCGCAAAATCACCGAAGGCGTTGTCAAAGACGAGTACCTGCACCTGAACTTTGGCGAAGAGTGGCTCAAGGCCAACTTTGAAGCCTCTAAAGCAGAACTAGAAGCAGCCAACCGGGCTAATTTGCCGCTAGTTTGGAAGATGCTTAACGAAGTAGAAGCCGATGCAGCAGTGCTCGGTATGGAAAAAGACGCCCTCGTCGAAGACTTCATGATTACCTACGGCGAAGCCCTTGCCAACATTGGCTTCACTAGCCGCGAAGTGATGAAGCTATCTGCGCAAGGTCTAGCTGCCGTCTAAACCAGCGGTCTAGACCCCAAAAATCTAGATCCAAACCGTTCGTCAAGCAACCTCAGCCAGCCTCGATTTTAGGGTGAGGTTGCTTGTCATATCTAAAAAAATTGCCGCTTGCCCCCGCTGCTATTGCTGATGAAGGTCGGCACCTTGCTTCGTTTTCAACCCCGTTCTTTCAACGTGCAAAACGTTATAACCCTGAATGTTTGGTTTAATTGGTCACCTCACAAGCTTAGAACATGCCAAGTCAGTTGCTGAAAAGCTCGGATATCCAGAATATGCCGACCAAGGTCTAGACTTTTGGTGTAGCGCGCCGCCTCAGACTGTCGATCAGTTCAAAGTCACCAGCGCTACCGGCCAAACGATTGAGGGGCAGTATGTTGAGTCTTGCTTTTTGCCAGAAATGCTCGCCAACCGCCGCATCAAAGCCGCCACGCGCAAAATCCTCAACGCCATGGCCCACGCCCAAAAGAACGGCATTAACATCACCGCACTCGGTGGATTTTCGTCAATCATTTTTGAGAACTTTAAGTTAGAGCAAATTAAACGAGTGCGCAATCTAGATTTGGACTTTAGCAAGTTCACGACGGGTAACACACACACTGCCTATGTAATTTGTAAGCAAGTAGAGGAAGCTGCGCCTAAAGTTGGGATTGCATTAAAGGAAGCCACAGTTGCGGTCTGCGGTGCTACGGGCGATATTGGCAGCGCGGTTTGCCGGTGGTTAACAGAGCGTACAGGTGTCAAAGAGCTGCTGTTGGTGGCCCGAAATCAGGAACGGCTGACCAATTTACAATCAGAGCTAAACTTTGGCAAAGTCATGAGTATGGCTGAGGCTTTGCCCGCAGCCGATGTGGTCGTTTGGGTGGCTAGTTTGCCAAAGGGGCTAGAGGTCGATCCTTCGACGCTGAAACAGCCCTGCCTGATGGTGGATGGTGGCTATCCAAAGAATATGGATGCAACTTTTAACTATCCAGGGATTACCGTGCTAAAAGGCGGTATTGTCGAGCATTCGCTTGATATTGACTGGCACATTATGGACATTGTGAATATGGATGTGCCGGGCCGTCAGCTCTTTGCTTGCTTTGCAGAATCTATGCTGCTGGAGTTTGAAAAGCTACATACCAACTTCTCTTGGGGGCGCAACCAAATCACCTTAGAGAAGATGGATTTGATTGGTGAAGCGTCACGGCGGCATGGATTCAGACCGCTACTGACCTGACCCTTGGTTTAATTTAGAGGCTGTAGAGGGCTGAGTACAGAAAGGGCTGAGCATAGTCGTTCGCGCTAGCGTCTGCCCCGGCAGAAGTCCGGCCAGTCAGAAATTGCGGTAATCTAGATCTCACCCTTCATTTAGCCTCTATCCCCCATGGCAACGACTGAACGCAGGCCAATTTTGCTGGACTTTGAAAAGCCGCTGGCCGAGCTGGAGTCTCGGATTACCCAGATTCGGGAGCTGGCTGAAGATAATGATGTAGATGTTTCTGATCAAATCTATCAGCTAGAGTCGCGGGCTCAGCAGCTACGCCAGGAAATTTTTACCAGCCTATCGCCGTCTCAGCGAATTCAGGTGGCGCGTCATCCACGTCGGCCTAGCACGTTGGATTATATTCAAGCGATTAGTGAAGAGTGGATAGAGCTGCATGGCGATCGCAGATCTGGCAAAGACGACTTAGCCCTCGTCGGCGGTATTGCCCGTTTTGAAGGCAGACCCGTGATGATGTTGGGCCAGCAAAAAGGGCGCGATACCAAAGACAATGTGGCTCGTAACTTTGGGATGCCCGTGCCGGGGGGCTATCGCAAGGCAATGCGGCTGATGGAACATGCCAATCGGTTTGACATGCCGATTATGACGTTTATTGATACGCCGGGTGCCTGGCCGGGGTTTGAAGCAGAAGAAATGGGTCAGGGGGAGGCGATCGCGCACAATCTGCGGGAAATGTTTCGCCTGGACGTGCCCATTATCTGCACCGTGATTGGCGAAGGTGGATCGGGCGGGGCGCTCGGGATTGGGGTAGGCGATCGCCTGCTGATGTTCGAGCATTCGGTGTACTACGTCGCCAGCCCCGAAGCCTGCGCTTCTATTTTGTGGAAAGACGCCTCGCGATCTGCTCAAGCAGCAGAAGCTTTAAAGGTAACGGCCTGGGATTTAAAGAATTTAGGAATATTGGATCAGCTATTGCCTGAACCGATTGGCGGTTGTCACGCGGCCCCAATTGAAGCGGCCCACATCTTACAGCAGGCCCTGTCGCAAAACTTGACAACGCTGCTGGCATTGAGCCCAGAGCAGAGGCGATCGCAGCGCTACGACAAATTCCGTCAAATCGGCATATTTTCGGAGTAGCAACTTTAAATATTAGTTTTTGGAAACACCTTTTATGACTATCTCCGACGGGATTCCGGCTGCAAATGGGGGGCAGGACTTAAGCGACCCTGTTCTAAGCGGCAACGGTAAAAAAATACCCGCCAGCCAGATCCGCCCCGATCGCCAGTCTAAACGTACCCCGCCGCCCTCTTGCCAGCTTTCCACCATTGACCCTACCAAAGATAACGGCCCGATGATGGACGCTGTGCGCACGATGCTACTTTCCGTCGGCGAAGACCCCGAACGCGAAGGCTTGCTAAAAACGCCCCACCGCGTTTCCGAAGCTATGCGCTTTCTCACTCAGGGCTATTCGCAATCGTTAGAAACCATCGTCAACGACGCCATTTTTGACGAAGGCCATAACGAAATGGTGCTAGTGCGCGACATCAGCTTTTTTAGCCTGTGCGAGCATCACATGCTGCCCTTTATGGGCCGCGCTCATGTTGCATACATTCCCAATCAGCGCGTCGTCGGTCTTAGCAAGCTTGCCCGCATCGTCGAAATGTACGCCCGCCGTTTGCAGGTGCAGGAACGCCTGAATCGTCAAATTGCCGAAGCCGTCGAAGAAGTGCTAGACCCCAAAGGTGTTGCTGTCGTCATGGAAGCGAGCCACATGTGCATGGCCATGCGCGGCGTCCAAAAGCCAGGCTCTTGGACAGTCACCAGCGCTATGGTCGGCGTATTCGACGAAGACGCCAAAACCCGCGAAGAATTCTTAAGCCTGATTCGCCATCAACCCGGATTTTCCAACTACTAAGTAATTCTCCACCCTTACCCCTTTTTCCCTTCCCCTCCTTTCCTCCCAAAGCGCTTCCATTTTGTGAAAACCAGCGATAGAGTTGGGATAATCAACTCCCTACTTACAAGTTACTGCTATGGCAACTTCTACTTCCAACCTTCCCACCATTCAAGACGACACCGATGAAACGTCTTTTGTGACGGGCTATGTAGACGTGATTGAAACCGTCATTTCTAGCCTGGAGCAGGATGACAGCGCGATGGTGAATCACACCGATGGTGGTCATCTATGGAAGTTCAAATACGGCACGGTAGAAGTGTATGTGCAGCTATCGGGTGAGACGGACGACGATACCTTTACCACCTGGGCACCGGTACATAAGCTGCCCGTACAAAATGAGCCCGCCATGATGCGTCGCTTGCTAGAGCTGAACTGCGGCGATACGTTTGAAGCTTGCTTTGGTTTGATTGACCAAAATGTGGTGGTGTTTGCTTCGCGGACGCTGCAAGATATTAACGCGAGTGAAATCTCTCGGCTGATGACTATCGTGGCCTCCATTGCCGATGAAAATGATGAGATGCTGCTGAAGGACTATCCGGCTGCTTAGGTGGCAGCGTTGAGGGAGGTCGAAAGGGAGGCTAAAAGCTGGCGGTTTATTCCGCTCTGTGAAGGAACGGGTACGGAGCAGATGGCAATCGATAGCTGGCTGCTCGATCAGCATGTGAAAGGATTACAGCCGCCTTGTTTGCGGTTTTATACCTGGCTCAGGCCCACGCTTTCTTTGGGCTATCACCAGCGCCAGTTTCCCGAGTCTTGGAAGTCGCTAACCTGGCAAGGCCAGCCTGTAAATCTTGTTCGCAGACCTACTGGAGGCCGCGCCGTTCTCCATCACGGCGACCTGACCTATGCATTGATCACCTCAGGACTAACTGGTTCGCGCCGAGAAATTTACCAACAGCTCTGCCAATTCTTGATCGAAGGCTGGTGTAGCTTAGGGGTGGGCCTGAGCTTTGGCGAGGCAGGGCGAGGCTATATTCATAACCCAAACTGCTTTGGTACGGCGACAGCGGCTGATCTGGTGATGGCGGATGGTTACAAACTGATTGGTAGTGCTCAGGTGTATCGCGATCGCGGCATCTTGCAACATGGCTCTATGCGATTACAGCCAGATAGTGAGCTATTTGAAAAAGTGTTTGGCGAAAAGATTGCACCGCCAAATCTGCCGACGGGCGTGAACCCAGATGATATTACGGCGGCGCTAGTGCAGGCTGCTAGCCGAAGTTTTAATGTTGAGTTTGAGCGGCGATCGCTCACCGCTGCGGAAATTAAAAGTGCCTTACAATTTGGCGCTCAAGATTTGGGCAACCGTCAGTTTAAGGTTAGGAAAAGTATGTGATCGAACAATCTCGTCGCCTCGAAAGTCAGATGAGTCGTAGAATCTGTTTTCCATAGCGCCAACGATGATACAGCCCTCTATCGGATCGACAATCCAGTATTCAGGAATTTCTAGCCCTGCGTACTCCGTACGTTTGGCCCGGTAGTCATCACTTTGCGTGGATGGACTGACCACTTCGACCACCAATAAAGGTGGAGGCTCGTTCAGTCTTATAACCGTTTCTCGATCATCCATTGCTTCAAACTGAGCAACCGGCAAAACTGTGATGTCGGGAATGCGAGAAGTATCCCACCGGCTGCCTCTGGGTGATTGCACCCCAATTAGGGAGTGCTCTGCTATCCAAGGCTGTCTTTGCTTTGCTATTTCTGCATCAAGCTTGCGAGCTAGAAATCTGATGATGCGTCCATGACGGCCTTTGCCTAAGCTCATCGACACCAGCTCTCCGTTTACCAGCTCATACCGGCTATCAGTCCCATCCTCATATTTGAGGTATTCCTCGAAGGTGAGTTTTTGCGTAGTAACTGTCATCTAATTACTCCATCTGATGATACTAGCAGCGCTGGTTTGATTTTAGGCTTGCTCGACTGGCGCTGGTTCAATCGATTGCGCGATCGCCCCCAACTGCAACCCAGCCGGATACACCCCTTCTTCCTTAATCTTCTGAATAATCGCATCAGAAATCGGGAAGTTAAGCGCTTGCGCCAGGGCTCTGACAATGTCGCCGCGATCCAATGTCCCGGCCACCGCATCCGCCGGGGTTAGTACAGTCAATCGCTCCAGCGACTTCTTTTCCATTAGTTCAATGGCTTCAGTCAGCGGCATCCCTTCTCTGACGTGAGGCGTCTGTAGCAGTGGCTGCGCAATGCTGTGCAAGTCACGGGTTTCCCATTCGCTGCGCTCTACTTGGCGCAACCCGTCAATCGAAACTAATCCACGGTAGCGACCTTCTGACGAGGCGTAATACACCGGAGCCTGCTTTTGATCGAGCAGTAGATATTCATCAGCGAACTGGCGTAGAGACATGTTGGCATCTAGAACGCGGAAGTCGCGGATAGTGGCGTCAGCAACTTTGAGGTTAGAAAGTCCTTCCTGCAAGTCGTTCATGCGAGTGTAGTTACGCGCATTACGAAGGATAAACAGGCCGATGAGCGCAGGCCACAGCAGATCGATGCTGCCGGTAAAAAAGAAGGCTGTCAAACTTAAAGAAATCGCGCCCCAGCCAATGACCTGACCCGAGCGGGCGGCCCAGCGAACACCTTTGGCCCGGCTATTAGTGGCTTTCCAGACGGCAGCTTTGAAAATTTGCCCGCCATCAAGGGGAAGCCCTGGAATCAGGTTGAATAAAGCCAACACCAGGTTAGTGGTGGCGACGCTGAGAATAATGCTTTTGGCAATATCGGGGAGACCTTGAAAGTTGCCCAGGACAGTGAGACCTAAAAAGAGCGCCATGCTGACGGCGGGGCCTGCGATCGCTACTTGAAACGCTTCACCCGGCGTCTTCGACTCTTTCTCGATCGAAGCGACGCCCCCAAACAAAAATAGCTTAATGGATTTCACCGTAATGCCTTGAGAGCGAGCGACCAAGCTGTGGCCTAGCTCATGCAATAGCACCGAGGCAAATAGCAGGAGCGCCAGAGCAAATCCCGCAATCCACGCACCGGTCACACCGCCTGCTACCCTTTGCAATCCGGGGTCGCTGCCCTGGACAAAGGTAATCAGCAAGACGATAAAGAACCAGGAGTTATCGATAAACAGTGGGATATCAAATAAAGAGCCCACTCGCCAACCAGTTTGCATAATTGCTATCCTTCGGAGCCGATCAAAGCCTACGATTAAAACGTTACTCCTATTGTACCGACTCAGCTAATTCGGGGCGGTACACGGCGTTGGGGATAACCGGCTATCTAGCGATCTAGCAGGGAGATCATGTTGCAGGTAAAGATTTGTGGAATTACTTGCGTAGAACAGGGGCAGGCGATCGCCCAGATGGGTGCAACGGCCTTGGGCTATATTTGTGTGCCGCGATCGCCTCGGTATATTGCAGTGGATGCGATCGCGCCCATCGCCGCCGCCATTCCTGGGGTCGATCACTTCGGCGTCTTTGCCAACGCCCCCCTTGCCAACATGGTAAGCATCACCAAAACGGCTGGTCTTACCGCTATTCAGCTCCACGGCGACGAAACCCTCGCCACCTGCCAGCGCCTTCGCAACGCTCTCAACCACGCCAGCTTAGACATAAAACTTGTCAAAGCCTTTCGGGTGCGCTCTGCCAAAGACCTCGAAACCGCCCTGACCTACGAACATAGCGTCGATACACTATTACTAGATGCTTATCATCCCGACCAGCTCGGCGGCACGGGCCATACCCTTAACTGGCAAGGCTTAAAAGCATTCTCACCTACCCGTCCCTGGTTCCTCGCAGGTGGCCTTAATCCAGACAACATCCGCTCAGCACTAGCGCAGCTTTCCCCTAACGGAATCGACCTCTCTAGTGGGGTAGAAAGGTCGCCAGGAGATAAAGACTTGGTCAAAGTCCGTCGGTTGTTTGAGCAGCTCAAAGCGTGAGTAATCGTTTATGCAACATCGCCTTCGTTATTGAGCTGTTTAATTTTCTCCATCAGCATTGCCTGCTGCTCCTTCATCTCTGCTTCCGTCTTAGGGTATGGATATCCAGGCCCACTTGACTTAGCTGTCTTGATCAAAAACTGAATAGCTTCTTCGTCTTCGAGATTTCTGACAACGTAGGCTTTCAAATCTTTTCGAGTCATTTTCTCAAAATCAGGTTTAGTCATCCTACAAGCTCCCAACGGCCATTTGCATCGACTACAATCTCTATGCCTTCGTTGATTCCTGCCAAGATATAAACATCATTCGTGCTCTCATCATATCGAAATACATAAATCGGTTGATATCCATTCGAGAGCATGTGATAGACCCTCAGACAAGCAAAAGCTAATTCGGCAGTAGGCATATATCTTTATGAATAATAAGCGATTTCACCATATAGCAAAAAGCACAGCTAGTAACCCTCGCTGTGCTTCGTGAAAATCACGTTGATTATCCAAAATTTTTGCTACATGCCAGGCTTTATGGCTACCCAGTACTTGCTCATAAAGTGGGTATAGGTTTCAACGCTGGTGAAGCCTGCGGACTCTAAGCGAGCGACCAAATCATCGCTAATGTAGTGACGGTAATAGGGCTCGTGGAACATCGCTGGGAAGTTTTCCATCAAGGGTGCGAATTCAGGCGTGTCCGCTTTTTGAATAGAATCGCAAATGACAAAGATACCACCGGGCTTAGTCACGCGGAAGGCTTCATTAATCACGTTTTGACGCGCGTCAGCCGGTAGCTCGTGGAACAAAAAGGTGCTCGTGGTCGCCTCAAAGAACTGATCGACAAACGGAAGTTCCTCGCCGTTGGCCTGCACGAGCTGAGCCGGAATCAGACCCTTGCTATTCGCCAAGCTCTCGTTAGCCTTACGGATATATGCCGGTGAAAGATCGACGCCGTACAGCGCGACTTCAGGCATCGCCTGATTAATCAGCTCCAAACTATTACCTGTTCCGCAGGCAATATCGAGCACCTTCAGTGGTTGCGGTGTGGTGCCTACAGCCACTGGCATTTGACTGAGGTGTTGCTTTAGCGGCGCTAAAATTCGGCGACGCATAGGGGCCGCTGTGCCGTTAAAGAGAACTTCTACTTGAAGGTCGTACATGTTGGCCGAGGCTTCGCTGAAGTAACCATCCGTTTGATGATGAAAGTTTTGAACGTAATAGTCCGGGTAGCCTGCGGTGTTGATACCCTCGCTAAAGTCTTGATGGCGCTTGTTAGTAGCACGATCCCAAATTTTGGGCAAGTCTATCCACAGCTCAGGGTAGTAGCGAAAAAAGTCATCCCAACGATTTGCAAACAGGGCCTCTTTGGGGTACACGCCGTTCTCTGCATCTTGCCAGTCAATTTCTAGCAGCTTATCAATGCGGCTTTGAATGGCCTGTAGCATCTTCGGGTCGAGCGGATTGGGCTCGCTACGCTTTTTTTCAGACAGCGTATTCAGAAACTGAGTGCTGAGGGTCTTGTGAGCGAAGCCAAAGTACTGTTTGCTTTGTTGAAAAGTTTGGTAGGCGATTTTTGTGAGAGTGTCTGGCATAGGAGGTATGAGGGCCGAGCGCGGGTTTCGGGTTAACAAACTGCTTTTATTGTAAAAGAGTGTTACGAAAATTGCGGAGAGAAATTAATAAAAGCTGCCTTTAGAAATAGAAAAAGCCACCCGTCACAGGTGGCTTTTTATTTCTAGTGCCTATCTTTCAATGCGCTGGTCTGAGCAGAGCCGATCTCTACTTAATAAACAGCATCTCCTCGTAAGTTGGCAAAGGCCAGAGATCATCGGCAATTTCGCCTTCGAGGGCGTCGGCGGCTTCGCGGACGCTGTCCATCATGCCGCGAATCGTGCCTGCGCAGTACTGCATATGCTCCTCGACAGAGGGGAAGTCATGCTTACTCATGGCCGATTCCAGCTCGTTAGCACCGTCGAATAAAGTTTTGGCTAGGCCCGCCGCTTTCTCAACCGGAGCTTTATCTACACTGATGCCAATGTCGCTGAGATTGGCCACAGTGCCGGCAGCTTCGCTAAGGTGGCGCATGACTGCGGGATAAATCAGCGTCTTGGCCATGTCAGTGACTAACTTAGCTTCTACTTCAATGAAGAGGATGTACTGCTCGGCGTATACTTCAAACCGGCTTTCTAGCTCGGTAGGCGAGAGTACCCCAGTGCTTTCAAATAGCGCTTTAATACTGGGATCTTTCAGGTAAGGGAGGGCGTCAGCAGTGGTTGGAATATTCAGCAATCCGCGCTTCTCAACTGCTTCGGTGTGCCATGCCTCAGAGTAGCCGTTACCGCCAAAGACAGCCGCGCCATGCTTGTCCATAATGTCTTTGAGGACAGACTGAACGGCGCTACCAATATCGCCATCTGAGATCTTGCTCTCTAGCTGGTCAGAGATCCAGTTAAGAGAGTCGGCCATCATAGTATTAAGCGCGATCAAGGGGCCAGAGACGGATTGGCTGGAGCCAACTGCACGAAACTCAAAGCGGTTGCCGGTGAAGGCGAAAGGTGATGTCCGGTTGCGATCGCCCGCATCCTTGGTCAACGGCGGCAGCACATCCACACCCAACTGCATCACACCTTTATGGCTAGAGCCCTTTAGCTCACCTGCTTGAATCTGGTTGAAAATCTCTTCTAGCTGGCTTCCCAAGTAGACAGACATAATCGCGGGCGGCGCTTCGTTAGCACCCAAGCGATGATCATTACTGGCGGTCGCAATGACTGCACGCATCAAAGGGCCGTACAGATGTACACCGCGAATGACTGCACCACAGAAGGCCAGAAACTGAAGGTTCTCTTCGGGTGTATCACCCGGATCGAGCAGGTTGCCCTGAGTGGAGTTACCGATTGACCAGTTGACATGCTTACCCGAACCGTTGATACCAGCAAACGGCTTTTCATGCAGCAGGCAGATCAAGCCATGTTCCTTGGCGGTGTCGCGCAGGGTGGTCATCATCTGCTGCTGGTGGTCGCTGGCGACGTTGGCAGATTCGTACACGGGGGCAATTTCAAACTGGCCGGGTGCGACCTCGTTGTGGCTCGTTTTTGCAGGAATGCCCAGCTTATAAAGCTTGCTTTCTACATCGTGCATGTACGCCTGTACGCGCGGCGGAATCGCACCAAAATAGTGATCGTCAAACTGCTGACCTTTAGCGGGGGCTTTGCCAAAGAGCGTGCGGCCCGCCATCATCAAGTCAGGGCGAGCGTTGACAAAATTAGCATCGACCAGGAAATACTCCTGCTCAGCGCCACAGCTAGAATTGACCGGCGCAACATCACTATTGCCCAGCAGCTTCAACAGGCGATTAGCGGCCTTGTCTACGACTGCGATAGAGCGTAGCAACGGCGTTTTTTTGTCGAGCGCCTCCCCCGTCCAAGAAACAAAAACGGTAGGAATACACAGCGTTGCACCATGCTCATTTTCGAGAATGTAGGCAGGACTAGTCACGTCCCAGCCGGTGTAGCCACGGGCTTCAAACGTGTCGCGGATGCCGCCGTTAGGAAAGGAAGATCCGTCGGGCTCACCTTGAATCAGCAGCTTGCCCGAAAATTCTGAAATGACGCCGCCATCGCTTTGAGGTGAAATGAAGCCATCGTGCTTTTCGGCGGTGCCACCCGTGAGCGGATAGAACACATGGGCATAAAATCTAGCGCCCATAGACATGGCCCAGTCGCGCATGGCACCAGCAACGGCATCAGCCACTGTAGGGTCAAGCTTTTCGCCCGTTTTAATGGTTTTCTTTAGCGACTTAAAAACGTCTTTTGGCAGTGTCGCCTGCATTTTGCTCAGGCTGAAGACATGCGATGCCCAGATATCTTCAAGTTTTTCCGACGGTTTAGCTTCAATCGGCTGTTTATTCGTAATCTCGTAAATAGCTTGAACGCGCGTCTCGTTTCCGGTCATATCTCTTTCCTAAGTGTTATCCGACTGGCTCTCTTTAGCTGTCTCTTGAGGGGTGCCGTGTGGGTCGTTAATGATCGTATGGATAGAGATTGATAGATTTTGTATAGCGATATACAAAATGTCTAACAACCCTGGTGAAACGTCGAACAAGTTTGATGAAACTTTTGATGAAACTTGCTCTGTAAGCTTATTTTTACAAAACGTTTCAATTGGCTCGAATTGTAAACTTTTCCTTCGATAACGCTCATATAGCGAGGGCCTAAGGGGAGGGAATTTAACTGACATGGTAAACTTAAAGCTACCAGCTTAAAGGTGGAAACCCTTGTTATTAGGGAATTTGGCTTGTTTAGCCTCTGCTTAGTTTTAAGGGCATTCGTCTGAATCGCCAAACGTCGGGAGAACTTTATGCGAGATACGATCACCAGTTTAATTAGCAATTACGACACCACTGGCCGCTACCTGGATCGTGCTGCCATAGATTCTTTGCAGTCGTATTTCACAACGGGTGCCGACCGGGTGAAAGTGGCTGCGATGATCAGTGCTAACGCGGCTGAAATTTCGCGCGAAGCGGGTAAAAAGCTGTTTGAGGTAGAGCCCGAGCTGATTCGTCCGGGTGGAAATGCCTATACCACTCGTCGCTATGCGGCTTGCCTGCGCGATATGGATTACTATTTGCGCTATAGCAGCTATGCCCTGGTAGCCGGTAACAACGACGTATTGATGGAGCGGGTGCTCCAGGGCCTGAGGGAAACTTACAACTCTTTGGGTGTGCCGATTGCGCCGACGGTTAAGGGCATTCAGATTATGAAGGATATGGTGAAGGAAATGGCTGCTGATGCGGGCATTGAAGATGCTTCCTTTATCGATCAGCCCTTTGACTTTATTTCACGCGAAGTCAGCGAAATCAGCGTATAGAAGCCTGTAAAACCATAGGTTCGTTTTCAGACAGATATGCCTGTCTGAGCCAGAATTGCTTGGTCAAAGGTCTCACTCGTGGGGCCTTTTTTTGATCTGTATTTTTAGAAGGCGGGTGGCTGATGCTTTCGCTTGGTATTGACTTTGGCACGTCTGGCGCGAGGGGAATGGTGCTGGATGCGGCGGGCAAGATTGTGAGTCAATCTAGCTATCGGTTTTTGCCTGATGAAGTTGCAGATGCTTCTGTATGGCGGCAGATTTTGTGGAAGATCTTGGCGGCGATCGCACCCCAAACCCGAACCCACATTGCCCGCATTGCCATCAACGGCACTTCGGCTACTGTACTGGTCTGTAATAGCGCGTCCACCCCGCTCAGCCCACCGCTGCTGTACAACAATGCGATCGCCCGATCGGTTCTACCGCAGATCGCCTCAGTCGCACCGCTAGGAAGCCCGACTTTAAGCGCCACTTCTAGCTTGGCCAAAGCATTGTGGTGGCGGCATAATCTAGATTATGAAGTGCGATCGCAAGTCACCCATCTATTGCATCAAGCCGACTGGCTCGCTAGCCTGCTTCACGCCCAGCCAGGCATTAGCGACTATCACAACGCGCTAAAGCTAGGGTACGACGTTAGGACGCTGCGCTATCCCGACTGGCTGTTAGATTTGCCAATAGCTGACTGGTTACCGGCGGTGCGATCGCCCGGCGACATCATCGCACCTATCCTGCCGCAGATAGCTAAGCGCTTCGGTTTGCCTGCAACCTGCCAGGTCTGCGCAGGTACCACGGACAGTATTGCCGCCTTCTTAGCCAGTGGGGCTCATCAGCTAGGCGATGCCGTTACGTCTTTGGGCTCGACTTTGGTGCTAAAGCTACTGAGCGATCGCCCCATTGATGATCAAAGCTTTGGTATCTACAGCCACCGGTTGGGCGACCTGTGGTTAGCGGGCGGTGCTTCTAACACGGGGGGCGCGGTGCTCAGGCAGTTCTTTACGCCACAGCAGTTGATAGATTTGAGCAGCCAAATCGATATTTCTCAGCCCTGTGAGTTGGACTACTATCCGCTGACGTCTGTCGGCGAACGCTTTCCGGTTAATGACCCGGATTATGCACCTCGGCTGACGCCTCGCCCTGATGACGATCGGGCATTTTTGTATGGCATTTTGGATGCGATCGCCCGCATTGAAGCCCAAGGCTACGAAACCCTCGTTCGTTTAGGAGCCCCAAAGTTGCAGCAGGTATACACCGCAGGCGGCGGCGCACAGAACATTACCTGGCAAGCACTGCGTCAGCGGCGACTAGGCGTAAGCGTGACAGCCGCCCGGCAAACCGAAGCTGCCTATGGTAGTGCTCAGCTTGCAATGAAGGGTCTGAGTGACTTCATGCCAAAGACCTAGCCCCCTAGCTGATCGCCTCGGCGGTACTGCATGTAGGCCGCGACAAATAGGCCCAGTAGCGTAACGGGAATAAGACCTAACACAATGCCGGACAGTAAAGGCTCTACCACAGTGATTCTCCTCTCTAAATATGAAACTAAATTATGAAAATGGGTGCCAGTTGGCTTATTCAATCTTAATGTGAATCGGTAGCCTAAGCGCGAAAGTACATTCAAGTTTATTAACGCGCTCAGATGCGGTCGAAAAGCTCGCAATATCGGCGGATACCCGGCGAAGGCTTGTGTTTTTCTCTGAAAAAATCTTAAGATATATGTAGCTAAAGACTTGTTGCGAGAAGCGTGGGTTGTGTCAGTAGACAGTGTTCAAAAGCAGACGGCGCAAATCCAGGCCGAAGATAGTCAGCAAGATCAGCGACCCCTTAGTCGAAACCTTATGCAGCGGATGGCAATGCTTGCGGTGGGCATAGTGCTGGCCGCCGCTGTGCTTATCTGGGGCGTACATTCCATCCAAACTAGCGATCCTTACGTTCACAGCGTTTTGCAATTAACGGGTGATCCGGTTAGAGGGCGCGAAATATTCAAGCTAAACTGCGCAGTTTGCCACGGATTAGAGGCTGCGGGTGAAGTTGGCCCAGATCTGCGAGCGGTCTCTGAACGTCGGTCGCGCGTGGCTTTGATTGACCAGGTGACAAGTGGGCAAACGCCACCAATGCCACAGTTTCAGCCAGAAGAAAAGGATATGGCTGATTTGCTAAGCTTTCTAGAAACCTTGTAATTCGGCAGAGGATTTGGCCTGAAGCGGAGGTCTAGGACTGCTGGCTTCACAGTTGATAATTTTGTCTAAAATGGCGATTTTCTCTGCGTTCTGCTCTGCCCGAATCATTTGCTCGGCGGCGATGTTTAGCAGTTCCATTTCTAACCGTTTTTGATAGGCTTCGGGCACTGTATCTTCAGCCGGAAGCGGTAGGCGATCGCGGTTAGCGATGTACGACTGATGATGCGCAAACCCGGCTTTGGCTGCGAGCTGCTTTGCCACATACTGCCGTTCGGGGCGAGCCACGCTAACCCAGGTTGATAGGGGCTGCGTGAGTATCCTTTCCACATCCTGCTCAGTTAGCTGCCGCTGTAGCCAGGCTTCTACGGTAGAGATTGGCCAGTCGGTGGTTTCTTCATCGACTTTGGCAAAGGCGTGGGCTTCGGCGTAAGCAATGCGGCCATCCTGGTTGTAGTCGGCGGTTGCGACCGGGTTGCCAAGGCGATCGCGTCCCGTCAACCCCGCAAAAAAGCTAGAGCTGTAGTCCTTATAATCTGCTTCATTTACCGCCGGCGTGCAGCCCACCGAAGGGCGCGAAGCCACCGTTGCAAAAAAGCCACAGCGAGATTGCAGCGCTACAGGCTGCGAGGGATCGCCATTTTCGTAAATCAAATTAGCGAACGCGCCCGAATAGCACTGGGCCATCATTGTCACAAAAGGCTGATCGGCGCTCAGCGGTTTTAACCAGCTAGCCATCTCTGTAACCGACACAAACGCCTCCTCCCACAGAATCATCCAGTTGTCGTCTTCATTCTCAACATTGTGAGCGCCGTGGCCAGTGAAATAAAAGAAGGCAGGGCAGGGCTTTTGGGCATCGGCTACAGCCTGAAACCAGCCGCGTGTGTTGGCATAGGTGGCCGCCCCGTCCAGGTTTGGAATGTTGGGGGCTTTGAACTGCTGCTCGTTATTTTCGTCGATATAGCGAACTGTCGCCGCGCCATCGTTGCCATTGGCAAAAAACAGGCTGGCCAGGATTGGATCGAGTCCTAGTTCGGTGAGCGATCGCTGAAAATACAGCACGTTTTTTTCCAGCGCAATTTCGTTGTAGTCAGGTGCGCCACCGCCCGCCACCGTCCCAAAATAGGTATCAACCTCGCTAGGTAGCGCTATTTCGGCCACGGGGCTTTGGGCCAATCTTGTTTGACTAACTGAAAGTCCAGCCAGGGTTACGCCCAGAAAAAGCACAGGCATGATGGCAAAGCGCATGAAAAGGCCGTTTAGACTGCTGCTCTCATTGTAGGCAGATTGTAAGCAGACGCCGATCGTCACCGCTACATCTGTCGCAGGCTCGTAAACAATCCCTGCGTAATCTTTGCCATCATCTCTATGTTCAGCGTCTCGATGCGATCTGAAGCAGTGTGATAATGCGGATTTCTAAGATGTGCAGTATCGGTCACCATCACCGCTGGATAGCCCTCATCCCAAAATGGCGCATGGTCGCTGCGTCGAGTCTCTGGAATTTGCCTGCCTTTATTGATAACAGGTAGCCATTGGCAAGGTGCCTTGGCGGCTCGTAGGCCGCGCTGCATCGCAATCATTTTCGTCAGCGTAGGGCCATTACCAATCAAGGCAATAAAGTTGCCCGTGTCGGGATAAATGCGGCTGAGCGCATCCAGCGGGTACTGCTGCGGCGCGTCAGAGAAGTAGCCGAGCATTTCTAATGACAGCATCAAATGGATGGGTTTGCGCTGTGTTTTCCAGGCTTTGGCGCAGGTCGAACTGCCTATTAGGCCATATTCTTCTAGGTCAAAGGCGATGAAATGGACGGGGCGATGGGTCGGCTGCTGCGAGAAAAGTTCTGCCAGCACTAGCAGCACGGCAACCCCGCTGGCGTTATCGTCCGCGCCGGGCGAGCCGGGCACCGTGTCGTAATGAGCGCCGACTAAAATAGGGGCGAGCTGGGGGCGTGAGCCCGGAAAGCTCGTCATCCAATTGAAATATTCTCGGTTCTGTGACATCAGACGCTGACTCGTGACCTCGCCCCATTTGCCTAACTCGGTGCGGATGTATTGCTGTGCAAGCTTGTGTTTGCCTGAATTCAGGTAAGGGTCGCGGGGGCCGCTGAGCGATCGCAGATGCCCTTCTAGCCGTTGAGTGAGTTCTGATAGTGTTGGCACCGCCGCCCTTCCGTGTGATTTGGCCATCTATAGTTTCTATAGTACCGACCCGCGAAACGGCCTCAGGCCCGATGAAAGCCCCATGAAAATTGATCAGCAACCCCCCGATCGCCCTCGTCGTCCGCCGTCGATTGAACAGCTTTCACAATCGAGCGAGCAACTGCTAGCCGACCAGGCACATCGGCGAGCCAGCAAGCTACCCAAAGTGCATATTCATATTAAAGATGGCCGATTTCACATTTTGGGTTTGGGCGCTTGGTATTCCTACTGGCGATCGCCCTACTACCTGATGCTGACCGTGCCATGGCAGGGCTTTTTTGCGATTACGGTGGGTGTCTATACGCTGGCCAATGCTCTGTGCGCTGCGTTGTTTCTAGCTGGGGGCGAAGGCACCATCGAAAATGCCGCACCCGGCTCCTTTTTCGATGCGTTTTTCTTTAGCGTGCAAACCTCGGCCTCTATTGGCTATGGCGTAATGTCTCCAGGGACAACCTATGCCCATTTATTAGTGACTTTAGAAGCGATCGTGTCACTGCTCGGTATTGCTGTGCTCACCGGTTTAGCCTATGCTCGCTTTGCCCGGCCCACCGCCCAGGTCTTGTTTAGCCGCCCTGTCGTCATTGCCCCTTTTCAAGGCACGCCTACGCTGATGTTTCGCGCGGCAAACGAGCGGCGCAATCAAATTTTAGAAGCGCAAATGCGGGTGTACTTGACCCTCGATGAGCACAGCGATGGCCGAATGATGCGGCGCTTTTATGAATTGGGTTTGCTGCGCGATCGCAATCCCAGCTTCTTCCTTTCCTGGACGGCCTTTCATCCCATCGACGAACATAGCCCGCTCTATGGCCTCTCCCACCGCGATTTGATACGAGCGAGCGCAGCCGTGATTGTTTCTATTGTCGGTATCGACCAAACAGTGGCCCAGGCCATTCACACCCGTCATACCTACTACGCCCGCGACCTGCTGTGGAATCGTCAGTTCAAAGACATCATTCATCGGATGCCCGACGGCGATCGCTATATCGATTTTGCTGACTTTCATGAAGTTGAAACGGTAAGCGCTGAAGAGAGTTCAGTTTAGTAAAAGCTATGACGTTGATGAGGTTTTCAAAAGTGGGGATGCTCTTAGCCAGAATTGTGAAGGAAGCATGAAGCGAAATTGCTTAATAATCAGCGTTTTGGCTTGTTCAACCTATTTTTGGCTTGCTGCGAGTGTTTCTCTACCCTTGTTTAAGGAAACTATTAAAGGAGGTAAAGTCTGTATACTTGTAGGGCTTGATACAAAAGTAAATTCTTAAGAAAACAGGTTCGAGGCCTTGGCCTACCGCATCTGGTAACGCTAAATTATGGACGCTCCAGCTTTACCGCCTTCGTCGGAAATCCAGCCTGTCGCAGTCGAAAACGTCAATGCAGCCGATCGCGCAGACAGGCATGCGATCGCTCCCCAAACGTCATTAGAAAAATTGCCTGCCGCTTTTGGCTGGTTGTCCTCAGGCCAACTCACCCGCTCTTTTAACTTTGTGGGGCAAGCCTTCAAAACGGCTCAGTTAGGCAATCTATTTGGCCAGCTTCAGTACAGCTCGGTGATTCCCATTCAGTGGGCTCGCAGCAACGATTGGAAGCGTTGGGCCGCCGCTGCTGACATTCAAGTCGAGCTGATAGACGTCAGCGCTGAGCATCTCCAATTTGAGAACGAAGTCTGGTCATCGCGCTACGGCAAGCAGTGCCTACCTAACGCCGATCGCGTGCCTACATCGGGATCTCGCTACCGCATTAGCCTGAAAGATAAAACCCTTGGCTACGTCGCCGATGAAGCCAAGGCTTATCGACTGGCTCAGCGACTCAGACGCCTGACCAAACATAGCTTTTTTGAAGCTGGTACGATTGCGCCTCATCCGGTTGAATTTAACGATGCTGCCGATTTTGTCGTCTCTGCGGCGGGCCAGCCGTTATTTCCTATTGACGATTCCATGGCTGAAGCTATCGGCTATTCAAAAGAATGGGCCGCTGTGGCCTGGGCAAACAATTTGCGTTTGGCGATAGACGCCGAGCCTCTAAGCCTTGGTAGGGCGCAGGCAACGCTTCAGAACTTAGTAGATTCTGACTTGACCCTCAATGGCGAAGCCTCCTGGTATGGGCCTTACTTTCACGGGCGAGCCACAGCCAATGGTGAAACCTACGATCAAACTGATTTGACCGTCGCGCACAAGTCCTTGCCCTTTGGTACCCATCTCAAGGTGCGCAATACCTTAAACAATCAAACGGTGGTGGTTCGGGTGAACGATCGGGGGCCTTATGCGGGCGATCGCACTCTCGACTTGTCCAAAGCCGCTGCTCAGTGTTTGGGCAGCGATCAAATCGGTGTCATTCCCTACGAAGCGGTAATTCTTAAATCGGCGACTCGGTAGCCCGTCGCGGATAGAAAACCACCCGATAGATCGTCCGATAGAAAGTGCTAGAAGCGCTATGGTGGGAGAGTACACAAAAATTATTGGTATGACAGCTTCCTCTCGCCCTGCTCAGCTCGACAAACTCGTTAAACGCTTTGCCCGCATCAATGAGCCCAAGCGTCGCTACGAGCAACTGCTGTGGTATGCCAAAAAGCTAGAAGCCTTCCCCGCCGATGACAAAACGCCCGAAAACAAAGTGCAGGGCTGTGTTTCTCAGGTGTATATCACTGCCGAGCTAGAGGATGGCAAGGTGATGTACCACGGCGATTCTGACGCGCAAATTACCAAGGGGCTGTTAGCGATGCTAATGACTGCGCTCAACGGACTGTCGCCCGCAGAAATTGTTCAGCTCACGCCCGACTTTATTAAAGAAACCCAGCTAGATGTGAGCTTGACCCCTTCGCGGGCCAATGGGTTTTACAACATTTTTAAGATGATGCAGAAGAAGGCTTTGCTGTTGGCAGGCAGTGTTGACAGTTAGATTGAAGGGCGATCGCCCACAAAACCATCAATCTCCTCAAAGAGCTGCCCAATAGTTTCTCCAGTCGTATACGGATTAAGCAGTACGGCTTTTAGCCAACGCTGGCCTCGGTAGGTCGGTAAGGATAGAAATACAGAAGAAGCTGCCAGTAAATGTCGCTGTAGCTGCGTGTTGAGGCTATCCCATTGCGAGGGAGCTACCGACTTGGGAGCCAGCCGAAAGCAAACCAGGTTCATTTGAGGCTCACTGGCTAGCTGCAAACAAGGACGACTTTGTACTTCATGCACAAATCGCTCAGTCACCGCGTAGTTGTGACGGATGATTTCGGCATAGCCAGCGCTGCCCAAATGCTGTAAAGACAGCCACAGCTTCAAAATATCGGGATGACGAGTGCCCTGAATTGTCAGCTCACCCAAATTTTCCCACTCGGCATCGTCGCCCATGTAGGGGGCTAGTATGCGGAAATGCTGCTTGAGCAAGTCAAAGTTTCGGAAGAGGACGGTGGCACAGGTTTTGGCGATATATAGCCATTTTTGAGGATTGAAGGTGATCGAGTCGGCTTGATCGATACCCGCCAGCAAAGCGCGATGCTCAGGTGAAAAAATCAGCGCACCGCCATAAGCCGCATCTACGTGAAACCACAGGTCGTAGGCTTTGGCAATTGCTGCCATTTCGGGGATGGGATCGATGTTGCCAGTGACGGTGGTGCCTGCGGTGGCAACGATGGCGAAGGGTTGCTGACCAGCTTGTTCGGCCTGGGCAAGCTTGGCTTTCAGATCGGTGATATCTACTTGAGAGTTGGCGTTTGTGCGCAGGGCGATCACACTTTGTGCCCCTAGCCCCATCACCATTGCCGCTTTCTGCATGGATGTATGAGCAACTTCCGAAACGAAAAACACCGGCTGCCAGTTTAGCCCTACGACGCCTGTTTTGACCGCGTCAAACGCAATATTTCGAGCGACCGTCAGCGCCTGCAAGTTTGCCAAGCTGCCACCACTTACCATTACCCCACCGGCTGTAGATCCTAATCCAAACTGGATAGCGAGCTGCTTCATCACCAGCGGCTCCAGACGTGAGAACAGGGGCGACATCTCGACGCTGAGCATGTTGTTGTTCAGCGCGGCGACCACCAAATCTCCAATCACCGACATCGTGGTGGGGATTGAGTCCATGTGACCGATATAGCCGGGATGGGCCGGGTTCATGGCATGGCGAATCTGTTTGAGCACTGCATTTAGCAGTACGTCAGTGTCTACCGACTGTTCGGGAATAGTGGCCCATTGTGCGATTTGGGCGGCTTCGGGTGGATTGGGGAGGGGCGATCGCGCACCCGCCTGCGTCATTTCCGTCAGCAAAAGTGCGATCGTCTGTTGCAAAAGCCTTTCTATCTCGGCGCGATTGTTCCCATCAGGGTTGATAAAAGCTGTCTTAGGTAAGTCGCCCACAAAAAAGCACAATATAGAGAGCTTGCCAATTTTAGATCAAACCCTCTGTCGCTTCTTTTGAGGCTTGTTTTATCCGAGTACGCCAAAATTGGTATAGCGGGCGCAGCGCTGATTATTGCCGGAGTTGTTGTGCTGTCTTACAAATGAATTAGGCTATGGTGAATTGATACCAAACCGTCATACCTTACCCGTCACATCTTCAGAGATCCTGATCTCATAGTTTGTAGCAAGGCTCAATGGCGAGCGATGCTCCACTTAACCAAAGCCATTTTTGCCTCTGGTAACCCGCCCTTGTTGGCCATTGAAGTGGCAAGTCCTGGCAACACCGAACGTGACACCGTAGACAAGCGGTTAGAATACGCCTTAGCCAAAGTGCCTGAATATTGGATTGTTAATCCGGTAGATGGCCATGTATTGGTGTTGGCGTTCGATGCCGCTACTAGCGCCTACCTTGAAATTGGGCAGTACAGAGATACTGAGCAAATCAATTCTTTGCTGTTTCCTGACCTCAAGGTTGCAGCCGCCACCTTACTAACGCCTATCTGAACTGATGTCTTACAAGTGAATGCCGCATTCGGTTTTTTCACTGCCGCGCCAACGGCCTGCTCGCTCGTCTTCATTGACGGCGGTCTTCGTCGTTAGAGGCTGATCGCCAATGCTGGTATAACCCTGGTCGTGCAGTGGATTGTAGAGCACGTCATGCTTAAACGTATAGGCCCACAGTTCTTTTTTCGTCCAGTTTGCCAGCGGATTAACTTTTAGCCGTCCGTCGCGATCGCGCTCGAAAATCGACAGCGATTGACGCAACTTAGATTGGTCTCGGCGACGGCCCGTAATCCAAGCTTGGGCGTTCAGATCGTCGAGCGATCGCGCCAAAGGCTCCACTTTCGTCAGCTCATAAAAGCGATCAATATCCCGCTCCCATAGCCGATCACCATAACGCGCTGCAAAGGTTTCTCGGTTCTCGGCTCCAATTGCATGGTACGTATGCAAATCCAAGTCATAGGCCGCTTTAGCCTTGCGCGCAGTTTCCAAAGTTTCAGGAAACAGATGAAAGGTATCTAAAAAGATGACCGGGACGGGATGATTTAGCTCTTTGTACAGCATATGGGTAACGGCCAACATGCTAAAAGAGGTGGTTTGTACCAGACCTGCCGGGATGTTTTGAATGCACCAGGCCAAAATTTCTTGGGGAGAGGCCGACTCAAAACGCTGATTGAGACTGTCGAGGTCGAGATGATTGACAGAGGAGCCGCTGACTGAATTGATTGCTCGCTCGACGCCTAAAGCCGCAGTAGGGGCTTCTATGCACTGAACCATATTAATATCGCCGGGTGTTATGTACCGGATCGTAATGACCTGAAGCAAATAATTGTTTGGAAGTGTTTCAGGCGATCTGTCCTATCCTACTGCATAAACCCGCGTAATCCGATCGGGATACCGGACATTAACCGAATGCCCACCGAATGCCCGCCGAATGCCCACCGAATGTCTGTCAGGTAATCACAACTTACTGCCCTCTGCTCCCTACAAGAGTTCACCTGGAACAGTCAGTTTGCTACGTATTGGTTCTAATTCGCTTGCACAATACGCGACAATATCAGCAATCCTGACAACTGCTGAATGAACCGCATATTGGAGCTACTCTCTCGATGAAGACGCTAATTTTGTATAGCAAGCCGGGCTGCCACCTTTGCGAAGGGCTGCAAAAAAAGCTGGAGACAATGCCCCTTCAGTTAGAGATTCGCGATATTACTCAAGATGAGACCTGGTTTCAGAAATATCAATACGAAGTCCCCGTTCTCTGTCAGCTAGTGGCAGGAACCGATGCCGAGAAACCTTTGCCCCGTGTGTCGCCTCGCGCTTCTGTCGAGCGAGTGGCAAACATGATACAGACACACATAGGCCCCTTTGAGGCATAATCTCAGCCAGCGGTTCCGCAGTCTGTAAAAAAACAGATGCATTAAGGATAGAACGTAAAAATAGGGGAGAGATGACATGCTGTTGAAGGAATTGTTTGTCGGATTACAGCCAGCGGGTTTTGAGGTGCCTGAGTCGTTGCAAGGTCATGCTAGCTGGTCGAAGGAAGTGACGGGTTTATCGGCAAACTCTCAGGCGATCGCACCCGGAAATCTGTTTATTGGCATGCCCGGCACTCGGGTTGACGGCGGTGAATTTTGGCAGGGTGCGATCGCCAAGGGTGCGATCGCCGCGCTGGTTTCCCCCCCAGCCCTGCAAGCGAAACCCAACGCTACCGATGCGCTTGTCCTCACTGCCTCGGCATTGCCCAAAGCCTGCGCCGAACTTGCCGCCAGGTTTTACGATCAGCCCGCCCAGAAAATGAAAATGGTGGGCGTCACCGGCACTAACGGCAAAACGACCACCACTCATTTAATTGAGTACTTCCTCAATCAAGCCCAGCAAAAAACCGCTATTCTCGGCACGCTGTATAGTCGCTGGCCCGGCTACGAACAAACCGCCGTCCACACTACACCGTTCTCAATTGACCTACAGCGTGAGTTAGCCGCCGCTCAGCAGGCCGACTGCGCCAACGTCGTCATGGAAATCAGCTCCCATGCCCTTGCTCAGCATCGCACTTGGCGCATTCCATTTGAAGCTGCCGTTTTCACCAACCTCACGCAAGATCACCTCGACTATCACCGCGATCTCGACGACTATTTTGAATCAAAGGCTTTGCTGTTTGGCGATGATTACTTAAAAGGACGCGCCATCATTAATCAGCAAGATGCCTACGGCCAAAAGCTTATTAAGCGACTGAGCAGCGACCAGGTTTGGACTTACAGCGTGGATGACAAGTGCGCGGATCTTTATACTGAAGCGTTGATCTACGGGCCAAAGGGCGTTAGCGGTACCCTTTGTACCCCTGGTGGAAAAGACTTCTTTATATCGCCTCTGGTGGGTCAATTTAATTTAGAAAATCTGCTGGCGGCGGTGGGTGCAGCGCTGCATATGGGCGTTTCGCTGGCAGATATTTTGGCAGCGCTGCCGCAGTTTACCGGCGTACCGGGGCGGATGGAGCGCGTTCAGGTAGAGATGGCGGCTGTGGCGCAAGATATCAGTGTGATTGTGGACTATGCGCATACGCCAGATAGCCTGGAGAATGCACTGAAGGCGGCTAGACCGTTTATTCCGGGTAAGCTGATTTGCGTGTTTGGCTGTGGCGGCGATCGCGATCGCACCAAACGCCCCAAAATGGGCCGCATCGCCTATGAGCAGTCCGACCGCGCCGTTGTCACCTCAGATAATCCGCGCACAGAAGATCCCAATCGCATTCTAGAAGATGTCGTCGCCGGGATTGATGGGCCATTAGCGGATGAACAGGTGGTGTGCGATCGCGCTCAAGCTATCCGTAGCGCCATTTTGCAAGCTCAGCCCGGCGACGGTATCGTGATTGCTGGCAAAGGTCACGAAGACTATCAGATCTTAGGCACCGAGAAAATTCATTTTGACGATAGAGAGCAAGCAAGGGCAGCGTTGAATGAACGACTGGTTAATCAATCAATGCTGGCCTGAAATGCTCGCCCTAGCAGTGACCGAAAAATAGAGCTAGCTACTGAACAGGCAAAAACTAAGGGAGAAAATGCCGAAATGATGGCCCAAGCCCGCTAATATCGGGCCGCTATCTGGGCATATTTAAGTAAATGAGCCTACGGTTCCCTTGCTCACCTCCTATACGCTATGCCGCTACTCTCTCTCCAAACTCATCTGGTTAGTTCTCAACCGCAGCTACCCGCGATCTCAGTAGACCCTCGGGGATTTAAAGCGGCTATCCAGTCGCTGGTCGATTTTTTAATCGCTCATCAGATACCGGCTACGCTGTGGTTAAAGCTTCCTAAAGATGACGCTTGGTGGACAGATATTTGGCAATATGGGCAGCAGGCAAGGGGCTGTACGCTGTACACACTCGGCGATCAGACCGGGCATCCGCCTGACAATTTGGCCGCTAGCTTGTGCCAAATTCCGGTCGAGCAAGACGGCGAGTTTAAGCGCGAATACCTCTGCATGGCTGTGGCTGACAATTTTGTGAGCCTGTTGCTCGCTGCTCGCCCTGCGTCCGCTGTCGATAAGCGATCGCTCAAGCTGTACGGCTCGACCTCTGGCAAAGCGGTTGCCGCACTCTCGACAGACGTGCGGCAAATCATAGAAGCTAGCCTGCCCGCTGCCCCCGCTGAGGACAACTCGCTATCTGAGTCAGTATCCGAGTCAGTATCCGAGTCGGCCTCTAACTCAGATGCCGAAGCCGATGCCGCTTCACAAAATGGTTCGGAAACCTCGCTGGAGCCTGCGCCCGCTGTGCTGAAATCTTCTCTGGCTGCTCAGGCCGTCCTCAGCCAGTGGGATCACTGCTTTCCAGCGGCATTGCTAAGCTGCGAATCACTGCCGCTATCGGATGCTTTTCTGGCCTGGCAGCTACAGTCTCAAGCAGATATGCGATCGCAGCTAGCCACCTATCGCAGTACGGCTAAGACCGTCGGTGGCGTCAGCTACTCACTTTCTCCTGATTTTCTATCCCAGGCCAGCCAAGAGTTACAGGCCCCACTGACGACCATCAAAACAGCTTTGACCCTGTTGGGCTCGCCTGCTTTGAAGCTAGTGCAGCGGCAGCGGTACTTAGAGATGATTAGCGCCCAGTGCGATCGCCAAAAAGCCCTGATTACCAGTGTGATTGATTTATTGCAAGTGCAAACGAGTGCGATCGCCCCACCCCAAGCGCTACAGCTAGCTGACATGATCCCAGGGATTGTCAGCACCTATCAGCCCATCGCCGAAGAAAAAGGCATTATGCTGGCCTACACCGTCCCGCCAACGCTGCCTGAGATATCTAGCTCAGAGTCCGAACTCAAGCAAATCGCCATTCATCTCATTAATAACGGCATTCACATCACACCGAAGGGCGGGCGGGTGTGGGTTGCTGCGATGCCTCACAATCCCAATTTTGTTGCCCTCACCGTGCAAGATTCTGGCGCAGGGATAGCCAAGAGTGATATTGCCAGGCTGTTCGACGCTTTTCATCGCCGCCCCGGCAGTGATAATACTGGAGCTGGGCTCGGGCTAACCCTGGTACAGCAGCTTGTAAAGCGGATGGGCGGTAGTATTGCAGTCGATAGTGCGCCAGACCAGGGCACTGTTTTCAAAGTGCTATTACCCGTTCATTACCCCGCTAAAGGTACCGTCCAAAAGCCAGAAAATGTGGCTGCTACTACGCCCAATGTCCACGCAACCAGCAACGGCCACAGCTCACTTTCGAGGCCGGGCAAAGTAAACGCTCTGAGGCGGTCATAGCTTTCCGCGATTTATAGCGGCCTATGTCCCCTCGCCCTCACCCGTGAGGGTTTCTATTAGCAGCGAAGCCTGTTGCTGTTTGGTTTGTAGAAACTGGTCGCACTGCTGAAGTGAGGTGACGGCTGCTGCAAACTGATCGAGAACGTCGGCTAAAGGCAGGTCTCCGGTTTCAAGCTGACGAGTAATTGCTTCTATATTTTCTAGGGTGGCTTCGTAGCTCCAATCGTCGGGAAACGCATCGCCCGCAGCAGGCTTTTTAGTTTTGGCCATGTTAATAACTTTGTTAATAACTTAAGGAGTATTCTCTGTTACGGTTGCTTTGAGCTGCCCGCGAGTCAGTTGAATGTTTAGCTGGGTGCCAGGCGGAAGGTCAGCGGCACAAGTGGCAATTTGACCCTCGGCTTTAACGATGGCATAGCCCCTGGCAATCACCGATTCAGGATTGAGGGTGGCGAGCTTTTCTTGCAAGCGCTGGTGCTGGTGCTGAGCCGACTGCAACCTGTGGGTCAAGCTAGCGGTGAGCCGCTGACGTTGCCAGCTCATGTCTTGCTGGTGCTGGGCCAACTGTCGATCTAGCCGGAGTTGCTGAAGCCGGGTTTGAAGCTGATGCACCTGATTACGGGCTGACTGTAATTTGCCAGCGACGACTTGGACAATCCGCTGCAAGTACTGCACTTGTTCTTTGTATAGCTCATCTAAGCTAGGGATCGCCTGCTCTGCGGCGGCGGTGGGGGTATGGGCACAAACATCGGCTACCAAATCAGCTAAAGATTCGTCGCGTTCGTGGCCGATGCCGGTGATCACTGGTGTGGGGG
>JBAQZP010000146.1:0-9051 GCA_049791095.1 Phormidesmis sp.
GATGGGGGGGATGGGGGATGGGGACGGCTGCTTGGAGGTGATTGAGTTGGCGGGGGGGTAGAAGATGTGTGCTGGGAAAGTTTGCCTGCGAGGCTGCCCAGGAATTGGATAGGGCGCGATCGCCCGGCGGTGCCAAACTGCTTCAGGTGTAGCTGCAAACGCTGGTAGTTGGCGACATCGCCCTGCAAGCGAGAGCGGCGCGCCGCTCGGCGAAAATCTCTGGCGGCTCGGTGGAGTTCGTGTAAGTCCTGGTAGGCAAGTCCGCGACGATAATAGTATTCGGCATCTTCAGGATCGCAGGTGATGGCGTCTGTAAAGGCGGCGATCGCGCTCTGTACATAGTCCAATCGGTAGCGGGCCATGCCCTGGTAATAGTAGGTTTTGGCCTCGGTGGAGTTGAGCGCGATCGCCTGCTGACAGTCACTGAGCGTACTGGGGTCGTCTTTGATTAAATAGTGGACTTGTGCCCGCCGCAAATAGGCTTCGGCAAACTGAGGGTCGAGCTTTACTGCCTGGGTGTAGTCGCTAATGGCGGCCCGGTAGCGGTGGGCTAGGGTGTAGTTAACGCCGCGAAGGTAATAGTCACAGGGCGTTTGCGGCTGGCGAGGAATTTTGTGCTGGCTGTCATGCTGGCACTGGTCATAGCGCTGCCGCTGTACCCGATCGCTTAGCACTTCGTAGGCTTCCTTGAGGGCGTAAAACCGAGTGGCCATACCTGGCTGATGGGGATGTAGCTCGGGATGATATTGCCTCGATAGCCGACGATAAGCGGCTTTGATTTCCTGACGGCTGGCGTTTTTGTGCAGACGAAGGCGGTGGTAATAGTCGCCGAAGGAAGAGGCCGAAGAAGACATGGATGGAACGCTAGGAAAAGATGGGGAAAAGCGGTGACACTGGCGCGGGGAAAACCTGTGCGCAATCATTTTAGCGGGTTTCTCTACCGCCGATTAAGCCGATTAATTAGATATACACTCGCTTTCAGCGAAATCTATCTGCTTTTTTATACCGTCTATACTCAAGTCATTTGATTAAGCAATGCTAGTCAGCGAAAAGGAGGCCGGATGGATTCGCCGAATTTCTATAAATTCTGGGTAGATGGGTAGGAAAAACGGAAAAATCGAGATCTTAAAAAGAGATTAAATCTGAAGGAATATATACCTTTTGATGGGCTGCTTGGGTTGAACCTATTCATGAGATGTCCTATTGTCTGAGACGGCTCAATTATTTTTGGCCAGGTTAGTTGTAACGGTGTGTGATGGCGCGATCGCAAGTTTCTTGGACGTCGCTAAGAACAACTTTGAAGGCAGCCCCAAGAAAAATCCAAACACATCCTCTTGATAAAAACGAAACCGTAAGCATGATTTTAGAAGTTGCCATTCTCGATGTAAAACCCGAACAAGCCCAGTCGTTTGAAACAGCCTTCACCCGCGCCCAGACGATTATTGCGTCGATGGAGGGCTACGTTAGCCACGATCTCAAGCGCTGCCTGGAAAACTCATCTCGCTATATTTTGTTAGTCCAGTGGGAAACTCTCGAAGCCCATACGCGCGGGTTTCGAGAGTCGGTTAAATATCAGCAGTGGAAGTCTTTGTTACATCACTATTACGATCCGTTTCCAACGGTAGAGCATTACGAAGATGTCATGCTGGGCTAATTTGATCTCCTAACCAGCAGGGGCCGCACTTTCTGTTGAAAGGTCTGAGTTGTTCTGCGGCGCAGGGGTGGGTAATACGGTCGGTAATATACAGGGGACTCGTTTTGTTCCTGTCCAGTCGGTGAGCGTATTTTCGTCGAAGTAATGGCGTGGGGTCGAAAAGAGAGACTGCCAGGCTGCCTGAGCGGTGACGGTGTATCCCATTCGTTCGGGGTATAGCTCGGCGATGCATTCTCTGAGTAGGGGGTAATAGTCAGAATTAAGGCCAGGGAAGATGTGATGCTCGGCGTGGTATGAAAAGTTGAAGTGAATCACATCGAACAGTTTGGGCACATGCAGCGAAACGCTGTTGATGAGCGGATCGTTGACTTCTGTCATGGGACGAAACAGGTGGTTGGTGTAAATGTAGAATATGAGTCCGGCATAGCCAAGTCCAATGGGCAAAAAGTAGCCCAGCAGTAAGGCGATCGGATTGAACTGCAAGTAGGACAAAAGGGCAAGATGAAGCAGAACAATCAGCGAAAATTCTGCCACGATCGCCCGCCGATCTTTTGCGTTGATTTTGAACTGAGCGGTGACATGATTGCAGTCTTTTTGGCTAAAAAATAGAACAGCTACCAGGTGCCGCAGACCGTAGACGCCCCATGCGCCCATCATGCCCAGCGTAAATCCTGGGATAGAAACTTCGGAAGAGGGTGTCCAGGCGTTTTGCATCCATTTACCAAAGGCATTGGGTTGTTGATACAGGTAGTTACGATCGGGATCTTCTAAAGAGTTTGTTTTGCTATGATGCACGCGGTTGTGAACATGCTTCCACAGGGTAGGGGGCATCCATAGCACGGCCTGGCTAAATAGCGTGATGATGTAGGCCAGGCGGCGGTTGCGAATGACGCTACCATGCATTAAATCGTGACCGACAAACAGCAAAACAATGACGCTATTGGCCATCACCAGGGCGAAAGGGAGATATAGCCACAGTAGATAGATCGGCCAGTGTTTTAGCTGAGCTGCGATCGCCCAGCCTACCAGCAGGATTGCCAGGTTGATCAATAGAATGAGCAGCTTTGACGGATCGGGCTCAAAAGCTTCCTTGGGCAGAAGCGGTCGGAGGTTTTTGGCATAAACAGACTGAGGAATCAAGCTGTCGGCTGTAGCATTTGTCATTAATGAATCTTGCGCGCGCGCGCGGGTAGGCCGTCAGCGATCGTCATGCGATCGCTAACTTAGATACCCTGTTAACTTAGCTGAATTAAAGAAACCTCGCAGAGAATTTCATCCATTTGCGCGGTGCGCTGCTGGTTTGCCCCGCAGCTACTCATGAATCCGTCCATTCGGCATAATGGTGCCCGTTAACCGCGCCCCTAGTAGCTTCACCATAATCTTGTCGCCATAGCCTACTTTAGCGCCGCTCAAATCTGCACCGCTCAGGTCTGCGCCGCTCAGGTCTGCGCCAATTAAATCTGCGCCGCTGAGGTCGGCATGGCTGAGGTCTGCCTGGAGTAAATTTGCGCGAAATAGGCGAGCTTTGCGCAAGTTGGCCCGGTTGAGGTTGACTTTGTGCATAAAGGTATCGCTGAGGTCTGCGCCTGCAAGGTTGGCGTTGCTAAGGTTGCGACCCGAGAAGTCCTTTTCTTTGAGGTTGGCTCCTCGCATATCGACGCCGCTGAGGTCGGGGTTACGGCTGGCACGGGCGGGCGAGCTATAGGCAGATGGGGCGGACGGCTGTGAAGCGGCTGATTTTTGAACGGTTGATTGGGCGGCGGCTGTGGGTTCGCTGCCGTTGCTGCTGCCGTTTTGGGCAACTTTGTCTGCGCTGCTTTGGGTGGTGGACTGCTCTCGGCGGGGCCACTGGCTACTGGGATAGCGGCCAGAACGATAGGTGTCGGAATAGCTACTGCTGGCGGCACGGCGATAGGCTTCGTAGGGTGGGCGGTAGCTGCCAGCGTTGCTGCCGTTACTGCTGCCGTTACTGCTGCCGTTACTGCTGCCGTTACTGCTGGCGCTGCTGGCCGCACTTTTGTAGCCTGCGGTGCGGCTATAAGGACGATAGGTGGAGTCGTCGCCGGGGCGATAGGTGCTGCCGCGACTGTAGGCATTTTGCCTGCTTGCAGACTGGCTGGTTGATGGATTGGCAGTCTGGCTCGCGGATGCTTTGGCGGTGTAGCGGGTGGGTATTTTGCCGTCTTTGGCTTGCGATCGCAAGAACGAACGGGCTTCATTCAGCAGCTTGAGCTTGGCGTCGGCTTTTTCACGCAGGCGATCGCGATCGGTCGGAATGCGATCGGGATGCCAAATAAACACCAGATCCTTGTAAGCCTGGTTAACCTCCTTCATTGAGGAACCCTGCTCCAGCTCTAACACTCTATAGGCTTGTTCAATCTGATCCATACGCGCTGGTAGCGGAGGGGGCTTGGATTTTAACTCTGGTTATGATTATGACGGATAGGCTCCCGGCGTGCATGAATCACCGTAAAACCTTAAGAGTAGCCTTAACCTTCCGTAAGGTTAAAGCAGAACTTTCTCAGTTTTCGGCGATCTCCAGTCGGTCAAGGTTCCACAGCACACCGCCTAACGCTGTATACTCCACATTCTCCACTTTGTCGCGCACTGCGCTCATAGAATATTGACCGACTAAATGAATAAAGGGCAGATTTTCCTGTACAAGCTGCTGCGTTTGAATATAGAGCGCTTTGCGCTTGTCTTCATCTAGTTCCTGGGCTGCTTGGATGTACAAGTCACTAATTTTTTGCTCCCAATCATAGACCTCGCGACCTTCCATGGTAAGTTGCCCGACGGGCTGCTGATTAAACAAGTGCAAACCGCCATTAGTGAGCCACAGATTGGCGCTGCTGTTAGGTTCCACCCCTGCGCCAAAGCCCAGCACGATCGCTTCCCAGTCCATGGTCGTATCCATGCTACCAACGAGTTTATTAAAGTCAATCGGCTGAAAATCTACAGTGATGCCAATTTGAGCCAGGTTTTGCTTAATTTGTGCGCCTGCGGACTCTCGAATCTGGTTACCTACATTAGTTTGCAGGGTGAACCTGACCGGGTTACCCTCAGCGTCGTAAAGCTGATTACCCCGGTACTCGAAGCCCACGGACGCTAATAGCGACTTTGCCTGGTCGAGGTCGTAGTCATAAACAGGCAGTCCTGACTCGGCAAAGTAAGGACTTTGAGAGGCAATTTGCGAGTTTTGCATTTCCCCCAGCCCTTTGAAGATGTTATTGAGCATAGTGTCACGGTCAATGGCATAAGCCACCGCCTGCCGGAATTCGACCGTGTTAAACCAGGCAGACTTCATTGGGTCAACGACGGGTTGGCCGTTGAGAGAGCCCTTGTTGAGGTTAAAGGTAACAAACAGCCGCGTAGTAGTAGGGCCACCATTGTAGACAGTGTAGTTACCCTGTTCTTCGTCCTGCTTGATTAGCGCGAAATTATCGGGCGTGACTGCCATCAGGTCAGAGTCACCCGAGCGAAAGCGAACAAACTGAGCGTCTTGCGAGCTGACAACCGGCCAGATGACTTCTGTAATGTAGGGAAGCTGCTCGCCGTTAGATCCTTTGCGCCAGTAGAAGGGGTTACGCTCAAAGACAATCCGTTCACCGGGAATGAACCGTTTGATTCTATAGGGGCCATTGCAAACAATTTCTGCGGGATTCGTGTCGGTGCCCCAGGTAGAAAGGAAAAGGGGTTGGCCGCTGTTGTCTTTGGTAGTGACGGTTTCCGCCAAGATATGCTTGGGCATGATGGCAGTGCCGGTAACCCGCAAGAAGGGAGCAAAGGGCTCAGGAATTTTAAACTCTATGCGGCGATTGTCTAGCTTGCGGACAACAGGCAGCTTGCCTTCTACGCCAATTCGCAAAATATCGCGATTGTCAGTCGGAATTTCCTCATTCAAAATCAGGTCATTGTACGTAAAGACAACGTCATCTACGGTCAAAGGCTCACCGTCTGACCATTGCAAGTTTTCTTTGAGGGTATAAACAATGGTCAAACCGTCTTCAGAAACTGTCCAGGATTCTGCCAGAGCTGGAACGATTTCATTCGTGGTGTAATCGATGCCAATCAGCCCTTCGTACATTAACGCTAGCACATCGGTACTAGTGCTTTCTTGGGTAAGCAGATAGTTAAAAGTTTTGGGTTCGCCGATGACGGTGCTGATCAAGGTGGGCACGTCGGCGGCTTCGGTTCTAAAATTTTCTAGCCGTAATCGACTGAGGGGGCCATTTTCTAGGGCGCTACAGCTTGGCAGGGCGAGGGTGAGCGCTAGCATGGTCAGCCCTATTAGCAAAAGACGCCATAGACGGGGGATTGTCAATCGATTGCCTCGCAGTTGCCGACTCATAAGTTCTGATAATTTAGCGAACGGTTCAGTGTATTTAATATAGATAAAAAGCTGACCCTTGCGTAAAAAAGCCCTCCGTTGCTAAGGGTTTAGCGTCGGCGGGCTGGTTTGTAAGTGCAATGTAGCCGCTAGTGTGCTTCATTACATTAGTGAGGCTGGCTAATGTCTACCAGCCAGCTTCAGACTTCTGTAGAACGTACTCGGTTACAGAGGCGATCTGATCTGCTGTCAGGCGACCGCTAAAGGAGGGCATCGCATTCTTGCCATGGACAACCTGGTAGGTAATGGCTTCGGCAGTATTCATTTCGTACTTCTCCAGGTCAGTCGCTTTCAGGGTTTTGGCAGCATTGACCGCGTTACCGCCACCAATATGGCAGGCGGCGCAGTTGGCGCTAAACACTTGCGCACCGGCGGCGGCATCGGCTAGAGCCAAGGGCACAGTAAAGGTAAACGCAAACAGGGCGATCGCGCCTACAATGAGTCGTTTAAACATATGTTTGCAAAGGAAAATTTCCTAATTTTGATAGGGTGCTCTCAAGACATTTCTGTCTGCAAGCAAGGTAAACCGCTGCTGGTATGCAAGCCAACAGACAGTGAGTAGAGTGTTAAGTTTTGAAAAAACTACAGAGAAGGCGCTAGAGAGGACTTTGAAGCACGACTAAACTGCGGGCTGCGACCGGTATTTTGTCTTTCCTTTTGTAAGTTCTGGGCCGTTTGACGAAGCCTTCTGATTTGGTGTCGATTAAGGAGCGCCATTTGCGATCGCGCAACCCCTTCGGTAGGGCAAATTCTAGCAGCTCGTAATGGGCGTTAAACATCAGCAAAAAGCTATCGTCAATTACCTGCTCACCCTCGTGGGACAAGGTGGCAATTTCGCCGCCGTTCATAAACACCGTCAGCGTTTTAATAAAGCCCACGTTCCATTCATCTTGCATGGGGTTGCCTTCGACGTTAAACCAGCCGATGTCGTTGACGCCCGAGCCGTGAATTTCGCGGCCATAAAACCAGGTGCGGCGGCGGAAAACAGGGTGATCTTTTACCAGCTTGATCAGCCGCTGGCTGTAGCGCAGCAGCTCTTTGTTTTCGTCGGCGAGCTTCCAGTTAATCCAGGAAAGCTTGTTGTCATGGCAGTAGGTATTGTTATTACCCTGCTGCGATCGCCCCATTTCATCGCCCGCCAGAATCATCGGCACGCCTTGCGACATCATCAGGGTGGCTAGGAAGTTTCGCTGTTGTTGCGATCGCAACTGCAAAATCTCAGGATTATCCGTTTCCCCTTCTGCCCCGCAATTCCAGGCGCGGTTATGGTCTTCTCCATCCCGATTGTCTTCCCCATTGGCCTCATTGTGCTTCTCGTTGTAGCTGACTAAATCGCGCAGGGTAAACCCATCATGAGCGGTAATAAAATTAATACTGGCGTGAGGTCTGCGGCCCGTGTGCTCGTATAGATCAGAGCTACCGGTGAAGCGCAGCGCAAACTCGCCTAGCGTAGAATCTTCGCCCCGCCAAAAGTCGCGCACCGTATCGCGATACTGACCGTTCCACTCTGACCACAGCAGCGGGAACTTACCCACCTGATAGCCGCCGTCGCCTACATCCCAGGGCTCGGCGATCAGCTTCACCTTCGAGATCACTGGATCTTGATGGATAATGTCAAAAAAGGTCGCCAGCGTGCCGACTTCAAACAGCTCGCGCGCCAGCGCTGAGGCCAGGTCAAAGCGGAAACCATCTACATGCATTTCCTGCACCCAGTAGCGCAGGCTGTCCATAATCAGCTTTAGCACCTGAGGATGGCTCATCCGCAGCGAATTGCCGCAGCCCGTGTAGTCCATATAATAGCGCTCATTGCCCTCTACCAGGCGGTAATAGGCCGCATTGTCTACCCCGCGAAAGCTCAGCGTTGGCCCCATGTGGTTGCCCTCGCCCGTGTGGTTATACACCACGTCCAAAATGACTTCTATGCCCTCTGAGTGCAGCGCTTTTACCATGCCCTTAAACTCGTTGACTTGTTCGCCATTCATCCCGGCGGAACTGTAGCCAGAGTAAGGTGCGAAGTAGTTAAGTGAGTCGTAGCCCCAGTAATTGCGCAGGCCCTTGCCCGTCAGGTAACCGGGCTGGGCGTGGAAGTGGTGAATGGGCATCAGCTCTACAGCCGTGATCCCTAGCGACTTTAAGTGCTTGATAGCCGCTGGATGTGCCAGTCCAGCATAGGTGCCCCGGAGTTTTTTGGGTATCTTGGGATGCTGTTTGGTAAAGCCTTTGACATGCATCTCGTAGATGATGGTTTGATTCCAGGGGATGCGCGGTGGGCGATCGCCCTGCCACTCGAATAAAGAATTGACGACGACTGACTTTGGCACCGCCTCAGCGCTATCGAGATCTTGATAGCTCAGGTCATGGTCTTCGCTATGCCAGTCGTAGCCAAAGATTTTTTCGCCTGGCATGACGTCTCCTTCTATTGCCAGTGCATAGGGATCAATCAGCAGCTTGTTAGGGTTAAATCGATGTCCGTTTGCGGGCTCGAATGGCCCATGCACCCGAAAGCCGTAGCGCTGGCCGGGTCTAATGCCTGGAAAGTAGCCATGCCAGACAAAGTTATAGACTTCCGTGAGTTCGTGGCGGCTCTCTTGACCTTGCGGATCAAACAAACACAGTTCTACTTTTGTCGCGTTTTCAGAAAACAGAGCAAAGTTTGTTCCTTCTCCGTCCCACGTTGCGCCTAGTTCGTTTGCGGTGCCAGGTAGTTGCCGAATAGTCATACACAAATAAGCTCAAAGTATAACAAGCGTTTCTCATCAAATCGACAAACCAGCATAATTCATACGATCTGCAACGCTTCAAGAAAAGTTTGTAGAAATGTCTCAACAGCATAGCGCGCATCTATCAGCGGGGCAAACACTTTTATGGCTCATCTATCTATAGACCAATGGCACTGACTTAAGCTGAATTAAGCAGCCAGCTTGGCTTTGAGTACATCACGAGGTTGACGCATTCGGGGAAAAGGTTTTGGTCTGCGTTTCACCACTCTGGGTTCATGTCGGTCAGGCCG
>JBAQZP010000147.1:0-62318 GCA_049791095.1 Phormidesmis sp.
TGATTGAGTGCAAGGCACTCAACAAGATGACCAAGTTGGGAATGCCTGACAGCTACCCGGTTGAAGCTTAGAAAATGACTGCTACAGGGTAACCCTGTCTATTTCTCGATTCATGCAACAAAGCCTATTCCATGCTGCAAATCGGTTGGCAGTTACTGTTACAGGTGAGTGTTTATCTAATCCGGGAAAGTTTTTGCGTATAAAAAAATTGCCTGAAAGTTAGCTAAAGTCTTTCAAGCGAATGCTATGTTCTAGCCGATATCTCAGGGGTAAAGTAATTTGGCCTGATAAAACGGTTCTACCTTGTCGTTGCTACAGCTTCTTTCGCTTTGCTACCAGATACTGGCGTTTTCTGCGCAAAATCATCTAAAATACTGAGGAGTTCACGCTCAAATGACACTTGGGCGCGATTGGTACGTCCGCCAACGTACAGCTTATTATCTACTTGCAGCGCCCAAACTTGCGAGTGAGAGACATAGCTCATCATCACGCCTATCATCAGCAAGCCAAAGCCCAAATACACGACTGGAATACCCGGATCTGCCTTAATTTGTAGACCTGTGCTGCCGACTAGCTCATCGACAAACAGGGTCACGCCGTTGACTTTAGCCGCGCCGCCTTCGCGAACCGTAGATACTAGCTGACCGCCCATGTCGTATACCAGCAGCGTGCCCTGCAAATCTTGCGCAACCAAAGAAATACCTTCGCTCATATCGGGCTTAGTCGGTACCCAGGTTCCCCACAGCTTGCCGCTATTCGAGTCGAGCGCGGCCATCGGTAGGTTGAAAACAGGACTGTTATTAATTCGCACTTTAACGCCTGCAACTGCCCAATCCGCCTGGTACAGCGTGACATTCTTATAACGCAAAGGCTGGTTTACCCAAATGGTTTTGCGTTTCACTTCTTCGCCTGTGTCATCCAGCACAGAAAGGTCGGAATAGAACTGATCGACGCGGCCTTCCGGTGAATAATCAATCCAGAAACGATTGACATGGACTGACCAATCTTTAGGCACTTGAGAGGCTGACCAAGGCCCGGCCTCAAAAATGTTCTCGATTCTGAACGTTTGGCCGCTGGGCACCATTTCTTGCGCAAAAAAGCCAGTCATCGCGCCTAGAATCGCGCCGATTAAAATCAGCAACATGCTGGCGTGAACGACAATCGGGCCAATGCGTCCGACCAGCCCTTTGTGGGCGTATAGCATCTTGCTGTCATCTTCTGCTTTTTCGTAGAGTCGGTAGCGGCGATCGCCCAACTGCGCTTTTAGCTCATCGATCGAACCGCCTTCTAATTCCGTACTCAGCATCATTTTGCCAAACTGACGCGGCTTGCTATAGAAGTTCCAGGTTCGCGAGAACCACCGCAAAGCCGTAATCTGCCGGGTAAAGGTGCAGGCCGTCAAGCTAGCGCCAAAGAGAATCAAAATCGCCAGGAACCACCAGGTGCTATAGACGTGGTTTAGCCCAGCAATCAGAATGAACTTCCAGGACAAGAAGCCGAATAGGGCGGGATCTGCGGGATAGTTTTCCTGATAAAAGGCGAGACCCTGGCCTTGTTCGATGACGGTGCCGCTGACGCTGAAGAGGGCGATCGCCAGCAATAGCCCAATCGCCAGCCGCAAATCGGCCAGTAGCGGCACAAGATCTTTGCGAAAGTATCGTTTTGTCGCAGTGACTACGCTAGCCATAAATAAGATGAGGGGTTACGCCACTGGCAACAGGCGAGTCACCAGAGAAAAAAGACCGAAGCCGATCAGCAGCACGCCACTTGCAGGCGTAATCCAGCCTGACCAACGACGTATCTCTAGTATGCGCTTAATTGACGCGGTAAAAATGCCTGCCAACATCAGCGGCGCAACATAGCCCACTGTATAAGCCAGCAGCAGCGAAGCCCCCAGCACCGGATCGCCTTTTTCACCGACCCAGGCTAGCAGGGTTGCCAATACTGGCGTGCTACAAGGCGAAGCGACCAAACCAAAAGTCAGGCCGAGTAAGTAAGACTTGGCAGAGCGCGGAATATTATTTTCTAAAAAGTCGGTGCCGTTAAAGGAGGGCAAAGGCGGTAAAGGTAGTGCTTCTAGCAGGTTTAGGCCCATCAGGATGGCGATCGCACTCACTACAATCGGCAACCCCACACCCACCTGCCCATATACCCAGCCCAAACTACTCGCCACCAGCCCCAGCGCCGCCAGCGTCGTCGCCAGCCCCAGCGCAAACCAGGTAGACTGGCCCACCGCCTGCCACCGATTTTCTAATTCATAGCTGCCCATATAGCCCACCGTAATCGGCAGCATCGACAGCATACAGGGCGTCAGGCTCGTCAGCAGACCCGCAGCAGCAATCACGCCCAGGCTAGCAAAGCCTAAATGGCCAAGCTGACCTTCGACCCAACCATTGGCAGATTGACTGAGGTGATAGAGGAAAAGTTGCAGGCGTTCGTACAACGTCCCGCTAAGCGCATCGCCCATGAAATCTGTTCGCAATTGTAATGTGAGCGCTCTTATTGTATCGAATGGCTAACCAGCATAAATACAATCTATGTCTGAAAGATTGAAATATAGATAGGGGTAAGTTTGGATAGACTTAAAGGAGTTTGAAGCGAGTTCGGCAATAATTAGTGGGTGATATGTATTGAGAAGGCCGTCATGCTGTTAGATACATTGCAAGAAAACCGAGAAGAAATTTTGCAGATTGCCGCCAATCATGGGGCCTTTAATGTGCGGGTATTTGGCTCTGTGGTGCGAGGCGAGGAAACCTTGGAGAGCGACATTGATTTTTTGATCGATTATGACCCGCAAAAAACTACGCCTTGGTTTCCAGGCGGGCTGTTAATGGACTGGCAGGATTTACTAGGCCGAAGAGTAGATGTGTTGACGGAAGGAGGCATTAGCCCTTTAATTCGAGAGCGGATTTTATCCGAAGCGAAGCCGCTGTGACCGAGCAAAGAGACGTCGCTCATTTGAGGTATATCTCGGACTGTGCTGCGCTGATTCGAGACTATACCAGCAGCGGTAAATCTGAATTTATGAGTAATATACTGCTCCAGGATGCGGTACTGCGTCGCCTGCAGACAATGGCAGAATCGACTCAAAGGCTTTCTGAAGACTTGAAAGTAAAGGCTCCAGAGGTGGATTGGAGAGCACTAGCGGGTTTTCGGAACATATTGGCTCACAATTATCTAAACGGCATTGATTTGGAAAGGGTGTGGGATGCAATTGAAAATTACTTGCCAGGGTTAGAAAAGGCTGTACGAGAACTCAGGAAAATCACGGACATAAGGAAAGAATGATCCAAAGGAAGAGTGATCCCTAAGCACTGACAGCCTGATTTAGGTACTGACTCAGGGGCAGCATTTCTCGATAGATAGCCGTCACCGTATCAATAAAGTCATCGGCCATGATTTCTTTTTGCGTTACGCTGCTCATGACAGCGTAGCTTTTGAGCCGTAGTAAATCGACATGTTCATGATCTGGCGAGAAGCCCCTTGGCACGGTTTTTAGCTTGTTTTCATCGTCTAGCTCCCCAAACATATTAACGAACGATTTTTCACTGATTATCTTCTTCAGCTTGTTGCCACTTTTAGCAATTTCTTCGCGAATTTTATTTAATTCTTCTTTAGAGGGCTTGTAATAGCCGCCGCCAATGAAGCTGCCATTGATGCCCAAGTGCAAGTAGAAAGCGCTGCTGCCGCTGCCTTGTGTTAGCTCAATGCCAAAGTGATCTTTGTAAGTGGGCTTGTTGGGATGATACAGCAGGTTGTTGTTGATGCGGCTGATGGCTTTTTTGCCTGAAGTCGGCTGATAGTCTGGGTCGATGCTTGCTATTTCACCATTTAGATTTTCCGTCCAGCCAATCAGGAAATCTTTAGCTTTTTTATACTCGTCTCTGTGCTCATCCATCCAGGCTTTGCTGTTGTTTTTATCTAAGTCTCGCAGAAAATTAATAACGTAGTGGAAGCTCATATCAGGTTGGAAGCTCATATCAGAGGTGGACTTACAAGATCATCAGGACACAATTATCAGGGTTCAGGGCTATGTAGAAGTGAATGCTTTCGTCTGTTTTGGGTTTAGCCTTTTGGGTTTGTCGCTGCGTCTGTGTAGCATTAAGTAAGCGGCGGGGGTGAAGTATAGGGCTAGGAAAGGGGAACCGCCGATGCCGCCTGCGATCGCGATCGCCAAAGGCCGCCAAAACGACCCGCCCGAAATCAGCAGCGGCGCAAACCCCACCATCGTCGTAATTGTCGTCGTCAGCACGTGACGAGTAGAGCGCATTACTACCGCTTGCATTGCCTGGCGATCGCCCGACCTCGCCGCCCGATCTTCATTCACCGCCGACAGTACAATGATGCTGCCATTAATCGCAATCCCAATCAGGCCCATCGTACCCACAATCGCCATAAAGCCCAGTAGCGAATCGAACGCCCACAGCGAAAATAAAGCCATTCCCACCGAGCCGATGCCGACAAAGGCAACAATCATAGCAGCGCGAAAACTTTGAAGTGAAAGCACTAAAGCTGTGCTCATCGCCACCAGTAGCAGCCCCACGTATGCCAGTAATTGACCGGTCGCGTCACTACTTTCGGCCTGTTCTCCACCGACTTCAGTGTAGTAGCCGGGAGGCAATTCAAAGCCCTGCTCGGCCATCGCCGTTTGAAAGTCAGCTAGCACCTTAGAAGGCAGCGTCCCAGCCGTAATAAACGCCTGCACCGTATTTACCCTTTGCTCGTCGCGATGAGAAATTTGTGAAAGCTGTGGCACTAGCTCAAACTCGCCCAAGGCCGAAAGCGTCCGAAAGTCATTACCTTGAGGCGATCCAGGTTGAGCAGGCTGTAAGTTCAACGAAGCAATCTGAGACAGATCGCCGCGATTGTCGTTCGCAATTTGAACGCGCACTGGCAAATTTTCGGTTGATTCGAGCACAGAACCGCCGACCGCCCCTTCTAGCGACGCCTCTAGTTGCCTGGCAACTTCCGCATTAGAGAGTCCTGCTAGCTGGGCCTGTTCTTCATCGACCTGTAGCGCCAGCTTTGGCACTGTTGCCGTCAGGTCATCTCGTACGTGAACAACATCGGGAACGGTCGCCAAAATTCTTCTGACTTCAGCGCCTAACGCCCGTAATTCGTCAATGTTTGGCCCATAGATTCGCAGCTCGACTGGCGCATCGAAAGGGGGGCCTTGCTCTAACTGGCGCACTAGCACCCGTGCATCGGGCATGGCCACATCCAGGTCGTCTTGAACGTCTCGAATCAATGTTCTGACATTTTCAGATGAGGTGAGCTGTACGAGGGCCTGCGCGTAGTAAGGAGAGTTTTGTCTGGAACTGGTGATGTTGTAGTAAAACTTAGGAGCACTTTCTCCAATAAACCAGTGGACTTCTGTAATTTGGTCGTAGGCCAAGAGTAAGTCGCGAGCGCGGAGGGCTTGGGCTTTGCTGTTTGAGATCGCACTCTCCTGCGAAAACTCCACCTCAATTTGAAACTGATCGCGATCTAACGAAGGAAAAAACTGATTTTCCAAACCGCCCGCCTGCATAAATCCCACCACTGGCAGCACCATTGTCAGCACCACCGCAAATACCGGTTTTGCCGTCGTTTGCGCCAGCGTCCAGCGATAAAAATTACTCAGCCGCCGCGATGTAAACCCATCATTCCACCAGGCCCCCGGCTTCATCAGCAGGCGAAAGCTGCGCTCAAAAATACTTCGAGGCCCAACCGTCTCAAGCCGGTGGCTTCTAATCTCCTCAATATCAGATTCACTTTGACCCAAAAACCGTCCTGTCAGCCCTGCAATCACCGTCAGCGACAGCAGCAGCGATGCCCCAATTGACAAAATCACCGTCACGGCGATAGAGCCCACAAATTCTCCCGCCCCGCCCGGCAAAAGTGCAATTGGCAAAAACGTCAGCATTGTCGTCAGCGTCGAAGCAAACAGCGGCCCTCGCAGATACTTCACCGTCTCTACCACCGCCTTTTCTGCCTCAACGCCATGCTTCAGCTCAGCTTGAATTTCATCGACTGCCACCACCGCATTGTCAATCAGCAATCCCAACGCAATAATCAGCCCCGCCACCGACATTTGATGAATCGGAATGCCCATTGCGCTCATCAGCCCCAGAACTGCGCAGATGCTCAGCGGCAAAGCCGTCCCGACCACTAACGAAGATCGCCAGCCCATACCCACAAAAGTCACGGCAACCACCAGTACAGCGCCAAATATCAGATTAGAAATCAGCGTAGATAGCCGCTCTTCAACATATTCACTTTGGTCAAAAACAACGTCTAGTGAAATGCCTCCCGGCACCTGCTCGCGAAAGTCTCTTACTGCCTCTTGAGCGCCCATAGCCCACTGGTCGATCCGCTGCCCCGAACTCATCAAAATCCCATACGCTACCGCCGGTTTCCCATTCACAAGGGCCAAATCACTCAGCGGTTCTCTTACTCCACGACTGACCCTGGCAACATCTCCTAATCGCGTAAACTGCCCGTTCCCAAAGCGAATCGGAATTTGACGAATCTGTTCCAAAGAACTCAACTCGCTATCTACCTCAATCGCCAGGTTTTCATTGGGATTGCGCAACTGTCCGGCGGTCACCTTGGCGTCACTTTGGTCAATCTGCTGCGCCAACTGCTGAGCGCTCAACCCAACCGCTGCCAGCTCGGGCGCGTTAATCTCTACGGTAATCTCTTCATCGGGAACGCCAAATTCTTCTACTTCTTCAGTCCCGGCTATTCCTCGCATTTTGATTTCAAGTTCTTCGCCGTAACGCCGCAAAATGGCATAGTTGGGCTCGCTATCTTGATTCCAGGTAAGCACTGTAATCATTGAATACGCCCGCGTCTCGGTTGCCTCAAGTTCTGGCTTGAAAGCTCCGGCTGGAAATAGCACATTGGCATTTTCCATTTTGTCGCGAACCCTTGACCAAACCGGTTCAGCGTCTTTGACAAAATCTTGCAGTTCAATGGCAACGGTCGAAAACCCAACTCTTGAAGTTGAGGTGATGGTTTTGACCTCCTCGATCTCCGCCACTTCAGATTCAATGACTTCCGTAACGAGTGCCTCTACCCGCTCGGCGCTGGCACCCGGAAATAATGTTTTGACAACGGCGACTCGGGCTATCTGAGTCGGATCTTCTTGTCTGGGTAAAGCCTGAAAGGAGGCGGTGCCCCATACTAAGAGAATAATAATAGACAGGATCAGAAGTCGGGTATTGCGAAAGAAGGCGCGAACCATGGGGGTAAGAGTAGTTAATGGATGGTGTTTATCTTCTTTAGGTATTCAGCTATTCGGCTGCAATTGGCCTCACGGCTTGTCCTGGCACCAAACGCTGAATGCCACTGGTGACGACGCGATCGCCTGCCGCCAAAATCCCCCTTACCAAAACGCGAGTTTCTGAGGTAGAGCCTTCACCCGTACTTTCTGGCTGAATAATTTCTACCGATCGCTGCTCGACGACAAAGGCGCGATCGCCCCTTTCTCGCTTCACTACATCAGACTCTCCAACAAAAGCTTCCGCATTCGCCACTTTTTGATACTCAGACTTTGGCACCAGCACATAACAAGTCCAGAGCCCTCGAATCCCTTGGGTTAAGGCTCCTGTTGGTAGCCAAAAACCGTCCGCCTGGATCGTCTCACTTAAGGTCAACCGTGCCGTTTGCCCTGGCTCTAGTGCGGTGATCGCGCTCGAATCCAACTCAATTACAACTGTCTGAGTGCGAGTCGTCGCATCCACTTGGGGCAAAATCCCGGTCACTTCGGCCTGATAGGGCTGATTGTTGACGATGACGGTTTGCACATTGCCAACTTGTATGTCATCCACAACGCTTGCAGGCAAACCAATCCGAGCCTCCGGGGCGGCAGATTCTACTACCTCAATCACCGATTGACCTGTGCCTAGGACGGTACCTTCGTCCGCTTTTCGCTCGGCGACAATGCCGTCAAAAGGGGCCGTAATCGTACTTTTTGAAAGGTTGACGTCAATATCTTGTAGCTGCGCGTCTAGCTGATTGACGACAGCCCTTTGCGCAGTTACTTGCTCGGTGCGAGTGCCGTTTTGCAGCTCTTGAAGGCGGCTGCGAGCCTGATCAAGCTGGGCCTGCAAAGATCCTGCACTAAAGGTAAATTCGTCTAGTTGTTCTTGGGCGATCGCCCCCCGCTCAAACAAATATTCCCGCCGCCGCGCTTGGGTTTCCCGCAAAGTAAGCTGCTGTTCTAAATCGCGAACTGCCGCTGCTGCCGCTGCAATATCTTCGGGCCTAGCACCGTTTTGCAGCTCCGCTAGCCGCGCTTGAGCCTGCGCCTTTTGGGCCTCAATCTGAAGCCGCTGCGTCTGTAAATTTCGCACATCTAAGCGAGCAATGGGGTCGCCTGTCTGAACGCGATCGCCCTCCTTTGCCATCACTTCTACTAGCTCACCGCCCCGCTCAAATCCCAGCTCACTACTGCGCAGCGCCACAATCTCACCCGTGTATATTCGCGGCACCTGATACGAAGAAACCGGTTCTACGGCCATCGTTTCTACCGGCAGCACCCGCCCTTCAGCAGGCGCTGTATCCGGCGGCGAGCCGACCACCGCCCGATACCCAGCCGCCGACCCTAACACAACCAAAAACCCAGCCGTACCGAGTAAACCGTATCGAATCCACGCAGGCTGACGCCTGAGCGCTGTTGGCCACTGCCTTTGCCCAATGGCTAATGTAGACCCTCTGGAATCAGCAGAATTAGCAGGCAATGAGCTAGGCGGATACGCAGGGTCAGAGTTCATAGCGGTTGCAGGATTTTCTCAAGACGGCAAAGTTGGGATATGATTAATTCAAACGTATGATTGAATAAAAGCTAGCACGCCTTTAGCTAGAAAACAAGCTTTGCCAAGCCGATAGCGGCAAGCCGCCCATAGAATGTAGAAAACAAACGCCTTACTTCAATGCCTTCTGATCCTTCTGATTCTTCTGTAGATACCCAAACGCAAATTTTAGATACGGCTGAACGGCTTTTTGCCGAACAGGGTTTTGGCGCAACGTCACTTCGCAGCATCATTCGCGCCGCAGATGTTAACCTAGCCGCCATACACTATCACTTTGGTTCAAAAGACAAGCTGATATTTGCCGCTGTACAGCGAATGGCAAAGCCAATTGTAGAATCTGAAATTGAGCTGTTGAAAGCGGCTGAAGCAAAAGAGAACCCGCTCTCTTTGGAAACTATCTTGCACGCTTTTTTCGCACCAGGGTTGGAAATTATTTACCAGGCGCCAGGCGATCAAGGGCTGATTCGAGCCCGGTTTATGGGTCGCTGTCGAATTGAGCCTGAAGTAGAGGCGATCGCCGTGCAAGAATTCAGCTTGACTTCTCAGCTTTTTACCGCAGCTTTACAGAAAGCACTGCCCGACAAGCCGATTGCAGAACTCAATTGGAAATTTGACTTGGCGATCGCCATGCTGATCCGGGTGCTGTGCGCTGCCAATCGACCCGGCGCACTGCTTCAAGGAAAGTCTCCAAAAGAGATTGAAACAGCGATTCAACGGCTAGTCAGGTTTACCGCTGCTGGCATGAAATCATAGTCACCTAATGACTATTGAGCCTGAAGGCTGATGATTTAGTCCGCTTCTAACAGAATCAACCGCGACGCCTCTAAGCAGACTTGCCAGGGGAAGGGGTGGTCTTTGATTAGCAGCCATTTTTCTTTTAGAACTTCTGCTTGTAAGTGGTAGTCGCTTTTGTGGGCAGGCGGCGTATGCAGCTTGATGAAAAGGGTCATTCGATGGGGCGTTTCGCTAGTAGCCGCTAACCAGCCGCAAAAGGTATTAGCTGTGGCAGGCGCAGTGGGGGCAAGGAAGCTGATGTGATGGGCACGGATGCCGATTTCAGCGAGATTTTTGGGAAGCGGCGCAAGGGTTGTGAGTGTGCAGTGCCAGCGCGATGCCGCTACGGTATTGGGGCCATGGGCGACGGCAGGGGAAAAGTTTTTGCAGCCAGTGAGCTTGGCAATACTAACGGTTTTGGGTTGTTCAAAAATATGATGCTTGGGACTATAGGCCACTGCCCTGCCGCTTTTGAGCACCAGCAGGGAATGACACAACCGATAGGCCTCTTCAAGATTGTGAGTGACTAAAAGGGTCATGCCCTGGTAATGCTGAAGCCGGGTGATAAGCTGCTGTTCAATTTGGCTGCGCAGGTGGGTATCGAGCGCAGAGAAGGGTTCATCTAGCAGTAAAATTTCGGGCTGGCTGGCCAACGCTCGGGCTAAGGCGACGCGCTGCTGCTGTCCGCCTGAGAGTTCGTGCGGATAGCGCTGGGCTAAGCCGTCGAGATGAACGGCGGCTAGTTGCTGGCTGACTATAGCTTGAAGGTGATTGGGGGAGCGCAGATGGTGCGGTAGGCCAAAAGCAACGTTTTGAGCGATGGTGAGGTGAGGAAACAGCGCGTAGTTTTGAAAGAGAATGCCGACTTTGCGATCGCAACTCGGCAAATCAATCCCAGCGACTGAGTCAAACAGCACTCTACCATTCAGCACAATGCGCCCCGCATCCGGCGTTTCTATGCCCGCAAGGCAGCGCAAAATCAAGCTTTTCCCCGCTCCTGATGCCCCCAAAAGCCCGAGGGGGCGTTGATCGCTCGCCACAAACTTAACCGCCAAATCAAAACCGGGTAGCTGCTTGCGAATATCGACTTCAAGCTTAAAAGTAAGTGAGTGGGGATCTGAAGGAACCGAGATGGTTGGCTGAGTGGGCGAGGGGTTCTTTTTCTCTTTCTGGCTCTTAAAAGAAAAGTGAGGGTTCCCACTTAAAAAGTTTTTTTGATGGGCAAACTGATTGACGACAACAACTGCGCCCAAAGAGAGCGTCAAGATAACGAATGTCCAAAGTGCGGCTTCGTGAAAATCGCCGCCTTCAACCGCAAAATAGATGGCCATAGGCAGCGTTTGGGTGCGCCCTGGAATATTACCGGCGAGCATCAGGGTGGCCCCAAACTCTCCGAGCGCACGGGCAAAGGCTAATGTGGTGCCCGCTAAAAGGCTGGGAAGTGATAGCGGTAGGGTAATTCGGTAAAACACCGTGAGTTCGGAAGCGCCTAGTGTTCTGGCAGCTTGCTGTAGGTTTGTGTCAATCTGCTCGAATGCGCCTAAGGTGGTTTTGTACATGAGCGGAAAGGCCACAACCGTTGCGGTTAAAACGGCGGCGTACCAGGTAAAAACAACGCTGATGCCCAGGTTAGACAGCACCTTTCCGAATGGCCCATTTTTGCCCAATAACAGCAGCAGTAGAAAACCCAACACCGTAGGCGGCAGCACTAAGGGGGCGAGAAAAAGGCTGTCTAGCAGCGATCGCACCCGTCCCCGACAGCGCTGCATGAAGTGGGCGGCAGCAGTGCCGAGGAAGACGGTGATGAATGTGGCGATCGCAGCAATCCGCAGGGATATCCAAAGTGGGGAAAAATCGAGCATAGGCGTCAGCACGATATTAGCTTTGGTCAAACCCAAAGGATTGAAAGATCTCTTGGGCAAGATCGGTTGTCAGGAAGTTAATAAAGGTTTGAGCGGCTTCAGGCTGAGGCGAATTTTGCACGATCGCAATGGGATACACAATAGGTGAATGGGTCTCTGGAGGTACATTTAGTAGTACTTTAACCTTTTTAGAAAGAGCCGCGTCGGTCGCGTACACCATGCCTAGCTCGGCATTGCCACTTTCCACCGCAGACAATACGGTGCGGACATTATTACCAAAAACAAATTTGGACTGTAGAGAATCAAGCAGGGCGAGCTTTTGTAAGGCTTGCTGCGCATATTGTCCGGCGGGGACACTGCGAAATTCTCCAACGGCGAAGTGGTTGACAGGGGTAGACTTGAGCTGAGTCAGGTCAGTAATATTTAGGTTGGAATCGATCGGGGCAATCAGCACCAGGGCATTTGTCAGCAGGTTTTGGCGAGAACCTGACACAATCAAGCTTTTGGCGGCGAGTGCATCCATTTGTTTGGCTGAGGCACAGAAGAACACATCGGCAGGGGCTCCTTGCTCAATCTGTTGTTGTAGCGCGCCGGAAGCGCCGAAGTTGTAATCGACAACAATTTGGGGGTGGGCCGCGCTGAATTGGGGTGCGATCGCCTCCAAAGCCGCTTGCAAGCTAGCTGCTGCCGATACAGTGATCGTCTCAGTCGGCGCTGTAGTCGTCTCACCTGAGGCCAATAATCGATTTTCAGCGCTGCAAGCCAGCATTAGGCTACAAATCAGGCTACCAACGAGACCCGCTAAAAAAGGAGTCAAAAATTGACGTCGTTTCATGATCGCTCCAACCGGGTGAGTAAACGACTCAATATAACAGTAGTGATTACGATTTCTGAGCTGTCACAAAGAACGCTGTCATATCGTTCCAATAGCCTTTCTCGGTTGAAGCTTTGTTGATTTCTGCCAAATATGCCTGCTTACAGTGCGCTAATTCTTCTGCCGACCAGCTTGCCTGTTGGAGCCCAAAAGCACTGTTCGCATTGCCATTCCAGGCGCGCTCACCCTCTTGCAGATAGCTACCAAATTGCTCTGTGACAATTTCAATGTTGCTAAACCCAGCGGTTTTAAGGTTTTGTCGGCATCTGTCAGGCTTGCCAAGTAGCTCGTTAGGATTAGGGATAACGATTCCGTGCGATCGCACTACCGCCCGAAATAAAACGCCCGCACTCGGAGAAGTCTCGGCAAAACAAGAGAATGCAACCCTGCCCTCCGGCTTTAGCGCCGCATACCAACGGCGAAGCACTACCGGGATATTTACAAAATAGACAATTGCAGACGAGCAAAGAATAGTATCAAACTGACTCTCCTGAAGCGCTTGTTCATCCGCGTCTGCTTCCTCAAACGCAATATTTGTCAGGTTTAAAGGCTCAACCTTACGCCTGGCTTGCTGCAACATTCCCACCGCAAAATCAGTTCCCACAACATAACCCGTAGGGCCAACAGCCTGCGCCGCAGGAATAGCAGCTAATCCTGTCCCAGTCGCAACATCCAAAACGCGCTGACCCGCCTTCAAACCTGCAAAATCTACTAATCGCAGCGCAAACCGTCTGTGAAAATCACTGTCACTACTACGGTGATTAAAATCGTTGAGAACCTGCTGTTTATAGTTGCCCATCGCCCGAAGGAACATTACCCCAATCGCCTTAACGAGAGCTACAGTACTGAGACAATCCGCCTAAGCTTTCTGCGGCTAAGCCTGCCTCAAACCTGAGATGGTGACAGGTATCTGCTCGAATGGGAGTGTTAAGCATTTGCTCAATCACCTTTGACGGAAAGATTTGTTTGAGTTCTTTTTTGTATAAAACACCATCGCTAGGAAATTGGTAGCTCGCGACGGAAAATAAGCCGTTTTCTTCCTCTAGCTCGATTTTTACAGGCAGTCGAAGCATCTCATCTGGCTTCTGTCGGGCGTCCCCTTCTACAGAGTAAAGCGGCTCTGCGCAAATCACATTGGCATAAACAGTAAGCTGTGAAGCCGGGTCGCTCGAAGCCAGGCCGCTCTCTTGCCGATGGGTCTGCTGATGCACACAGTAAAGCCAGATAGTTTTATTTTCTCCGTATTTTTCGTAATATTCTCCAAAAATGGCCTCGCCCATTTCTTCATTCAGCGCTCTGTCTATCTCTCTATCTATAGCTGTTTGCTGATATCTAATCTGGCCATCTAATCCCTCCGACAGGTAGGGATGATCGGGATCGTAGGCAAGCTCGTAGGTATAATTTCCATTCGGGATCAATGCCTCTCCAACGTAATCAATCGGCAACCACCTTGCTAACTTTCCATTAACAGTTGTTTCAACCAGTGCGTATCGATAAGATTCGCTCACCGTTCGATATGCTGTCGTTTCTCCTGGCGCGAGACTTCCATAGTCTTCCGTTTGCGAGGGAAATCCGATGGATATGTCATTCATTTCAAAATCGCTTTGATTAGAGACTTGAATCCTCACGCTGTCTGTTTGCTGAGTCTGTTCAGCGCGACCTACTCGAACAACATCCACCTGGTTGAGCTTGGCTACGCCGCAAGCGGACAAAGATATCAGCATTAACGCAGCACATAACTTTTTGTAAGAATTGATCATGCTTGTAATGTCAAAAGCACCTTCACAATAGAGCTATGTTCGCAGCATCTGATCTCAGTTACCAAACTTGAAACGAAGTCATTTCCACACTAGCTTTTAATGGCTCTGATATAGCGCTCTGCTGAACGTTGGACGCTAGCTTTGGCATCAGTTGCAACAACAGCTTTCCACCAAGCGCCATAAATTCGCTCGAACGAGTAAGGTGCAACGCTATCTACAATCTGTTCGACCTTAGAAGCGCCAAGCGGAATGTAGTTTGGATAGCTGTACATAAAACTCACCCATCGCCTATCTGCAACCACTTGAATCACATCGCCTGTCATCAATGTGCCTACGCCATTGCTTCCTACCGCCCAATGGCAAACTGTGCCGCCAGAGAAATGGCCACCTGCCTTAATTAAGGTAATACCTTTTTGTAATTCAAGCGTATTACCTTCCCAAAACTCAATTCTGGCGTCAGGGCGCATCATCCATTGACTGTCGGCTGCATGTAGATAAAGGGGGGCATCGAAGGCGATCGCCCATTCCACCGCCGAGGCGTAGTAATGAGGATGAGAGATGGCGATCGCACCCACCCCCCCAAGCTCACTCACCCGCTCAACCGTTGCATCATCCAACAGACTAATGCAGTCCCACAGGACATTTCCCTGCTCAGATTGAATCAGCAGCGCCCGCTGACCAATCGCAAATTTCGGCTCCGTGCCAATGCCATACAGCCCGTCTTCCTGTCGCTCAATTCGATTGTGATGATCTCGCTTCAGCTCAGCCAACGTCGTCCACTGCTGACCGTTTGGCCCAATATACTGACGCTCATCTTCACAGATAGGACAGCTATCGGGCACCTCAACAGTTTCAGAAAACTGCGTTCCACAGGTCACGCAAATATAATTATCCACGTTTTCCCCTTCTAGTCGATATACGATACAACCTTTTCAGTCTCGTATCGAACTTTAGCCATCTCAGCCGCTCGATCATCTTCAGCTCGATAGCCCGCCGTGCAAATCACAACCGCAGAATAACCTTGCGCCGACAGCCCCAAAATCTCATCGTACTTGCTGGGAATAAAGCCCTCCATTGGACAGGTATCGATTCCTAATAAGGCGGCGCTATACAAAAAGAAACCCAGCGCAATATAAACCTGTTTTGCCGACCATTTATCTGGCTGAAGCGGAAAAGGCGGCTCCTTGAGGTAGCCCTTAATCATGTTTGCCATGCCTTCGAGCTTATCTTCGGGCATATCACGGACTTCTCTCAGGCGATCAATGTAAGTAGACACATCTTCTGGGCCAATATCAGTTTTGATCGCCAGCACCACTAAGTGAGAGGCTTCCGCAACCTTAGTTTGACCCCAGGCTGGTTCGACCAACTTTTGTCGCAGTTCAGGGTTGCGAACGACAAAAAACTTCCAGGGCTGCAAGCCAAAAGAGGAAGGCGCTAATACCAAACTCTGCTCTAGCGCGTGCCAAACATTGTCTGGAATCTTTTTGTCTGGATCAAACTTTTTGGTGGCATAGCGCCAGTTGAGCGTTTGGATAATTTGGTCGGGCGTGAGGTCAGGTTTAGCCATATAAATCAAGAGGATGCAAGGTCTATAGGGTACAACAGTTTGTGCGTTGCAAAAATCTCTCTAAGGTATTCAAAAGGCTCCAGCACTCTCAGAGTCAAGCAACAGTATGAGAAACGATCCAGGCTACTGACAAACCCCACCAAAAACAGAGATTGCCCAAACCTTTCCCTAGTCAGAGGTCAAATATGCATAGTTTTTATAAGGTGGAAATTACGACAAAACCTATTAGAGGAAACTCAATGAATTACTTAGTAGCTGTACTGCCCACGCGGATGCAAGCCGAAGCGGCTTACGCTGCACTAGAGACAGAAGGCGTATCGAAGGAGAAAGTCGATATTCTAGGAGAAGGCTTTAAAGATGCAGATGAATATGGCCTGATCAATCCAAACAAGCGAGCGAAAAGAGGGGCCAGTCGGCTGGCTTATTGGCTAATTCCCTTTGGATTCATCGCAGGCTATGCGTTCAACGTGCTCACAGGCATCAATGTTTTGCCAATTGGTGAGCTGGGTAGTCATATCTTTGGGGGATTATTAGGTGCGGCCTCTGGTGCCTTTGGGGCCTATATTGTCGGCGGTGGTGTGGGTTTGACGGTTGGTAGCGGTGATGCCTTGCCCTACCGCAATCGACTAAATGCAGGCAAGTATTTAATTATTGTAGAAGGCACCGAAGAGCTAATTCGTGAAGCCACTCGGGTATTGCGCCAGTTTGATCCCGAGAATATTCAGGGCTATACAGAACTTGCTAGCACGTAAGCGCATCGAACGCTGCGAGGCATGAGCGATCGCACCCACGATCATGCCTATAGCGTTGTTCTGCTGGTTACGGGATAGCACTATTCTAAAGCGCTGGTCTCGGCAGCAGCGACATTGGGCGCAGTCACACTTGGATCTACGCGGATCCAGAGGGCTAACTCTAAGCTTTGTGGCTGTACGGCCAGATTGATTACTCGCGCAGTTAGGCCACGATCTTCTAATCTTTGTAGGCTGAGTCGGTCGTTGACGTCACCTAATAAGGTACTGATCAAACGATCGGGTGCGGGTTGACCATTGACGCTCAAAACCGGATCTACAAGTATCAGGCGATCGCCTTCAGAAATACTCAATCCCAACTCCGCATCAAGGCGCAAAGTTCCCTCCTGTACAAGGTCTTCGAGATCTAACGAAACTTTCACGCGATCGCTATCTAAAAAACTAACAGCGGGATTACTGATTTGATAGCGTTCTCGCTCTCGGGCTTGGGCCTGGTTTAAAGAACCAATTTTCAGCTCGTCTAGTCGCTGCACTATGGCTGGAGACTGTAAAAAAGCATTCACATCGGCTTCTGTCAGCACCAGCCGCAGTGCCCCCTGAAGCGGCTCGTCTAGCACGACTTCACCCTTTTGCAGACGATTAAACGCTAGGTCAATCGGATCGGTTTCTAGCTCAGCTATTTCAATCCGTAGCCCCGCCGTCGGTAAAATGCCGCGCCCGGCAATTCGCACGCGATCTATTCGGCCCTGCAAAAGCTGAAGAGAAGAGCCATTATCTACCCGTACGTCTAAACTTTCGGCCCCAACCAATCGCGAGCGAATAGCGTCTTCAGCTACTTGATCGACCACAAAGCCCACTGGCGAAATCAGCAGCAAGAGGCCAGAGAGAACAATTGTGATAATTTCCATGGGCCTTTCAAGTTCATGAATATAGCGGCTAAACTAGCGCGGCTTCGATCCAGCCTTTGACGGTGCTAACGACATCGTCTAAAGCAATGTCTTCGGATTCGCCACTGGCTCGCTTAACAACTTCTACCTTGCCTTCTTTCAGCGATCGCCCCGTCACAATCCGAAACGGAATTCCAATCAGCTCAGCGTCTTTAAACTTCACCCCGGCCCGCTCTTTGCGATCATCCAGCAAGGTTTCAACGCCCGCCGCATTTAGCTCGGTGTACAGCTTCTCGGCGGCGGCCATCTGATCTTGCGCACCAATGTTTGGCACGACCACGATGGCATGGTAGGGCGCGATCGCCACAGGCCAAATAATCCCATTTTTATCATAAGATTGCTCCACCGCCGCCTGCGCCAACCGCGAAACCCCAACGCCATAGCAGCCCATTTCTAACGGCGATTCTTTGCCATCTTCTCGGGTATAGGTTGCGCCGAGGGCTTTGGAATATTTGCTGCCAAGCTGAAAAATATGGCCGATTTCGATGCCTCTGGCCGTTTGGATGAGCTGGCTTGGGTCGTGGATGGCGCGATCGCCCGCCACCGCCGTCCGCAAATCTAGCCTCAACTTCGGCAAATCAAACTCTTTACCCCAGTTCGCACCCACGACGTGAAAGCCACTTTCATTAGAACCCGTCGCAAAATTCTTCAGTTCAACGGCAGTCTCATCCACCAGTCGCAAAAAGGTCGGCTCCAGGTCTTTGACCTTGCCGATATAGTCATCCGGCAAATCTGGCGCAATATAGCCCAACGGCAAAGGTTTCGTGGCCCACTTAGCCTGAGCCTCTGCATCGGGAACCGCCAGCGCTATCACCGTAGAAGCTTTGTAGTCACCCGCTAGATTAGTCAGCGCATTTTGCAGCTTCGTCTCATTCACATCTTGATCGCCGCGAATGCTGACAATCACCAGCACCTGCCGTCCGTTATCATACGTCACCTGATACAGCACGTCTTTTACCACCTGCGTTGGCGAACAGTTTAGATACTTCACCATTGCTGCAATCGTTGCAGTATTGGGCGTCTCCAGCTTCTCGTAAGCTGTAAAAGATGACGGCGCTGCATCTGGTGGCAGCGAGACCGCTTTTTCTACATTCGCTGCGTACTTGCCATCCTCGGTATAGAGGACTTCATCTTCACCCGCTTCAGCAAGCACCATAAATTCGGTAGATCCAGAGCCGCCAATCGCACCAGAATCTGCCTCTACTGCTCGAAAGGCAAGTCCCGTACGCCGGAGAATATTGCTGTAGGCCCGGTACATGTCATCGTAGGTTTGCTTCAGGCTTTGCGCATCCGGGTGGAACGAGTAGCCATCTTTCATAATGAATTCGCGTCCGCGCAGCAGGCCAAACCGAGGTCGGATCTCGTCGCGAAACTTCGTTTGAATCTGGTAAAGATGCACCGGAAGCTGCTTGTAAGAGCGAATCATATCCCGTGCGATCGCGGTAATCACTTCCTCGTGAGTTGGGCCAAGCGCAAGCTCTTGCTGACGGCGATCGCCCAGGCTAAACATAATCCCTTCAGCCTTTGTGTAGGTATCCCAGCGCCCCGACTCTCGCCAGAGCGACGCGGGCTGAAGCTGAGGCAACAGGCACTCTTGTGCGCCGGTTGCGTTCATTTCCTCACGGACAATATTGGATATTTTGTCGAGTACTCGCAGCAGCAAAGGCAAATAGGCATACAATCCGCCAGAAATGCGGCGCATGTAGCCTGCCCGTAGCAATAGTTTATGGCTCGGAATTTCTGCCTCCGCCGGATCTTCTCGCAGCGTCACAAACAGCATCTGAGACAGTCGCATAAGCCTATAGCTTCCTTAAATTTGCCAGCTCAAACCAGTCTAGAGCATCTGGTCGCACGAAAAGCATACGCCCTGAAGCGCGCCTTAAATGCTTTAAAGCGCTAGCGCAAAAAACGGTGGCACCACAACCGCCAAGTGACGCCGTATATGTGAGTTAACCTATCACTGCAAACGCTATATATAGGAAACTTGAAATAGCGATCGCGCCAAAGCAGCCTGCTGAGTAAGCCTTTCACTTACCCATAGAAGCTCAACAATCAATAAAACATGACGTCAAGCACTACTTAACTAAATTTAGTGATAGACAGGAGACAAAGTCGAAGGTTGAAATATTCCGTTAACTTTGTATCAAAGTATTACAAAATCTACGCGATGCCATAAGTTTCTTTTTTCGTCTTGGCCAAACTTTTGCGCATTTGCGATCAAAGATCCTTCTAATTCGCCCGCCCAATGGGGCATACCCCTTGCCACCAGCGGAAGTCTAATATCTTCACGTAGCGGCTCGTTTTTATTTCGACAAGAAATAATGAGCCGCTATTTCAACTCAAAACTAGCGCTATCCAGCATAGAAATTAGGCATCTTCCTGGCTAATCGTCCTAAATTAGACCTTGCTACCGCTTGTTTTCGTCACCATTTATAGACTTATATAGAGCATAGGAACTTGAAATACTTACGACCTGATAGCTCGCTCAAAAGGGAAGTCCCAATTGGGGGCCCTATCGGGCAAAAAGCAGACTTTGAACCGACTGGTCATTTGCCCTTGTGAACGACCGAAGTTCTGCTGAGTGAACATGCGTTGAATAGCCTTCTCTACCGTCTTTCTGCTGGCATCGCAGAGAGAAAGTGCGCTGTCTTAAAATTTCTGCTAAGCGGGTGCTGACGTTATCTTCTAGCCCACTTACCTCTAAGAAATCTTTCGCCTGCTAAAACTCTAATTCTAAAAAACCTTTCGAGACCCGCCTGATAAAATCTATTTCTAGAAATCGTTAAGTGAGCAAGTCAAGTTTTACCATTCTCATCGCTGAAGACGACGATCGCACTCGGCAAGCCTTAGTCCGCAGCCTCGAATCTGCTGGCTATCGGGTCATTGCTGCGGTAGACGGTCAATCGGCATTAGAGCAGTTCCATGCAAACGGAAGCATCGCTCTTGTCGTGCTGGACGTACTAATGCCTCGGTTAGATGGCTTTCAAGTTTGCCAAATGCTTAGAAAAACGTCTGATGTCCCAATTATTATGGCAACGGTCTTGGGCAGTTCTGCCGACCGGGTCACTGGCCTGGAAATGGGCGCGAATGACTATATCGTCAAGCCTTTTGCCACCAAAGAGCTGATTGCTCGGATTCGCTCTATACTGCGGCGATCGCCTCGCCACTCAGAGCGAGCAGCCCCGATTCATCAGCACATGCTAGAGGTCGGCCCACTGACCATTGATTCTGTCACCCGGAAGGCATACCGAGGTGCTCGCGAGCTGCATTTGACCGAAATAGAGTTTCGACTGCTGTCATTGTTAGCCAGTAAACCAGGCCATATTTTTTCTCGGGGCGATATTTTACAATCGCTGTGGGGCTATGACGCTAGCAGCGCTGCCGATACTAAAACGGTAGACGTCCATATCTCTCGACTGCGAATTAAGCTAGAAGACCACACTCGTAATCCACAGTTCATTATGACGATTCGGGGCCGGGGGTATATGTTTTTGATTCAGCGCTAAGGCATTCTAATTAACTGGCCGCTGATTAACTGGCCGCTGATTAACTGGTGGCTAATTAACTGGTGGCGATCGCCCCAATGCAAGCGCTAGTTGCCGCTATATAGTCAGCCACTGCCAGCTTTATCATGTGACCTCGCATCCCTGCTGATACGGCAATCTGTTCATAGACCTCAGCCCATTCATCCAAAAAAACGGGATAAGGTTTTTTGCACGCCAGGGCGGTGACGCCGCCGCGAATATAGCCTGTTAGCGATCGCACCTCTTTTAGCGGCACAGTTTCCACCTTGCGATCGCCACTCAACTGGGCCAGCGCCTTCAAGTCAAGCTGATAGCTACCAGGAATCACCGCCAATGCCACGCCCTGGCGATCGCCCTTCACTACCAACGTCTTAAAAACCTGATCGGCAGGCATTCCTAGCTTTTGAGCGGTCGAAATAGCGCTCAAATCATCAAGGTCTACCGCATAGGTCAGCAGCTCATACTGAATGCCCAGCGAATCCAAAGCGCGGGCGGCATTGGTTTTCACGCGCTGAAATATCCTTTAGAGGTTAGATGAACAAACGACAAAATCAACCAATCGCGACGTTTCGATTACGGCGTTTCGACTTCACCGACACAGAAGCGATCGCGGCCTTCATATTTTGCCTGATACAGCCCCTGATCAGCCGCTGCCACCAGTATATCGGGATGGGTGATGTTCGTGGAATTAACCGTCGCCAGCCCTAAGCTCAGCGTAATATACTCACTCACCCCTGACTGGCTATGAGGAATTTCTAGCTGCTGAATGCTCCGCTGAATTTCTTGAGCCACATGCTGTACCCCCGCTTCACCAGTATTGGGCAAAATAATTGCAAATTCCTCGCCGCCATAGCGAGCCACCAGATCTGTACTTCGCTTTGCCGAGCGCTGAATTTCCTGCGCCACCTGCTGTAAACACACATCCCCAGCCTGATGCCCATAGGTGTCATTAAAGCTTTTAAAATAGTCGATATCGCACAAAATCAGCGACAGTGAGGAACGCCCCGAGCCCACACTTTTCCACGCCTTCTTCAGATACTGGTCAAACGAGCGGCGGTTTGCAACCTGAGTCAGGCCATCCATACTGGCGAGTCGCTCCAGTTCTTGGTTGAACTCCTTTAGCGCGACTTCAGCATGCTTACGCTTAGTAATATCAGTGGCTGTGCCAAAAACCTGAGTCGGCTGCCCTTGCTTGTCACGATTGAATACGGTTTCGCGGCACAAAAGCCAGCGCCAGTTGCCCTGTCGATGGCGAAAGCGATATTCATTTTCGACCACTTCACCATCTTTAATCGCGGCTAGCTTCAACCGTTCTGAAGCCATGAGCGCCTTTTCATCTGTATGTACTAGTTTCTCCAGATAATGCGGGCCTAGCTTTTGAACCTCCTCAGGCTCGTAGCCCAAAACAGTCTTAATCCAGCGACTGATATAAAAGTTACTGCCATCGATGAAGCTATCGACGTACAAAATGTTTGTACTAGCGTCAATAATCCCTTGAATAAACCGCTGGCTTTCCTGCCATGCTTGCTCTGCCTGCTCACGCTCAATCGACTCTCGCCTGAGCTGACGACGGTGATTTTCTAAAGAATGGGCCAGTCCCCTTTGCTGCTGCGAGGCGATCGCCGTTGCCGCAACTAGTGAAACTGACAAGGCGGCGGCATTTTCTAGCGCCGTCCAGCGATGAGCGTGGGTGTGCTCACACCACAGCACGCCAATAACCTCACCCTGATATCGTACAGGCACCTCTAAAAACGCACCCGGCTCGTGAAAAATCAAATTTTGCTGAACCAGACAGTTCATCGTCGGCGCAGTCGCAGGCACAGCTTCCATCACATTTTCGACTGTCAGCCCTACCCTATAGCCCAGTCCCTCAAAATAGAGGGGATAGTCAGCGATGTTCAGCACTGCGGTGGTGGGAAGATTTTCGCCCGTACTTTTGCTTTCGACAGATCCTACAGCGGTATCGCTCGCATAAGCGTTGGCGCTGCGATCATAGCGCTCCATGCGCTTGAGCCCAGTTTCAGGTGAATAAGTCCAAAGGCTGACTCGATCGGCCATGAGGGCGATCGCTGCCGCACTGGTCAGGGTTTTAGCCGCAGCTTGCAAATCATCCCCATAAATAGAGGGATGGACAGAAAGCATTTGTAAGCTTTGCTGCTGTCGTTGCGCAGGCGTCAGCGGTATTGTGAGCAGGTCTGCTGGCTGCTGAAGGGGCACTAACTGACCCGATGCGGCTGCCGCTGATGTCTCCGGCAATACCTTGGCAGCGGATAATGCAATAGATTGCTCTGAGAGAATTGACATTCTATTTATTTAAAAGCAACCGTACGCTGTGCTAGTTTCCTGTCGTTAGGATTCCCGTGCGCTTAGCCAAACGTTCAAGCCTGCACAGGCAGGCAACCGGGCGCTTAATTTGCGATCGCAATCGGCATTCCAAAGGTAAAGACCGGCTTTAGATCTTTTGTTTGGCTGTATTTAAGGCATTTTTTGCGCAAATCTACAGCGGTTTTCTCGCTAATAGATAACTCTATACTGGGGCCTCAGCCTACTGGCTAGATCGCTTATTAATAGCTGGATCATTCAAAAACACTGCCAAAAAACTCAATTGTTTCGCTCAAGGCTGTAATGAAAGTATCGATCTCAGCAGGCGTGTTGTAAAAGTACAGGCTGGCTCTGGCTGTAGAGCTAACATCTAGCAGTCTGTGCAATGGCTGAGTGCAATGATGCCCAGAGCGAATGGCAATACCTGATTGATCTAAAAAAGTAGAGAGATCTTGAGCATGAACGCCGTCTACGGTAAAGGTTGCGATCGCCGCTCGCCCGCTGCCATCTGCATTTGGCTTTGGCCCATACAGTTTCACCTGTGGCACCGCAGCGATCTTTTCATACAAGTAAGCTGTCATCTGATGCTCGTAGTCTGCAATGCGATCCATCCCAATGCCATTGAGATAATCGACCGCTGCCCCTAGCACCACAGCCTCGCAGATCGCAGGCGTGCCGGCTTCAAACTTGTGGGGCAGCTCGGCATAAGTAGAATGGTCAAAGAAGACATCTTGAATCATTTCGCCACCGCCCATAAAGGGCGGCATGGCGTTTAGCACCCCTAGCTTGCCATACAAAAAGCCTGCGCCCGTCGGCCCACACATTTTGTGCCCAGAGGCTACTAGCCAGTCACAGCCTAACGCCTGTACATCTACCGGCATATGCGGCACGCTCTGGCAGGCGTCGATCAGCACCTTCGCTCCAAACCGATGAGCGGTTTCAACGATTTCTTGCACAGGATTGATGCAACCTAGCGTATTAGAAACGTGATTGACGGCTACCAGCTTTGTCTGATTGCCCACAAGCTGCTTAAAAGCCTCCAGATCAAACGCTTGGCTTGGCGTCAGTGGCACGTACTTCAAAACCGCGCCCGTCCGCTGAGCAATTATTTGCCAGGGCACCAGATTGCTGTGATGCTCCATCACCGACAGCACAATTTCGTCACCCTTTTGCAGAGTACTCAGTCCCCAAGCGTAGGCCACTAAATTGATGGCTTCGCTGGCATTACGAGTAAAGACAATCTCGTCGCGCGAAGCCGCGTTAATAAAAGCGGCTACTTTATCACGCGCACCTTCGTACGCTTCAGTCGCTCGCCCGCTGAGGGTATGCACGCCCCGATGCACATTAGCATTATCTGCCTGGTAGTAGTGCAGCATGGCATCTAGCACCGCCTGCGGCTTTTGAGAAGTAGCCGCATTGTCTAAATAAATTAGAGGCTTGCCGTTGACTTCTTGGTGAAGGATAGGAAAGTCTGCGCGAACTTCGTCGGCAAGCAGGCGGGGTTTTGTGGGGGCAACGGTAGTGGGCATGGTGGGATGGGGAGGTATTGGGGTTAAAATTAGCGAGCCCATTGAGCAATGCGATCGCTCAAAGCCTGCCTTAAAGCATCAACCGATATTTTCTCTATTATCTCCATTGCAAAGCCGTACAACAACAATCGCTGGGCTTGCTCGGCTGAGATGCCTCGGCTTTGAAGGTAGAAAACTTCGTCAGCCTGTAATTGGCTAACGGTCGCCCCGTGAGCACATTTCACATTATCAGCGACAATATCTAGCTCGGGTTTGGTATCGATTCTGGCCTTACTAGAAAGCATCAGGTTGCGATTAAGCTGAGCCGCGTCGGTAAACTGCGCAGATTGAGAGACGTAAACTTTGCCGTTAAACACACTGTGCGCCCGATCGTCTACTACATTCTTTTGCACTTGAGCGGCGGTGCTATGCGGATAGGTCAGGGCTAATAGGCTATGGGTATCAGCGAGTTGGCTGGCGCTGAGCGCGCTGAGCCCGTACAGGTGGGTATCGGTCTGCGCGCCCGTCTGGTACAGCTCGTGATGATGGCGCGATAGCTGTCCGCCAAGGTCTATTGACGTACAGTGATAGCGACTGTTGGCAGCTTGAGACACGGCTGTTTTAGCAATGTGAAAAGTTTGAGCGCCTTCGTCTTGCAAGCGAATATGCTCGACCTGTGCGCCGTCTTCTAGCAGAAATTCGCTGACGCTGTTGTTGCAACGCGATTGGTCGCGATCGCCCCAAAATGATTCCACCACTGTAAATTTGGCATGACGTTCGGCGATCACTAAAGTACGTAAGTGAGAGATATGGCCGCCTTGAGCAACCCTGACGATATGAATGGGGTGATCAATCACCTGATCGGCTCGAATCCAGACGACCATGACGTCCGAGAAGCCCGCCGTGTTTAATGCAGTAAAGACCTCGCCGCTGCCTTGAATTTGGGCAAGACGTTGGGTGATGATTTGGTTGACGCGATCGCCATACACCGAATGAGAAGCCAACATAGAAAGCGGCGCAACCACCGCCCCTTCGGGCAGCATGGGGGCACTATCGCAGCGCCCATCAATCGAAAGCACTGGTGAATAATGACCGTTGAGGCTCGTCAGTCGGTAGCCGCCTTCTAGGGTTGTTACATTCGATAAAAGATTGCTGTCTGAGTCTAAAGATTTGCCCGAAGGTTGAATAGCCCGCTCAAAAGGTAGCGCCAGCATGTCGGAAAGATCGGTAAAGCGCCACTCTTCGTCTTTTCCATGAGGAAAGGAACGCTCGTTGACGAGGGCGATCGCACTCTCTCGCAATGCCTTCAAACCCAGCCCTGACTCATCTGCCGCTGCCGATGCTTGCGTCAGCAAATGCTTTAGGTAAGTTTCTCTTTTAGCGGCAACAGTGCCCTGATCTGCTTTACGCGCGGTGGTATCTGTCGGAGAACTCATAATTAGACTAATGCCTCCTCAGCGACAATCCAGTCATATCCACGGGCCTCTAGCTCCTGTGCTAGCTCTTTGCCGCCCGTCTTCACAATGCGACCTTGAGCCATCACATGCACATAGTCCGGCACAATGTAGTTCAACAATCGCTGATAGTGCGTAATTAGGACAACGCCATTGTCAGGCGTACTTAACTGATTAACACCTTGCGAAACCGTCTTCAGCGCGTCAATGTCGAGCCCCGAATCGGTCTCATCTAAGATTGCCAAAGTGGGCTTTAACAAGGCCATCTGAAGGATCTCGTTACGCTTCTTTTCACCGCCCGAAAAGCCTTCGTTCACGCTGCGATCCAAAAAGCTCACATCCATTTTGACAATCTGCGATCGCTCTTCGATCAACTCGTCGAAGTCAAACACATCTATTTCTTCTTCACCGTTCGCCTTGCGGTGAGCGTTATAAGCCACGCGCAAAAAATCTCGATTGCTGACGCCTGGAATTTCTAGCGGATATTGAAAGGCTAAAAACACGCCAGCATTAGCTCGCTCATGAGGTTCTAGTTCTAATAAATTCTGGCCCTGAAAAATGACTTCACCAGCAGTGACTTTATAGTCGGGATGGCCAGCGAGTACTTTCGAGAAAGTACTTTTACCAGAGCCATTGAGACCCATAACAGCATGGATTTCTCCTGCTTTTACTTCAAAATCGACACCTTGGAGAATTTCGATACCATCGACGCTAGCGCGGAGGTTACGAACAGAGAGAATTGTTTTAGCGTTTTCGTTGATCATTGCTGTAAAAGAGGGCGGCAGCGGAGGCGAAAAGTGGGAGATTCAGAAAGCAAGAACTAGCCGACAGAGTTTTCTAGCTTCAGGCTTAGTAACTTATCGGCTTCGGCGGCAAACTCCATAGGTAACTCATTGAATACATCACGGCAAAAACCGCTGATGATCATGGAGACGGCGTCCTCGGGTGAGATGCCTCTTTGCGCAAAATAAAATAGCTGATCTTCACCAATCTTTGAAGTAGAGGCTTCATGCTCTACCTGGGCAGTGCTGTTCTGCACCTGAATGTAAGGAAAGGTGTTGGCATTAGACGTATCGCCTAACAGCATGGAATCGCACTGCGAATAGTTGCGAGCCCCTTCTGCCTTCGGATTGACCTGCACCAAACCGCGATAGCTGTTCTTTGACTTGCCTGCCGAAATCCCTTTAGAGATAATCGTGCTGCGAGTGTTTTTGCCCACATGCACCATTTTGGTACCCGTGTCAGCCTGCTGGTGATGGTTTGTCAACGCAACCGAGTAGAACTCGCCTACCGAGTTATCGCCAACCAGTACGCAGCTTGGGTACTTCCAGGTGATAGCCGAGCCCGTTTCTACCTGAGTCCAAGAAATCTTTGAGTTGACACCTTTACACAAACCGCGCTTAGTCACAAAGTTATAGATGCCGCCTTTGCCGTTTTCATCGCCAGCAAACCAGTTTTGTACCGTAGAGTACTTAATTTCGGCGTTGTCTAAGGTCACCAGTTCCACGACAGCGGCGTGAAGCTGATTGCTGTCATACATCGGTGCCGTACAACCTTCTAGATAGGTCACCGAACTGCCTTCCTCTGCAATGATCAGCGTGCGCTCGAACTGGCCCGAGTCGCCGTTGTTGATGCGAAAGTAAGTAGACAAGTCCATGGGACATTTCACGCCCTTGGGAATGTAAACAAAAGAGCCGTCTGTAAACACAGCCGAGTTCAACGCCGTAAAGTAGTTGTCACCGACTGGAACCACGCTGCCAATATATTTTTGAACCAGCTCAGGATGCTCTTGAATCGCTTCTGAGATAGAACAAAAAATAACGCCATGCTTAGCCAGGTCTTTTTTGAAGGTGGTGGCGATGGAGACGCTATCAAAAATAACGTCTACCGCCACGTTGGCGAGCCGCTTTTGCTCATTGATAGAGATGCCGAGCTTGTCGAAAGTTTCTAGCAGCGTCGGATCGACATCATCGAGACTGTCTAGCTTTTTCTCTACGTTTTGCTTGGGCGCAGAGTAGTAGACAATATCGTTATAGTCGATTGGCGGATGGGTCACGTTTGGCCAGGTAGGCTCTTCTAGCTTTAGCCAGTGGCGATATGCCTTTAGCCGAAAGTCGAGCATGAACTCGGGTTCGTTTTTCTTGACTGAAATGGCGCGAACAACTTCCTCGTTCAGGCCACGAGGAAGCGAATCGGCTTCGATATCAGTAATGAAACCATATTTGTAAGGCTGACTGACAACGGACTGAACGCTAGAACTCATAAGGGGTAAGAGACCTGATTGAAGAGATTTTGTGAGGAAAGGTTTGAATTTAAAGACTAAACGCGGCTTAAGATTTTACACCGCTAGTCTCAGCGCGAATTTGCTCGAAGCTGATTTCTGTCTCGGTGCCCGAGAAGGGGTTGTCTTCGGTAAGGAACAACATGCAATGGCATTCCTGACGCTCTTGCATAGGCACACAGGGGCAGTTCCAATAAGCGGCCTTTGCCTCAGCCTCTTTGTCTTCGTAGTGGCGGCAGGGGCAAAGGGGCGCACCTAGATCATCTTTGTGCTTGGCGAGCCCTTCTAACACGACTGCGGTAACGCCTAAATCTTGGCAGAAGTAAGTGCCCGTGCGCTTGGCGTAGCTTTGGGCGAAATTCCGCATGATTTCGAGACTTTTATCGGAGCCCTGAGTAGGATTGGGTGCGCTCATTTGCTTAAAGGGGGAGGTACGTGTGTTTTGAGACAGTCTACTTCGAGACAGTCAAAGGGTTTTGGTCTAAACTTGAAAGAAGTTAAGCAACGCTTGTGTTGTTTAACTCATATAAAGGTTACTTTAATTACAATACTTTAGCAACCAAAGTGTTTCTAAAGTATTGTAAACAATTTTCTCTATATGAGCCCATTAGTCCTTACGCCTAACTTTGGAATGACTTCTCCTCAAGCATCGACTAAAACATCGACCATAAGAGAGGACATTTTGCGCTTTTTGCTAAAGCGCGGGACGGCGGCGGCGGGTGCGATCGCCGATCATCTAGCGGTCACACCACAAGCCATTCGCCGCCACCTCAAAACCCTGGAGGCCAGTGAACTGATCGAGCATCAGGTGAGCCAGGAAGGGATTGGCAGGCCCAACCATCTCTATCAGCTCAGCCGCAAAGGGCGAGAGCATTTTCCCGATCAGTACGATCAGTTTGCGCTGGCGCTGCTAAACACGGTGGCAGATACGATGGGGCCAGAGCATGTAGCTAAGCTGCTGAAGCATCAATGGCAGAGTAAGGCAAAGGAATATAGAGAGAAGCTAGGAGATGCACCGCTAAAAGACAGAATGCAGACGCTGGTAGAAATGCGGCAGGCGGAGGGTTATATGGCAGAGTGCCATCCGGCAGATCAGGCAGAGGCGTTTGTGATTACAGAATACAATTGCGCGATCGCCCATATTGCCGAATCCTATCCCACCGTTTGCGGGCATGAGTTGGCGATGTTTGCGATCGCCCTGCCTGACTGCTCGGTAGAGCGCACTCACTGGCTAGTTAACGGCGAGCATCAATGCGGCTACCTGGTAAAAGCCAAAGCCGCTAAGGAAGCATGAGGGAAGCAGAAGAATCTTCACTACAATAAAGATCAGCCTCTAACTCTCAAATTTCATGTCGCTACAGTTTTTAACCGCCGAAGAATCCGCCGCTGTCGATGCAGCCCTGCTGACCACGCCCGAAAAGTTTTTGACCCGTTTGACTCTATCGACTGGCAAGCTATTGGTGTACATCGCTAAAGACCTGGGTATCCGCGTCGAAGAGCTTAGCAATGAGCAAATTATTGCCTGGTTCGAGGCAGACTCTAAGCGGAAACAAACCGAGGGAGTAGAGGCGTCTGTATTGAAGTGGGATGCCAAAGACCTGACCGACTTGCCAGTGGAATAACCGCACCGGATGATCGAATCCAGGGTTCCAATTCTCTGATTGTCCCTTTACCAATGCGTAAGCTACAGGAAGCTCGTACGATTGGGCTAGCTCAATCAAATTGAGTTAATTTGTTATGTCTACCTCAAGATTGGGCAAACATAGACAAACATAGAGTGACAAACATAGAGTTGATATCGAGACGTTAATATCGCTGCGCTTATATCCAACGCACTGCTAAAATTTCAAAGCTCTGTCAGTAATCTCTCTGTCAATGACCTGAGCCAATCACACCAGGTACCACCCAAGGTTAAGAGTAAACCCTATGAAACAGCCAATCCTTCGCAACGCACTGCTGCTGTTCGCCGCTGTGGGTATGGCCGCTATCCCTAGCCAGGCATTTGCCCACCAGGTACAGACCAACTACATTCTCAATAGCCAAACTCGCTTTCAGCCGGACGCACCGACCAGTGCTGATTCTGTAGCGCCCGCCGAGCGTGCCGTCGAAAGCTTGGAGCTACAGTCTACTTTTAGCAATGGCCAGCCGCTGAAGGGCGCTAAAGTTACTGTGTTCGCCCCCGAGCAGTCTTTCCGCCCCTATACGACAGGCGTGACCGATGGTCAGGGGCGCTTTACCTTTGAACCCAATGTCGCGCTTACGGGCGAATGGGAAGTGAAAATTAAGCGCGACGGGCATAGTGACATTATCTATGTGCCTGTGACTGAATCAGGCATTGACGCTGATTTGATTGCAAAAGGTGGAAAAAGTGACATGCACTATGCGGGTTCGCCGCTAGCGGCTGTGGGGTCGATTGCGATCGCGGCTGCCTGCATCGGCTTTGCTCGTGTGAGTAGCAAGCGCGAAGCTAAATAGTCATACGAACACTTAATTCTAGACATTTAGTTCTAGACGTTTAGTTTCAGACACAGGCATCTAAAAATCCCCAACTCAATTACATGAGTCAGGGATTTTTGGTGTCAAAGGATATCGTTTCAAGCTTTACCGCTTGATTTCATCGCGAAGATCCGCTAAATCTGTGTAAGAATCGGCCAAATCAATTAAACTGTCGCTGGTCATAGACTGCAAGCTGACCACCTCAATAGACGTGCCGCGCTGAGAGAGCACCTGTAGCGCATAGGCTAAGTTGCCATCGCCGCCAAGCAGCGTCAGCGCAGAGCAGTATTCAGCAATGCGCATCATATCGACCGCCATTTCTACATGCAGGTTGGCCTTGCGCGAGCCATCAGGCAATTGAGCGAGTTCCTTGCTGACGACGCGGTGGCCATGTCGGTTTAGCCACAGCAGAAAGCCGCGTTGTTTTTCGTTTTGAGGATCTACGCCGGTGTAGAAGTAGGCGCGTAGGAGGCGACGGCCCCGGACAAGGGTAGCGAGCAGGCGGCGGTAATCAATTTCTATATTGAGGTGGGACGCCGCGTAAAAAAGGTTAGAGCCGTCAATGAAGATAGCTATGCGATCGCTATCTTGAACCATTGGCTGAAAGCTAGGCGCACGGTTGGGTAAATCCTTCGCCCGCTCGGCAGGCGGGATGACAGCAGTGAAGCGATCGCGCAGATTTAAAGCAGAATTAGAATCCGCCTGCCCAGAAACCGCTACCTCAGGCGGACGATCTGCCGCGCCCACAGATTTACCCTGACTGCTAGAGGCGTCAGCGGTGTCAGCGCTAACTCTAGAGCTAACCTTGCGGGCAGTTTTGGGCTTTAGTTTGGCACCCTCGGGGCTAGCCTCATGGGTGGCGGCATCGTTAGGGGCAGGCGTATTCTGTGAAGCGGCCTTTGCAAGGTAAGTAGCTGGCTCAGCCGCTGTACCTTGACTAGACCCCTGAGCAGAGCCATTTGAATTTGCGCTGTCGTTAACTTTTTTCATAGCAGGTTTGGTAGCCACATTTTTCGGCCCAGCCAAAATTGACAGATTGCTCTGTCAACATAAAACCATTTCAAAATGTTGCGAACTTTAACATCTTAAAGGGTATCAGAGAAGCTGCAAGAAATGCCTGCGAATGATTTAATGAATGGCTGAAAGCGCTTTTGTGAGAGGGTTTTTATGGGTAGGCATAGCGTTATATCAAAGACAGAATGAAAGAATTTACACAGCTTTTCAGAGCAATTGACGCGACTACATCTACGAACGAAAAAGTCAAATCCCTACAGAGGTATTTTCAAAAGGAAAGCCCTGCCAATGCTGTGTGGGCCTTATATTTACTGCTGGGTAAAACCCGAAAACGCCTGATTACTTCCCGAGTCTTGCGAGATATTTTTTTGCAAATTTCAGATCTCCCCGAGTGGCTATTTGAAGAAAGTTATGCCCATGTTGGTGACTCTGCCGAGACGATCGCCCTACTGCTACGCGATACGCCAATCACGCCGACGGGCGCTTCTAACGCTACGAGTGAAACGCCCTTACGTTTATGGATGGAAGATATTATTCCGCAGGTAAAGCAGCTTCAGAAGACGGACGAAGCCCAGCTCAAAAACTTGGTGATTGACTGGTGGGCGAACCTGTCCGACGGCGAAATATTCGTGCTGAATAAGGTACTGACGGGCGCTTTTCGGGTGGGCGTCAGCAGCAAGTTGGTGGTCAAGGCATTGGCCGCTGAGTATGGCCTGACAGAAGCTGTGGTCACTCACCGGCTGATGGGCGAGATTGAGCCGACGGCGAGCTTTTATGAAGCGCTGGTCAATCCTGACGATACTGATACACAGCCGAGCCAGCCCTATCCATTCTTTTTGGCTTCACCAATTGATGTAGAGAAGTTTGCGGCGGAGCTAACGGCTGAAGGTAGCTCGCCATTGCCCTCAAAGTGGCAGGTGGAATGGAAGTGGGATGGCATTCGCGCGCAAATCGTGCATCGAGCCGGGCAGGTGTTTGTCTGGTCGCGGGGTGAAGATTTGATTACGCATCAGTTTCCTGAGTTTGAGGCAGCGATCGCATCCTTCCCCCCAGGAACCGTGCTAGACGGTGAAATTGTCTGCTGGGATGGCCATAGCGTCAGCGATAACTCAACGATTCGCCCTTTGGACTTTAATTACTTGCAGAAGCGCCTGGGTCGAAAAAGGGTCACTAAAAAGCTATCCGCCGAAAATCCGGTGCATTTTATTGCCTATGATCTGCTGGAAAACGATGGCGTAGATATTCGCCCAACGCCACTAAAAGAACGGCGGACGGCGTTGATTGACCTGATTGATACCTACGCGCATGAGCGAATCAGCTACGCCGAGCCATTGCCAGTAAGTACTTTAGAAGACTTAGAAGCTTGGCGATCGCAATCGCGTGAATACGGCTCCGAAGGACTCATGCTCAAAGCTTTAGACAGTCCCTATCTGGTAGGTCGAAAACGGGGCTACTGGTGGAAACACAAAGTTGATCCGATGACGCTAGATGCCGTTTTAATTTACGCGCAGGCCGGGACGGGCAAACGCGCAAATCTTTTCACTGACTATACCTTTGCGCTGTGGAAAGGCGATGTGCTGGTGCCCTTTACCAAGGCTTACTCAGGACTCGATAACGCAGAAATTGAAAAGCTAGACCGTTGGATACGTCGCAATACCGTCGAAAAGTTTGGCCCCGTGAGGTCAGTCGAGCCTTTCCACGTATTTGAAATTGGCTTTGAGGGCATTGCCGAATCTAAGCGGCACAAATCGGGCATTGCCGTACGGTTTCCGCGCATACTACGCTGGCGAGGCGATAAGCCGATGGCAGAAGCAGATACGTTAGAAAATGCCCTGGCGCTGCTAGACACTTACACAACTCACAGTCACGGCTCACAGTAAAAAATAGGGCAAAATCTATCGCATTTTTATCGTGACCCGTTCGTCTAGGTTGCTAGAGCGCACAGGCTGGGTCAGGCTGCAAATCCAATCGCCGACTTTGTCCGAGAGGAAGGCGATACGGGTGCCGTCTTTGGCCAGGGTGCGGGTGCGATCGCGGCAATTATACAGCTCTAGCGGTTGCCGTTTGCCATCGATATCCACCACCGTACGATACTCCCAATACCTGGCAGCGCTGCGACGAAGGCTAATGGCACAAACCTCATGCCCATTAAACGAACGGCAAGCCTGCGCTTGATCAGGCACAGCGCGAACGTTGAATAGCCAAACCGCAAAGGGCAGCGCTAACAATAAGATGACAACTGCCCACCATACAGATAAAAACTTATCTACAATTAATGACTTGAAAAGGGACATTGAGGCGAGCTTGAGTGGAAAAATACGATTGAATAGGGAAAAGGGAGTATCTCGTCAGCGCATCAGGACAGAGAAACAAGCAAACGGACATTGTTGAAGCGATGAGATCCTCTAGATTCTACCGCTTTCGGGTCTGCTGTTTGCCTCAAAAGTGTTCTAAAGAAGCATATTTAGAGCCAGAACGCCTGTATCGCAGATGTCAAACGGCTCCTTAGCCCACTGTTAAAATAGATACACAGTCACTGCTGATCTTGATTAGAACATTTATAACGCTTTGGCAATGACGGATCAGACTATCCCGGTACTAGACCTCCAAGACTTCCTCAAAGGCCGCAGCCGAGGCCAATCAGCGCCCTCGTCAAAAGAGTCCGCTGACGCCTTTGTAGAAGCCTTTGGCAATGCTCTATCAGAATTTGGTTTTTTTGCGCTGGTGAACCATGGCGTAGAACAGCGCATTATTGACGCTGCCTATGGTGCTACCGAAGCCTTCTTTGCCCTGCCTGAAGAAGTCAAGGTTGAATACGAAATTGCAGACTTAAAAGGGCAAAGAGGCTTTACCCGCTTTGGTAAAGAGCACGCTAAAAACAGTGCTGCGCCCGACCTCAAAGAATTTTGGCATTTGGGACGCGAGTTTCCTGCGCCCAAGCTTCACCAACCTGCCGGGACAAAAGAAAATATCTGGCCTAGGGAAGTTCCTCAGTTTCGACCCGTCATGGCGACTCTATTCCAGCAGCTAGAAACCTGCGCGGGTCATCTGATGGAAGCCTGCGCCCAGTATTTACAGCAGCCCTCAGATTTTTTTGCCACCCAGGTTGCCGAAGGCCAAACCATTTTGCGCGTTATCCACTACCCGCCGATTGAAAAAGACGTTACCCCAGCCAGTCAGCGAGCGGCCCCCCACGAAGACATTAACCTGATTACGCTGCTATGCGAAGCAACGACGCCAGGCTTAGAGCTGCTCAAACTCGATGGTGAATGGCTCCCAATCCAAACCAAACCCGGCCAAATTATTGTCGATACCGGTGACATGCTGCAATCGCTTAGCAATGGGCTATTAAAGAGCACGACTCACCGGGTGGTGAACCCAAATAGTAGTCGCGATCGCCGCTTCTCCATGCCCTTTTTCGTACATCCCTGTCCCGATTTCGACCTGACCCCTTTACCCAACTGCGTCGCGCGCACAGGTGGCGAGCCGCGATTCCCTCATCAAACCGCTGCTCAGTACCTTCATCAGCGTTTAAAAGAGATTGGATTAGCCTGAATCGGGCAATCCACGAGATAATTAAAAGGTCGCCTGTGTCCGCAGCTCCTATGGATTTTTCACAAGCTATTCCGACCTTTGTTATTACCCTGCGAGAAGGGGTAGAAGCTGCCCTCGTCGTTGGGATCGTGCTTGCTTGCCTCAGTAAAGCCAACCGCAGCGAACTCAACCGGTCAGTCTATGCGGGTATCACCGCCGGGATTGCGGGCAGCGTGCTGATCGGGGTCTTCTTGAGCCTGCTGCTGCGCAAAGTTCAATATGTCGCGCCAGCCTTGCGAAGTATCTTGAAGCCGTCTTTGGGTGTGATCTTTGGCAGCGTCGCGATTGTCATGCTGAGTTGGATGCTGATTTGGATGACGCAGCAGGCACGGAATATGAAGGGTGAGGTAGAAGGCTCGCTGCAAGATGCGTTGGCCGATTCTGAAGGGGCCAGTACCAGTATCTTTAGCCTGGTGTGTATTGCGGTATTGCGCGAAGGGTTTGAGACGGTGTTGTTTTTGTTTAGCAATCTTCAGCAGAGTGCGGCGGGAGTTTTGGGGGCGATCGCAGGCTTGTTCGGCGCATTCACCATCGGCGTTGCCCTGTTCAAATTTGGCGTCAAAATCAACCTCAAACTGTTCTTTCAGGTCATGGGAATTTTCCTATTGCTGATTGTCGCGGGCCTGGTCGTTTCGGTATTCAAAAACCTAGACGCGGCCTTCACTGCCGTCAGCCTTCTCAAACCCGATCTCGACTTGTGCATCAGCGCCCAGTCCTGCATTCTGGGCCCTCAGCTATGGGACGCTAGCGCCATCTTGCCCGACAAGCAATTCCCTGGCATTCTATTCAAAACGCTGTTCGGCTACCGCGACCATATCTATTTACTCCAGCTAGTCGTCTATGTCGCCTTTTTGGCAGGCGTAGGCGGTCGCTACTTCCGCAGCTTGAATGTAGGGCAAAAGCAAAACTCACCGAGTCCTAAGCCCCAGTCTTAGTTAGTGAATAGAATCTCATCGTTTAGATATTTTTAACAAGGTTGAAGCTGCCAGGTGCGATCTTCTGAAAGCTTCAACATGGATTGATGATGAGCCTTTAAAGATTCTCGATGGCCGATGCTGAGGTAGGCAGTTTTGGCCGCCGCTAGATGGCTATAAAGTTGTTCTTCATTGGCTTGATCGAGCGCACTGGTGGCTTCGTCTAAAAGCGTGTAGACCGGCTGATGAACCAGCACTCGCGCAAAGCTCAGGCGCTGCTGTTCTCCTAAAGAAAGAACGTCGCCCCATTCTTCGATTGTGTCGAAGCCGCCGAAGCGATCGCACAAGTCAGGCAAGTTCACTCGTTTCAAAACTTCTATTAGCTGCTCATCCTCAACCTCAGTATCCGGGTAAGGATAAAGCATTTGCTGCCGCAAGCTGCCCAGTACCATATAAGGCTTTTGCGGCAAAAATAACAGATGTTCTATTTCGGGCCGCTGAATGGTGCCTTTGCCTGCATTCCAAAGCCCCGCGATCGCCCGCAGCAAAGAACTTTTTCCACAGCCGCTCGGCCCTACCACCAACAGCGAACTCTGTCGATCTAGGGTTAGGGAGAGATCTTCTATGAGCGTTCGTTGGTAGTTAGGCGTCTGCAAGGTCAAATGCTGTAAAACTAGCTCTGACGAAGTCTCTAGGGTAATCACTGGCTGACTGACAACTGCGACTGTCTGGTCAGACTCAAACTCTTCTTTCTCTTTTTCTTCTGAATCCTCATTTTGCTCTAAAGATTCTGAAAAATCATAAAGCCTGTCAATGCCTGCGCCAAAGGCCGTCAGCGATTGCAGCCGGGCCACAATCACGTTCAACGAAAAAAAAACGCGAATAAACGCCCCCTGGGCCTCGCTGACTTTGCCGACTTCCACATCACCGCTAAACACCGCCGGGGCCACGACGATAGCGGGCAGCACGTAGGGAATAAATTCGTAAATGTTGGTGAGGCCGTTCAGGCTCAGCTCCCAGGTCAATAGCTGTTTGTAATTATTGAAAGCGGCCATGAACCGATCTTTTACCTGCGCAGATTCCTGGCCTTCGCCCTGATAGAAGGCGATCGCCTCAGCATTTTCGCGCACCCGCACCAGGCTAAAGCGAAAATTAGCCTCCCGCTTGAGCTGCTCAAAGTTCAAGCGCACCAGCGGCTGGCCAAACACGCCCACCGTCACCAGCGTGCCCACCACCGCGTAACCTACCAAAAAAATTACTAGCTCCTTGGAAATGCCTAGCAACACCCCGCTAAAAGCAATCACTTCTAAGACCGAATCGGTTACGACCAACGCCAGCGTTAAAGACTCTTGGGTAAAGCTCCGAACATCTTCGGCAATCCGCTGGTCGGGGTTGTCAATATCGGGATTGAATTGGTTGATGCGGTAAAAGGCCCGGTTGTCAAAGTAGCGCTCAATAAAGCTATCGGTGAGCCAGCGTCGCCAGGCCAGGCCCAGGCGATCGCGCAAAAAAACATAGCCCGCTAGCAACGGCGCATACACCACCAGTACGCCGACAAACACCATCACCGTTTGCCAAAAGCGACTTTCACTTTTCGCCGACAGCGCCGAAATCAACGCGCCCCGCTGATTATTGAGCACCACACTCAAACCGGTGTAGGCCAACAGCAACAGCACAATGACCAGCAATAGGCCCCTGGCTTTCCACTTACTATCGCCGAACCAGTAGGGTTTTGCGATCGCCCAGAACCGCCTAAAAACCTTAAAGTTAAATCTTTCCATCCGGCGCTTTACCCAAAACGTTAGCTGTTCCTAGAATAGCCACATTCTGACCCGGCATTCTGACCCGGCAAAGCCATAAACATGAGGGGTGCTTTTGCCAGGCGGGTTTACTGCTTATGATAGATGTGGCCATGATAGAAATGGCCGGAGTGGGACGGGGTGTTTTATGCGGTCGAACAAATCGGTGCTGGCGCGAAGGCTGATGGTGATGACCAAGCGAGCCGTGCGAGATGGTAGGGCGTTGCAGATTGCTTTGGTCGCGTTGAGCGTAGCGGCGGCGGCGGTGTGTGTGTTGTTGTTGGTGCGATCGCGTGAAAAAGTCCAAGTGATTAAGCTCGCGACCGGCGCACCTACGGGTGAATATTATGCGTTTGGCCGTGCGATCGCCCAAGTCGCCCAAAAGCACACCCCTCATATTCGCATTGAGGTACTAGAAGCCCCCGGCTCCAAACAAAATATGGATAACGTCAACAGCCATGCCGTCGATATGGCCCTAGTGCAAAGCGATACCCCCGTACAACCCTCCGTCCGCGCCGTTGCCCACCTTTACCCAGAGCTATTTCACCTGATCGCCAACAAAGAATCCAACATCGCCTCCATGGCCGACCTGGCTGGCAAACGTATCGCCCTTATGCCAGAAGGCAGCGGTTCTTATGAACTGTTCTGGCCATTAGCCAGCCACTATGGGCTAAGTAAAGAAGACTTCAACGCTCAGCCAATGAACTCACAAGACGCCCATGCAGCGCTCCTCGCCGAAGAGGCAGACGCCCTTTTTCAAATCATTGGCCTGGGCAACTTAGCCGTTGGCAACCTGCTAAGAACCGCCAAGTTTGAGCTGGTGCCGATTGAACAAATTGGAGCGCTACAGCTCACTCAGCCCTACTTAGAACCGACCGTTATTCCGCAAGGCAGCTACGATGGCGGCCTACCCATTCCCAACCAAGATTTGCCCGTCATTGCCGTCAGTGCCCTCCTCGTCGCCCACGAAAAAGTAGACCCCGATACCGTCAAAGCCATCACCCAAATCCTGTACGAGCACCGCAATGAACTGATTACCCTCAACCCTCGCGCCGCCAGCATCCAATCCCCAGAGTCCAGCCAGAATCTAGGCTTTCCGCTTCACGACGGCGCAAGGGCCTACTACACCCAAGACAACCCGCCTTTTTTTGTCCAGTACGCCGAAACCATGGGACTGGTATTATCGTTGAGTATTCTGGCCTTTTCGGGCGTGTGGCAATTTCGCCTGTGGTTAATTGGCCACCAAAAAAATCGCGCCGACGACTATAACTTAGAGATACTCGCCGTCATCGAAGAAGTCGAACAAGCCCAAACTTCTCAAGAGCTACAGGCCCTCAGACAAAAACTGTTCTCCATTTTGCGACAAGTTGTTGTTGACCTGGATGTAGACAAAATCTCACCCGAATCTTTTCAGTCATTCACCTTTCCCTGGGAAGTTGCCATGACCACCCTGCACCATCAGGAAATGGTGCTACACCAGGCAGAAGATGCCGCTATAAAGGAACAAAACTAGAAGTTATGTCTACCACAACTTATCTATCGAGAATGTCGCTCAGCATCGCCACAGGCTGCTTGTTATTTAGCTGCGGAGCGCCCACTGTCGCCCCATCCGAGCCAGACTTCGACGCCGCTCAGCCCTCGGTGACAACAGATTCGTCAGAAGAAAGCGTAGCGCCTGTAAGCGAGTCACCCCCAGTCGTGGCCGATGATGACATTCCTGCTGTAGATGAGCTGCCCGTCGTAGATTCACCGCTGACCGCACGCGACGTAGAAAGCAGTGCGCCGCCGACAGCCGCCGAACTGGCAGTTACCGAACGGCTCGAAGTTGCTGGCATAAACAATTCTCAGGCGGTAAAAGATTTTTTGGCTCAGATGAGAGGGGGCGCGGTTTCGGGCGAGTCTCCTGAGGAGAGGCTGCGCCAACGCACCACCCTCGTTAACCTCGTTCACTATCCACTTACCACCTACAGCGGCGGCGAGCCCGTTAAAACTTACGAAACACCTGCCGAGTTAATGGCCGACTTCGATCAGGTCATCACACCCGCTGTCATAGAAGCTATGGCAAACGCTCAGTACGCCGACCTGTTTTTGAACTATCAAGGCGCAATGATTGGCAATGGCGAAGTCTGGTTTGCGCAATTTGACAACGGCATTAAAATTAGCGCAATAAACAGTCTTTAGCTTCTATGCAAATTTCCAAAGATGCCATAATCCCAGAGTCGAAGCTAACTCATTACTTGCTAGTGTTCAAAGCGGAAAACGATAAATCTAAGTTTTTAGCGCAAGCGGGCTTTGTACGAGCTAACGTGGGGGCCCTTCAATCAGCTATTCGAGAGCTGGTCGATACTAACGAGGCTATCGAAGACGGTATCAACGAATACGGTACATTCTACCGAGTAGCCGGTTCGTTAACAGCTATTAGGAGAAAATCTCTGTCAGTTGTTACAATCTGGCTACAGCGAAAAGCTGACAGTCAGTTTTGGTTCGTTACTCTCAAACCTTACAGGGAGATTCGCTAGATGGAATTGGAGCTATATAAAGAAGTCGCCTTAAAAATCGATGTTCCAGATAAGGGTCTTAGGGCAGGTGATGTTGTCACCTTAGTCGATTTTGTCCCTCATCCAGCGGGTGGAGAGGAAGGGTGTATTCTAGAAGTTTTTGATGCTGTCGGAGAGTCTATCGCAGTCGTGACAGTTTCTAGATCTAATATTCAGCCACTCAAGTCTGGTGAGATCTTATCTATTCGCTCCCTTACGCAGGTCGGTTAAACAGTTCTTTTGCCTATAAAAAATAAAGCACTGCGGATTCAACTCCACAGTGCTTTATTGTCTGGCAAGCATTTTGCAGCTCGTGCTTCAGCCGCTTACTTGTTGGGCTGAGGCGTCATCCGCAGGTAAGGCTTCACTTCAGTGACACCTTTGGGAAACTTCTTCTTCGCATCTTCTGTAGAAATAGAAGGTACCACGACGCAATCGCCGCCATCTTGCCAGTTGCCTGGCGTCGCCACACTGTGGTAGTCAGTGAGCTGCAAAGAATCAATTACGCGCAAAATCTCATCAAAGTTGCGACCTGTGCTGGCAGGATAGGTAATGGTGAGGCGAATTTTTTTGTTGGGATCGATCACAAATACCGAACGTACCGTTAGCGTGTTGCCCGTGCTGGACTCGGGGTGCAACATGCCATACAAAGTAGCGACCTTCTTGTCATCGTCAGCCAGGATGGGATAGTCCACCGTCGTGTTCTGGGTCTCGTCAATATCCTTAATCCAGCCCTGATGAGACTCGACGCCATCGACGCTGAGGGCAATGGTTTTGACGTTGCGCTTTTTGAATTCTGCTTGCAAAGAGCCGACCAAGCCTAGCTCGGTAGTGCAAACGGGCGTGTAGTCAGCGGGGTGAGAAAAGAGCACAACCCAGCTATCGCCTGCCCACTCGTGAAAATTGATATCGCCTTTGGAGGATTTTTGCGTGAAGTCGGGAGCAATGTCCCCTAATTGAAGTGCCATGTGTTGAGTGATCCTTTGTGCGGATGATCTATATGTGGTTAGCTGAAATTTTACTGACTGACAAACTGCCTGACCAAATGGCCGACAGAAAACTTCTCAGTAAATTCTGCCATAATCCCCGGTATTCCGACCGGAGTTTAGAGGTTTTTTTACATTCGCGTTACTCTAGATTTTCTAATTTGACTCAAATCCAGTGAGTGAATGCTTTCTAGCCATTGATTCGGCGTCAGCACGAAAGCTATGATTATTTCGCATGTCGGGCAGCTCGTTTGACTTGACCTCACGACAGCGCCTGAGCGGTATCATCTATACATAGAGAGCTTGCTCACGTAGGAAAAAGTAAAGTACAAAAATCATGGCAGACACCCCCCAAAGCAAAATTTTGCTAGTCGATGACGAGCCTGGTCTTAGAGAGTCCGTGCAGGCTTACCTGGAAGACAGCAACTTTCAGGTGCGGGTAGCCGGTAACGCCGCCGAGGGCTGGGATTTGTTACAGCAAGAAATTCCTAATGTGCTGATTTCAGACATTATGATGCCCCAGGTAGATGGCTACCAGTTTTTGAAGCAGGTGCGCGATGATGTGCGCTTTCAGGCTTTGCCGGTGGTGTTTTTGACGGCTCGGGGGATGACGAGCGATCGCATCCAAGGCTACAAAGCCGGAGCCGACGCCTATCTGGCCAAACCCTTCGACCCCGAAGAACTCGTCGCCATCGTCACCAGCTTGATCGAGCGCCGCGCCGCCCAGACCCCCGATCCTGCCGACACGCCCGACATCGCTACTATGGCCAGGCAAATTGAAGAAATCAAAGCCCTGCTCACCCAGCGCGGCAGCATGATCAAGCAAAACAACAGCGGCATTCGCATTGACTTTACCCCGCGCGAGCAAGACGTGCTTGACCTTGTTGCCGAAGGGCTCATGAACAAAGAAATCGCCAGCCGTCTAGGCACCACAGTTCGCAACGTCGAAAAATACGTCAGCCGCCTGTTTGGCAAAACCGGAACCAACAGCCGCACCGAGCTAGTCCGCTACGCCCTAGAAAATGGATTAGTGACCACATAGAAGTGACCACCTAAAAAAGATTCAGCGGGAAAGGCCCGTAGGTACCATTGACCTTGTCTAGCTCGGGTTCGGACGTATGGTAAGTCACTAAAACCCCTCGGGAATCACCGCTGTAACCGTCTAAATACCAGGCATTTTTTAGCGTATTGAACTTGAGGAAAACCGCACCCGTCTGCTCAGGAATATCTACGTTAATGGGCTGGCTTAGCGCCGCCACATATCCCTTCAGGGCGGCCTCAGCATCGGCCAAAGAACCGGCACAAATTCCCAACGTTTGATACTCGCTCAGCTCGTTTAGCCACAGCAACGCCGAGCGAACCGCTTGCCTCTGCTCGTCTGAAAGCTCAGCAGGCGTATACCCCAAGCTCAGTTCAATGAGCTGCTTACGAACAGCCTTTAACCTTGTCGCTGCTTCAGCAGAAAAATCGTCAGAATAGTCAATAGTCATCAAGAAATGGCACCTCATAAAACCCGTTGAATTCAGCTTACGGTCTTTTAGGCCGTCCCCTTTGTAGTGTTTCAAAGCTGAAGCATTTAGCGCAGTTTCGGGCTCACTGAAAGCAGTCCTTTTGCCTGGCTCGGCCACTCAGTGACTATGACTTACAGCCTAAGAGTCGCCGACATGCCCAGCAGCGAACGCCCCCGCGAGCGCCTGATTGCTCACGGAGCAAAACGTTTGTCAGCCGCCGAACTCATTGCCATTCTTCTCGGTACGGGGCAAGGGCCAGGCCGTCTATCAGCCGTAGGTCTAGGTCAATATCTACTACAGCACTTGGGTAAAGAAGACGCTGATGGCAACGGACTACCCGCCCTCAGAGACGTCACCGCCGAAGAACTGATGGCCGTCTCGGGCATTGGCCCTGCCAAAGCCGCCACCATTTTGGCCGCGCTAGAACTGGGCAAGCGCGTATTACAAAGCCAGCCGCCCAATCTCACTGTCGTAGACGATCCGGCTGTTGCCGCCGCTGCTCTCGGCCACGAACTGATGTGGCAAGCTCAAGAGCGCTTCGCCGTACTACTGCTAGATGTCAAGCACCGCATCATTGGCACCAAAGTCATCACCATCGGCACCGCCACAGAAACACTGGCTCATCCTAGAGATATTTTCCGTGAGGTGATCAAGCGAGGGGCGACCCGCGTCATCGTGGCTCACAACCATCCGTCAGGTAGCTTGGAGCCCAGCGCCGAAGACATTACCCTCACCCGGCAGCTACTCAAAGGGGCTCACCTGCTCGGCATTCCCCTGCTAGACCATTTAATTTTGGGCAATGGCGACTGGGCCAGCATTCGCCAGCGCAGCGACTTATGGAACGAATCGATGGAGTAAACCGGCGCTCTAATTTTGGGCTTTTGCTCGTAAAAAACATGCTAAAGTGAGAGGCCAAGGGCGATTAGCACAGTGGTAGCGCGCATCCTTCACACGGATGAGGTCACAGGTTCGAACCCCGTATCGCCCATAGGTTTCAGGCATTCTCATTAAAGTTTATGCCCATGCGCTTGAATCAATTGCCGACATCCTTGAGGGGCATGTTGAGTCACTTTCTCGCGCAGTTGCAGCGCATGTTGAACGATCAGAACTCACCTGTTTAGATAGGTCTGCAAAAACTGTGTCAGTTGGAGCCAAGCATCTGCTGCTGCTACGCCAAAAAACAAACATACCGGCACCGTAATCTCTTCTACTGCCTCAATCCATTCATCTAGAACCATGCCATAAAAAGGCGCTGCGGCTGCAATTTCAGCCGAAAAGCGGCAAGCGGTGAGAAAGGTAAGTCCGCCACCAAGACAAAATCCGGTGACGCCAATCTGGTCGGGATGAACGTTAGATTTTGACTTCAAATAGGTCAGGGCTGCGGCCAGGTCATTCTCGACAGGCTGGCCAAAGTCAAGCTGTGCCATCATGGCATGACCCGCTTCTACCTGATCGTAGCCAAAGGTGTTGTTTGGCCCCTGGCGATAATACAAATCTGGCACTAAAACAACATAGCCTTCTAGGGCAATTCGGGTGGCCACTGCTCGAATATGAGCGGTGAGGCCAAAAGCTTCCATCAACAGCAAGACGGCAGGATGGCGACCGGGTTCAGTCGGCTGACAGAGGAAAGCGGGCATCGTGCCATCGGATGTGGGAATCTGGGTTTCTGTTTGTTTAATCTGCATACTTCTCTAGAAAAACTAGCTGCCGGTAGTTTAAAAAATCGGCCAGTCAAAGTTCTAGAAAAAAGCTGCGAGAGTTTGGGATATTCTTGCGCTCAGCCGTTCAGAAATTGGGTAGGTGTCAGCCCCACAATGCGCTTAAAGCGGCGAGTTAGATGACTCTGGTCACAAAAGCCTACTGCGATCGCAATCTCAGCCAGCGTCAAGGCGCTGTGGCGTAATAGATGTTGGGCCCTATCAATACGACAGTGCAAAATGTATTGATGGGGTGTTGTGCCTGTGCTTTGTTTGAATAGACGGGCGAAGTGGTAGGGACTCAGTTGGGCGATCGCAGCCAACTTCACGACTGTTAAATCGCGAGCAATATACGCATCGATATAGGCTTTAACCTGCGACAGCCTGGTATCTGTTCTCAACAGCGATGGGAAACGCCTGTCGGAATGATCGCAATGTCGCCCGCTCGGCGCTGTTCTGCAGTTCGCTTGCCGTTTAGATATCGAATGCCTGGGGCGCAGTGGCCAAATGAGTCGGGCAGGCCGTAGGCGATCGCATGCAACGTATGTTCATGCTCAGCCGTTGCAAATGTCGGCTGTTGATAAATCTCCAAATGAATATCGCGCCACCCAGAACTTGAGAAAATTGCAGGCTCGGGAAGGAGCTGTTGTGTCGTATTTGCTTGACGATGGTCTAGCACTTGAACAGGATTTAGAGTCATGATGATTGTTCTGTCCCACTATATAGGGTTCGTCATAAATCTCTCTAACAAGTTTTTGACCAATACCTTCCTTCCTATCGAATAGGAGGAACTTATAGCGCAGGTCTGCGACTGTAGTGCTGAGTTTTTATGATTCATCCAGGGTAATCCACTCCACAAGCTGAATAATCACGCCATTGGGATCGCTCACTTGAAAAAACCGCTCGCCCCAAGGCTCGGTTTCAATTGCTGTTGTAATAGTGACGCCTTCTGCTTGTAATCGCCCGTATTCTGCATCAATATCATTCACAACGAAAACAACTAGCAGCCCGTCTGCTTGATGGCCGCGCATATGGACGGGTTTGAACGTTTTTAATCCGGTTCTCAGAAATATCAGGTTAAATCCAGCGTCTGGCCTAGAAAGAGAGACAAATCCATCTGCTGACATGTCTTCGTTAAAGCCAAAGTGTTGCTTAACAAAGGTCGCTGATGCGGTGACATCCTCAACATTGAGGGAAAGCGCTGAAGCTGTAATTTGCATAAAGTCTTCTCACAAAACAACGAACAGAAATTTAGATTGGCTCGACCAAAAAACGGTGAGCAGCCTCGCTGAAGCCACTTCGTTATAGGACGGCACCATCAGGTGCTCAAGCGGTTACACTCATCGGGCTCTCCTAATCTAAACCTTCCGATATCTGTCCAACCATAAGCCACCTCGACTAACGATTTTCCACCAATTTCAAGATCTTTTTCATGAACTGGCTTGCCTCCAAGTGCTGCATAAAACTGACAAGCAGGGTTATCGACCAGAACCCATACCAGCATAGAATTAATATTCAACCGATGGAGCCTTCCCGTAACCATCTGAAATAAACAGCGGCCAATTCCTTGGCCTTGATGATTTTCCAGGATGTAGATCGCCATCAGCTCGCCTTTGTATATCGGATCGTCTGTACGCTCCACTCCTCCGTTCGCAAAACCAACAATACCAGTTTCTTCCTCAGCAACATAGGTAAAGTTTCCATCTTCTGAAGCGTGGTTAAAAATGTGATGCCAGCCGTTTTCTCTTCGCTCGTAGGATAGATTCGCCAAATTCTCATCTGGGACGATGCCTCGATAGGTCGTTCGCCAAGTATCTACATGAACTCTAGTAATGGCGGCTATATCACTGTGAGTCGCTTCTCTTATAATCATCCTAATTCCAGATAAAGCACTAACTTGTTTTCGTAATGATCGCCATCTTAAGGATATAACATTCCAGAAGTTGAAGCATCTGCTGAAAATCAGTAGCAAGATTGTGATAGTGACGCAGGAATTAGATAGCTGAGCAGGGGTTGTTTGTCTAAGCTGAAGAGGCGACAAATTAAAGAGAGGCTAAGATCATGCCACAACAGCTTACCGTACAACATTACCTAACGTGGAAGCTTTTCGCAGCCCTGGGTTGCGGTCTGATAGCGGGTGTCTTCTTCGCCTTCTCGTCCTTTGTGATGAGTGCTCTAGCCCGCTTAGAGCCGCCGCAGGGCATTGCGGCTATGCAAGCTATCAATATTACGGTAATCAATCCGTGGTTTATGGGCGTGTTCATGGGAACGGCAATAGTTTGCCTGTGCTTCACTATCTCCTCATTGCTAAAATGGCATCAGCCGAGTAGTCCCTACTTACTGGCTGGCAGTTTGCTTTACCTAGTGGCCACTTTTGGGGTGACTGTTCTGTTCAATGTGCCACTCAATGATGCACTGGCAAGCGTTGATCCGGGTAGTGCTGAAGGTGCCACACTATGGGCTACTTATCTGAGGGATTGGACAATTTGGAATCATGTTCGGACGGTGGGGGCGATCGCAGCCACCGCAGCCTTTACCCTAAAGTAGATTCAACCTGCTCTATAGGCGCTCGGCGTCACACCTGTTAGCTGCCGAAACTGTTTGCTCAAATGGCTATGGCTGTTGAAGCCACAGCAAAAAGCAATCTCCACAATTGAGCGATCGCTTTGTTTTAACAGCTCCTTTGCCCGCTCTATTCTTTGACGGAGTAAATATTGGTAAGGAGAGATATTCAGCGATCGCTTAAACAAACGGCTGAAGTGAAATGGGCTCATGTCCAATATCTGAGCTAAGTCGGCTAGCCTAATATCCTGATCTAAATGCGCGTGCATGTACTCTAGAACCTGCGAGATCTGACGTTCTGGAAGGCCGCCTTTATACAGCGGAAGACGACCCACAGACGCTGCGTATTGTCTGATCAAATGAACTGCCAGAATGTTTGCTAGCGAATCAACATAGAGTCTGCTGCTGTCGTTTTTCTGCTTAAGTTCAGCTAGTAGCATTATGCCGATTGACTCAATATGCGAGTCGCGAGTTTTGCCTTCAGGGCGTAGTTCCACCCGGTCGGGGTTGAGTTCTAATGCTGCTGCTACCGTTTGAATAAAACGAGACCTGACCTGAATTTGTAAGTAGTCATCGGCTGTGTCCCAGCGAGCAAAGAGCGGCGTCTTTTCTGGCGTTATCGAAATATCGCCTTTGGCGTAAAGCCCTGTGTGAGTTTTGTCGCCTTGAATTTGTAGCAGGCGCACGGGACGAGCAGAAAGAGATAAATAGATGCTGTGAGAATCATCAGAAAAGCAGCTTCCCTCGCCCGCTGCTGGCTGAAACTGCTCGACAAAAATGTTTTCCCAGTCCATCGTCTGACCAGACTCAATAGGTAAGTTAGTCCTTCCGGGCTGTTCAGTAAGCGGGAGAGATGGCATAGTCATCGACAAAACCCCAATTATCTAGGTCTGCCCGCATCCCAGTTCTCACTTCCGGGCAAAATTAGCAGGGCACTGGCCCTGGCGTCCAAATCACTGAGGGCAACATCGGGGAGAATAGTTAGTCCGCCAAGCGTTGTGACAGGTTCAGCGCTCAAGCCTACGGTCTGTATGTGATAGCGTCCGGGATGCTTTTGAAAGGCGGGGTTATTGATGCCTGCGATCGCAAACCCCACCTCCCAATCTGCTAAGCCATTAAGGACAAAAAGATGAACAGTCTGCTGTCTCATCGGTTAAATCTCCCTTCATAGAGTTCTTTCGCTGATGTATTGTGACGCGATCGCGTTTGAGCGACCCTACCCGAAAGGATAGGATATGGCTGTTTATTCAGCCTTATCTTCGCTGAGCTGTTGTTCTAGCTGCGCATCCCAAAAGGCCGCTTCTACCTTGTGCCCGTCAAGATCGCGAACGAAGCAGCCGTAGTAGGGTTCGTTGTATTCGGCTCTGCCGCCCGGAGCCCCTTCGTCGGCACCACCGGCTGCGATCGCCGCTTCATAAAAATCATGGACGGCTTCCTTGGTAGGAGCAATAAAGCTAATGTGCGTGCCATTACCGACTGTCGCAGGTTGGTTATCGAAGGGCATACCTACCCAAAATTCGGGATACTGCTTGCCATAGGCAATGGCACCCGGATGCTCCATCAGCCGCTTGCAGCCGAGCGTGAGAAGGACTTGATCGTAGAAGGCGATCGCCCGCTCAAAATCATTGGTGCCAACTGAAACATGAGAAAGAATGCTGGGATTGTTATCCATGACTGAACTCTCTATCGATATTTCTACTCGTGCTTGCTCGAACCCTTGTCAACTCGAAAAAGTACAAGTATACTAATTTCATTTCCCTCTGCTGTCAAGACTCTTTGGAAAGCAGGCAATAGAAACAACAGTTGGGGCAAGAATTTTAAGACAAGTACGGGCTTTCAGTCACTTTTTTTAGCTTGGGAGAATTTTATGTCTGATATTTCTAACGTAGTCAACGCAAATGACCTGGAGTGGAAGAAGGCGCACTATTCTGAACATTTTTCAGGTTGGACAAAGCGCTTGACCCCTTCGATGGAGCGCCAAAAGGGACATATCGGTGTGGTGATTGAGCGGCATGTTCAAATGATTGGGCAGCGATCACATGTTGAATCGCTTCTGCAATATGATCCTGTTGTTCGTGCCAACGGGCGGCGCGATCATGATAAATATCTGTGCGTCCTGAATCTGTTCGCGCTAGGAGATGGCGCAAGGACTCGGCAAAGTGGTGGTAGCGGTACCAGGTGCGATCGCTATCCAACGGCACCACAAATAAATTGTGACGCGCTAGCTGTTCTAGCGTCTCAGCGCCACTAGCCACCAATTCGTCTCCAATAACCGCCTCACAGAGCGAACCACACATTTGCTCTAACACAGACGTTCGCAGCAAAAACGTTTGCAGCGCAGGCGACTGACGACTTAGAACTTCTTCGACTAAATAGTCCAGAATATACCCCTGGTTGCCCTTCACCGAGTCAATCAGCGCCAGCGGATCGGGCGCATCTTTCAGGGAGAGCATGGCTAGCTGTAAGCCTGCAATCCAGCCTTCTGTTTGACTTTGCAGCATTGCAACCTGCGATTTTGTGAGCGTCAGAGACTGAGCCAAAAACGCAGTGGCTTCCTCATCGGTGAACCGGAGGTCGGCGGGGCGCAGTTCTGTTAACTGACTGCGGACTCGCAGCTTGGCCAAAGGTAGCTGTGGATCGGTGCGCGTGGCGATCGCCAAATGAACCTGAGGCGGTAAATACTCTATAAAAAAAGTCAGGGCCGCATGAATAGTCGCATCCTCGATCAGATGATAATCATCTAAAGAGAGAATTAATTCTGACTGCGATCGCGACAATTCATTCAGCAATGGCGTCAAAAATGTCTCAAAAGAAGCCGCTTCAGCCGACTGTAAAATGGACAGCGTTGCTTCCCCAACCGTTTTGTCAACAGTCTGCAATGCCGCCACAACGTATGTCCAGAAGCGCTTTGCATCATTATCGGTTTCTCAATAGGAAAGAGTCACTTCATGAAGGGCGAAAACTACGGACTGGGCGTGTTCTTCCACCTCGACGACGATGCTTTTTAGTCACTTCCTGTTCCGCTGCTACTCGCTCTCGGTATTAGAATGTCAGCATAATTTTATCTTTCAACTCAGTCCTCTATTGCCTCAATACCTTGCGCCTTAAGTTTGGTTAGGCCGTCTCTCATCGCTTGGACTTGTTCTAAGGAGTGCCCTTGCCAAATAGTAACCTCGCCAACAACCTTAAATGGATGTTTTGATCGGTAAGATTTCGTCGGATTGCCGGGGAATTTTTTGTCAGTTAAGTTGGGGTCATCCTCAATAGAACCTGTCGGCTCTACTAAATATATCCTTTCGCGACCCTCGCCTAAGGCCAGTTCAGCACCCCAAATTGCGGCATCTAGAGTAGCCGTCAGGTAGACGTATTTCGCATTATTCTGTTTGCCGAAGTTTGAGTTGAACCCAATTCCTATTAATTCACCAATCGATAGATCAGCCTTTGTGCCGTGGAAGTAAGTCTGAGCAAAAGGGCTATGGATGGTTTCTGCTCGATTTTCTATCATTCTATTTCCCCTGTGTGCAACTTGTTGGAAGTATAAGTACTGCCTAACGTTCCTAGTCACCCGCCGTAGTTGTTCTTGAACACTTATCAGATGCCCCTTCAGCGGTTGGTGTGCATTGGGGTTGTTATGTAGTATTGCTACGATTCCACCGCTCCTGTGTGATTTGCCAATTTACCTCGCTCCAACCACGATCCCTCATCCACGCTGCTCCCGGACGAATCTCTATAACTTCCGCCCCTATCCACTCAGCTAATTTAGTAATCCGTGTGTTTGCACTCACAGTCGAACCAGAAATTACATCCAGTTGTAGTTCCCCAAACCCGAAGTCAAGAAGTGCCCGTCCTACTTCGATGGCGTAGGCATATCGTCCCCAATAGGTGGGTGCGAGTTCGATCCCTAGTTCCATTTCACCAGTATTGCACCCTCTTCCCCGCAATCCACAGCAACCTACAAGGGTATAAGGCTCCTGTCGTTGTGCGATAGCAAGTTGATAGTTGAGTCGAGGTCGCTCAGAAGCCCACGTCTGAAATGTTTCAAACAAACGGGTTGCCTGTTCGAGACTAGCTGTGCTAGGTCTGCGAAAGATCTGGCTGCGTGGATCAGCTTGATACTCCAAGAATGGAGAGCGATCCCACTCAACAAAGTCACGCAGTAGAAATCTTCTTGTCACGATCTCCATATTCAACTCTGAAGGTAGCTGATGCAGACATCGTATTCTTCAGCAGCAAGGTAGGCGGTAGCCGCACCGATTCCACGACTTCCTCCCGTAACTGACAAGACCTTATTCATTTGTAGAGACTCGCAAAGATAGCATCCATAGAATTATATTGTTTTTACTTGTTCGCATACGCCTTTTCAATGTAGGGAAAATTCAGAGCGACAGTCGTACCAGCATGGCTCGGCTCAAAGCTGCTCCCTCCAGGCGGATTACAAACTTTCGATGGCTCCCAGTTGTTTTAAGGTGGCGATCGCATCCCCACTCAACCCCTGAATTCCACTGACATTCATACCTTCATACAGTCCCGCCGCCTTGAGGATGCGCTCTGTTTGTCCCGTCTGTAGGTTCCAAATTCTAATCGTTTCGTCGGCGCTGCTGCTGGCTAAATAGCGACCATTCGCGCTGAAGTTGACCGACATCACCTGATCGCCGTGGTCAGAGAAGGTTTTAAAAATCTCGCCTGTGCCCAGATCCCAGAGATGGATCAGGTTGTCTTGCCCCCCTGAAACGAGCCAGCGGCCATCGGGACTGATGGCGGCGCTGCGAATCCGATTGGTATGGCCGCGATAGGTTTTTAGGGCTGCGCCCGTGTGGATGTCCCAGAGAGTCATTACGGTGCCCGAGGCGGTGACGAGGCGATCGCCCGCTGGATGGAAGCGAACGCTCCAGATCCAGTTGTCAAAATCCTGCCAGGTGCGCAGGCAGTCGCCAGTGCTCACATCCCAGAGCGTCATGGTGAGGTCTTGCCCGACGCTAACCAGATGCTGACCATCGGGACTAAAGGCGATCGCCCGCACCCAATCCTGGTGGCCCCGTAGAATTTTTAAGAGTTGGCCGCTGGGAACATCCCAAAGCCGGACAGCATAGTCGCAGCCGCCGCTGGCCAGGATTGCGGCTGTAGGACTGAACTCGACACAGAAAACTTGGCTGCCATGCCCCAGCCGATGCAGCACTTTGCCGCTCTCAGCGTCCCAGAGAATGACCGTATTGTCACCACCGCCGCTGGCGAGCAGGCTACAGTCCGCATTGCAGGTGGCAGTCAGCACCCAACTGCTGTGCCCCCACAGAGTATGTAGACAGTCGCCAGTGGTGACATCCCACAGCCGCACCGTATGATCGCCGCAGCCGCTGACCAACCGGGTGCCGTCTTGACTCCAGGCGATCGCCCAGAACCAGTTGCTGTAGCCCGACCAGGTTCTCAATAAGTTGCCAGTGCTAACATCCCAAAGCTTAATACTGTAGTCACCACAGCCAGAGAGCAGGGTGCGACCGTCGGGACTAAAGGCGATCGCCCGCACCCAGTGACCGTGAGATAGGCTCTGGATCAGCCGCCCGGTTTGCACGTCCCAGAAACAAATGGTGGCGTCGCTGCCGCTGCTGGCGAGTAGCGTACCGTCCGGGCTAAAGCGTACCGATATGGCCTGATCGCTGTGCCCCCGAAGGGTGCGGCGTAACTGTCTGGTCGCGATGTCCCACAGTTTCACGGTGCCATCGGCGCTGCTGCTGGCGAGTAGCTGCCCTTGGGGATGCATCGCAAAGCTGTAGACCTGGTCAGTATGGCCCGCTAATGAGGGTTGCAATTGTTGGGTGTGCAAATCCCAGATTTTCAGGGTGCCATCGCGATCGCCGCTAAATAACAAAGTGCCATCGAGGCTGAAACGCAGGCAGTATAGCTGATGATTCTGTCTATCGCTGACTAACTGGTCGAATACGTGAGTGCAAGTTCCCGTGTCGATATCCCATAGGCGTACCGTGGCGTCGCCACTCACCGAAGCGAGCAGCCGCGCCTGAGGATGAAAGACGACGGCGGAGACCTGATCGCTGTGACCTGTGAGCGATCGCAGCAGCCGACCCGTGGCGATGTCTCGAAATTGGATGTCGCGATCGCCCGAGGCTACCGCCAGCCATGTCCCCTCTGGACTAATCGCCAAATCGTGAATGCGCGCATTGCCAGCCTGCACCGCCCACCGGACTTGCCCGTCACTGACATCCCAGCAGCGCAGATAGCCGCTCAGTTCCCCGGTGATAAAATGGGTGCCATCAGGAGTGAACACAGCCGCAAAGATGGCTCCGAAGCGCTCCGTGAGCTGCGATCGCTGTAAATCGGCCTGGGCAAAATTGGCGGCGGGCAAGGGCACATTAGGCAAGTAAGCCTGCCAAACCGCCAGCCCAGACACATCGATACCGGTTAAGTCCGCTTCCAAATGACAGAGCAGATTCAGCAGGTTGCCAGCGGCATAGCTAGGCTCAACCTCCGGGCTCGATGCGCTGATCGCCTCAGGCGGTGGCGCAAAAGTCGTCCGGTAGTGATCCAGGGTCGTTTTGAGATGGGCCACCACCGCCCGCCGAGACAGCAGCGTTGTTTGCAACAAATTGCAGAGGGGCTCCAGAATGAGGCGATTCTGGGTAATCCGCACATAGTCTTTAGCCGTGGTTTTGAGCAGCGCATAGCATTGCAAGAACGTATTCCCCGCCAACGGCTGCTGCCGCAGGGCCAAAATCTCAGCGCTCACTTGCTCCGTCAGCCGCTCGGTAACATATTCCATCACCACCGGCTGCTGGGTATACGCCCCCGACTGTTTTTCAATTAAGCAGCGCCAGTGCAGGCTTTCAATGGCTTCTAGCAGTTGCCGGGGCGTGACTGGCTGTAGCAGGTCAGCCTTCAGGTCGTCCAAACGGCACCCCTCCCGGTTGATGGCCAGCCAGAACATAATCGCCTTCTCCAGGGGCGACAGTCGCTCGAACTGCTGGTCTAGCAAGCGACGTAAGCCGCTAAACAGCAGCGCGTCTTGCTGGAGAAAGGAGCTAATATCACCATCAAATAGATCGCGAATAGTGACTGCGATTATTTGAATGGCCAGGGGGCTGCTGCTGTAGCGATCGCACAACTGCTGCTGCTGCTCCGGCGTACCCTGTAACCCGCGAACCTGAATTAGCTGGTGGGCCGTTTCCCGACAGCCCTGCAAGGTCAAACACCGAACCGGTAGCCCCTCTCCTTCCAGGGGCACCAGCTCTGGCACCTTCTCGCGGCTAGTCAGAATCAGGCAGCTTTGATGGGGGGTGTTGCCCAGCAGACGCAGCAGTTCGCCGTAGTTTTCATAGCCGGGTCGATAGTCTCCGGCCCGACCGCGACTGAGAATAGTTTCGACATTGTCCAGCACCAGCAGGCACCGCTGATTCTGCAAGTGAGAGATCAGCCGAGTCAGATCTGGCTGCGTTTCTGGATGGGCAGAGAGAATCGACAGCCATTCCGACAGTACCGTATCGCGGCTCGGGGCGTTGCGGAGCGATCGCCAGATGATATGCGTAAACTCTCCACCCCCCGCACTCAATTGCTGAGCAGCTTTCGTCACCAGCGTCGTTTTGCCCATACCGCCCATACCCAATACCCCAATTAAGCGGCAGCGATCGCCCTCAACCCACTGATAGAGCTGAGCCAGTTCGTCATCCCGGCCATAGAAGCCAGAGACGTCAGGGGCTTCTCCCCAATGTGTGGAAACCGGCAGTTCTGGAAGGGTGATCTGAGGGATTGGAAGCGTCTGGGGAGTCGGAACAGCCGCGCTGGGAAAGGCGTAGTCTGTTGGTTCTAGAACCAGATCAAAAGCGTAAAAGAATGCTTCGAGGGTTTGCTTATCAACAGAGGTGGCGGCATTGAGAACTTTGGTAATGGTTTTGAGGGAGAGTTGGGTGCGATCGCACAACTCCTCTAAGGTGAATCGCGCCCCGTCGTTGTCCTCTACTTCGACCTGTCGCCGCGCCGCATTCAGCCTTTGCAAACCCGCTGCGGTGAGCACAACGCCGCGTTTTCTGACTTTTACAGATGTCTCCATCTTGCTACCTGCCCGGCCTCTAATTGGCCACTTCTCAGAAATAAATAGCATCATGGCATGGAAGTTAAGCTGCTGGAAAACAAGCTCATAAAAACTTCTTAATTTCTCTGAGCGGGGCGCTTTAGCAGCGTTCGGAAGCGGTAGAAGTAGCCCGCTTTAAGTTGTCTCGTAAGTTGCCTAATCTTCCCTGGAGTTTCAGCTATCCCAGCGCGATAGTTAAAGCATCGACATTCTTGAGGACTCCCTCATGTTTCACCACATTTCGATTGCGGCTGAAAATCCTTTTCGAGTGGCCAAGGTCATGGCCGAACTTGCCGGGGGCCAGTTTTTTGAGTTCCCGGTTACGCCGGGGGCTTACATGGTGACGTTTCAAGACGAGTATGGGTCGGGGATTGAAGTGCTGCCCAAAGACACCGCTTGGACGCCTGGAGCGGTTGAAGCTGAAGCCCAGGCGAGAGAACTGTCCCGGTTTTCGGCGACCCATGCGGCGCTCTCAGTGGCGATAAGCCAGGAGGCGATTGAGGCCATTGGGGCGCGGGAGGGCTGGCTGGTGCGCTGGTGCGATCGCGGCCCCTTCCGGGTAATGGAACTCTGGATAGAGAACAACTTTCTGCTAGAGCTGCTTACCGGCGACATGACCGCCGACTATATCAACGCTATGAAACCAGAGGCGTATGCCAGCTTTTAATGTTCCTGATAGGTTCCGTATCAGTTTTTGTAACCTTGCCTATCCCTCTTTTTGAACGAGTGATAATCAACTCAAAAGTCTCTTTTCACCCTCAAAAGTCACATGACATCTATCGAGGAGCCACTGCATACAGATGACTAATAACTTTGTTCTTTCTCGGCGATCGCATCCTGCCCGTTTCCTAACGCTCCTACTCAGCCGTGGATTATGTGTCGCTTTCTGTGTAGCACTGCCCCATAGTTTCATTGGCCTGGTGTCGGGTGCAGGATGGGCAGCTTACGGCTTGATTACAGGACTGGTTTGGTTATTTTTATCGGGACGGCATTCTAACCGTCAGGAGGCAGTATGAATTCAACAGTTTGGCAAACATTAGGCAGCAGTTTGGTGCTATCGAGTTTGATTTGGACGGCAGCATTTGAGGGGACGAGCAGACTGGCACAGGCAACCTCAGCCGCTGAGCCGACGCAGCTTGCGCAGACTAGCTCGGTCGATGTCAGCGCACTGCGATCGCACCTCCAGGCGCAGGACTGGCAAGCCGCCGATCAAGAGACCCGGCGGATTCTTCAGTCTTATGTCCATCGCGATAACGATATCTTTGGCTCGCCGCTACCGACACTAATCCCTGCTGAAGTCATGCAAACCCTCGATCAGCTTTGGTCTGAAGCCAGCGATGGCAAGTTTGGCTTCAGCGTTCAGGCCAAGATCTGGGAAGAACTCCGGTCGCAGACGCCCGACGACACAAATATTGTCACCAAAGCTTTCGGCGATCGCGTTGGCTGGACTCGCCGTGTTCCCGATGAGAACTACATTTTCTCCTCCCCTGACTGGCTAACAGAGCCGGAACTTACTTATTCTTTAGAGGCACCGGTTGGGCATCTGCCCTGGGCAGGGATTGACTGGTCGGTGATTGAGGGAATGCTGACGGCTCAAAGCTGTGGTAGTTGTACTACAGATGTGCTGTATTTGCAGGGCGATCGCTTTAGCCGCTACCTGCCAACCCTGTTTAACTGGGCGCAGACGGCCTTAGAATCCCCCGTTCCCCGCGTCGGTTCCTGGGCGCAGGCCCAGCTAGTACGGCAGATCGATTTGAAATCTCTCTATCCCGACAGTGCCTGCCCAGTTGCCGAGTCTGCTTCCGCCATTAGCCCAGACGGCAGCGTGATTGCGATTGGCAGCTACAGCTACGAGCGATCCTGTGCGACCCCTGGCGAAAGTGCCTTGGCCCTGTGGAACGCTCAGAGTGGTAACCAAATCATTACCCTGCATCGCGGGCCAGCGCTAGCAGCGTCCTCCCAGGGCAACCCGCCTCAAGAACCGACGACAGAAGGGCACCGAATAGTGGGAGATGTAGCCAATGCCGTGGCCTTTACCCCCGATAGCCAGTTTGTTGCAGCGGGCATGTCCTACGGCGTGATTCGGCTCTGGCGGACAGGCACTGACGAACAGGTGCGAATCTTTGAGGGCCATGACTACGCTGTGAGAGCGATCGCCATCAGTTCGGACGGTCAAACCCTGGTCAGTGCCAGCGCGGATCAGACCATCAAGCTGTGGAACTTGAAAACCGGGGCGCTGCTGCGGACAATCCCTGTAGAGGCCACTGACGGCATCGTTCAAACCCTGCTGATCAGCGCCGACGGGCAGCGCCTTGCCACGGTGACCAATCGCAATACGGTTCAGCTCTGGGATGCTCAGACCGGGCAGCTAATACGCACCCTGGCCAACCAGGCCAACCAGCGAGCAACCATACCGCTGGCCTTTAGCCCCGATGGTCAAACCCTAGCCACCGCCGATACAGATCACAGCGTCAAGCTCTGGAGAGCCAACAGCGGCGCTCGGATCATTACCCTCAAGGGCCATACCCAGCCGTTGTTAGGACTGGCCTTTAGCCCCGACGGTCAGCGACTCGCTAGTAGCGATGGCAAAACAGGACAACTGTGGAATTTAGCAACCTACCAAACCGTTCACAGCTTTGACCTGGATCAGTCCATCGGCCATCCCGTTCAGCCCGATAATCTTGGGCAGGTTGCCTTTAGTCCTGACGGCAAGACCCTGGCCACCAGTACCCTGCTGCTGCCGTTAGTCCAGAGCGAACCGATTCCTCAGCAAAGCATCACCCTCTGGGATGTCGCCACCGGAGCCCCCCTCCAGCAAATCCACGAGGTTACTCAATTTCAATTCAGCCCTGACGGTCAGTTTTTGCTGGCCAACGGGCAGACCGTGCAACTTTGGGAGCCTTACAGCAGCTTGGTCGATCGCAATCTGTTGCCCTAGCTCGCAGAAAAGGCATATCCCCAGGGTGATATTAGTTCAGCTCCAAATTCACCTCTTCTTTCTTCATTGGGTGACTTCCTATGACAACCATTCCTTCTCTCTCATTCGCATGGCGGCTGCCCCTCGTACTGCTAGCCTCTACCGCCTTACTGACTGCTAAACCTGCCTTTGCCAACTGCCCCGGCTACGGACGGCCTATTGAAGAAGCCAATCAAGAGGTTTTGCAGCGTTTGAACAGTATTAAAGACGACCGCAGCTACTTTTTTGGTCAGGAGATTTTGGGCGCTATTGAAGACAATCGCCTGATCCTGACGCCAGCTTTTGATCGCTTCACCGGCCCAGATAAACAACAGGTACTCAATACCCTACAGCTAGACGGATCTAGCTACGAGGTTTACACCGCCGATGGCCGGTTACTGTCGTCTCAGTACGATGGCTGTACCTTCAGGCAGCCGCTGTTGACTGAGCGCGATCGCTACAGTTGGTATTTCAACCGCCCGCCGGTTGGCTACGATTTGCCTTTGGCTGAACGCAGTGAGGCGTTGCGTAATGCCGGGCAACCGAGCTGGCGAAACGTAACGGTCAGTATCTCCCCGCAGCAAGAACGCCAGGTTCGGCACCAATTCTGGCAGACCGTTGGCTATAGCCAGTACAACCAGGGCTGGTGGATTGGCTGGGTGCCCGAGGGCGGCTATTTTGAAATTACCGTAGCCAATGCCGATAGTCTGGCGCTGGCAAACTCGTTTATCGGCAGGGCTCCTAAAGACTATCGCTACGTCGTGATCGCCAAAGACGGGACGCCTTTTTCAGATACCCGCTACAGTCGAGGCAATCCCTGGCAGTGGCTCTTAGCCGAAACCTCCCTGCCCCAGGGCTGGCAGGTGCAAGCCTGTGAATCGACGCAGCCGTTTCTATGTGTAACCAAGCAAGGGCAACGCATTGGCACTGTGGAACTGCAACGGTGGGATCTAGAACAATTGCCTGACCTGCAAAGCGAGCTTTCTAGATTAGGACTGGTGCCCGGACTGATCACCTACGACAATCCGAGCGATCGCGCCCAGGTACTGACCGGCCTCAAAGCCAGCATCGCCGACTACTACGAAACCATTCGCACCGACCGACTGGCGACTTACGGCACCCAGGCCGCATTCGTAGCGCTGGTACCTGAAGAAGTTCCAGTAGGCCGCTTGCCAGGGCTGGCCTATGGCTTTTCGCGAGTGACCAAAACCGACGAGGTGCAGGAGCGCTACCTCAGCTATATGGCCTTCGACGGGAGACAATACGTCTACAACATCACCACCAGCTTTGATCCGCTCGCCGAGACCGGAACTTTTGAGGAACTCGATGACTTGAAGACATTTTCCCCCTACCTCAATACCCTCGTGGCGGCGCTAAACCTACCTCATCCCGATTGGTAATTCGGCTCGTCGGATCAATTTTTCACGATTCACAAGCATCTACAACAGAACTTACAACAAAATCTATAAAGACGGTTTTCTCATGGTTTCCCTTCGTACCATTAGCATTTGTGCCAGCTTGTTGTTACTAGCTAGTCAGAGCGCTACCCCTTCTGCTTCTCTGCCCCCTGTACCTAGCGATCGCGCTTCCCAAATCGTTCAATCGCCGCCCGTGCCCCCATCGCATTCCAACATCGCCGCGCGCCGCGTTCAAAGTGACTTAGCTAGCCGCTTAAACGTCTCTGCCAAGAACTTGCAAGTCATCGAAGTCACCCAGCAAACCTGGCCCGATCAGTGTTTCGGTCTAGGCCGCCTTGATCAGCGCTGTATGGGCGGCGAGATTCGGGGCTGGCAGGTAAAAATCGCGAGCGCTCAACAGATGTGGACATATCGCAGCGATCGCTTTGGTCGCCGGTTCAAACTAGAGCCGCTGACCGCTGCCCCTGACTTTGGCACGGGCGACTTTTCTCTCGAAACCAGTCGCCGACTGCTGCAAACCGTTGCCGAGCAGGTGAATAAGCCCGTCGATAGCCTGCAAGTGCTAGAGGTTCAGTCCGCTACCTGGAGTGGCTGTTTGGGTGTTTATGTACCCGACATGGCTTGTACTGCGATCGCTTTGGCCGGTTTCAGAACATTGATTACCGATGGCCAGACCACCTGGGTTTACCATCTCAATGAAACAGGGGAACAAATTGCCCAAAACGGGACTGCTAGCGGCGCTGGCAATTCACTGAGCGTATCTTTTTCGCCAGTAGACGGGGTGCCAGAACCCAGCGATTACCAGATTGTTTTTCAGAGTCAGCTCAGCGGCGATCTGGCCGGTTCAGTGCAAAAAACAGTCCTCACCGCCGACGGCAAACTCTATCGGGAACAAACTGGCTTTCTCAATGGCGGACAAATGACTCGTGAGGAGCTGAAAACCCTGACCGCTGAGGAGGTACAAACCTTTCGCACTCAGCTCGAACAGCATCGCTTTGCCAATCTCAACCGCCTGCGCTATCTCACTGAAGCTGCGCTTGCCGACTATCCCACCACGCGCCTGCAAGCAGGCTTCGCAAGCGTTGAATACATTGATCTAGAAGTGGAAAATCTGCCGCCTGATTTGCAAGCTATTGTTGCCGCCTGGGACGATTTGACCCAATAGCCACCGCTGAGTTGCCACAAGCGTAGCTAAGTTACGGGCTAACTTCCCTTAACTTCTCTGGTAGCATCTCTCGCTACCGATTTAGATATTAGCAGCAAGGACAACTATCCACTCTGACTTAAGTCAAGGAGACTATTATGCTTCACCACATTTCTATTGCCGTTAACCATCCCCAGCAGGTTGCCGGAGTTCTAGCTGAAATCTTCAAGGGACAGGTGGCTCCGTTTCCCTTTAACCCTGGCAGCTACGTCGCCCTAGCGGGGGATGAGTTTGGCACACTGATCGAACTCTATCCGCTGGGTAGCGAGCTAATTCCCGATGGCCGCGAAGGTGAGGCGGGGTTCCAGCTCAATCAGCAATCTTCCCGCTACGCGCCTTTCCATGCTGCTATTTCGGTTCCGAGCAGCTTGGAGGAAATTAAGCAGATTGGCGATCGCGCCGGGTGGCGGGTGTTCCCTACCAATCGGGATGGACTGTTTGATGTGATTGAATTTTGGGTCGAGAACCGACTGATGCTAGAGCTATTGACACCGACAATGGTACCAAAGTATCTCCAAACCCTGGATCCAGAAACGCTGCCAGCCCTGATCGAACAGATGTCTTTGGTTGATGCCTGACGGTGATGAGGCTGTATAAAAAATCCGACAAAAGGTAAAGATGACTCGCCTGATGGTCAGACGCTTGGCCTGATTTGATACCCGCAGTCACTTTTTATACAGCCTCTAAGCTCAAAACTTCATTCGCCCTGTAAATGCTGGGCGAAAGGAAGTGCTTTGCCCTGTGCGGTGAAGGTATAAACGATGTAGTCGTCAACGCGATCGCCCATCTCCATCTCCATCCCCGGCGAACCCACCGGCATTCCCGGTGCTGTAATGCCTACTACAGAAGGTTTTTCGATTAGCAACCGCCGTACATCTGCCGCCGGAACATGACCTTCGATCACATAGCCATCGATCACAGCCGTATGACAAGAAGACAATTCTTCAGAAACGCCGTAGGTTTGCTTGACGCTGTCCATCTCTGCGGTGATGTTGTCGTTGATTGAGAAGCCTGCCGCGCTCATGTAATTGACCCAATCGTGGCAACAGCCGCAAGTCGGGCTGCGAAAGACGGTGAGTTCGGAAGTGAGGGCAGAATGTGCGTTGCTTTGGGCGCGGGCGTCACTGGCCCCAACA
>JBAQZP010000148.1:0-53391 GCA_049791095.1 Phormidesmis sp.
GTATTTTGGCTGATTGAGACATAGTAGAAAGTGTTATTTGTGGCTTGCAAGGCGCTGATGTATATCTATCAGACCTTGCAGCCTTTTTCTACCTTTTGCCTCCTCTTAAGTCAGTGCCATTGATCTACGATTGCTAGCAAAAGAGAAGCATTGTACGTATACGAGGTATGCAGATGATATTACTTTCTCAACGAGGCTGACTAAATTTCCTGGAGAGATAGCTTACCGAAGTGGTGACGGTAAAATTTCTGTAGGAAAACGACTCCTTTCTATTATTGAAGGGAACGGGTTTCAAATTAATTGGAAGAAAGTTAGGTTTCAGCATAAAACCTGTCGTCAGGAGGTGACAGGTTTAATCGTCAACCAGTTCCCCAACGTTGACAGAAGCTTCGTCAGACAGATAAGTTCAATGCTACATGTCTGGCAAAAGTTTGGTTTAGTCTCTGCTAGAAAAGGCTATAAGAAACAGTGCATCGAAAAGTTAAAGAAGGAACGACCAGACATTTCTCAGAAAGAAGTAGATGAGAAAGAATTTCCGTTGTTTGAAGATGTTCTGGGAGGGAAGATAAATTTTTTGAGGATGGTGAGAGGAAAAGATGATTCCCTCTACCAGAAATATCTTAAGTGGTATAGAGAGCTTGCAAAAAGGTAAAGAGAACCTGACGCAGATGGAAAGATCTTCACACTTAACGGTTCAAGCAAAAGTCATCAAGGCGCTCACGAACGAGGCGCTGAGCCTCTGTGTAGACAGCCTCATTTTGCGCTACGTAGCTTCTTCAGTTCTAACCCCAATTCTACGGCCCCACCGCCCTCAGCTTCGATGTCAGCAGCTTCTCAGACAAAAGCTTCGTCATTCAGCAAATCCATCAGATTGCCAGTTTTCGCCAGTTGCTGAGTCAAGACTTTATTGTTCATAGCTGGCGCTAATTCACGACGGTTGGTTGCAAAGTGAAAATTCTTGACCTTCCCGTTTTATACTGCATCATGGGTATCGAAGGGATTGAGCAATGCAACACCTGACTTCTCAAAGTCAGCAACGTTGCGAGTAATGACACATAGATCGTGGATGAGTGCGATAGCGAAGCGCTGACTTGTCAGTTCGCCGCAATAAACAAATCAGGTTGCCCAAAGGTATACCCCTGCTTCCTTCCCACTTCCACAAGCCGACGCCAAACCAATATTACATCTTCATCCACTGGCAAAATGCGCTCTGTAAACCAAGGTCGCAAGGTACTGTCTAGCCATTCAGTCAATTCCTGCTGTAAGTCAGCATTGTCTTGGAGCCGCTCAATGCCAAAACGAATTTCTGCCAGCGTCACTGTACTGAGATAAAACGACTGCGGTAGCTGGCTATCAGCCCACTGCTTGACGTTAGGGTTGCAGTTAGGCCTACGCAACTCAGAGATAACATTAGTGTCGAGTCGCCATCCCTTCATAGGTCAACGTCTCTAACGGGAAACTGAATACTTGGCTGCTCAAAATCCAGACGGCTTAAAGGCGACAGGGAGAGCAGGGCATGTATGCTGGGTTGCGCCATTAAGGGAAGTAGCTTAGCAAACGCCTTAGCAGAAAGAATAACGACAGCATCTTCGCCTCGGACGGTCACGCGCTGAGGCTCACTGTCTCTAGCAAGCCGCACTACTTCGCTGAAGCGAGCTTTGGCGTCTTCTAGCTTCCAGGCATGAAGATTTTCCAAGGAAGGCGCGGGTAAATCATCGGACTGGGTAGAAAGGGAAACCATATAGTAGAGCTGACTAGTGCTAGTCAGCTCTATAGATCAACGTCTCTAACAGGAGCCTAAATGCTCATCGTTGGCTCAAAGTCTAAGCCGGCTCAAAGGGTAGAATTATAGACCTTGGCGCTTATTAAGTCGCGCCGGTTAGCTCGAAAATGTGCCTATGCCATCTATTGCCGCGATTACGACAACACCTTTGGGTCTGCGCCGTCTAGCCCCACTGTGCGAGGAGACCGCGCAGCTATGGATTGCGGCTGGCTTGCAGGCCGAAGCTACGGCCTTAAATCTCGACTATCGCATTTATGAGGCTTCTCTAGCCGCCTTTTTGCAGATGCATTGGCAAAAGTACGAAGGATTTGTCTTTTGTCTGGCCAGTGGTGCGGTCGTTCGCTTAATTGCCCCCTTGCTTACTGATAAAGCAACCGATCCTGCGATCGTCGTTGTCGATCAATCCGGGAAAGTGGCCATTAGTCTGTGCGGTGGGCATCGGGGTGGGGGCGATCGCCTCACCCAACGCATCAGCCAACTGCTCGGCGTCCAGCCTATTCTCACGGGCTCATCCGCTGCTCTCAACTTACCTGGTATAGATACCTTAGGTCTTCCTTTTGGCTGGATTGCTGGCACTGGCGACTGGACGGGGGTGAGCGCTGCGATCGCCCGCAAAGCCCCAATTCAAGTCCTTCAAGAAGCTGGCAGTGCCCTATGGCAAAAGCATTTACCAGCCAACCACCCCTTTCAATTTGGCTTTCCAGAATTTGAAGATCGCAATGCCCAAGCAAAGCCCAAAGGGCGCGTGTGGATTAGCCCGATAAAAAGAAACTTTGCAGCGGATACTGAGCTGCCAAAAGTGCAGTGGCATCCGCGCGTACTGTGGGTGGGCGTGGGCTGTGAGCGTGGAACGAGCAAAGAGCTGATTGACTACGCGGTGACACAGGCTTGCCGAGCACAGCATTTGGCCGTAGAGGCGATCGCCGGTATTGCTACGATTGACCTCAAATCAGACGAAGTGGGCCTGATCGACTTTGTCACTGAAAAAAAATGGCCGCTGCGATGCTTTTCGGCTAAAACGCTGAAGGCCATTACGGTGCCGACCCCTTCGCGCATTGTAGAGCAAGCCGTCGGCACGCCTAGCGTTTCAGAGGCAGCAGCAATTGCAGCAGCAGGTGAAAGCGATCTGCGAGTGCTGCGGGTGAAAAAGCAGGTTGTAAAGCAGCAAAATGTTGAAATTCTGGGGGCTAAGGGCGCAGTGACGGTAGCGATCGCCCAAGCCAAAACCGAATATATTGGCCGCATCGGTAAGCTTCACCTCGTCGGCACTGGGCCAGGAAGTTTGAGCCAGATTACGCCTGCGGCAAGCAGTGCGATCGCCAACGCAGACGTCGTCATCGGCTACAGCCTATATATCGATATCATCCGTCCTTTATTTCGCCTTGGTCAGATTGTAGAAGCCCTGCCCATCACTCAAGAGAAACAGCGGGCCGAGCGAGCAATTGAGCTGGCAAATTGGGGACTTACCGTTGCGGTTGTTTCTTCTGGCGACTGCGGCATTTATGGCATGGCGGGCCTGGTGCTAGAGCAGCTCAGGGCAGGAGACTGGGATGGTAAGGTGCCCAAAGTACAGGTTTTCCCCGGCGTTAGCGCTTTGCAGTCGGCAGCTTCTAGAGTAGGGGCTCCGCTAATGCACGACTTCTGCGCGATTAGCCTCAGCAATTTGCTAACGCCTTGGGAGGTAATTCAGCTCCGGTTGCGCTCAGCGGCTGAAGGTGATTTTATCGTGGCGCTGTATAACCCCAAGTCGAAGACGCGCACCGAGCAGGTTATATACGCCCGCGATACTTTTTTGCAACATCGCAGTGCAGATACGCCGGTAGCTTTGGCGCGATCGCTCTACCGCCCCGACGAGCAAATCACCCTCACCACTCTCGGCGACATGCTCAACCATCCCATCGACATGCTCACCACCATCATCATTGGCAACCGCAGCAGCCGCGACTACAAAGGCTGGTTCATTACCCCACGCGGCTACTTAGATTCCGATTCAGGTTCAAACTCAAGTTCAGATTGAGCACTCGCCCGCTGCCCCATTCCTGGCGTAGGAGCCTGCGGCAAACGCCCTCTCAATGAATCCAAGTCCACCTGCTCAGACCGGGCATCACAGCTTCGACGAAAGCGGTCAAACTCAGCATCTTGCCAGGCAAACGCCCAGTGGCTCACCGTTTCTATTTCAGGCGCTACTCGCTGCAACGCACTCATCTGAGCTTCGAGCGAAGGTCTATCTGGTCTGGTAACGCCCCAAGCGCCCGCGATCGCAGGCTTAATGGTCGCAGGGTTACCCCGTACGCGCAGCACCTTTTGGATTTCATCCATAATGCAGCCAGTGTTGCCGCATATAGCGTAGGCCATTGGGTGCGCATCCATCCAGCGAGGAAAGCGATTCCAGTGCTGTAATCGAGCATCATACCCTTCGCCAATAACCTGGTTTCCACCGGGGAAAAATACTGCGCCGACGGGTATGCCCGCCTGGCGAGCAGGCGCAGCTCCTGCCTGCAAAAAGTCCACAACGCCCTGAATCGCATGGGCTACGCTCAACCGCCATAGCTCCAACTGTAGTCCAGGCTGCCGTTCAGCCGCAGGGGCTAAATCTTTAGGCTCGACAGTGGGCGGATTGCGACTTTGCCACAACGGCTCTCCCTCATCAGGAAACATACTATCTACTTGCTCGACATCGCCAACCGTAATGTAACCACGCTGCATATACCGGCTAATCAGCTCTCTGCCTTTGCCGTTAGTGGCTCGCTGAATTAGTGACTGGCTGGCAGCAGGGCCATAGATCCAAAGATTTTTGACATTGCTGACGACCGAAGCCGCCCCTAGCAGCCTGGGATAGCGAACATAATCGTACAGGGCGCCATCAGGGCGGCGCGCCAAGACCGCTCGCACCATCTGAGCATAGTCAACTTGAGCGGTACGATTGTAAGGGTCGATAAAGGCGTCTTCTGAAGAGCCACTATTGCCATTATCAGCCAGGTCTAGCGTATCTTTGCCCTGCCCGTTTCGAGCCAGCACCTGCCGCCTGTCAGACCGCTGACCATAGGAATAGCCAAAGTTCATCGTAAACATCCAGGCAAAGGCTTTCAGATCGCGCTCATGCGCTTTGTCCATCGCCTCGGCCAGCAAATCGCGATCTGCATATTCCGCAGACTGCACGACGCTGGGCCAAACTGTCGGATTATCATTTTTAGGTAGCAGTACCTGCCCGTTCGAGAACGCCTCAATGTAAACCTGGTTATAGCCCAAATTCACAATGCGATCCATCAGCGCGTCTAGCCTGCCAGGCTGAAGATCACAGGGATACAGTCGCACCCAGGTAGCCTGGTTTTTTGGCCAATTTGTTCGGCGACAGTCTTGCAATGCCTGCACCTGCTGCGCGCTAAGCATTTCATACTGCTGCTGAGCAGCCGAGTCCCCTTGTAAACCGGCTAAGCGTAGCGATTCCTTTCTATCTGCCTCTACCTCAGAAAGCTGGCAAAACTGATTAACCTCGGCCAGTGCTGGCGGCGGGGCGACGCCTTGCCCTAGTAAGGCCATACACCCAGACAGAACAGCACTCTGCAAAAGCTTATGCCAGCGTCTACCCCAGCTTTTTTGCTGGTTACTTCTATCTGTTCTAAAGACCATAATTGCCTATTTCTTCAAGTCGGTTTTTTCCAGGAGGATCAGCCAGCAAACCAGTGGCCTAAGACATAGTAGGTTGTTTCCCGACGCGGCTAACCCATAGCTGTGACACCTGAAAGTATTGATTACTTACAAGCCTAGAGTGCCGATAACAGCAAAAAAATGGGTAGAGCCTTATAAACTTCCCAGAAGGCTTGAAGATTTAATTGGGTCATTTATTCTAAATCAATAGAGCGATCGCGCTTCAGCCGCAATCATGACTTTTCAGCGCCAATTATACGACTGGTCTACACCCACTTTCATTCTGGCAGGCGATCGCATCAGAGGTCAGCGCCATCTATTGGCGACGACTCTTCAAAATGCTCCAGCAAAGCGGCCAAATTCATCCGCTTAATGTAAGGCCAGCCACCCTGCTGCTCGATATCTTTGAGCAACCGGTATAGCCGCTGCCGGTTATCAGGCAAAGCCTCTCGAAACAGCGTATCCCTAATTTCGTAGTGCAGCTCATCGAGCAAGCGCAGCAGCGCCAGCAGTGCCAGGCAATCTCCTTCGCGGGTTTGGGCCGCTGTGCGAACCACCTCTGCAAGCTGTAAAAGATCTGCTGAGAGGTCTTTCGGCGGTAGATTTTGCGAGGAGTGGCCAGAATTACTCACCGTGTTCAAATTTCGTAACCTAAGGAATAGATCTAAGCTTACTTGCGTGAAGGCAATTTGTTATCAGGGCCGACCAGTCAGAGCCTACGCGATTAGCAACCAGCAGTGCAACCAGCCGCATCAATCACACAGGTCGGCTTTAAACCCGGCAATTGCAGTGTAAACCGGGCGGCTGCGGTGTAAAATGAAGTACTAATAATCCCCTCGATTCCAAATCGATTTTTTATTTAACATTCAACAGTCTTGAGGTTGACCATGAGGTATCGCGCCCTGCTTGCTGCATTTTTTGCCCTTTGCTTAGGTGTTTTAACAGCCTGTAGCGAAGCACCTAGTGCAACCAGCGACATTCCACTCACCTATGACCAAATTCGTAACACTGGCTTAGCCAATAGCTGCCCTCAGGTAGACGAAACCCGTCGCGGCCAAATTCCCATTGACTCCGGCGTCACTTACAAGCTCGTTGACCTGTGTATGGAACCCACTAGCTTCTTTGTCAAGCAAGAGTCTTCTAACAAGCGTAAGGAAGCCGAATTTGTTTCTGGTAAGTCCTTGACTCGCTACACTACCTCGTTAGAGCAAGTCAGCGGCGACATTAAGCTTCAAGACGATGGCAGCTTGCTATTCGACGAAAAGCTCGGCATGGATTTTCAGCCAATTACCGTGCTGCTTCCTGGTGGCGACCAAGTTCCCTTCCTATTCACCATCAAAGGTCTCCAGGCTAAGTCTCAGCCTGGTCTGAATGCGGTCACGACCTCTACAGACTTTATCGGTGACTTCCGGGTACCTTCTTATCGCACCTCTAACTTTCTAGATCCCAAGGCACGCGGCCTGACTACAGGCTACGACAACGCGGTTGCCCTGCCAGCTCGCGCTGATGCTACCGACTTGAGCCGTGAGAACGTCAAAGCCTTTGATATGGGTCAGGGCACTATCTCCTTGCAGATTTCTAAAGTAGACAGCAACACAGGCGAAATTGGGGGCACGTTCATCTCCGAGCAGCCTTCCGATACAGACATGGGTACAGCGGCTGCCGACGATGTGCGCCTACAGGGCGTATTTTACGGTCGGATTGAAGAAGGCGTTGACGCCTAGAATCCTACGGCTTTAACAGTCAATTCTGGCTGTTGCAAAATTTGAACTAACTATCTGAGCCTTCGGACAAGGTAGTCGTGATAGTCATTAGATAGTCATTAGAAAGGACGCCCCTGTGGTGTCCTTTTTTTTTCGACGACGGCTATACAAAACATCTGTCTCATTCTCGGCTAAGGAGTTCCGTAAAAACCCGATTGCTAGGAGAAAAGACGTTAATTAGGCTAAATGAGACAGCTTGGCACCGTTAGCTCTTCTTTGATCTCTGCTGGAATCTCCTCTGGGAGTTCTCCCTGAGCATATTCAAAAGGTAGCTGCAGCAGCTTCGTTCGCGGTTTGTGTGCTCTGTTCCATCTGCCAAGTGGCCTTAACTGATACTTATAGGCCCTTTAAAATATGCATGCTTCTTCCAATCAGGTTATCAAAAGTCAGTCGCTTGAAATTTTAACGACTTACCAAAAAAATCGTTCGCCTCAGCTCCGGAACCGTTTGGTTCAGATGAATATCGGCCTGGTGCGTCGAGAAGCTCATCGTTGGCTACACAGCTCGGGTGAAGCCTTTGATGACTTAATGCAAGTCGGTAGTCTGGGCCTCATTCGCGCAATTGAGCGCTTCGACTTACAAAAGGGCTATGCCTTTAGTTCTTTTGCGATTCCTTATATTCGCGGCGAAATTCAGCATTACCTCAGAGACAAGGGCACAGTTGTTCGCATTCCCCGCCGCTGGCAAACTTTACAAAACCAGTCGGCTAGAGCTATTCGCCACTTGCAAGAAAACCTCAACCGTCGGCCTAGCGATCAAGAAGTGGCCGATGAGCTAGAGATTACGGTGGAAGAATGGCAGCAAGTCAGAATTGCCAGTAGCAATCGCAATTTGCTGAGTTTGGATGCACCGGTTAAAGAAAATGACAGTGGAGCTTCTTCTTTGGGCGATTTACTACCTGACTCAAGGTATCGTAGCTTTCAGCTCGCGCAAGAAGACCGGATACGGTTACAGCAGGCGCTCTGTCAGCTAGAGAAACGCACCCGTGAGGTGGTGGAGTTTGTATTTTTGCAGGACTTGACCCAGAAGGAAACGGCTGAGCGATTAGGGATTAGCTCGGTGACGGTCTCTCGCCGGGTGAAGAAAGGATTAAAGCATTTGCAGGTAATTATGCAGCCTGCTGGGGAAGCCTAAGGGCGTAACGTTTCAACTAAAATTGCTGGAGCCTTGAGGCATTCGATGAGGAATCAGATGAGAGATCAGAATATGCGGCGTCTGCTGCTCGTTTCACTAGCAACTATTCCACTGACGGGCTGCCAGTTGTTCAATCGCGAAGATACTGCACTTATCGACCCGATTGACTCTGCTGTGATTGAAGAGAATATAGCCTCGGCCAAGCTTGAAGGCGATGAAGCCTTTGCGGATCCGACGGTAGAACCTGAAAATAAGGGAGGGGGCGCAACTGACCTCATTCGCTCGACCGATTCGGCAGCTCGCACCCGTCAGGTAGAGCGTAACCGGATCGATCCGTTTGCCAGTCTGCCCATTCCGCCTGCCCCAGAGGTAGTGGTTTCGCCAGTAGCGGCTGCGGGCAATGGGGGGGGAGTTGCTAGCGGTGGTGCTTCAGGAGGAACGTCGAGGGGAAGCGTGGCAGGAAGCGGCGCTAATGCCGCCACCGCTGCTTCCACCGCTGCCGCCAAGCCGACGCCACCGCCCAAGCGGGTAGAGCCAGTGAGTACACCTTTAGTGTTGCCATCACCGATTGCGACGCTACCGACGATTCCTCAACCGGTAATTGCGCCGACGGTCTCTATTTCGGGGGTGATTCAGCTAGGAAATGAGCCCTATGCCATTGTTCGTTCTGGTAGCGAGCCCGAGCGGTATGTAAAGGTGGGCGATCGCATTGCAGGCGGCAGTGTCCGCGTCAAGCGCATCGAAACATTAGCCTTTGAGCCCAGAGTGATTTTGGAAGAAAATGGGATTGAAGTCTCCCGGCCTGTAGGCGGTGAGGCTGAAGAGGCCGAGGCCAAAGTAGATACACCAGTGGCGGTGGTGCCAATGTCTTCGGCATTTGATGCTCGTCAGCCTCGAACCGGTCAAACCCGTGCGGGTCAAACGCAACCGTTTCTACCTACGATTCCTTCTTTGAGCCCTTTGCCGACGCCAAATTCATCCCAGCCTATGCAGCGTAGCAATGTCCCAAATTCATTGCTACTACAGTCGGCTGAAACCACTAACCAAGCGGTTTTGCCCAACTTTCGCATAGCTACCCCAGAATTACCTGGCTAATAGCGACACCCAGAAAGAGTTTGTTACAAAGCCACCGATATCATTCAGTGGCTTTTTGTCGTTGGCAGTGGATGACGGCCTAGCTAATGGATATTTTCAGCCATAAGTCAGCAATAAAACTTAAACCACAAAAGGACGGGTTATTCCCGGTAGAGTAGTAGTCTAGGTAAAGAGTAGCTTTAGTCAATAGCCTACTTTTATCTAACATTTTGAGAGGGTTAGTATTCATGGTTCAGCGCGGTTCTAAAGTCAGAATTCTCCGTCCAGAGTCCTACTGGTATCGGGAAGTGGGCTCCGTTGCCTCGGTCGATCAAAGTGGGATTAAGTACCCGGTTGTTGTGCGCTTTGGCAAGGTGAACTATGCCGGGGTGAATACCAATAACTTTGCTGAAGCGGAGCTGGTAGAAGTAGAAGCCCCTGCTAAGAAGGCTGCTAAAAAGTAGTTTTAGCCGGTTTTAACAAGCTTGAAGGGCGGGCTACCTTAGCCTGCTAATGTGGGCTCTCTTGAAACTATCTTTTGCAAGGCGGCTTTTACGAGCAGGCTTTTGCAAGGCGGTTTTGAGGGAGCTTAAATTTTCGAGAAGATGGTTTTCCTTTTAGATGAGGCAATAATCATGGTTCAACGAGGCTCTAAGGTTAGAATTCTCCGTCCGGAGTCCTACTGGTATCGGGAGGTAGGTTCTGTGGCATCTGTCGATCAAAGCGGTATCAAATATCCGGTAGTAGTGCGCTTTAGTAAGGTGAACTATGCTGGCGTTAACACCAACAATTTTGCTGAGGCAGAGCTAGCTGAAGTGGAAGCGCCCGATCGGGCAACCGCTAATAAGAACGCTGCTGCAAAGAAAGCTGCCAGTGAGAAGGCTGCTGCGAAAAAAGCTGCTACTTCCCCACCTGCTGCGGATACCAAGAACATTACGAATACGCCTGCTGAAGAGGCTCCCTCCGCAGAAACGCCTTCTCAGCAAATCTCGGCTAGCGAGGCTGCGCCAAAGGCGATACCCCAGAAAACTACCGATGATAATGCTGATCTCGATCAGTTAAGTGAATAAGCTCAGTTAAGTGAATAAGCGATCGCAGTGCCTGAGTTACCTGAAGTAGAAACCGTCCGTCGAGGGCTCAGCCGAGTTTCGCTACATCAGCCCGTTCGGGGGGGAGAAGTTCGCCTGGCGCGAATAATTGCTTATCCCGAGATAGCTGATGCTTTTTTAGCAGGGATTGCCAATGCTCAAATTGTGGGCTGGCATCGGCGTGGCAAGTATTTGATAGCTGAGTTGCGGCGGCTACCTGAGTCTTTTGAAAGTGATGCTGCTGATGGGTTGGGTAAACCGGCTGGCTGGCTAGGCGTGCATTTGCGAATGACGGGCCAGCTACTGTGGGTTTCTCAGGCAGAAGCTGTGCAAAAGCATTGCCGGGTACGGCTGTTTTTTGATGGCGATCGCGAGTTGCGATATGTCGATCAGCGCACCTTCGGACGACTGTGGCTAGTCCCGCCTAATCAGCCGGTCGAGTCGGTGATCACCGGCTTGCAAAAGCTGGGGCCGGAGCCGTTTAGTGAAGCGTTTTCGGTAGATTATTTGGCGACGGCGCTTAAAGGGCGGCAAAGGCCGATCAAAAATGCCTTACTTGACCAGCGGTTGGTAGCCGGAATTGGCAATATTTACGCGGATGAAGCGCTGTATATAAGCGGGATTCGACCAAAGGTGGGGTGCGATCGCCTCAGCAAAAAGCGCATTGCCAAACTCCATCAGGCCATTGTGCAAGTGCTCACGACTAGCATTGACTCGGGCGGCACAACCTTTAGCGACTTTCGAGATGTGCATGGCACAAATGGCAACTATGGTGGGGTTGCCTGGGTGTATGGCCGTGAAGGTGAACCCTGCCGAACCTGCGGGAAAGAGATTGTGCGTATCCAACTTGCGGGCCGCTCGGCTCACTATTGCCCAAAGTGTCAGGCGTCTTGAATAAGCCTGTGCCTCTAGATAGCCACTGCTGTGCCGTCTGAACAGCCATTTGCTATACAATGATGGCTATTGATCATAAGCACCCGAGAAGACTATGCCCGTAAAAAAAGGGGATTTCGTCCGTTTGGTTAAGGAAAAGTTTGAGAATAGCTTAGAGGCAAAAGCTAGCGATCGCCGACTTTCGAGCTATGTTTTTGACACCCGAGGTGAAATTTTGGACACCCGTGACGACTACGCTCTCGTAAAGTTTGGCCGAGTGCCTACGCCCAATATGTGGCTAAAGCTAGAGCAGCTAGAAAAGTTCTAATAGTCATAGCCTTGAACCGTTGAGGTCTTGTGATCAACACTGGCTAAGCGCTTGCTTCATCAGTATTTTGTGAATGCTGCGTTTAGGTTCACCCTTTTTCGGTTGTCTTTGGGTGTAAGTCCCATCGGCCTGCATTTCCCAAGCTTGGCGATTATCCTCCAAGCAAATTTGCATAAGCCACATCAGCTTGTCTCGAATCTGCAAATCTTCAATGGGCACTAGTGCCTCTACGCGCCGATCTAAATTTCGCGGCATCCAATCGGCAGAGCCAATGTAGTAGCGACTGCTGCCGTCATTGGCGAAGTAAAAAATCCGCGAATGCTCTAAAAAGCGCCCAACAATACTTATCACTCGAATATTGTCGCTTACCCCTGGCACGCCGGGACGCAGGCAGCAAATACCGCGAACAACCAGGTCTATTTCTACACCGACCTGAGAAGCTTTGTATAGCTCAGCAATAATTTTAGAATCAACCAGAGAGTTCATTTTGGCAATGATTCGACCCGACTTGCCAGCTTTGGCCAGCTTGGCTTCTTGCCGAATAAACTCAGTCATCTGATCGCGCAGACTCACGGGCGCAATTAGTAGTTTTTGGTATGACTGCTGCCGGGAGTATCCCGTCAGATAGTTGAACAAATCGGTTAAATCTGTGCCCAACTCTTCACGGCAGCTAAGCAATCCCAAATCGGTGTAAAGTCGGGCGGTTTTAGGGTTGTAGTTGCCCGTACCAATATGCACATAGCGGCGGATAATATCTTTTTCGTGACGAACGACCAGCGCAACTTTGGTGTGGGTTTTGAGGCCCATCAGGCCATACACTACGTGAACGCCAGAACGCTCTAGTGTCCTTGCCCAGTTGATGTTGTTTTCTTCGTCAAAGCGAGCTTTGAGTTCTACGAGGGCAACAACTTGCTTACCATTTTCAGCCGCTTTGATGAGCGCGTTGACGATAGGAGAATCGCCTGAGGTGCGGTACAAGGTCATTTTGATCGCAAGGACGCCTGGATCGCTAGCCGCTTGCGTGATGAAGGTTTGAACGGTGCCCGAAAAGGCATGGTAAGGATGGTGAACTAAGCGATCGCGCCGCCGAATCATAGAAAAAACACTTTCACCTTCTGACTGGGCAGCGACTTTCCAATTAGCCGGGACAACCGGCGTCCAATGCGGATCTTTTAAATCGTTTAACGGCAAGCTCATCAGGCTCATCAGATCGCTCAGGCCAATCGGGCCTTCAATTTCATAGACGTCTTCTTCCTGAAGCTTGAGTTCATTCATCAGGGTTATATGCATGGTCGGGCTCATCCCCACAGCCACTTCCATCCGCACGACCGAGCCGCCGAGCCTACGCTTGCGTAGCTCCTGCTCGATGGCCAGCATCAAATCATCGGCTTCGTCTTCTTCTACCGAAAGATCGGCGTTGCGCGTGATGCGAAAAGCGTGGCAGTCTTTGACAGTCATGCCCGGAAAAAGGTCGGCAATGTTATGGGCAATCACCTGCTCCATCGGCACACCGGCCCAGTGGCAGCCTTCATGAGGGCAGCTCGGCATCATCTCTTTGGGCAGCTCGACAAACCGGGGGAGCACTTTGGGCACTTTTACCCTGGCAAAGTGCGGCTCGTCTGAATCCTTGTCTTGAATTTCGACTGCAAGATTGAGACTGAGATTGGAGATATAGGGAAAGGGATGCCCCGAATCTACGGCTAGGGGGGTCAAGACCGGAAAAACCTGGCTTTTGAAGTAATTGGCGAGGTAGTCGCTTTGTTTTGAGGTTAAATCTGCATAGTCGAGCAGGCAAATTCCCTTGGCTAGCATCTTAGGTCGCAGCTCGGCTTGGAAGTAATGATGCATCTGCTCGATCATGGGCCGCAGTCTGTGGCTGATAGCGTTGAGCTGCTGGGCCGGGGTGCGACCGTCTGGCGTTTCTTTGCTGACACCCGCACTGATTTGTTGTTTGGTGACGGCGACGCGCACCATGAAGTATTCGTCGAGGTTGGCTCCAAAAATAGCTAAAAATTTGAGCCGCTCTAGCAGCGGTGTGCGCTCGTCAAGGGCTTCATGAAGAACGCGCCGGTTAAATTCTAGCCAGCTTAGCTCGCGGCTGAGATACCACTGCGAATCGTCGAGGTCAAGCTTGCGGAGGTCAGGGTTGCTTTTGCTGTTCGTTTGGCTACTTGTTTGGCTAGCTTCAGATTGAATAGAGGGCGAGTTAGCCGTCAGTGGCTCGGTTCTTTTGGAATCAGCCTTGGGGCTAGCTTTGCGACTGTCGGGGCTCTTGCTCATTTTTTCCTACTTTTTAACCCTAAACACGTCTTCTTCTTGGCCAATCCACCATTCGCCTAAGTTCATTAGCTCTCCATGAAGTTCGGCTAACTGCTGGTTGAATTCTTCGGTGCTGAGCTGGTCTCGACGTTCTTTTAGCTTGGCTAGTCTCAATTGAATCAGCAGCCATGGCTTGCTGATGCCATCGGTAGCTTCTATGTATCTGGCAAGATCTTCGCTTTTCATCAGGTTTTATAAATAGTTTTATGAGTAGGGCTTTATAAACAGGCGAATTATTAGCCCCTAACGGTTCTTGATTTCCGTGTTCATTGTACAGGTGCGGTTCTAAAAGTGCTTCACCCCATAGTTAAGGCTCACAGCAGTGAGGAAAAATTCCTTTTGCTGTGAGCCTCCTTTTTGCTTGTCTTAACCTAATTAGAACCTAATTGAAACCTAATTGGGTATGTGCTGTGATTTGACGGACTGAGCGGTTAACGCTTGAGTTCGTCGCGCCATTCTTTGAGCTGGGTGCCTGCAACATCGCGGCCCCCGAGACCAAAGGCGATCGCGATCGCGATCGCCACCGCACCCAGTAGTAAACCAAAGGCCAGGTTCACAATATTGGGAGCAACGCCCATTTGAGAGAGGGCCAACGCACCGACAAAGGCCAAAATAGAAACTCGCGCGGCCTGTGCCAGCAAGTTAGAAGAGCTGCTGCTGCTGCTTTTGATCAAGCGGAAAACAAGGTTAGCAATATACAGGCCGATAGCAAAAATAATCACCCCAACTAGAACTTGAGCAGCAATTTCCATCACCGCACCAACAATGAGCGTTAGCTGCTCTAGCTGAAGAATTTCGGTAGCCGTCACGGCCCCAAAGAGCACGATGCCCACGAGCGTAATCAAACCCACAATTTCAGAAGGGGATTTGCCTTGAGGGCTGCTGTCGGAGGGCGGCTGAATCATTGTAGATCCAGGCTGAACCGTCGTGCTGCCAATATCCGAAGGTGGATAAACGGAAGGAGGCGGGGTCGAAGGGGAACGGGTGGGCGGTGCGATATCGGGTAGGCCCAAAATATCAAGCACGTTATCAAAGCCAGTGCTTTCGAGCAGGCCAGTCACCAGTTCGCCAACGAATCGACCGATGAAGTAGAACACAGCCAAGACAACACCCGCTGCTAGAAGTAGCGGCAGGAAGACCAGGATCTGGTTGAGCATCGCGATCGCAGGCGTAGAAATCGCCTCAATGCCTAGCTCTTGAAGGGCGGTAATGGCAATCGGGACGAGGATAAAGACATAGACAATCGTGCCTGCCAAGCCAGAAAGAGAAATGCCACTGCCAGGTGTGCTGCTTCTAGAAAGCCCGAGGCGAGTACCCAGATTATCTACGCCAGTTGCCATTAGCAGGTTGGTAACGATGCTTCTGGCGATTTTGGCCAGTACCCAACCAGCGGCGAAGATTAGCGCAGCGGTGAGGATTTGAGGGATGGCAGCAAAGAACTGATCGATGAGGTTCTGAACCGGGCCCAACAAACCTTGCAAGTCCAGAGCGTCTAGAACGAGCGGCAAAAACAGCAGAAACACAAACCAATAAAGTGCATTGGCTAGCGTTTCATGGATCTGCACAGAGCTTTCTCTGGGGTCAACACCAGTATTCTCGGCCAGACGATCGTCGAGGTTAAAGGACTCTAGTCCTCTTTTAACGACCGTTTTAACCACTGTGGCAATCGCCCAAGCGATCGCTAATATGAGAGCAGCTCCAAAGACCTTAGGAATAAAGCCAAAAACAGTATTCAAAAAATTGTTAAGCGGCTCGGATACCACCGTCAGGTTGAGCGCATTCAAAAAGCCAACAACGGCTAATAAAATGATGATCCACAGGACAATATCGCCTGCCCATTTCGCGGCAGGAACTTCACTAGCAGGGCGACCCGTTACCATAGACGCAAGCTTGTCATCGATCTGCGTTCTATGAAGGATACCTCTGACAACCCAAGAAATGGCGTAGGCTGCGACGATGCCGAGCACCAGAATGGCGATCGCCCCAAGCAGACTAGGCAAAAATTCGATTAAGTCACTGCCTAAATCATCGAGGGCTGGTCTGAATCCGTAGGGTCTCTCGGTAGTTACCTGGGCAAGCGTCGGCGATGACCCTAGCTTGACCAAGCCAATACCTGCTCCCGCAGGAGGTATTAGATAAATCATATTTTGAGTGGTGTGTTTTGACGGGTGGAGTTTGTGGGCGTTATGAAGATTCAGTGGTATCCACTGAGAATAGAAACAAGGGTACAGCTTTAATGCTGGTTAGTGAAAAAAACTATGGGGATCAGCAATTTTTTTTACAAAGCCGTTGCTGTACATCTATCAATAGATAGTTGCAGCCTGCCTGCTATATGAAAAATCCAGAGAAACTTTTGATAAAAAAGCTACGAAGGAAGCTAAATTATTAGCGGATTCCCTCGTAGCTTTTAGCAAATTATTCCATTTAGAAGATATTTGACCTCTTTCCAGCTAGCTAGCAGCCAATTGAGCAATTGCTGTCTGCTTTGCTAGCTGTTTGCTTTGCTAGCTGTCTTCCTCGCTATCAGTGCCTTCAAGGGGATTGATAGCATCCATGTCAGCGTTCGGGCTATCTTCTTGAGCCGCAACTAGCGCCTCTGATTCAGCAACCCTGCCTTCCACCACCTCAGTGACAACGTCTGCGATCGCGGCAATATTGCCTGCCTGATGATCGGCTTCGCCCTCATCCAAGTCAGTCAGCATTTGAGCTTCGGCGGCTGTGTCGGCAATGGCTTCAGCGATCGCCTCAGAAGGCAAGTCGTTTTCATCATCGGCCAAGCGAGGCACTAGGGCCACGGCGGCGATCGCATCATCACTGTCCAACCGCTGCAACTGCACGCCTGTCGCCATTCGCGACTGAATCGAAATCGCATTGACCGACTGCCGCATCATCACGCCCCGATTGCTCACAATCATTAGCTCGTCATCAGGTTCAGCAATCCGCAAAGCCACCAGTTCGTCATTGTCCTTGCGAAACTTCATGGCAACTAATCCCATGCCCGCTCGGTTTTGCAGCCGGAAGTTAGAAAACGGTACCCGCTTACCCAACCCGCCAGCCGAAACCACCAGTACCCAGGGGCCTTGATCTTCTGAGCTAGCAGCAATCTCTTCGTCACCTTCTAGATCGGCGGCCTCGGCAGCTTCAGCCGCAGCAACTTCGGCAGATTCCTCAATGTCCACCACCATTTGCGACGACAAAATATCCATGCTGATCAGGCGATCGCCCTCCCGCAGTGACATTGCGCGGACGCCCTTAGTCGGACGGCCCAAGGGCCGCAGTTGATTGTGATCAGCTTTAAAGTGAATGGTCATGCCTCGTTGTGACCCAATCAAAATGCTATCCTCAGCGCGGGCCAGGCGTACCCACCGCAGCTCGTCACCCTCTACCAGTGAAATTGCAATTAGGCCATTGGTACGAATGCGACTAAAGGCAGAAAGGGCCGTCTTTTTCACGAATCCGCCCTGGGTTAGCATCACCAAATATTCATCTTCACTAAATTCGCTGATACCCACCACCGAGGTGACTTTCTCCTCTTTGGGGATGGGAAGCATTTGCACTAGCGGGTAGCCTTTGGCCGTGCGGGAGCTTTCAGGAATTTGATAGGCCCGTAAAGAATAGGCGACCCCGCGATCGCTAAAGAAGAGAACATGGTCGTGAGTGCAGCAGGTAATAAAGTGCTCAATGCCATCGTCGTCTTTCATTCGGGTGCCAGATTTGCCCCGAGTGGCGCGGTTTTGCGCTTCAAAGGTATCGACCAACATTCGCTTGATATAGCCCTGCTCGGTGACTAAAATCGCCACCTGCTCGTTGGCAATCAGTGAGATATCAGACAGATCGTTTTCGTCAGCTTCGAGCACGGTGCGGCGCTCGTTGGCATGGGCATCACGAATGGCCGTAATTTCTTCCTTGATAATGGCGAGAATGCGATCGCGGTTCGCCAAAATATCTTCAAGGTCAGCAATCCGAACGCTCAGCTCTTCGTGCTCCTGCTGAATTTTCTCAGCTTCCAGGGCTGTCAAACGACGCAACTGCATCCGCAGAATGGCATCCGCTTGTGTAGTAGAAAAGCCATAGGACTCGACCAGCTCGGCTTTAGCACTGTCTGCATCTGAAGAACCGCGAATCAGCGCAATCACCGCATCCAGGTTATCGAGCGCGATCAAGTAGCCCTGCAAAAGATGGTCGCGCTCTTGAGCTTTGCGCAACTGATAGCGAGTGCGCCGGGTGATGGTCTCAATCCGAAAGTCGAGGAAAACCTGCAAAAAGTCTCTGAGCGTCAGCAGTTGGGGTTCGCCGTTGACAAGCCCCAGCATGTTGACGCCAAAATTATTTTGCAGCGGCGTCTGCTTGTACAGATTGTTGAGCACTACTCGCGGGTAGGCTTCGCGCTTGAGTTCAATCACGATGCGCATACCGTCGCGATCGCTTTCATCGCGCAAATCAGAAATGCCTTCCAACCGCCGCTCATTCACCATGTCGGCAATTTTTTCAATCAGCGCCGCTTTATTCGTCTGGTAGGGCAGCTCAGTGATGATAATCGTTTCGCGATCTGGTCTCCCTCTATTTTCCTGCGTTTCAATATTGGCCACCCCGCGCATGGTCACCGAACCTCGACCCGTGGTGTAAGCCTCACGGATGCCCCGAGTGCCCATAATTTGAGCGCCTGTCGGAAAATCTGGCCCTGGAATGTACTGCATCAGATCGATGCTGGTAAGCGCTGGATTGTCAATTAGTGCAATGGTGCCATTGATAACTTCGCTCAAGTTATGGGGCGGAATGTTGGTGGCCATCCCGACCGCAATCCCCGAGGAGCCGTTGATCAGCAACTGCGGAATCCGCGCAGGCAGCACCACAGGTTCTTGTTGGGAGCCGTCAAAGTTATCAGCAAAATCGACGGTTTCTGCTTCAATATCTTGCAGAAGCGCGACACCCGTAAGCGCCTGCAATCGCGACTCGGTATAGCGCATGGCCGCTGGTGGGTCATTGTCAATCGAGCCAAAGTTGCCATGGCCATTGATCAGCGGATGGCGCATAGAGAAATCTTGAGCCATCCGCACCAGGGCGTCATACACTGCGGTATCGCCATGGGGGTGGTACTTACCGAGCACTTCACCCACGACGCGGGCACATTTACGAAAAGGCCGGTCAGCGGTGAGTCCTAACTCGTGCATCGCATATAAAATGCGCCGATGCACTGGCTTGAGGCCGTCCCTGGCATCTGGCAGTGCCCGACCTACAATAACGCTCATAGCGTATTCAAGGTAAGATCGAGACATCTCGTTGCGCAGATCTGTTGGAACGATGCGCTCTTGAGGACTACTCATGTAGGAAGCTCCGGGAAAGTTTGAATGAGACACTGGAAGCAGGCGGCAAAAATGAAAGCTGCCTGGCCAGAAAAAGCAAAATGAAAGAGAAACAAACTTTCAACAATGTAAAAGTTTTCTCTGTGTCTGTAATTCTGTGTCTGTAATGTTGTCTGATGTTATCGGGAAGATTGTCTAGTGTTCTTTAAAGGGGCTATCAAAGGGGCTATTGGTTGAGCTGAAAGTGGCCTAGAGTGACCTAATTTTTAAAGGTGCTGATAGACTAAAAAATAGTATTAAGTTCAGTTCATATTCTATCACATTTTGCCTTTTTTTCCTCGGGTCAAAGCCCGGCGAAAAGCGCTATCTCTATCGCTCTCAAACGCCTATGGCCTCTCGGTTTCCCGTCATTTATAGTAGTCTCTTCCTGGGTCACGATACGGGTAGCGGGCACCCAGAAAATGCCGGTCGCCTGAGCGCCATTGTCGAGTATTTGAAAAAGTGTCAAAAATCTGGCGGCAGAAGTCAGTCTGATAGCCCCATTGTGAACAGTGCGTGGACAGAACGCCTTCACTGGGTTGAGCCGACAAAGCGAGACGTGCTGCCGCATGTTCACCGGGTGCATGAGATTACTTATGTGGATGCGCTCAAGGCATTTGCCAGCGGCGGGGGCGGCAACCTGGATGCCGATACGGTGATCTCTGCTGAAAGCTACGATTTAGCGCTATTGGCAGTAGCGGCTTGGCTAGACGGCGTGGACTGGGTGTGGCAAAATCATTCGCCAGCGTTTGCGCTGGTAAGGCCGCCAGGTCACCATGCCGAAAAAGATCGGGGAATGGGATTTTGTCTGCTAGGCAATGCAGCGATCGCAGCCCATTACGCCCTTGCTTGTCATGACATTCAGCGAGTGGCCATTCTGGATTGGGATGTGCATCACGGCAACGGCACCCAGGCATTAGTCTCTAGCAATCCCCACATTGCCTATTGCTCTTTTCATCAGTCACCCGCTTATCCGGGCACCGGGCGAGCAACGGAAACGGGAGAGCATCACAATGTGCTAAACCTACCGCTGTCACCGGGGGCAAAGCTGGCTGACTATCAGGCATTGTGGCACTCAAAAGCGCAGCCTTTTCTGTCGGGGTTTGGAGCCGATTTATTGATTGTGAGCGCAGGCTATGATGCCAACCAGGCCGATCCGCTGGCAGGCATGTCACTTCAGCCGAGCGACTATGGCTGGTTTACACAGATGTGTAAGCAGTTAACGTCGTCTGTTTTATTTGGCTTAGAGGGTGGCTACGACTATGATGCCCTCGCTCAGTCAGTGGCGGCCACGATTTACAGTGCAATTTGTGACAACTGATTACATAGATTTCCTGAGCTAGGTCAGTGTGGCACGTAGACTAATAGATGCCATGACTAGATGCCATAGCTAGATGCCATGGCTAGATGCCATGGTTAGATGCCATGATTTGGCAAGACGCTTCAGGGATTATGCTTTAGAACTGCTAAACTCGCTCGGGTTAGGGAAAGACGTATGTTTAGGCTACTTCGGATGTTTTTTAGCTTGTTTCGGCGGTCTGAGCGCGTGAGCGTAACAGAGGAACCTCTGACTGAGTTGGAAGAGTCTAAGTCCGCATCGCGATCGCTAACCCAAATGCCGTCTGACATAAAAACCTCACAAAGCTCTTCTATGAAAGACCTCAAGCAGGTTTTGAACGTGCTGAGAGCCTACGTCGTCACCTTTGGCCAGCCAGATTCTGAGCTAGAGCTGCGAGCGGTAATTGGGGCCATCGTGGCAAATGTAACAGCGGTTGCAGTAGCGCACAGCCAGCTAGAAAAGTTCACAGACGAGGCGATCGCAGCCTTTAAAAGCATCGGCATGGAAGCCTCACTGGTCGATGTCACCGCTCAACTACTGGCCGAGCAAGTGGCAATATGGCTGCGTGAGCAAGAAACGACCGTAAGTAACGTATTGAGCGCTTACTTGCAGCAGTTTGCCCCCGACGATGCAGATTGGTCACCGGATGAACTGATTGGCCTGGTGCAAACGATAGTCGCCACCCTGAACGAGGGTTCGCTGAGTAAATCGGGCGGACGGGCGCTTGTAGATCGCGTCATGCGATCTTTTGACCTGAGCAAAGCGTTGAGCCGATGGGTTGCGCCGGAGTGGGTGGCGCTGGCGCAGCGAGTGGCAAGCTACGCGGAAAAAAGTGACTTGCAGACGGAACTGCGTTCGATAGCCTGGGCCTATATTCAGCGGTTTCAGTCCATTTTGAGCCCCCAGTTAATTGAGCAAATCATCGAAACGGGGCCAATAACTGTGTCTCCGGCTGAGCTACTGAGCGGCGATCTGGATGATTTTTCTCAGATGCTGTACTACAAGTTTGAACTGCTAGAAGCCGATCCGGTGGTGACTAAGTCCCATGAGGCGATCGCCGCAGACATCCACAAAGCCGTTGCCAAATGGAAAGCGCAGCGTCAGCCAGGGTTAGATGTCACCACCGGACTGCACACCGGTGATCTAGAAATTAGCAGTTCGCTTCGTCCGCTCGAATGATCCAACGGGCTCGCCTGCTCAGTCAGGATTAGCACCAGAGGTTAAACCTGACTTTGGGGGAATTAAAGCTTTGCAATAGTCAACTTAATTTGATATTAGTCTAGTCATTGCACCTGAAGGGTGATAGATTGCTGCGATATTAGAGCTGAGCACTGCTACGCGCTCAGCCCTCAGATTTGATCACGATTCCTCACAGGTTGAAAAATGGCCTTTTTTGAAAACTTTACATCGGTTATTCGAGACAAGTGGCTAGACTACTTTCGCGCTAATCGTACCTGGCTAGAAGTGCAGATGACAACCACATCGGTTCGCACGCCCGAGGGTGGCCGTCGCCCATCATCGTTTTTAATTTTGGGGGTAGTGAATGCCCTAGAGCCCAAACTTTCTAACTTGATGGTGCCGTTTTATCAACTCAACTCTGATGAGGATGCATTAATTGATGTGCTAGGACTGAACTTTGATCCAGAAGCCGTCCTAGATAATGGCGAGGGAGGTAAAACAATTGAGGCTTCTTCCGAAGGTGACACCCCCCTTCTAGGCGAACAGGCGCTCGGCAGCACTGAAGATGGCTGGCCCCCTACCTAAATCTCTCAATCGGTCGTGATACGATTATTTGGCAATTTACGTACAGGCGGATAAAGTCATGGCAGAGCGTCCTATAAAAAAGAGTGAGCGTGAAGCCGCGCAGCAGGCCGAACCTGCAAAAGTTGAATCGGCAAAAGTTGAACCCGCAAAAAGCAATGTTCCTCGACCGGTTAAAAAGGGCGATCGCAAAGACGGCGGCGAAAACCAGCGCGAAGGCAGCAGTGATGATCGAGACCGAAGCCAGAGTAAAGGTGGCAAAGGCGGCAAAGGTCGTGGCAAAGGCAAGGGCAGAGATAAAGACGAAGCGCCCAGAACGCCGATGAACCCAGCTTTAGTGAGAGGCCCTAAGCCTGTCGCAAAATCTGCTGAGGTAGAAGCCGCAGAAGAAGCCACCGCTGCTGAGATTTCTGAAACGACAGGAGCCGACGAGCCCACGACTGATGAAGTGGCTGATGAGGCGCAAGTGGAAGAGACTGAAACCCCTGCTGACGCCGAAGCGGAAAGCGCATAAGCCGGGTCGAATCTAGCTGAGCGAAGCAAGCATAAAGTCAAAAGGTCGCTACCCCAGCAGCGACCTTTTTTATTACTACTGAAGCATAAAAAAATTCCCTGGTGCTCTAGGAGCGGCCAGGGAACGGTCAGGGTGCATCTACCAGTTAACTATTCCGCCGCAGTAGGCTAATTCAGGATAAATTCGGTGAGAAAGAAAAATCTCCTGAATGACCGTCATAGGCAAGAACTTATTGGCTACAGACACGCGCTACGATAGCGATGCTTTACCGACATAGGGTTGTGATGAGATCTTTGCTGTTTACCCGTAAGTTTTTGGGCGCTAGGTTACCTGCGGTGCCTCTATTGCTAGCCGGGCTACTGGTGGGTGGTTTGGGGCTGTCAGGTTGTGCGCCCAAGCAAGTGATGCCCGAAGTCACTGAAATAGAGGCTGTCGATGAGGGCGATGCTGATGCCGCTGTCCTAACGCTGCTGTATAGCCGCAATCCATCAACGCTGAATCCTCATCTGGCCAATGGCTTTCAAGATTTTGAGGCAGCCCGAATCGTGTACGAGCCGCTAGCGACCTATGAGCCCAACGGTGACCTAATTCCGGTACTGGCGGCGCTGATTCCGACGCCCGAAAACGGCGGCATTTCAGCGGATGGCCGCACAGTTACTTGGAAACTAAAGCCCAATGTGCGCTGGTCAGATGGTCAGCCCTTTACCGCTGAAGACGTGGCATTTACCTATGAGTTTGTCAGCGATCCTAACGTGGCGGCGGTAACCGAGAAATACTACGAAGCCATCGAAAAAGTCGAGGCAGTTGATCCGCTGACCGTCAAAATTACCTTCAAAGCGCCCAATCCTTCTTGGGCACTGCCGTTTACCGGGCAAAACGGTACGATTCTGCCCAAACATGTGTTTGCAGATGTGCAAGGCGTTGCGGTTCGTAGCGCCCCGGTAAATCTCAATCCGGTAGGCACTGGGCCTTACCGCTTTATCGCTGTAAATGAGGGTGTTTGGACATTTGCGGCCAACGAGCAATACCGCGATGGACTGCCCGCTTTCAACATTGTTGAGCTAGAAGGCGGGGTGACGCCTTACGTAGCGGCAAGGCGGGTATTGCGAGATGGCGACGCCGACTTTGCTCATAATTTACAGCTCAGCGTTGACGATCGCATCCTGCTGTCGGGTGCAGGAGCCGGGCAGGTCATAGCAACTTTTGGTGCGTATGTTGAACGGTTGATGCTAAACCCGACCGACCCCGATCAGGCGACGAAGGAAGGAGAGCGCTCTAGCATGAAAAATCCCCATCCTTTTTTGAGCGATATAAACGTACGGAAGGCGGTGAACTATGCGATTGATCGCAATGCGATCGCCGACGAAATATACGGCAATGCTGGCCAACGCACAACCCAGCTACTGCCTTTCCCTCAGGAATACGCCAACCCGGCTATTTATTACAACTACGATCCTGCGCTAGCGAATACTTTGCTCGATAAAGCCGGTTGGAAAGACACAGATGGTAACGGCATTCGCGATAAAGATGGCGTAGAGATGCGCATGGTGTTTCAAACGCCAATCAATCCAGTGCGACAGCAAACCCAATCCTTGATCAAAGCCAATCTTGAGGCAGTCGGCATGGATGTTGATATTCGCCGGGTAAATGTCGATGACTTTTTCTCGGCTGACCCGAGCCAGACTCGCAGCATCAATCATTTTTACGCCGACATGCAAGAGTACAATGCGGGCAGCGACACGCCCGATCCAGCTATTTACATGAGCTGGTGGCTGTGTGATGAGATTGCGTCGCTTAAAAACCAATGGCAAAAATCGAACAATGCTCGCTATTGCAATCCTGAATACGACAAGCTTTGGCAGCAGGCCAGCAAAGAGCTAGACTCCCAAAAAAGAGCTGAGCTTTTTCGACAAATGAACACGCTTTTAATTGAGGATGTGGCAGTCATCCCGCTGGTCAGGCGGGCGGTCACCAACGGATTAAGCAAGCGCATTACCGGGGTAGATCCAACGCCGTGGGATGCGAGCACCTGGGATATCGGCACCTGGAAACCGGTTGAAATAGAGGCCGAGAAAGCCGCAGAAGAAGGTACGCAGACAGAATCTCAACCGCAGAAGACGCCAGCCGTAGGATCAGATCCTGCTGCGGAAAGTCGTTCTGCGCAGGGTGAGAAACCATAGAGCTACAAACCAAAAAGGTTGTGAACATCCCGCAGCAAAGGGCAAGATCAGGCGACTTTGCCCTCCTAATATTGTTCTATTAAACAACTACAGCTTTAGCTAACTTCAACATCAATCACATTGCTTTCTTCAGCTTTGGGATTACCGTCTGCAACGTCCACACCTTTGTTCTTTTTAAGGTAATCCATTGCTAAAGAAGAGACTTCACTAATTAGCAAGGTAGCTAAGATACCGTCATCTATCCAGCCGATGATAGGAATGAAGTCTGGAGAGATATCGATTGGGCTAACTAAGTAAGCAACGGTTCCGAGAACGATCAGCCAGCCATAGACAGGGTGGCGCAGTGCGCCGCGATACCAGCTATAGAACGACTCCACTAAATTATTCATGAGATGTCCTTTTCTTCTAGGGGGCTTTGAGGGGTGAGCTTATAAGTCGTTAATTGCAAGTGACCTCGGCCATCTTGCGACTTGACCATCTTGCAACTTTAGTATCACGAGTGTAGCGGTTGACTACGAGTGTAGATATCCCTCCCTAGCAGTACGTCATGCGCCGGAGTGAGGGTAATTCAGACTATTTTTGGGGCTGCTTTGCTAACTTTTTCAGTCGCTACAGCGGCTCTGATAGCAGCACAGGTGAGCCCGTATGGCCTTGGGGTGCGTCCGCTGATTCTATGGTAATGCCAAGTGCGGCAACGAGTTCGGGTTGCTGAAAGACTTCTGGAACGGCCAGCGTTTTGTTTGTACTACCTTCTGGGCCAACCCGAAAAGTTGTTGTTAACACAGCACCCTTAGAGTCGGTTGTAAACGGGGCCTCGGGTTTTAGCACAGCCCATAGCACGTACACTTGGTCGGGTGGCAGTTCCGGCAGTTGGGCAGCGTCGAGTTGGGCGGTTAGTCTGTCCGTATTTACGGCAACTTTGGCAGTGCCTGCGGCGGCATTTGTGCTTGTTAGGCGGTAGGTGAGGGGGGCGATCGCAGGCTGCCCGGCGGCCAGTGGTTCAGCAGTCGGTTGCGCTGGCGTAGAAGCCAATTGCTGCTTGAGCGATCGCCATAGGCCATAGTTACTAAACCCTAACGCCACAATAATGGCACTGGCCGCCACCCACAGCCATCGCGATGCTGACCGGGCAGACTGCGATGAAAGCGCAGGCGGCAGGGAGCTTGGGGTAGTAGCAAAAGCCGCTGAGGCCGTGTTCTGTGCCGTATTCTGTGCCATGCTCTGTACCATGTTCTGGGGCGGGCGAACGGCCACAGAAGCGTTGGCAAATTGCGCTATTAGAACTTTTTCGCGAAGCTGAGGGGGCGGCTCGACAGCCATAGGGCTGTAGGTTTGTTCGAGCGCCTCCTGCATCTGATCGACTGCTTCCAGGATGGTTGGATCCTCGATAATAGAACGAGCAAACTCTTCCGACTCGGCCTCTTCTAACGTGCCGAGGACATATCCCGACACTAAGAACAATATTCTTTCTGATGGGGTTGACCGACTCATGGAGTCACCGTACTAATCTGGAAATATTAAAAGAAGTCGTCGGAAGCTGCCTCGGTATAAAACCCGACATAGAGGTCAGCTTACTCTGTATTGGCCGAGTCTGCTAAGATGCGGCGAAGCCGTATCAACCCTCTGCGAGAACGGGTTTTTACTGTGCCTAATGGAATGGACAGGGTCTGCGCGATCGCCGACTGGCTGAGCCCTTCAAAATACATCATATGTAAAACCTGCTGTTCTTCTGATGACAGTTGGGCCAGTGCCGTTTGCACCTTGTGTGCCTGTTCAGAGCGCGTTTCAACCTGAGTGGCTTGTTCTAGCGGCGTGTTGCTGGGCGCTAAAGGATTGTGTTGACGCCGCCAGCGATTGACCAGCCTATTAGCTGCGCCTTTGGAACGAAGGCGGTCGAGGGCGCGCGATCGCGTCAAAATCGACAGATAAGTTCGCAGCGTCCCTCGCTTTGGATCGTAAGTATTTGCCCTTGCTAAGGTCAAAAAAATATCCTGCGTTAAATCTTCTGCCGCCTGCGGATTGCCCAAAGATTTTAGGCTGATGCCATACACTAGCCCCGCATGGCGATCGTATAGAACGCCCAGCGCTTGAGTATCCCCCTGCCGTAAAGCCGAACACAAAATGGCATCTGTAAGTGCCTTTGTTGGCTCTGCTGTGCTAGCGGGTTTCACCTGCGACTGCTCCACTGGCAACCTCTGTGTCTGTTGTGTCTGTGCCCTATCCACCTGCAATTTAGAACTTGATCCATAAGGTAGCGCAGAGGACATAACGCCGTATCGAAAAACTTTCTCATCTTAGTTTATAGCTGATGCTACCTTTCGTTAATGGCGACCAGAGCTATTCCCTCTCTATTTCTTCTTCCAGCGCGAGATGATCCCTAAGTAAGCATTAAAGCTTCATGAATCGCTTTATGCAGGCTACATGTTCACCGAACTTTCATGAAGCTTATAAAAAGTTTCAGCACTTTTACCAGTTTTGAGAGCTAATCGGCAATCCAAGCGCTTCGCCGGATGCGTACAAGGCATAGGGATATTTTCGGATAACGATATTTTCGGATAACGTTTTATCCCAGCTACTCAGACAAAGGAAACCTGAAGTTCTATGACTGTTCTAAATACGCCAAACAAGCTAAAGGCGCTGGTCTTTTCTACGATGGCCGCTGTGGCTGCAACGGCTGTTTTGCCTTTAAGTGCGATCGCTGCCCATCTCAGCACCAGCACCTACACCAGCGACATCGGTACGCTCAACAGTGCCTTTGGCTCTGCTGCCACTGGTTCTGCCACCTTCATCGAAACCTTAAACAGCGAAGACAACACAGCTAGCCTCAACGTCAAAGTCGATGTCACCGGACTGCAAGATCTAACCGGATTTGGTATTCACGTTGCCCACATTCACGGTCAATTTGCAGGCAACGCCACCCGTCCCTTGTTTGACCAAGGCAACGGCCCCTTCTTTGAAGGTACTGGCGGTACACCTGTAAACTCGGTGCTGCCAACTTTAGCCAAGGATGACGTTGATAAAGATGGCTATCTCAACTTCATCGAAGGGCGACCTGCCTATGGCCCTGTGGTACTTAACCTAAGCTCCGAGCAACAGCCCGCTTCTCCCTCTGGTCTACCGCCTCTGACTCAGTTTTTGCAGCGCGCAGGCGCAGGCGAAATCAATCCGGGTGAGCTTTTCCCTAGTGGCACCGAGTTCAAGCTAGATACGACCTACAACTTCGACCTTAATGACGCAGATCAGGCCAGACAGTTCAATAACTTAGGCCCGCTCGACTTCCGTGAGATTGTGATTCACGGGTTGACCGTACCTGCCTCTATCTCTGATCCTATTGACGCGGCGGTGACTGCGGCTGGGAGCGGTGCGCCTCTGGGCGTTGCCCTCGATGATGGATCTGTGTTCCGACTCACTGCCCCAGTCGCAGCGGGCACTATTCGCCGGGCTGATGCGACTGATGTCCCTGAGCCTGTCGGGATGTCTCTGCTAGGCGCAGCGGCTTTGGCGGTTAGCCTGGGCGTCACTCGTCGCCGCACAACGGCGTAACAGCCTCTCTCGTTACTAAATCAAGCATGGCCCTCTTCTAAAACTGGAAGAGGGCTTTTAATCCAAAGCTTTATTTCTGCCAGCTATTTCTGCCAGCTATTTCTGTCAATCATTTTTGCCAGGGCCATTTAGTCCCCATTTCTGTCTTAGCCGAGAAAATTAAACACCCGATCAACAGCGCTACACTGCCTAAAAAAATGGCAATATCTTGACTCATGCGGGCACTTCCACAATTTCCGTACCTGCCAAATCGAAGGCCGAATGTACGACTCTTAGCGCCTCTATCCCTCTTTCTTGCTCTACCACGCAGCTAATTTTAATTTCTGAGGTGGCAATCATATGAATATTGATGCCCGCTTTCGCTAGGGCCTCAAACATGGCAGCGGCAATGCCTGGTCGATGGATCATGCCGATGCCTACCACGCTGACTTTGGCGATCGCCCGATCGACAGAAACCTCTCCGCACCCTAGCTCTGCTGCTGCCGCTGTTAATACAGCCTTAGCTAGCTCAGCATTATTCTGCGAGACCGTACAGGCAATATCTCGCGTCATCTGGCCGCGATGCGGTCGGCTGCGCTGCGACTGGATGATCATATCGACGCTGATACTGCGATCGGCCAGTATTTGAAAAATGCGAGCGGCGAGTCCTGGTTTATCTGGAACATAGCGAATGGCCAACTGCGCCTGCTCTAGGTCGAGAGCAGCGCCGCGCACGGCAGGCAGGCTATCCATATCCGTTTGCAGTTGCTCTAGCCTGGCAGGGGAGTGGGTGACTTCAAAATGGTTGCATAGGGTGGCGATCGCGCGATCGCAGTCCTCACTCGCCACCGTACAGCTCACCTTTACTTCAGAAGTCGAAATCATCTGAATATTCACCCCCGCCACCGCCAGGGCCGAAAACATTCCAGCCGCGACCCCCGGACGGCCAATCATCCCCGCTCCGGCAATGCTAATTTTGGCAATATTGTTCGCGCTTTGCACCTCAGCTTCTTCAATGGCATCAGGGCGATTTCGCAGCGTTGGGGCAATATGTTCTGCCACGCTAGTCGCTTGTGCGAGGGTAGCTTTACTCACCGTAAAGGCAATGTCATTAGAGTTGCCTTCATGAATAGACTGAATGACCAAATCCACATTCAAAGACTGATAGGCCAGCTCTCCAAATATCTGGGCAGCCACCCCAGGGCGATCGGGCACCCTCAGCAGGGCGATTTTTGCCTGGTTGGTATCAAACTCCACTGCATCCACCGGATGCGCAATTTCTAACCCTTGCAAGGCCCGAGGCTGAGGCGTTGGCGCAATCACTCTTGTCCCCGGCTGGTCTGTCCAGCTAGAGCGCACGACCAGCATAATGCCATAGTTGCGGGCAATCTCCACTGCCCTGGGATGCAGCACACTGGCCCCCAGGCTAGCCAGCTCTAGCATCTCGTCACAAGTAATTTCCGCCATGAGCTGTGCGTCTGGTACCACCCTGGGATCAGAGGTCAAAATGCCAGGAACATCCGTATAAATTTCGCAGCGCTCAGCTTGCATGGCTGCGGCTAGGGCCACGGCTGACGTGTCCGAGCCACCCCGGCCTAAAGTGGTGATCTCGCCGATCATTCCAGGAACATCCGTTTGCTGATCGCTGCGGCTAGTCCCCTGGAACCCGGCAACAACAATTACTTTGCCCTCTTCTAAATGTCGCTCTAGCCGATCGGTCTTAATTTCTAAAATGCGGGCGCGGGTATGTTCGGCTTCGGTGACAATCCCAACCTGCGCACCAGTCAGAGAAATCGCAGCTTGACCGCGTTCATGCAAGGCCATACTCAACAGGGCAATCGTCACTTGCTCACCGGTCGAGAGCAGCATGTCCATTTCCCGATGGCTGGGATTGCTCGAAATTTCGTTCGCTAGCTGCACCAAACTGTCGGTGCTTTTGCCCATAGCCGAAACCACGACAATCACCGAATTTCCAGCCTGCGCGGTGGCCTGAATGCGCTTTGCTACCGCCCGAATGCGCTCTACGCTACCGACGGAGGTACCGCCATACTTTTGAACGATTAACCCCATGTTTTTGACTTCTCCTGCTGGTCTCATTCCGGTTGCGATCGCGCCCTTCCAACTCTACAGTTTTCTAGCTTTGTAATCTGCCAAGCATCCGGTTTTTATCCATTTTTTATCAACTGGCATAGACAAGCGAGCCTACCGACGCCTATGCATGTTTTGGGCCTGATAGGCTCTAGACGCAAGCTTTTAACTCAACAATTTCTCGTGAAGTGTCTACGGACACTGGTAAAAACAGAGCAGTAGAGTTATAAACTTTAGTTAAGCTACAGTTTGATCAATCTACACAATATCGGTTGCTAACCATGACAGCAGTTCTTCAAAACCGACCCGTTTCGACCTCAGCCACAGCCGGTGAAAATCAACTCCACCATGTTGTGATTGTCGGCGGCGGCTTTGGCGGACTGTATGCCGCTAAAGCGCTCGGCAAGGCCAAGGTAAAAGTTACCCTGATTGACAAACGAAATTTTCACCTGTTTCAGCCGCTGCTATACCAGGTTGCCACCGGGGGCCTTTCTGCAGGTGATATCTCCTCACCTTTGCGCTCAGTGCTTAGCAAGCAAAAAAATGTGCAGGTGCTAATGAGTGAAGTCACGGGCATTCAGCCAGACGCTCAAACCGTCACCCTCAAAAATGGGGAAACCGTCGGCTACGACAACTTGATTATGGCAACGGGCTCTAGCCATCACTACTTTGGTAAAGATGAATGGTCAAACATCGCCCCCGGCATGAAGACTATTGAAGATGCCTTAGAAGTACGTCGTCGAATCTTTTTGGCATTTGAAGCGGCTGAAAAGGAAACCAATCCCGCTCGCCGTGAAGCGTTACTGACCTTCTTTATTGTTGGCGGTGGCCCCACAGGCGTAGAGCTAGCAGGTGCTTTGGCAGAGCTAGCTTATGAAACCTTGCGGGAAGATTTTCGCAGCATTAATCCCGGTGAGACGAAGATTGTGTTGTTGGAAGGGATGGATAGAGTGCTGCCGCCTTACCCCAGTGATTTATCTGCCTCAGCTAAAAAGTCTTTGGAAAAGCTGGGCGTAGAGGTACGTACGTCTACCCTAGTGACTGACATTAATGGCGATAAAGTGACGCTTAAGAGCGGCGACCAGATAGAGCAGGTACAGGCGTTTACGGTACTGTGGGCAGCAGGCATTAAGGCGTCGCCGATGGGGAAGGCGATCGCAGAGCAAACTGGCGCAGAATTAGATCGCATTGGTCGCCTGATTGTGGAACCTGACCTCAGCGTACCGGGCTGCCCCAACATCTTTATTGCGGGTGATTTGGCTCACTATGCTCATCAGGGCGACGGCCCACTTCCCGGTACGGCGGCTACAGCCATGCAGCAGGGCAGCTATTTAGCTGATTCTATTCAGCGTCGTTTAGCCAACAAAGAAGTCAGCGCCTTTAAGTACAGAGACAATGGCACGATGGCCGTGATTGGCCGCAATGAGGCGGTTGCCAATCTGGGCTTCGCCAAGCTCTCTGGCTTCCCTGCTTGGATTATGTGGATTTTTATTCACATTTACTATCTAGTGGAGTTTGATAATAAGCTGCTGGTGATGCTCCAGTGGGGCTGGCACTATTTCACCAGCCAGCGTGGCGCTCGTTTAATCACTGGGGACGATTCCATCCCGGCGCTTTCTGCCCTCGTGGTCGAGGAAATGACCCTGGGTAAAAAAGCTGCACCTGAGGGTGAGGGCATGGTAGAAGCCTAAAGCCTACAGGCGGGAAGGGTGTTCTTTGGTTAAAAGCTTAAAACTTAAAAGCCCAAAAAGGAAAGCCCAAAAAGACAAAAGGCAGGCAAAAGGTATTCATCCCTTGCCTGCCTTTCGCTGTTGTTTCAGCTTACTCAATGTCTTGACTAGATGTTTTGACTACGCTAAATATCTCGGCTACCACATATCCCAAAGATCGACTTGCTTGGAATAGATATCGCCGCTGTAGGCTTGCATTCCAGTGGCTGGATAAGCATCATCATGAGGGCTAAAAATTCTGTAAATGCCCTCAGCTAAATAGACAAAAGCATTGTTCAGCATTTGAAAAAATGTCATGAGCCAATCTCCTTTAAAGTTCTTTTAGCGGTTCTCAAGCAGCCTTCAGTGGGTTCCTTCTGACTACATTTCTAGTTTACTGATCAGCTTTGACCTTCTCTTAATTCTCAAGACCATTCTTCATAAGTACACACGCAACTACATATAGTTTCAGCCATCGACATCTTCATGGAATCGTTTGTTACACTAGCTCGAACCGCACTACCAACGAATTTGTGGCCTTTAGCAAATTATTTGGGCCGGTATGCTCAAGCCATTGGCGGCTAAGACAGATCTAGCGACCCATCTTGTCGCAGAATAGAAAGGATGCTGATGGGCACAAAGCCTGTCTTACAAGCGGGTGATTTCCCTCCTGATGAATGTCTAAGTCGAGTGGCAAGGTTTATTTAATGGGTGCGGGGCCTGGCAACAGCAGCTATTTGACCGTTCGCGGTCAGCGATTGCTCAATCAGGCCGATGTGCTGATGTATGACGCTTTGGTCGATGGTGCATTATTACAGCAGCTTGCGGCGGACTGCGAGCTGCGACAGGTCGGTAAACGAGGGGGACAGCCTAGTACGCCGCAAGCACAGATTAATCAGCTCCTGGTGCAGCTTTGTCAGGCGGGCAAACAGGTTGTTCGGTTAAAAAGTGGCGATCCCTTTGTTTTTGGGCGGGCGGCGGCAGAGATTCAGGCGCTAAAGGCCGCAGGCTGTGATTTTGAAGTGGTGCCAGGGCTGTCTTCTGTGCTGGTTGCGCCTTTGCTAGCGGGCATTCCGCTGACCGACCCAGTACTGAGTCGGGGGTTTGGCGCGTTTACGGCTCACGATTTAGATGCGTTGGACTGGCCGACGCTGGCGCGTTTGGAGACGCTGGTGCTGCTGATGGGGGGGCGGCAGTTGAAGGCGGTTTGCGATCGCCTCATCGCCCAAGGCAAACGCCCCGAAACTCCGATGGCCATCGTGCGTTGGGCCAGCCAGCCGCAGCAACAAATTTGGCAGGGCACGTTGCTAAGTATGCCGCAGATAGCCCAGGGCCAGAAGCTTTCACCCTGCGTGCTGATTATTGGTGAGGTGGTTGGTTTGCGACAGTATCTAGCGCCTGCACCTGAGTCGTCTTCACCGCTTGCGGGCAAAACGATTTTAGTGACCAGAGCCGCGAGTCAGGCGAGTCAGTTTAGCCAAATGCTAACGGACAAAGGGGCAAGCGTAATTGACTTGCCAGCGCTGGAGATTCGTGAGCCGATGAGCTGGGCGGCGATGGATGAGGCGATCGCACAACTAAAAACCTTTGACTGGCTTATCCTTACCTCCGCTAATGCCGTCAGCTTCTTTTTAGATCGTCTGCTGCATCAGGGTAAAGACTTTCGCGCTTTGGCCACGCTAAAAATTGCGGTTGTCGGCAAAAAAACAGAGACTTTTCTTAATCAGCGTGGGCTGAGCGCCGATTTTGTTCCTCCTACTTTTGTAGCCGATGCGCTGATTGAACATTTTCCAGCAGATCCGGCGGGTTTAAAGTTGTTGTTTCCTCGGGTAGAGCAAGGCGGGCGCGCGGTGCTGGTGCAAGCGATGACGGCTAAAGGCGCGATCGTAACAGAAGTCGCCGCTTATGAATCGGCCTGTCCAAATGCTATTCCACCTGCTGCTGAGCTAGCGATAAAAAGCAATGCGATAGATGCGATCGCGTTTGCCAGCTCTAAAACGGTCAGGCATTTTGCTCAGTTAATGGCGCAGACCTTTGGGGAAAAGTGGTTAGATTTGTTAGCAGAGGTGGCGATCGCCTCTATCGGCCCCCAAACCTCAAAAGACTGCCGTGAGCTGCTAGGGAAAGTCACCATCGAAGCCGAGGAATACACGCTGCCCGGACTCATCGCAGGCATAGAAGCCTGGGCAAAGCCTTGAGGCGGCGCATTATTGGTTTAACCGGTGGGATTGCCACAGGCAAAAGTACGGTATCTGACTATTTAGCCAGTCAGCATGAACTGCCTGTGCTAGACGCGGATGTGTTTTCGCGGGAGGCGGTGGCGAAGGGAAGCGAGATTTTAGGGCGGGTGCGCGATCGCTATGGCCCCAACATGCTGCTAGTCGATGGCAATCTCAATCGCGCCCAGCTCGGCAAAATCATTTTTAACGACGAAGCTGAACGACAGTGGCTAGAACAACAGATTCATCCATACGTTCGCGATCGCTTCAGTCAAGCAACTGACCTCTTCGCGAACTCTCGGGTGCTGGTGTATTCTATTCCTTTACTATTCGAGGCAAAGCTGACCCATTTAGTCACTGAGGTTTGGGTGGTTGCTTGTTCTCCTCAGCAGCAGCTAAAAAGACTGATGGCACGCAATCAGCTCGCTAGAGCCGATGCTCAGGCTAGAATTGATACGCAGATAAGTTTGAATGAAAAATGCCAAAGGGCAGATCATGTATTAGATAACTCTAGAGAGAGAGACTATTTGTTCTCTCAGATAGATCATCTGCTGAAAAGTGTCTAAAAATCTTGTGGGACAGGCATCTCGCCTATCAAATTCAGGCGCTCTGAAATTATCTATGCGGTGCGATCGCCTACATCGGGTTTCATCTGCCAGGTTAGGATTGTGAATGCTGGGCCAGTCGCCTCATGGTAGATATTTTCTTCTTGTAAATGCGTGCATTTTTGCAGAAACGCTGTCAGCGTTAGCGCTTTAGACTGCTCTAAGAGCTTCTCTTCAATAGCAACTGCGCCCATCCCATCGGGCGCAAGCAAATTAAAGCACTGCTCTATAAAAAGTCGCTCTCGTGATAGCTGGTTTCTAACAGTTTTACCTTCTGTTGTTGGGTTTTGATGAGCATATTGTTCGCTGCGATAGAAGTAGTCAGCAACATAGGCGTATTGATCTTGATAGAACAGCCATGCTTGGGTGACTTCGGGGTCGCCTTTAGCGAGAGCCTGTTTGGAAGTTTTGAGCGATCGCACCGTCACCCCCTTCGCCTCAACCAGATCCTGAAACTTTTGCAAAAACTCTGCCGCTGTTGGCCGAAAAGCACCCCAGGGTGGCGCACAGACGACTACATCAAAACCACCTCGCTGAATAATTTGATTACAGTGATAGCCCCAGTGAAATGGCTGCAAAACGTCAATATCTTCTAACGTCAGCGGCTTGCGTTGGGGCTTTGCGGCTAGCTGCGTCGCCTTGAACTGAATCCTGAGCTGCTGGCTCATATGATTTAGCAGCAAAGCGTCCAACTTGCCTTGAGCTTTGGCATCTAACCGTAAAATGTCTGTTCTCAACAGAGCCGCTCGGGCAAAAGCTGGAATATTACGCGCCTCTGCTAGCTTTTGATTGCGAAACTTATAGTGCTCTAGCGCCAGATTCTTTTCTGCCAGAATTGTCTGATATCCCTCTGCCACCAGAGGCTGTAGCAAATTACCTTGTAAAACGTCACTTTCCCCTGTTTTGTTGACCTGATCGAACCGTTCTTCATCTACCGTAATCAGACCAATCAAGCTATTGCCAGTCATCACATTAAAGGTTAAATCAACTGGGGGCTCTAGATCTACAGGTTGATGAGCCGTAGCAACGGTATGAAGCAATAGCTGAAGCCGGGCTGACTCGGTCGTACCCGCTAAAATGTCAACGCCGTAGAGGTTGTTTTTAAGGACGCGCTTTTGAATATTTAGCAGCAAATTAGGTTTTGCAGATGCGGTGGCGGGCTCTGCTAGCCCAGAACGCCAGATTTTGAGCTGAGCATCTTGAGTTTGTTGAATGTAGCCAGTGACGATACTAAAGATTTCGGTGAGCCGCTGGTGTAGAGCGACTAGCAAGTTGCCACTGCCACAGGCCGGATCGAGAATGCGTAGAGTTGGTAAAATCTCTTGGGTGAGGTGGCGGCACAGCCTGGAGTCGGCATTAAACAGCAAGTCATTGAGAGTAGTTTGAGATTGATTCTGAGGCTGGCTGAGAGGTTGGGAAAATGGCGTCAGCCGGTTGATGAGAAGCCTGTCCAGGGTACGGCTCAGCTCTCTAGCCAGTGTCGGCGTCCCTGTGTACTCGGTCTCTGGCTGTGTATGCTGTGCCCAATAGCGCTCTAGCAGATATCCCAAGTTTCCACTCAACCAAGGATTAAGCGCATCCGTACTCGTCTGTTCACTTAGCCAACCCAAAATTTCCTCAAACGGCTGGTCATTGATGGCGATCGCCGGATACTGCTGTTCTAACCGATGAGCCTCAAACAAATGTCCTAAAAAGGGCACCGCGCCCACTCTTTCTGTGAGTGTCAGCGATCGCTCTAGCGCTGGCATCGTTAGGCTTTGATACAGAGGCTGCAGATAGTCGCCAAAGAAGACATCGTTCCTGGTTTGCAAAGCCTTACCAAAGCAGGTTTGCAAATACCAGGTATCTCCGTTCAACCAACCTTTATTTTGGATGCTTTGCAACAGAATGAGTCTCTGTATTGTTAAGGCTGCATATTCCTGACGGTGTTGACTGTTGCTGACCCCCGCAATGCCTTCGCAAAGAGACTTAATTAACCTTTCAAACCTTTCATAGCTAGCGTCTGCTTGACCAGGAATGATGCGAGGAAACATACATTTGCCACCATCATGGAAAAATCGACGTAGCCGAAATTCCCAGATTGTTGTTAACTGCCCTGAAACGTACAGAGCACTCTCTGTATGCGATTCGCACCATAGGCTACGGGTTTTTGTGGAGTCGATAAAAATTACTAGCGGCAACCCGATCGACTGCGTCTGAGAAATTGCCGTGTAAATATCCGCTCGTAGTTCAGCGCTCAGATCAGTGTCGGCTAATATCACTTGCCAAACAGTGATGCCTTCGTGGTGGGCAATCGGAACGCCGCGTTGTGAGCGGATCTCAATCGGTGCTGGGACGCCAGGCGTTTTTTTTTCGATGGGTTGCCAGCCTAGCGTTTGGGTGAAAAGGGCCTTCAGGTCGAGCGATCGCATTTGCTGCATCGCCACGTCCAAGTCCAATTGAGAATTCACAGCCATCTGCCTTTACCGGCGCTTGCTTAAACTTTACTCGCAGTTTGCCGTTCGGGCTGCTTTGGCCTTAGCGATCGCCATCTTCTCAAATCTATCTAAATCAGCCTGCAACGTAGAGGTTACCACCCGATCTACAAATGAATTGCTCATCATCAATCGCGCCAGAATCGCAGGTAGCGCATAGGAGATCGTCATCTTTACAGTGCTGGTGCCATCTTTGTGACCATAAAACCGGATTGCGCCCCGATTTGGCAAGCCATCGACCGACTCCCACTGAATAATATGCTGTGGCGAAACATTGACAATTCTAGAGAGCCACGAAAATGTCAGCCCGGTGGTGTTCAGCTTCCACCGCGACAGCTCGGGCTGATCGTCTAATACTTCTACCGAGTCAATCCATTTCATCCATTGAGGCATTTGCTCTAGGTCTGACCACATCTGCCAAACCATCTCTACGGGAGCGTCTACATCTACATGAACGGTGTGTTCTAGCCAATCTGCCATGGGAAACTGCTTTGTTTACAATCTTGCGCTGGTTTGATATCAAGTCGTTTAATGTCAATTCGCACAGTTAATTCTAGGCGCTTTAGGCTTATTCTAGCGGTACAAAGGGATACGCATCATGTCTGTTTTATATGTCAGTCCTACTGGCCAAGATAGTGACGAAGGTAGTGCAAACTTTCCCTATAAAACGGTGAGTCATGCCCTGCAACAGGCTCGGCCCGGCAGCGTTGTTCAGCTCGCATCAGGCACCTATCAGGCTGGAGAGCGGTTTCCGCTAGTGGTACCGGCTGGGGTGACGCTCGCAGGTACAAACGCGCAGGCCGTCATTCAAGGGGGTAGCACTTTCAGTGAGGGCTTACAAAACAGCCAGCTTGAGGCAGTTAATGTAGCGGTGGTATTGCGCGATCGCGCCCAAATTCGGGAAGTCACTATCACCAATCCAAACGGCAGCGGCGTGCTGACCTTCGATGGCGCGGCGCTAGTTGTAAATAATCGACTGCTCAACTGTCAGCAGCATGGCGTTTTAGCCGCTGGCACCGCCCATCCCTTTATTTCTAAAAATGTATTGGAGAATGGAACAACTGGCCTAACGATGGTAGATAAGGCAAAAGGCGAGGCCCGGCAAAACCAATTTGAGCGGACTGGCTATGGCATTTCGCTAGCCGGTCAATCAGCACCTTTATTAGTCGCGAACCAGTTAGTAGATAACCACGTAGCGGTGATGGTTGCTGACTATGCTCGTCCGGTACTACGACAAAATCAGGCAATCCGCAGCACAGCCACGGGGCTATGGGTAAAAGATCGCGCTCAGCCAGATATCGGCCAGCCGCAAGATTTGGGCGGCAATCAATTCAAGGGACTGGTTAAAGATGGCGTGTATGACGTGCGTAATGATGCGATCGCCCCACTCGCCACCGCAGGCAACCGGTTCAATCCAATGCTTGTACAGGGTCAGGTGGACTACTTACCCAGCCAAATCCCAGATGAAGCCGCCATTCCTACCGTGCTGCTGGGCCAGGTAGAGCCCGCTCCGCTGCCGCCCCTACCCCCTTCCTCCAATCAAGATCCTTCAGCCGCAATCAGCCTGGATAGCCGCTTCGACGATTTGGTCGGGCACTGGTCAGCCCCTTTCGTAGAAGCACTGGCCGAACAAGGCTTGGTCAAAGGCTTTTTAGATGGCACGTTTCAGCCCGATAGCCAGGTCACCCGCGCTCAGTTTGCCGCGTTGATTGCAGCGGCGTTTCCAGAAGCCGACGGTATTCGTGAGGTTCGTCGCTTCCCGGACGTGCCCGCTGGCTTTTGGGCCGCTCGGGCCATTCGGCAGGCGCAAACGCGGGGCTTTATTTCCGGCTTTCCAGACGGATCTTTTCGTCCAAATGCGCCCTTGACTCGGGTGCAGGCCATCGTGGCGCTTGTGAACGGCCTGGGTCTAGGCGATGGCCGCTCGGAATCACTGCTGATATATAGCGATCGCGCCCAAATTCCTAGCTATGCGATTGAACCTGTCGCCGCTGCCACCGAACATGGCCTGGTCGTCAGCTATCCGGATCCTTATGCCCTGAGGCCCTTAGAACCGATTACCCGTGCGGAAACAACCACCCTGGTTCATCAGGCGCTAGTCAATGCCAATAAAACTACTCGGATTGATTCTCCCTTCATCCCCGAGCCTGACAGCGCTAGCCCCAACTTTATTGACTTATCTTCGCGCCATTGGGCCACTAACTTTATCGAGCCGCTGGTACAAAAAGGCTGGCTCAGCGGCTTTAGCGATGGATCTTTTCAACCCGATGCCCCCATGACTAGGGCTCAGTTTGCGGCCTTGCTCGTTGGCGCTTTCAACCCCGAGCCCAAACGCCTGGCCGTACGTTTTCGCGATGTGCCCAACGACTTTTGGGCGGCTACGGTCATTCAAAAAGCGTATCAGGCTCAGTTCCTTTCCGGCTTTCCCGATCTTACCTTTGACCCTAACTATCCCCTGACCAAGCTTCAGGCACTGTTGGCCCTCGTCAGCGGTTTGGCGCTGCAATCCACTTCACCGCCCGGTGTGAACTTGCTTTTGCGCTATAGCGATCGCGCCGCCATTCCCCAATACGCCACCAACACTGTTGCCATTGCCACTCAACTTGGCCTCGTATTCAACCATCCTACCGTCTCAGAACTGCGACCCAATCGCGCCGCCACCCGCGCTGAAGTCTCCGCCATGGTATACCAGGCCCTCGCCATCACCAATGAGCTACCACCCGTTGCTTCGCGCTATCAGGTTTTAGTTGACTAGACTAATGGCTCAGTAAAATGAGAAACTGTGTTTATTGGATCTATGTAATGTAATCAATAAATACCATGGCTGAAATGCAGTTTGCTCGCGGGGTTAAAGAGGACGTCGTCCCTGACGTTCGTATCACCCGTGCCAAAGACTTGTCTGATGGCACCGCAACCTTCTACTTCGACAAACCCAAAGCACTCGTAGAAGAAGGCGGCGAAGTGACCGGCCTATACATGGTCGATGAGGAAGGTGAGCTTACAACTCGCGACGTCAACGGCAAATTCATCAACGGCGAGCCCGCTGGCATCGAAGCCGTTTTCGTCATGCGCGGTCAGGAAGAGTGGGATAGATTTATGCGCTTTATGGAGCGCTACTCCAGAGACAATGGCCTGGGCTTAACTAAAAGCTAGCGCTGCCAGTAGCTGCCAGTAGCTGTCAGTAGGTGTTAGTAACCGTGTAATTTCCTGATTCGCAGAATACTTATGGCGGTGGACATTCCTCATCCCGATACGGCGCAAGCCTGCGTGAGCTGCGCTGTGCTCACCGTTAGCGATACCCGCACGCCCGAAACCGACACCAGCGGTCAGAGCATGCAAAATCAGCTAGCGGCGGCAGGGCATACTGTTTGCCACTACCAAATTGTCAAAGACGAGCCGCGTCAAATCGCAGCGCTCGTACAGAGCTTAACCGCTCGCCTAGAAGTTCAAGCCATCCTGCTCAACGGCGGCACTGGCATTGCCCCGCGCGATACAACCTACGATGCGATCGCCCCCCTAATCACCAAAGAACTCCCCGGCTTCGGCGAAATCTTCCGCCAGCTTAGCTACGCCCAAATTGGCTCACGCGCGATTGCCTCACGGGCGATCGCAGGCATTCACAACACAACCCTCATCTTCTCCGTTCCCGGTTCCAGCAAAGCCGTCAAGCTTGCCATGGAATCTCTCATCCTCCCAGAACTATCTCATCTCACCTCAATTCTCAAGCCTCAATAAACAAGCCTCAATAAACAGGATCTTATTGGTACGGAAAACCGTCTTTTTCTTTCGGTAAACCGTATATCTTATCTGTGACCGTCCTCCTGTTGTTCGGTGTGTAATCTACACCTGACGACAACAAAATCATCTGCGATTATATATTCATCAGCACAAGACACTCCTCACAAATCCATGAAAAAACAACCCCTCTCAACCGCCCTTCACGACCTGTATCGCAAAGCGCTCAAGCATACAAAATATCGCTGGGTCGTCATCTTAGGAACATTGTTTTATCTTGTTAGCCCATTAGATATCTCTCCAGACATGTTCCCAATCATCGGCTGGATTGACGATGGGGTTGTGGTTAGCCTACTGATTGCCGAAGTTTCTCAGCTCATGACAGAGCAACTAAAGCGTAAGCGCCAGACCCCTACAAATGCCGAAACAGACGCTGAGCAAACCATCACCGTAGAAGCTGTTCCGATAAGCTAATTTGTTAGCTAATTCTCTCTCTTTTTGTACTCACATCAAACAAGGAAACATCACCATGACTTATACCTCTCAAAATGATTTATCTGCTGCTGCCGTTGAGCAAGCACCTTCTACTGTCCAAAAGCTAAAAACGCTTCAACGAGAAAGCACTCAACGTTCAAAGCGCGTCATCAGCATCCTTCGTACCGCTTTCGCCGAGACCGCTGCCGAGTTTAAAGATGGCCGCGAGGTCATTAGCCCTCTTGCCAAAGAAGTGACGGCTGAAACGGTTGCTACCGTCAAAGAAAAAAGCCAGCAGGCTGCTGATGCGGTCAATCAAACCTGGCAGCAAGAAGCTGATGACAAAGACATGACAGAGCGAGTGATTGGATTGATGCGATCGCTCGCCCAGTCCGCCAAAATCAAGCTATTTCCTCAACTCAAAGATCAAGCAGGAAAGGTGGATGGGGTATTGCGCGATCGCTACGGCAATCAATATGAAAACGTCAAAGCAAAGTTTAACGTCGTTCGAGCCTGGTACGTAGCACCCAATCAAACCAAGCCTGAAACGGTCGTCAATGACCAACCCAAACAGCCTATTGCTATCGAAGTAGACAGTGAAGTTGTCAGCTAGACAACAACCTGCCTGTTAAATCCACCACAAAAGCAGCCCACCGGGAAGATCAAACGATCTTCCCGGCGGGTTATTTATTGTCACGATTGCTTCCTCTTTTGTAGGACAGGTTTATAGCCTATCCAAAGCACAGCCCCTAATAGGTCTACTGCTTTCGCCCGAACTGTGCCTTCGCCTGCTGATAGACAGTTTCCGTAATTTCAGACAGCCCCTGCTCGCGAGCATACTTTTCGATCTTCTTACGAGCTGCTGGCCTGACAAAAAATGGAATCTCCTTCAAAAGTGTGTTGGCCGCCGCCGTCCACTGCACAGAATCTGCCATAAAAAGTGAGCGCTCCTAAGCTTTGCACTGTCCATTATAGTGACTCACATATTCTGACACACCCCTGCTGTGCTTTGGCTACACTACCCCAACCAAAGCCCAGTTTACTTCAAAATCCGGATTGCTCAGCCAGTTTTTGTTCTCCGCAAGAATCAATTCTGCAGCTTCGCGTGGCAACGGCTTAGCAAAATAATACCCTTGCCCATAGTTGCAGTTCAGCTTTCTTAACTTAGTGAGCTGTTCCAACGTTTCAATGCCTTCTGCAATTACATCCATGCCTAACTGATGGCCCAAAGAGATAATTGTTTTAACAATTTCGCTATCCTCTCCCGTCTTTTCCTCCATCCGCCCGACAAAAGACTGATCGACTTTTAGTGTATCTGTAGGCAACTGGTGCAGGTAGCTAAGCGAAGAATAACCCGTGCCAAAATCATCCAAACTCAGCTTAAGGTTCAAAGACTTCAGCTTAACGAGCTGCTCGATAGTGCCATTCACATCTTCCATCGCAGCGCTTTCTGTCAGTTCTAGCTTCAGGCATTGACTATCGAGCCCTGTCTTGTTCAAAATATTTGAAACTTCCTCTGACAAGTTCTTTTGGTTAAACTGCTTTGTAGAGAGATTAACGCTTACCATTAAAGCCGCAGCATGAGCATACTGTTGATGCCAATGCTGCATTTGAGAGCAAGCTTTTTCTAAAATCCAGCTACCCATCGGCACAATCAAGCCAGTGTCTTCAGCCGCTGGAATAAAGGCCCCTGGTGACACAAAGCCCTGCTGCGGATGTTGCCATCTCACCAGGGCCTCAAATCCAGCAAGCATACCGGTTTCTAGATTAATAATAGGCTGGTAATAGAGCAAAAACTCATGGTTATCAATCGCTTGGCGCAGTTCGGCTTCTAGCTGAAACCGCTTGATTGCCTCTGTCCGCATCCCCGGATCGAAGATTTCGTAGTGCTCTTTCCCCAACGCTCTAGCCCTCGACATCGCCCGATGAGCATCTTGCATGAGCGTTTCCGCCTGCTCAGGATTACCCATTTGATTCAAGGCAATTCCAATGCTGAAGCTGGTCGTAATCGCCTGCCCTTCCAGAAAAAATGGCTCTGTGAGCTTGTTATATAGCGTATCTGCGATTCGAGTTGCCTGACTGGCTTCGCTCAGCCCTTTCAACAAAATAGCAAATTCATCACCGCCAATTCTCGCCAAGTTGGCCTGCGATGGCAGTTGTGCCTTAATCCGATGGGCCGCACTCATCAATAGCTGGTCACCAAAACGATGACCAAAGCTTTCGTTAATCGCCTTAAAGTGGTCTAAATCTAGCAAAAGAATAGCGGATGAAGCATGTACCTCTGCTCGTTCAGCTTTTTGGATAGCTTGCTTTAGCTGCCTGACAAACAAATAGCGATTGGGTAAGCCTGTCAACGGATCGTAAAAAGACTGATAAAAAACCTGATAGGTGATCAGGACACCACTGGTAAGCAAAAAGGCCAATGCTGGGGCTATAAAAGGAATCCAGCCCATCATGGTAAAGGAGATAAAGCACAGACCAGCCAAGCTGCCTAGTCCGCCTAAAATAACCCCACCGAGCAGCGCTGAGCGCTTCAGTCGCCAAACAACCATTCCCCCCGCCAAAGACCACCCCAATATCCAGGCAGCCTCTGCCCATTCTGGCCAATACCAAAACAAAGGCCGTCCATCTAAAACGCTACTGAGAATTTGGCTGATAGCCTGCGCATGGACAACCACTCCGGACATGACATGTTCATTGTTCTTCTCTGAGCTGTAAGGCGTATAGAAAAAGTCTTTTAGGCTAGGGGCCGTTACGCCAATCAGCACAATTTTATCTTCTATCCAGGCCGGTTCCACCTGGCCAGACATAACTTCGCTCAGCGTAACTTTTCGAGCCACCCAGTTGGATGAGCGGTAGTCCAACAGCATTTGATAGCCTGCAGGATTAATGCTGTCGTAGCCTCCTGAGTTAACATTAAGCGGCAAGAATTCTGTTGCGCCAATTTTCAGCGACTCCAAATCTACAGAGAATTCTGCACCCTCTTCTTCTAGATATTTTCGGCTAAGCTGCAAAGCAAACGAATACAGCGCCTCATTACCCTCGGCGGCAAACAATAAGCTACGGCGTAAAATACCGTCTGAATCAATGATGAAGTCGTTGAATCCTACTTGATCGGAGCTTAAGTTGGGCGGCGGCGGAATCCTATCATCTGCGCTGATACCCAACCCGGTAATTGCCACAACTTTAGGGTCTTTTAGCGCTTCGGCTAGCGCCGCATACCCTTCGCCTTGGGGAATGTCTCTATAAATATCGACCCCAATTGCTTTGGGTTGATGCACTTGCAGTGCGTTTAGCAAATCAGCCATCGCCTGGTCTGACATAGGCCATTCGCCGAGGTTACGAATGTCTTCTTCAGTTAGCTCAACTACCAACAACCTCGGATCTGGGCCTCGATCGGCCTGTCCTCTGACCATCCGATCAAAGACAAGTAGCTCAAGCGACTGCAAGCCTCCGATTTGCCGAAGACCCAACAGTAAAGCCGTAATGATGAGGCCCGTTAGCCAATAGGGGTCACTTTGCAGTCGTTTGTAAAGTTTTGTAGTTACAGACAAAGTCCCTCCTGACAGAGGCTAGCAGACAACCTTTCCTATCGGTAAGGATGCCCAGCGTTGGGTGGTTTTGCTCAGAGGGAAGTTCTTTCTTTATTCGCTATCGGTACCTGCTGTACTAGCGGGGAGTTGGGCGGCACTCATAGCCTCAGAGATATGGCTAGATACGTAAGAAGTAAGGCCAGTAGACTGGATCAAGGCAGCCCACTCAAGCTGAAAGTCCATGTTGTTGATGTTGCTACGGCGAAGAGCGACTAGCTCGGTGACTTGTTCTTGCCACAGCCCAGCGGCGGCATACAAAGAAACTCGATCTTCTGGGCTGGCTTCGTTGATTCGTTTAACTGCACTGTCAGATAGGTTTACGCGCAGCACTTGACCACTAAGCCCTAGCTGATGGGCTGATGCGCCCTCACAGGCCATGGTGAATACCCACTGATATTCTTCATTCAACACCAGAGCAGGCGCGCTTTCAGGTAGCTGAAACTCGCTGAGGCCATAGTCATCACTCATATCTACTGACGTGTAATAAACAAGTTCTCCGAAGGGGTCATAGAGTTTGAATTCTCCTGACTTGGAGCCTTCAGTTTCGGGCACGGAGAACCAAAAGGTGGGTCGAGGGCTGGCCGTTTTGCCCAGATTACTTTGAGGAATGATCGCCACCAATGACTGATCAAAACTAGTGAAGCAGTTGGCTCGCGAATCTCGAACGCCGCCGCTGATTCTTCTGCCGGGTAGACCCTGGCGAAGCTCGTTTCTGTTGTTGGCCAGGCTGGGGAAGCTGACGGCGCTGATGGCCAAAGATAGGGTGAAGGCAGCAGCCAGCAGTGATTTTGAAAGCTGAAGAGGTGTCATGAGAGTGTTATAGATACTTAGTTGTAGGGTGGCTGTTTTTGAGAAACTGCTAACGGAGGCGTCGATCTCCTGTTTATAGATCAGATTTATAGATCAGATCCGCCACTGATTCGCTTGCCGGGCAATCCTTGTCTGAGACCGCCGATTTTCACCCCTGATGAAAAGGCAGGTTCACTGAAAAGGTTAAATGCTATCAGACCTTCGACTATCAGACCTTCGACTATCAGACCTCCGACTATCAGACCTCCGACAATGAGGGCGACCATATTCCTTTTAAGATCAGAGCAGCTCATCACATAAGCGTTGTCAACGGTAGTTCCACAGGATTGGATGTGGGGTCAGGCCAGGGCAATCCCTTTGCCTATTTCTTATTTTTCACCTCTCTGTCTTAAATGATTTTCTATACATTAGAGAATCGTATTTTCACTCATGTGAAGCCTGGATCAAGCAAGGGCTAAAGACCAGCTTTCCCCTTATGCTGTCGGCGTTTGGAAGTGACCGCGAGGCGGCGCTTGAGCGGTTGAATGGGCTACGGGTGATCGCAGTAGTTTACCTGTATGAGGGTCTTTTGTAGATGAGAGCCATTGACTGAAAATGCGATCGCTGGTGACAATAGGGAAGCAGTCAGTTTTAAGGATAGCTATGGCCAGCATTCAGCCAACGAAAGTACCCAATATGGAGCGTCCTAAAAAAGGATTTAATCAATATGCTGAGCGACTTAATGGTCGAGCTGCCATGATTGGGATGGCGGCGCTGATCATCATTGAATTGTTGACAGGTAAAGGCTTTTTGAGTTTGCTGGGCCTGGCCTAAAAGCGCAGCTTAAAAAAAAGCCGCTCGCTCTTGATTCAGTCAAAGAAACGAGCGGCTTTTTCTATTTCATTTTGATCGCAATTACAGCTAGATTCTTATCGGCGTTGTGCCGCCCGTGGCAATCAACGACCTTACCCGTTTTTGCGTTTTAGCAGCGTGGTAGCGCCCAAGGCGAGTAATCCCGTTACGGTTGCTGGCTCGGGCAGTTCGGCAGTAGGGAGTTCGGGCACAGGGTCGATAGAGGCAAGCTTAACTTGGGCAAAGAGGGTACTATCAATAACCTGATCTTCTAATACTTGAAAGTTGCGAGTAAAGGCATTGCCGTTGTCTTGACTAAAGCCCAAAAGCTCTACAAGGTAGGTGGCTTCTTCAAACTGAAACGTTTGAGCCGCAGGGTCGTCGGAGATAATTAGATTATCGGCACTGCCAGCAGGATCACGATTGGTCGTGAGGTCGAAGTCGATGCTGTACTCGAACTGGTTTTGAGCTTGAGCGGGCTGGTCGAAGCTGAGGTTGATGCTGAGGGGCACGCTGGAGACATTAGTCCCGCGAAAGGTTTGACCATTGAGATAGAACAGGCTACCTGCGGCAAATGGCCGATTTGGTAGGGCTGTAAAAGGGCTACCAGTAAAGCTTAGCCGGTTGGGCATAGACCCGGTACCTGGCTTACCTGATACAAAGGTCTCACCTTGCAGGCTGCCTTGAGAGCTGGATTTCTCTATGCTGAAGGTGGCATTGGGCTCGGCAACCGGGTCGATAGCGGGCTTGCCAAATGTGCCATTGCTGTTGCCAGTAAAGACCGCAGCGAAAGCGGGTGTAATAGATAACAATGGTGCCAGTAAAGCGGCTATAAAAGCAACTGATGCGGGGTTGGCGGAATGAAGCATATGTAGTTTTTCAGCATAGTGACGAACATATCAAGAAAATTTGATGCAACCTGGACTCACAACTTAGTAACCTTGCCTAGCCAGCGACTACGGTAGGAACACAGATTGTTAAACTCTTCATCAGCGTTTTATGCGATCGCCAATTATGAAGAAAAGTCTGAGAACACTTAGTTCAATTTGTATATTCAACAGAGAAATTTCAGTAGAATCCCTACTTTTTTGATGAAGCTATAGTGAACAAGTCAGCCCAGGCACCCCATAGATGCTTACTCAAAATTGACCAAAACCATCCTGTTGCGGCTAAAAGGTTGACGCTGCCTAAATATGGCAGGATGTAATAAGCAGCTCTAAAAACGTAAGAACGAACGGATACTGCTGTTTTTAGGCACTGACAATTGAAGGAAATAAACACATACCTGAAAAGGTATCACTCAGAATTTATCCCAAAGAAAAAGGTCAGCAGCGGACTATCTCCACTGCTGACCTTTCTATATCGTTCTACATAACTATTGAGTCTGCAAAACTAAGTATGACCGTATTGTCGTTGAAAGCAAGCTGCCGCAAATGACAGTTTATTCAACGCCTACTGGTTTTCTGTTTCGGAAAATTCAGCGTCAATGACGTCATCTTCCCCACCTGCTGAATCGCCGCTTTCCGCAGTGTCGCTTTCGGGGGCACCTGCCGCAGTTTCTGCGTCAGCTCCCTGTTGATAAAGATTGCTGCTGAGCGCGTAGAGTGCTTGCTGAAGCTCTTCCATGCTGGACTTGATTTTGTCAAAGTCCTCTGCGGCAAGGGCCTCTTTGAGCGTCTTGATCTGCCCTTCGATCTTTTCTTTATCTTCAGCCGGAACCTTATCACCTAGCTCCTCTACCTGCTTTTCAGCTTGGTAGGCAAGAGAATCCGCCTGGTTTTTCATATCGATGCGTTCACGACGCTCTTTGTCAGCATCAGCATTACTTTCAGCATCGCGTACCATCTGCTCAACTTCGGTATCGGAAAGCGTAGAAGCACCCGTGATGCTAATAGACTGCTCTTTACCCGATCCTTTATCTTTAGCGGTAACGTTCAAGATGCCGTTAGCGTCAATGTCAAAGGTGACTTCGATTTGAGGAACGCCTCGCTGAGCGGCGGGAATACCATCCAAACGGAAGGTTCCCAGGCTCTTGTTGTCATTGGACATTTCCCGCTCACCTTGCAGAACGTGGATTTCTACATTGGTTTGACCATCAACAGCGGTAGAAAATACCTCTGACTTTTTAGTCGGGATGGTTGTGTTACGAGCAATCAGCTTGGTCATCACACCGCCCAAAGTCTCGACCCCTAAAGACAGGGGCGTGACGTCTAGCAGCAAGATGTCTTTGACTTCACCGGCTAATACGCCGCCTTGAATAGCCGCGCCGATGGCGACCACTTCGTCAGGGTTAACCGTTTGGTTGGGCGCTTTGCCTAGAATTTTTTCGACTAAATTTTGCACCGCAGGGATCCTGGTAGAACCACCAACGAGTACGACTTCATCAATATCAGACTTACTGAGCTTGGCATCTTTGAGCGCGTTTTGCACAGGGACACCGCAGCGGTCAATCAGATCAGAGCACAGCTCTTCAAACTTAGCGCGAGTCAAGGTGGTTTCTAAATGCTTAGGGCCATCTTGAGTAGCTGTGATGAAGGGCAGGTTAACCTCTGCCTGGCTGACACTAGAGAGTTCAATTTTGGCTTTTTCAGCGGCTTCGGTAAGGCGCTGAAGGGCCTGCTTGTCTTTGCGCAGGTCAATGCCTTCTTTCTTGGCAAAGTCTTCGGCCAGGTAATCGACCAGCTTTTTGTCAAAGTCGTCGCCGCCTAAGTGGGTGTCACCAGAGGTGGAGAGCACTTCAAACACGCCATCGCCAACTTCTAGGATGGAAACGTCGAAGGTACCGCCGCCTAAGTCAAAGACGAGGATGGTTTCATTGCTCTTTTTGTCAAGGCCGTAAGCCAACGCGGCGGCGGTAGGCTCGTTGATGATGCGAAGGACTTCTACGCCTGCGACTTTACCCGCGTCTTTAGTCGCCTGACGCTGTGAATCATTAAAGTAGGCAGGCACTGTGATCACAGCCTGGGTTACTTTTTCGCCGAGGTATTTACTAGCGTCATCAATTAATTTGCGCAGTACCTGGGCTGAAATTTCTTCGGGGGCATATTGCTTGCCGTCAGAAGTTTCAATTTTGACATTGCCGCTGACGTTTGCGACTTTGTAGGGGACTTCGCTGGCTTCGTTGTTGACTTCGTCATGCCTGCGGCCAATGAAGCGCTTAACTGAGTACAGCGTGTTTTCTGGGTTCATCACCGCTTGACGCTTGGCGATTTGACCGACGAGGCGATCGCCATTTTTCGCATAGGCCACAACCGATGGCGTCGTGCGAAAACCTTCGGCGTTGGCGATGACTGAGGGTTTGCCCCCTTCCATAACGGCGACAACCGAATTGGTCGTGCCTAGGTCAATTCCAACAACTTTTCCCATGTGTATGCTCCGAGTTCTGAGTAACTAACTAAACTAGATTTATTCGTAAAGGTTATATATATAGTGCGCAATGGGAGGCGGTTTGCTGAAGGGGGGGTTACCGAACCGGAGGCTTCGGCTACGCTCAGCCGTCTGGGGTTGCGTTAGTTAGAATGCGTAGTTCCTAAAATAGCTAGGCGCGGTGGATGTGTAGCTCCTTTATTTATTAGTCAGGAAAAATATGATTCAAACTATCAGAGCTAAAGCAACGGTCAAGCCGGGTGGCATTATTGAAGTGCATTCAGACGAGCTGCCTGAAGGTGCCACCGTAGAGGTAATTGTGCAGGTGAAAACTGCTGATTCAGAAGTGGCTAAGCCGAAGGGCTTGTCTCGTTTTATTGGTGCCACCAAGGGGATAGGAAGCTTCAACGGTAGCGTAGCCGAGATTGATGAATACATCCGACAGGAACGTGATTCGTGGGATTCTTAGACTCGCTTGAGGGCGATCGCATTTATTTAGACGCCAACATCTGGATCTATGCGTTAGAAGCTGTGTCTGAGTATAGCCAAATGCTTGCGCCCTTATTTGAAGCAGCCGATACGGGTTCAATAACGTTGGTTACTAGCGAGCTTTCGTTAGCAGAAATATTGGTTAAACCTATCAAGCAGGCAAATGTGCTGGAACAAGCGCTCTATAGCGAAGCCATTATCAGCAACGATAGCCTGACCGTGGTGCCCGTCGATCGGAGCGTTTTAATACGGGCTGCTCGAACGAGAGCAAGTACAAAGCTAAAGCTGCCGGATGCTATTCATGCAGCGAGCGCAATAGAAAATGCTTGCACAACCTTTTTAACTAACGATAAGCAGTTCAAGACGGTTAAGCGCTTACACACACTGCTGCTGTCGCAGGTCTTAACGAATAATAATGAACAAGCGTAGGTGAAACTTCAAAGATAAAGCCCTCGACTGCCATAATGTCTGGTCAAGGGCTTCGGTTAAGTTCTGCCTATGCGGCTACTGAAACTGGTGTATCCTCATGGGGTTCTTCTCTTAGCGACTCGTCTTTTGAGGCAAAGTACAGGTTGAGATTAGCGACTGCGAGCGGAGAAGCCTTGCTTAAGTTTTGAGGACTAAAAGCGGTTAAGGACTCTAGCATTGCTCTTTCTGCAATGTATTGCTCTCCTTGTTGCCGTGATTCGGCATCGAACGAATAAACGAGGCTTGTGTACAGGGCTTCCGGTATAAAATTAGACTGAGCCTCTTCATACAAGGCGTACTCCGCTGGCTTTTCGTCAGTGAAGTTCTCTATTGCGGGGGCTTCTTCGGTTTCGGGGGCGATCGCGGCTAGCTGCGCCCTGTCATCCGCCGAAAGCTCGCTATACCATTCGACCCGCTCTTTCCATGCGTCAATGGCAACCAGGTCGTGGTCGTGAATTCTAGTGAGTTCTGGAAATAGAAAGTCTAGCTCTTCTATGGTTTCGGCTTTATCTAAGGTGAGGGTAGCGTCTTGGCGGATGGTGGTGGTTAGGCTGGTGAGGCGATCGCGCACGGTTGGCCACTGGCTTTGCATTTCGTAAGTCGTTGCGATCGCCTGCTCAATTGCCCACCCACATTCACGCCGCCGAATATAAGCAGCCGCTCCTATACCGCTCATAAGCTGGCTATCGTCATAATCTGCTAGTGCCTGAAACAGCATACTTCTAACGGCATCGATCTCATTGCTGCGAAGGCTCTCATTCTGCATAGTGAGCGCAGAACACAAGCGATTCATTGCTTTCTCAAACAGGCTATAGGCCCTTGCTAGGATCGTTCGGTGCGCCCTAAACTCGACATCTTCAGACACCTGCTGAATCTGCTCTATCAGCTCAATTCCTTGGTCTGAAAGGATCTGCTTGATATCAATGAAGCCCTCTTTGACCTCAACACGCATCTGCCTTACGTCTTTTCTAAGCTTGAGCGTTTGCCATAGGTTTACAGCGGAGAGGGCTGCGACGCCTACTACGCCTACACCAATCACCGCCGTTGTCGCCTGCAATGTCGCTACGGAGGCAGAAAGGGCCTTAATTCCTTGGAGTGCTTTATGGCCTTGATATAGTTGCCCTGCGCCCATAATCATTGAGGGTGCAACCGTCAGTGGATTAAGCCCCATGCCAATAGCGTGCGCGGCAAACTGACCTGTTGCGGCGTCTCGAACCATTCCAAGTGGGACGCCTGCTACCGTCTCGACGGGAACGTATTTTCCGGCAGCAAGTCCCGCCTTGATTAACGGTGAGAAGTCATACATCAGTATAGTTCCTTTGATAAGTTAATTTGCGTCAGCTTAGTGCTGCTTTGGTCAGATCGTCGATCGCTGTTTCAATCGCCTGTAGCTGAAGGCTTTTTTGCTGAATAAGTGCTGATTCTGCTTCCTTTTGTGCCAAAGTTTCCTGCAACATACTCTCCTGCTGCTCTAGCAAATTACACAAAATAGAAATAGAAGCGCTTGCTGCTTCGTGAAATTCTTGAGCCTTTTTGTGAAATGCATTTTCGATGTTTTCAACAACCTTATCTAGAACCTCATCGGAAGCTTCTATAAACTTTTCGATGCCCTTGTTGAAAGCTTCTAATTTCAGCTCTTCTTTGACCTGTTCCTTATCTTTTCCGAATATCCAACTGACCATAGTTCCAGCGATGCCGCCCGCAAGCAGTATCGGCCATAGACCCACTCCGGCAAAAGCCAATAGACTTTATCGGTAATAGTGTGAATAACAGAAATAGGCATCCCTTATCCTGAGCTTTTCCTTTTAAGCGATCGCTTCCAGCTTATTGACTTGTCCTCGACGATGACTCATCCGAAAGTT
>JBAQZP010000149.1:0-43871 GCA_049791095.1 Phormidesmis sp.
CATCTGACTGAGCAGCAGCGGGATATCATCGACTCGTTCGTTGCCTATTAGATGCGCCACAATCCCCTATCCTCACGCTATCCTGTCAATATTATCCCTATTTCTCATTCTCACTATTTTTTCAGCGAACCGTGAGTTGTATTAGAGCAATAGGCAAAAATAACGCACAATACGATAGATGATCGCTCTTTGTATACCTCGCCTATGTCTTCTCTCTCTCCTCGTAATTTCTCTCAAAAATTTCGCCTTTTAGTTCGCATCCTTGTAATCAGTCTTTTTCTAGCCCTCGCAGTAAGCTGCACTGCCACTGCCGCCGAACCCACCGACGGCCCCTACAGCTACAAATCCCTAGCTCAGACGGCATTGGTAAAGTGTATTACGGGCGCGAAATTGCCAACGTGATGGGCTACCAAGGGGCAAATTGGCTGGCCCGGCCTAGCCGCGCTACCGAGGAGCGATCGGATATGGCGGTAGATGCGCTGATGTTAGAGCCAGATGATGTCGTCGCTGATATCGGAGCGGGCATGGGTTACATCAGCTTTCAACTGTCGAGCTGGGTAGAGAATGGCAAAGTGATTGCCGTAGATGTGCAGCCAGAAATGCTGGCGCTTTTGGAAGCTGAGCGCGATAAATACAACGTTATGAACGTGGAGACGGTGCTTGGTACAGAATCTGACCCTAACTTACCGGCTGAAAGTATTGATATGGCCGTGATGTTTGATGCGTATCATGAATTTGCCTACCCTGAAGAGATGATGGCAGGCATCGTGAAGGCTTTGAAACCAGGTGGTCAGGTCGTGCTAGCAGAATATCGGGCGGAGAATCCACTGGTGTTGATTAAAAAGCATCATAAGATGTCGCAAAAACAGGTTAAAAAAGAGCTTACGGCTGCTGGGCTGAAATGGATAAAGACGGATGACCGTCTGCCTCAGCAACATCTAATGTTTTTCGCCAAACCTGCATAGTAAGTGGGTCGAGCTACTTAACCTGTGGATGCTGGCTCTCTTCGATTGGTGATTTGTATAACAACATCGCCGACACCGAGAATATGGAATGGCAGGTGGGGTGAGAAAGCGCAAACGCCCAGTCCGCCAGGCGATCGCAGCAGTCAAAACACTCAGATTCACCCTCAAAACCACTTTAAAGCTGACGTTAGCTGAAATTAAAAAGATTGCAGCGATCGCCAAGTTCGTTGCTTATTTTTATCTCGATTGTTATCCTGCTGCCTCTACATGTACAGCGTGTTACGTCTGTTGCAAGTCTGTGAGTCTGTGAGTCGCTTACGTTGAACAATGTATGCGCCGGACGGTTCCGAGATAGTGATCCTTTCATTCGTCCAAGAAAGCGAAATATTTAGGAGGGTTGAATCGTCCGCAGCGCCTCGATATAGCTTTTGAGAAGATGATTCCGGGGGGCGTCCCAGAAGCGTTTTCCAGCCGTGCTGAAGCCTTGACAAGGCGGACCGCCGATTAAGATCTCCAGGTCACCAGGCGCTAGCTTAAATTCGCGGAGGAGCATATTCCAATCAACCAAGGTCACATTGGTTACATGAACCTTTGTCTCAGGAAAATTAACCGAATAAGTCTTACATGCAGACCGATCGCTATCGATCGCCAAAAGTACCTTGAATCCAGCCCTGGCAAAGCCGAGCGAGCAACCACCAGCACCGGCAAATAGGCTAAAGCATCGAGGTTTTTGAGCAGATGGCATGTTTCCTGGGACAGTTGCTAACTCACGTGGTCAAGTTTTCAATTTTTCTGGCACAACAAGTCATTAGATCTATTTTCGCAGCCTACTCATCCAAATTTAGCTAGGTGTACTGCAAACCCGTAGCTTATTTGCTCTCATCAGTGGAAATGCACCGCAAGCTGTCTATATAGTACGCTCATATTGGGCAGATATAGGGTGAGCTGCCGGGCAACTCCTACCCATAGACAATCAAAACCGGCCCCTTAAGCTAATGGACTCTGTGGCTGGCTGTGTTTGCCTCGTAGCGCTAATCAGGCTCCGATTTTTGTGCCCTTCATATCATCCGCGTGCCGACGAGCGGTGATAATGTAAAAGCTCATTATGTAAACATTAAATGGCGAAGAAGACCCTGATAAACAGCCCCCATCGCACCGTATGACAGCTCACGAACAAATAGATTTGCCGATTATTGGCTGGCGAGAGCGCGTGGCCCTGCCCGAGCTAAATATTATTAGCGTTAAGGCCAAAATCGACACGGGCGCTCGCTCATCGGCCATTCATGCTTTTGATGTTGAGGTATTTAAGCGCGAGGATGCAGAGTTTGTCCGCTTCAAGGTACACCCGTCTCAGCGTAGTAAAACCAAAACCGTGACTGCCGAAGCGCCGCTATTGGAAATGCGTACGGTGCGCAACTCGGGTGGTAAGGCCGAGCTGCGTCCGGTGATTGTGACGACTGTGGCCGCAGGCGAGCAGCATTGGCCCATAGAACTTACTCTGACTAATCGCAAAGTGATGGGCTTTCGGATGTTGCTGGGACGACAGGCTGTGCGCCGACGTTTTTTAGTCGATCCTGGTAAGTCTTACTTGCAAACCTCTTCTAAGCGCAAACTTAAAAACCGTAAGAAATCTAAAAATGAAAATAGCAATATTGTCAAGAAATTCCTCTCTCTATTCGACTCGCCGACTTAAAGAAGCCGCTGCCGAAAGAGGGCATGAGGTCTCTATTATTGACTACCTGCGTTGCTATATGGATATTACGCCCGACAATCCCCATGTGCTGTATCAAGGCAGGCGACTGGATGGCGTGGATGCGGTGATCCCCCGGATTGGTGCGTCTAATACGTTTTATGGGACGGCGGTGATTCGGCAGTTTGAGATGATGGGGGTGTTTGTGGCGAATGAGTCGCAGGCGATATCGCGATCGCGTGACAAACTCCGCTGCCTGCAACTGCTCTCTCGCCAGGGCATTGGCCTGCCCGTCACTGGCTTTGCGCACTCCACCAAAGATATTGAGGGGCTCATTAGCATTGTTGGCGGTGCGCCGCTGGTGATCAAATTGCTAGAGGGTACGCAGGGAATTGGCGTGGTGCTGACTGAGACCCATCAGGCGGCAACTTCAGTGATAGAAGCCTTTCGCGGGCTGAACGCAAATATTCTGGTGCAAGAATTTATTGCCGAGGCCAAAGGGGCTGATTTGCGCTGCTTTGTGATTGGGGGCAAGGTGGTCGCAGCGATGAAGCGGCAAGGGGCACCCGGAGAATTTCGATCTAATCTGCATCGGGGGGGCAATGCTGAAAAAATCAAGCTAACGCCCGAAGAGCGCAGTACGGCATTGAGGGCGGCAAAGGCGATGGGCCTGAGGGTGGCCGGGGTCGATTTGCTGCGCTCGAATAAAGGGCCAGTGGTGATGGAGGTGAACTCGTCGCCGGGGCTAGAAGGCATTGAGCAGGCGACGGGGATCGATATTGCGGGGAAGACAATTGAATATTTGGAGAAGAATGCCGGGGCGAACAAAAATAAGGATCGAATTGGGTATTGAAAACGAGAAGGACTATGTGTGAGTGAGCAGTGGTTTTGAGTGAGCAATTAGTCGGGTTTACGCAGCTTCCTGGTCAAGATGCGTTTAGCAACCTCTGGCCTTTGATTTCGGGTGCGATCGCGCTCAATGGCGATACCTTTCAACGCATCCATACCCAGCCCCACAGTCTGCTGGCGGCACTAACCATTGTTTTTTTAGCCGGGTTTGCCCAGTCCCTTAGCCAAATGGCAGTGCTGTTTATCAATCAGGTACAGCCAATTCGGTTTGTGCTGAGCCTATTGATTTCGGCCCTTTTCTTTATGGTGGGCTACGGCTTTTGGACGCTCAGCATCTGGATGACTTTAAACTTTGCTTTCCATAGCCACGTGCCCTTTGCAGTGGTGCTGCGTACCTTGGGCTTTAGCTATGCGCCTTTGATGCTGCTAGGGGTATTTGTGATGCTGCCTTACTTTGGCGGCGGGGTGTTTGTGCTGCTTTCAATTTGGACGCTGCTGGCCGTGATTGTGGGTATTGAGGCGGTGTCGCCGTTGGGACGGTGGGCGGCCTTTGAAAGTGCAGCGTTGGGCTGGGTAGTGCTGCAACTTCTGCAAAAAACAGTAGGGCAGCCGATTGCGTCTTTGGGCCAGTGGATTACCAACTGGGTGGCGAATGAAGAATTGATTACTAACCGCAAGCGACTGGCCCAGGAACTATACGCGGGGCTGAGGGCGCAGCGAGCTTCTACAGATGTGCAGATGGCTGAAGACAGGCAGCGCGTTGATGCCGAGCTATTAGCTCGTCCAGGTCAGCGTCGCCCCGACAGTCGCCCCTGATCATCGCCCCTGATCATCGCGCCTAATCATCGCCTTTAGCGGCCCGCTATGCTGAGTATGATAAGTCTATATGAATAGTCGATTATTAAAACTGAGCGCGGTCATTTTGCTAACGGTGGGCGCGATTGTGTTGCTTTCCCCCATTAACGATCGGTGGCTGCAATGGTATTTGGTCTTTAATAGCAAGCTGCTGAAGCTAGTTGTTGATTTAGCTCGGGTGGGGCTGATTGCCCTATTGCTAGCAGGCTTGCTGTCACCCTTTGAAGCCTTGGGCTGGTGGGCAGGCTGGTACGGCGACGGCATTGAAACGCATATTGCCTGTAAAGTGCCTGCCCAGCTATCTGCTAGCGCGGCCAAGTCCTCAGAAGCGGTCAAAGCAGAGACGGTTTTGCCCAGCCGCTATGTAATTTATTTAGACGGTATTTCGCAAAGCTGCGTCGATTACCCGGTGCGGGTACAAAACTTTTTGGATACCTTAGCCGCCTCGTTGCCGCCCGATATGGTGTTCATTCAAGACATCATGGCCTACTCGGCGCTGAACCGACCGCTGACGATGCAGCGACCCTTTGCAACCTTTTGGCGCTGGGTGAACCGGGTCGAAACCTGGAATCCGAGGAGCCCACTAGATATTTTTATCAACCTGCGCAATACCTTTCAGGTGGCTGTTTCTACTGACAATCGCTATGGCCCTGTGTTCAACCGGGGCACGGCGCAGGTGATTTTAAACAGCCTGAGGCAGCGGGGCTATCGGCCTGGCACGCCGATTACGCTGCTGGGCTATAGCGGCGGCGCGCAGGTGGCATTAGGGGCCGTGACTTATTTAAAGTATGCGCTCGACAATGTGCCGATTGAGGTGATTTCGCTGTCGGGCGTAATTAGCGGCAACAATGGCATTGCGTTTATCGATCGGCTTTACCATTTGAAGGGCGATCGCGATCTGCTCGCTCAAATCGGCGCAATGATGTTTCCCAAACGCTGGCCGCTGATGGCCTGGTCGAGCTGGAACCTGGCCAAGCTAGAAGGCCGCATTCAGCTTATTTCTTTGGGGCCGGTCAGTCACAATGGCCCCACTGGCCCGATCGATCCGCTGGCGCAGTTGCCCAACGGCAATAGCCATTTAGCCCAAACTTTACGCATCGTTACAGATATCCTGGCAGGGTCTGCCGATCCGCAACTCTAGGTAGAGGAAGGTTGCTTCATGCGCCACGTAGAGTGAGGTTTAGCGATCTTAGAGGTCAGATGCAGTGAAGTTTGGTAAGTTAGTGGGCCTGGTTTTGTTGGTGGGTCTGCTGTGGCTCCTCTGGCAAATTCGTAGCATTTTACTGCTCGTGTTTGCAGCCGTTGCTTTTGCGACCGTCATTAATAAATTAGTTCAACAGTTACAAAAGCTCAGACTTCCCAGAGGGTTAGCTGTCGCCATTTCCCTGCTGGGCATTATTGGCTTACTCGCCGGGGCCGTTTGGTTTATTGCTCCGGCTATTATCAATCAAATTCCAGAGTACACATTCCTTTCTGAGCAGGGAATCGACCAATTGCAAGTTTGGTACAGAAGAGTGGTTGGGGTAGTACCGGGTAATGCCTTAGAAGGAACGAAGTTAACAGATTTTTTACCGCAGCTCGCACAGCTTAGTCCCAACTGGGTTGGTCGTTTGGTAACAGTTTTTACAGGCTCGCTAGATTTCTTTTTGAATGTGCTGCTGGTTTTAGTCGTCATCATTATGCTGCTTGCTAACCCTAGCAGCTACCGGCAGATGCTTTTGCAGATGTTTCCGAAGTTTTATCGCCGCCGAGCGGACGAAATTTTAGACGAGTGTGAAGATTCTCTTTCGAGCTGGTTTATTGGCGTTCTATTCAACATGACCATCATTACGCTGTTTAGCGGCATCGGACTGGCGCTGATTGGGGTGCCGTTGCCCATGGTCAATGCGCTCATTGCTGGGCTGCTGACTTTTATTCCTAACATTGGGCCGCTGTTAAGCGTAGTGCCGCCGGTACTGATGGGGGTCGCGACTGCGCCTTGGATGGGCCTAGCTGTAATTGTTCTATACTTTGCCATTCAACAGGTTGAAGGCAGTGTGCTCACACCCATTGTCATGTCAAAGCAGGTGTCTTTGCTGCCTGCGGTCACCCTGGTGGCTCAGGTTATATTTGCGGTATTTTTTGGATTGTTAGGACTGTTTTTGGCGTTGCCGCTGGTGGTGGTGATACAGGTATGGGCAAGGGAACTGCTGGTCAAAGATATTTTGAACCGCTGGCCAGTGCCTAAGCGACAAATGCGATCGCGTCGCCGCTTGCTGTCACAAAAGCCATCCCCCCAAAATCCCCCGCCACAAAAGCCAATATCACAGGGCAAATCTTTAGACAACCTTTAAATAGCGCCTTTATCCCCGCTTTATACCAGATGAGGGATAAACATTTCTTTACAATGTGTCATGCTAGTTAATACGGAAAGAGACACAGCGGTTGACTGCCTGCCCTGTCAGGTTCCGTATAAAATATGTCATTCAAAACAAGCAAACTGGAGCTACACCTATGTCCTACTCTGTAAACAATCAGCGCACTCAGTCCGCCTTGCCAGAAGTAAGGGTAGCGGTTGCTGAAGTGACGACTGACGCGGCTGACTCATTGCAGGCTGCTTTGATAGGTTTAGTCGGGGTGAGTGTGATCGCAACTTGCGTTCAGCTTATCAGCAACGCCCTCTAACCTAGCGAGACCTCACCGCATGAAGCTTATGCGCAAAGCCCCCTTGAGACTTTTTTGCTCAAGGGGGCTTTTGATCGTTAATGCTTGGTCAACCCGACTAAAAAGTTTGGAAAGAGCACTTGTTATTAGGGCGGCGCGACCAGGAAATAGTGCCCAGAAATGTTGTTAATCGGCTGGTGCTGGCAGTGCGGTTGCTTTTGCTTTTGTCTCATCTCTGCCGCTATGTCGGCGCTGATGCCACTGCCAGGCATGGGTCAAAATTTTCTCTAAATCAGCATATTGAGGATCCCAACCCAGCAGACGCCGTGCCTTTTCGCTAGCGCCTACCAAAGCTGGCGGATCGCCCTGCCGCCGCTCGCTTTCTACCACCAAAATCTCTCGACCGGTAACGCTTCGGGCGGTGTCAATCACCTCTTTGACTGAGAAGCCGTTACCGTTGCCGAGATTGAAAACGTCAGACTCGCTGCCTGCTAGCAAGTATTCCAACCCTAAAATATGCGCATCGGCTAAATCGCTGACGTGGATGTAATCGCGAATGCAGGTGCCGTCTGGGGTAGGATAGTCGGTGCCAAAAATGCTGATTGAGGCCCTTTGGCCCAGGGCTGTCAGCAACACTAGGGGAATCAGATGAGTTTCGGGTGAGTGATCTTCGCCGAGTTGGCCCGCTGGATCGGCCCCCGCCGCGTTGAAATATCGAAATGCGACAGATTTAAGGCCATGGGCCGCATCAAAATCCTTGAGCATTCTTTCGACCGTCAGCTTGGTCATGCCGTAGGGATTAATCGGCTGCTGAAGCTGCGATTCGCTGATGGGTGTTTTTTCGGGGACGCCATAAGTCGCGCAGGTCGAAGAGAATACTATTTTATCGATGTTGGAATCTCTCATCGCCTCTAGCAGCGTCAGCGTACCGACCACGTTGTTTTGATAATACTTGCCGGGATTGCTATAAGACTCTCCGACATAGGCAAAGGCAGCAAAGTGAATAACTGCCGAAATGTTGTATTTTTCAAAAACGTCACACAACAGCGCATAGTCACCGATGTCGCCGACGATTAGCTCAACGTCTAACACCTGCTCGACTAGCTCGCGATGTCCGTAAACTAGATTGTCGAAGACAATGACGTTGTACCCTTTTTGCTTTAAAGCAAGCACGGTATGGGAGCCAATATAGCCAGCGCCTCCCGTCACCAAAACCGTTTCGGCTGCCTGATTATGAGTTGCCATAGATAAAAAAGGGATTATAAGCTTGCGACGACTATTACTACAAGTTCACGAGCGCTCTACCGGCTTATCTGCGATTAAGACCCAAATTGGGAAGCGGCGATCGCCCCAAAAATCTCTCTCAGCCGTTCCTGAGCCTGCTCAAACCGTTCCCCTTGCCACTGCGGAATTTCATCCGTCTTTAGCTGGTCATCGGGCAAATAAGTAGGATAGCGAAGTTCAATTTGCAGCGCCGCTATCTGAGGCTGTAGGCCGTAATGACGGGTGATAAAGCCGCCCGTAAACACTTTATTTTTCACCGTCTGATAGCCTTGCTGCGTAAACCGCTCAGCCACCTGATCGATCAGCGCCTCTGGGCAGGTTTCGCCGTTAGCATTGCCGAGGCACACATCGTCTGTAATCAGCCCCATAAAACTGTGGAGGTCAAGCAGGGTGACCTGGCCAAACTGGGCGATCGCATCATTCAGCACCGCGCTTAGCTGCTCATGATAAGGCGTGTAGAACGCATCAATCCGCTGCTGCACCTCTATTTGACTGGGCTTTTGTAAGTAAATAGGTTGCTTGAACGCGGTTTGTTCGGGGACGACTGCCGACCAAAAAGAGCCAAACAAGGGCGGCTTTAATGCCCTGTTGAGATCAACCACATAGCGGCTGTAGTTGGCTTGCAGTACGGTAATGCCCAGCGTTGGCAAAAAGCTATAAAGCCGCTGCAAATGCCAGTCGGAATTGGGCAAACTGCGCCGCTGCTGCGCCGTAAACTGAGCCGCCATCTCGTCGGGAATTTGCAGTCCACTATGGGGCAGGTTAGCCACAATCGGAATGGCTTGGGCATTGGGCGATCGCAATGTGAACAAATCATTTGGCAAAAGCAGATTCTCCTTACGCAAATAGACGGAACTCAGAGGCTTTTAAGTTTGCGTCCGGTGAATCTCTTTACCAGGGGTAGATTGCAGCAACCACAAGCCGGTATAAGTCATCCCCGAATCATCAGGGCGGACTAGCAAAAAGTGCAGTCCCTTCGCAGCTTGCTTGCGCTCGGTAAACGTCCGCGCCGCGCCTGCCACATCTTCATCTTCAAAAGTGGTCAAAATCCACCGGTCAGACAGCCCCGCTTCTAGTAATAGCCCATGCGGCTTACCTGCAATATATTGCAGCATCACCGGCCGCACCGATTGCAACCACTGCGCCAACGCCATCGACTGCCGCCCGCCGTCAATAATCACCCCCGGAATCAGCAGCGTACTGGGTAAGCCCAAACCCACTGGCGTCAGCCCTGTTGGAATAGGGCTTACCGGAATGGGCTCGTGCTCTAATCGCATTAGGCTATCGGAGCTAATGGCGGCAAACTGCCACTGGTCGCCCATCAAATAGTTTGGCATGGGTACGGGCGCAGGCCGTTCTATGGCAACCGGATCGTAAGGCTCATTGACGTAGTTGTGTAAATTGTCGTACCAGGCGGCCCTCTGCCGGAGCCACTGCTTTAGAGTGGGGACTTCTCGGGTGGGCTGTACCGCTACTGGTAGCTCACGGCAGGCGACTTCTACCAGGCTGACAGCTTGAGGGCGAAAGATTTCGATGAGATCGGGCCAGCCGCCAGCGCGATCGCGTGCAATCTGCAACTGCTGCTTTACCCAGGGGGCACTGGCCTCACTTTGCGGGCAAAACTCGCCATAGCTAAAGGTCATCTCAGGATCGCAGATCAGCAGTTCCCAGAGGGGGCTGCCATCGGGCGATCGCAAAGGGCGGCGGTAAAAATCGAGCTGCCAGGATAATTGCATAGTTAACGACTAGGAACACAGTAAAGCAGAATCAATTGACAGCGAAGCAATAGGTTTAATATCCGTTACGGTAGAGCCCCGTCAGGAATTGTTCTACTACTGTAGTGAAATATCAGTTTTATCTGCTGGAAATAGAGCTATAGAAATGAAGCTGCAAGCTAAGATTCTATCGGGTTACGCGGCGAGTTTGATGCTGGTGGTTCTAGTCGGGCTGTGGGGTGTCTTCAACCTGTGGCGGCTAGGGCAGGCGAGCGAAGAAATTTTGCAGGACAACTATCGCAGCATCCGCGCCGCCGATGGCATGATTGACGCGCTAGAACGCCAAGACAGCGCTACTTTGATTTTGCTGCTGAATGAGGACGCCTCGGGTCTGGAACTGTTTCGCGAGTATGAAGTGCTATTTTTGCAGCGGTTGGGGCGAGCTAAAGACAATGTCACTTTGGCAGATGAGCCCGAAACGCTAGCGGCATTAGAGTCTGCCTATCAGGCGTATTTAACTAGTGTAGATCGGCTAATAGCGCAGGGCACTAACAGCACTGCGACTTATGAACAGGTAGTTCGTCCGGCTTTTGAGTCGGTGAGAGAAAACGCTGCGCAGCTTAGAGAGATCAATCAAACGGCGATGGCTGAGGCTTCTGATCGGACTAGCCGAACGTCCCAAGGGGCAATTATTTCGGTAGCGATCGCGGGTCTCAGCGCTGCTGTCGCCGGATTCATCATTAGCTGGATTCTGTCGCGAAACCTAGTGCGCCCGGTCAAGGCCATGCAAAGCGCGACGGAGAAAATTGCCGATGGCGATTACGACATTCAGCTCGCGGTTAATTCAAAAGACGAACTGGGCCAACTGGCTGAAGAAATCAATATTATGAGCAGACGGCTTCAGGCATTTAAAGCGCTAAATTTGGATAAAGTCATCGCCGAAAAGCAGCGCAGTGAAGCGATTATCTATAGCCTGAGCGATGGCATTATCGTCGTCGATGACCAGATGCAGATTGTGGCTATTAATCCCGTCGCTGCCACCATTTTTGAAACCCGCCCCGAAATCGCCCAAGGTCGCCATTACTTAGAAGTGATTGATAACCGGATGCTGTATGACCAAATGCAAGCGGTGATTAAATCACCTGAGCCTAATCAGTCAGTAGATAAAGCGGCTGAAGAATCCAGGGCTGAATTGACCATAGAGCATGGGAGCACAGAACACTATCAATATCTAACGACGCCTGTGACGACAGAAGATAATCGGCGTCTGGGCGTTGTTTTATTGCTGCAAAATGTCACGAACCTCAAACAGCTTGATCAGCTCAAGAGCGAGTTTGTGATGACCGCTTCTCATGAGCTACGCACCCCCTTAACCGGCATGGCGATGAGCATTGATTTACTGGCTGAGACTGCGCAGACCAAGCTTTCAGAGAATGAGCAAGCGTTGTTAGAAACCGCTAGAGAGGATGTTCAACGCCTGAGAGAATTAGTCAACGATCTGTTGGATCTCTCTAAAATAGAGTCTGGCAAAATTGAGATGAGTCAGGCTGCAACCGATCCCAAACAGCTCATTAGCAAAGCAATCGCGCTATTGAAAATTCAGGCAGACGAAAAAGACATTCAGCTTACTAGCCACATGGCTAACAACCTGGGCGCTGTGAATGCAGATGCCACCAAAGTTACCTGGGTACTGACTAACCTGATTGCAAACGCGATTCGCTACGCTAACCACAAGATCGAGATCAATGCCAGACCCCATGGTACCTGGATTTCTATTAGCGTCACAGACGATGGCCCTGGAATTGATTCAGCCTACCAAAGCAAAATTTTCGATAAGTTTATACAAGTCAATACCGAAAAAGACGTGGGCGGCAGCGGGTTGGGTCTGTCTATATGTAGAGAAATTATTAAAGCCCACGGCGGTACAATCTGGGTGAATTCGGCCTCTGGGAAGGGAAGTACCTTCACTTTTACCCTGCCGATCGCGACCGCAGTTTCTCACTCAGAGGAGACAGTAAATGTCTGATGATAATTCCGATGCAAAGATCCTGGTGGCTGACGATGAAAAGAGCATTCGTTTAACCATTGGTCAGGCGCTGTCTTCTCAAGGCTATGAGGTGAAGACGGCAACCGATGGCAGCACTGCTTTGGAGCAAGTTCAAACCTTCTCACCTGATTTACTTTTGTTGGATATCAAAATGCCGGGAATGGACGGGATTGAAGTGCTGCAAAAGGCGATGGCGCAGCAGCCGTCACTCAAGGTGATTATGATTTCGGCGCATGGCTCGGTAGACAACGCTGTAGATGCGATGAAGCTGGGAGCGGTGGACTATTTACAAAAGCCTTTTACGCCGGGTGAACTGAGAGAGCTGGTCAATCGAGTGCTGAGCCGAGAGGCGGTGCCCGACGACGATTACGCTGCGCAGATTGCGACGGCTCGGAAGATGGCGGGCGAAAGGAAATATGAAGATGCGATCGCCCTGGCAAAGCAGTGTATCGGCAGTCATCCCGAAGCGGCGGCTGGATTTAACCTGCTGGGCGAATTACTAGAAGCCACTGGCGAACAGGCAGACGCGCTTAAGAACTATCGAGTTGCGCTAGATTTAGACCCAACTTACAAGGCGGCTAGTGATAACTTAGATCGCGCCGCGATGAATCCAAAATCGCGGCCTAGCTTTTAAGAGATGACGTCTAAAAAACGACGCCTTTAAACTTTACTACTCGGAATTTGTATTTATATGGTTGCTAATCTGTTAGGTGGCAATGCCAAGGACTCACAGTACATTGTCGTCATTGGCTGCGGTCGATTGGGTTCACTGTTGGCTTCTCGCCTTAGCGCACAGGGCCATAGCGTGGTTGTAATTGATCGTAACGAAGCAGCTTTTGAGGCGCTATCGGGAGAATTTAGCGGGTTTAAAGTAGCCGGTGATGCGGTTGAGCTAGCAACGCTGCGCAAAGCGAAGGCGGACAAGGCCGATTGCCTGCTAGCCGTCACCCGTGAAGACAATGTCAATTTGATGATGGCCCAAATTGGTAAAGTTACTTTCGAGATTCCAACAGTGCTGGCACGAGTGTTTGACCCGGCGCGAGAAGCAATTTATAAAGAGTTTGAGATTGACACTATCAGTCCTACTCAGCTTTCTGCCGAGGTGTTCCTACAAAAAATAGGTTCAAAGATAGGACAGAAATCCCAGATTTCGCTCGATCAGCCAGCACAACCAGGTAGTTAAATGAGAGTTATTTTAATTGGGAAAGATAAGCTCACCTATTTTTTGGGTCGGCGCTTTAATAGTAAGGGTTATTTTCTCACCATTATTACGCCCAGTGAAGAAAATGCAGTTTCTCTATCCAGGCGACTAAAGGCGACTGTCATTAGCGGTAATGGCAGCGATCCTAAAGTCTTGCAAGAGGCGGGTGCCTACCAGGCCGATGTGCTGTTGGCGCTGAGCGATCAGGATCAGGATAATTTGATTGCCTGTCAAGTAGCTCAGGATCGCTACGGAGTGCCGCGAACGGTGGCGATTGTGAACGATCCCGACAACCGAGAGATTTTTGAAGAGCTAGGGGTGTCGGTGGCATTTTCGGCGACAGAAATTCTGGGCTCAATGATTGAGCAACAGACGACGAGTACGGACATTCTCAACCTGGTGCCAGTAACGGAAAGTGAGGTGACCATTACAGAAGTCAAGCTAGAAGAAGGCAGTCCGGCAGTGGGGATGGCGATTAAGGACTTGAACCTTCAAGAAGCGGTAGTTGCCTGCGTGGTGCGACGAGGGCATGTGCTGGTGGCGAAGCAGCGAAGCTATTTACATGCGGGCGATCACGTGCTCCTCATCAGCAAAAATGACCACTATGGCCAGGCCCAAAAAGCTCTCACCGGTGAGGGGGCTTAGGCAATGCGCTATCAAAGTTTTTTGCGGCAGCGCTACCGGGCAGTGCTGGGCTATACCGGGTTGATTGGCATGATCGCGGGGCTGGCGATTTTGTCGCCGCTAATTGCGCTGCTTGCGTACCCCGAAGAAGCTAATTTGGCCTGGGGCTTTTTGCTGCCTGGCCTGTTGTTGAGTGGATTAGGGCTGTTGCTGTGGCGATCGCTCACCCCCAAAGATGGGATTACGCTGACCCTGCCAGAAGGCTCCATTATTGTTGTACTGGCCTGGCTACTAGCTGTTTTGTTCGGTACAGTGCCTTTCTTGACTGTGGGCGATTTAAACTTTACCCAGGCAATGTTTGAGTCCACTAGCGGTTGGACAACGACTGGACTTTCTGTTGTAGATGTGACTCAGACCTCTCAACTGATTTTGCTGTATCGCAGCATTATGGAGCTATGGGGTGGGGCGGGGCTGGCGATCATCACCTTGAGTGCGATCGCAGGCCCAGTTGGCGCTAGTCTCAGCAGTGCCGAAGGCCGTAGCGAACAGCTTGCGCCCAACATCCGCCGATCCGCCAAGCTGGTACTGATTATTTACAGCGGCCTCTGTGCGATTGGCATCGTGGCCCTACGTGTTTCAGGCGTGGGCTGGTTCGACGCGGTCAATCACGCCTTTGCCGCCCTTTCTACCGGTGGATTTTCCACCCGCAGCGACTCTATTGGCTACTGGGACAGTCCCTATGTAGAAGCGGTGACCATCGTCCTCATGCTGTTTGGCGGCCTTAACTTTGTCACGATTTATCTGCTGCTCACGGGCCAAATCAAATCCGTCATTCGCAATGGGCAGGTGCGGTTGCAGGCGCTGTTTATTCCGTTGGCTGCGATCGCCATCTTTTTCGGCTCTGCTGTTGCCCTATATCCCACCCTAAGCAAAGCCATCCGCGTGTCTATTTTTGAGGCGGTCACGGCGCTGACTACAACCGGATTTTCCACAGTGGGCTATGGCGACTGGAGCGCTTTGCCCTGGTTAGCAATGCTGGTACTGATGCTAATCGGCGGCGGCGCAGGCTCTACTGCAGGCGGTATTAAGCAACTGCGAATTTATATTTTGTACCGGGCGCTGGTAACAGATCTAAAGGCAATGCTGCTGCCAGCGGGAGCGGTGAGCGAAACTAAGATATGGCAGGGCGACCAGGATCGCTTTGTCAATGCAGAGCAGGTTCGTCAAGTAGCACTGTTTGTCTTTTTGTACTTGGGCGTATTCGGGCTGGGCGCTACGGTGATGACAGCCTACGGCTACCCCCTGCAAGATAGCCTGTTTGAATATGCCAGTACGCTAGGGACGGTCGGGCTGTCGGTCGGGGTGACTGCCGCCGATGCGCCTGCCGGGGTGCTGTGGGCGCAGGTGATCGGCATGTTTTTAGGTCGCCTGGAATTCTTTACGGTATTTGTCGGCGTGGCTTATCTGCTGCGCGACGTTCGACCTTTGATGAGCGGGCAGACAAAGAAAGCGTCCTGACTTACCATGATTAGCTCATCTCCTTAACTCTCTAAAGACGTGACAATTGCCACTTTCTTTGCCGACCCGATTACCGATCCGGTCGCTATTTTCTTGACGATCCTGGCGATTATGCTGGTCGCGCCGCTACTGTTTGAGCGCTTTCAGCTCCCTGGTATTGTCGGGCTGATTATTGCAGGCGTTATCATTGGCCCGGACGGGCTAGGACTGCTTCAGCGCGACAGCACGATTGTGCTGTTGGGCACGGTGGGTCTGCTGTTTTTGATGTTCATGGCCGGGCTAGAAACCAGCCTGGACGACTTTAAAGAAGATGGCGATAAGGCAACGCTGTTTGGTTTGCTGACGTTTGCCATTCCCCTGGTTATCGGCACGGGTGCCATGCTACTGCTGGGCTATGGCTGGCTGGCGGCAATTTTGGTGGCGTCGTGCTTTTCGTCGCATACGCTGCTGGCACTGCCGGTGTTGAATAAGCTGGGGATTATGCGATCGCGCCCCGTTGTCATCACCCTGGGCGCAACCCTGATCACCAACGTCCTCGCCCTGCTCACCCTGGCCGTCATCATCAAAGCCTTTCAGGGCAGCCTCACCTTAGGATTTTGGCTATTTTTGATCCCGGCGCTCGCGCTTTATACCTTTGGCTGTTTGTGGGGTGTGCCTAAGCTGGGCCGCTGGTTCTTTAAAAAGTTCGGTCACGACGAAAATGCCGAATTCATCTTCGTACTGGCGACCCTGTTCGTCGTATCTTACCTGGCGAACGCGATCGATATTGAGCCGATTATTGGTGCATTTTTAGCGGGCATTGCGCTGACACCGCTCATTCCCCAACTGAGTCCGTTGATGAACCGCATTCAGTTCATTGGCAACGCGCTATTTATTCCCTTCTTTCTAATTTCTGTAGGGATGCTAATCGATCCTAAGGTGCTGATTCAAGAGCCTCGGGTGATTTTGATAGCGGTCGTGATGATCGTCGCCGAGCTAATCGGCAAATTTGCGGCGGCTTGGGCAGCAGGCGCGCTCTTCAAAATCAAATTTCCGGGTGTGATGGTGATGTTTGGGCTGTCTACCGCGCAAGCCGCTTCGACGCTCGCGGCGATTACCGTCGCTTTTAACATTGAACTGGTCGATCAATCCACCGTTAATGGCGTGGTTGCAATGATTTTAGCCACCTCAATTATGTCGCCCTGGATTACCCAAAAGTGGGGCAGAGATGTAGACAGTGGCAGTGCTGAAGCTGAAGGCATCTCCACGAATTTGACCCGACGGGTGCTGGTAACAGTAGCAAATCCAAACACCGAGGACACGCTACTTGAGCTAGCCCTGATTTTGACAAAGGCGGGAAAGGGAACGCTGCTGCCGTTAAACGTCTTGTCTGACCATCGCGGCCCGGTCTCGATTGAAGCGAAGCAGCAGCAGGCCAGATTGCTGACAGAGGCAGAGGATATGGCCCATGCTGCTAGCACAATGGTAGAACCGATTGCCCGCGTAGACGATGCCGTTGACAAAGGTATTTTGCGAACGGCTACCGAACAGGATGCCAGCCTCATTGTGTGCGGCTGGAAAGGATTTTCGACTTATAAGGACAATTTTTTTGGCAGCGTTTTAGACAATGTTGCCAATCAAGCCCTGGTACCAGTGCTGGTGACCCGCTTCACCCATCCGGTGTCGAATACAGGGCGAATGATTTTGGCCGTAAATAGGCAACAGGCATTTTCAGATTACTTTCAGCCTACGCTCGACTTGGCCCGGATGATTGCGAATGAGCTGAAATCGCCGCTAAAAGTTTTGATCGTTTCTGAGCGCAAGCAGCGTCAGCTCACTGGAGAGGAAATCAACCAGCTCGTGGCTGACGTGCCGCTTGAGCAGGCAAAAGGAAAGCTGGCGAATCGGGTAGCCAAACGATTGCAGCCGAATGATCTGCTAATGCTAGAGGTGACGACTCACGCGCAGCGCTTAGCGACCCGCTCGTCGGCTGTAGGTGTAGTGCCTGAGGCGATCGCCCGCACCCATCCAGAAACCTCAATCATCGTCGCTCACTACCCGCCTTAATATCAAGCTTAGTATCAAGGCAGTACCGCTAGGGCCATAGCCAGCCCACCGACGAAGCGTTATATTTGATCGAATAGCAAACAGTGACTCTAACATGACCCCTGCTCTTACTCAGTTCGGCGATCGCATGTCTCACCTAACCGGGGTGCGCGCGATTATGAAAGACATCATCGAAACCCTGAACGCGAACAAGGCGTCTAACGAGCAAAGAGAATTCATTAACCTCAGTGCAGGCAACCCGGTAATTTTGCCAGAGGTTGAGCAGCTATGGCGTGACTGTACTGCCGAGCTACTCGCTAGTAAGGAATACGGCGAAGTGGTCTGTCGCTACGGAGCCAGTCAGGGCTACGAACCCTTCATCGAGGCCATCCGCGACGACTTTAATCAGCGCTATGGCTTGAGCTTGACATCTCGCAATATTTTGATCACACCCGGTAGCCAGAACCTTTACTTTTTGGCGGCAAATGCACTAGGCGGCTATAACACCGATGGCCAGTTAAAAGATATCGTCTTGCCCCTTAGCCCAGATTATACAGGCTATGGCGGTGTTACGCTCTACCCTGAGGCAGTCAAAGCTTACCGGCCTTTCATTGAACTCGGCAACGATTCACACTCCTTTAAATACCGCCCCGACTTCGACCAGCTAGAAATTAACGACAACACTGGCTTTGTCCTCTTCTCTCGCCCTTGCAACCCCACAGGCAACGTAATGACCGGCGAAGAGGTACAGGGCATTGTCGATTTGGCGACGCCTTACGATGTGCCAGTATTCATCGACTCGGCCTACGCGCCGCCGTTCCCGGCGCTCAATTTCACTGAAATGACCCCTGTGTTTGGGCCGAACATCATTCACTGTATCAGTCTTTCTAAGGCGGGCTTGCCGGGTGAGCGGGTCGGGATTGCAATTGGCGATGAAAAGATTATTCAGATTTTGGAAGCGTTTCAAACTAATTTGTGCATTCACTCTAGCCGTTATGGTCAGGCGATCGCGGCTCGCGCCATCCGCAGTGGAGCCCTGGCTGATATTGCTATCAACGTCATCCGTCCGCACTACCAAAATAAGTTTGCGGTGCTAGAAGAAACGCTTGTCAAACATATGCCGAACGAAGTGCCCTGGCGGTTGCACCGAGGCGAGGGGGCAATCTTTGCCTGGCTGTGGTTCGACAATTTGCCCATGACGGACTGGGAGTTCTATAACAAGCTGAAGCATTACGGTGTGATTATTGTGCCGGGTAGTCCGTTTTTCCCAGGATTGAGCGGTGAAGATTGGCCCCATATGCGTCAGTGCTTCCGCATTAGCCTGACAGCGACAGAAGAGCAGCTCGTAACGGCGCTGAAGCATTTGGCAACGCTCACCGATCAAGTGTATTCTGCGAAACCTATGATGGTGACGGCTTAGAACATATGTCGAATGAAGACCAGGACTGGCTGTTAATTGGACGGATTGTGGGGGCGCATGGGCTGAATGGTCATGTGAAGGTGTATCCCGAAAGTGACTTTCCAGAGCGCTTTACGGTGCCGGGCGATCGCTGGCTAAGAAAAAAAGACGGTGAACTGGTGCAAATCAAGCTGACAAGTGGGCGCTTCTTGGAAGGCAAGAACCAGTATTTGGTGAAGCTGGCAGGCGTGGACTATCGCGATCAGGCCGAAGATTTGCGCAGCGCCGAGCTGTTGGTCAAGGCGGGCGATCGCCTCTCTTTAAACCCCGACGAATTCCATGTTTCTGACCTCATCGGACTGAGTGTAATTGTGCAATCAGACCAGTCTGTTTTAGGCACCGTGACCGATATCTTTACAATGGGTCACGACATGCTAGAGGTCACCCTCCCTGAAACAACAGCAGAAGATAATTCAAAAGCGCTAGCAGCTATACAAGAAAAAGCCATGCCTCATGATTCTATGCGAGCAAAGGCAGCTCAAAAGCTCAAGCGTCAGGTGAAGCGAAAAGCGAAGAAAAAGGCCCCTAAAACACTTTTAATTCCCTTTGTAGAAGAGATTGTCCCGGTGGTAGACATTGCCGCAGGCCAGATAGAAATTACCCCACCTCCTGGATTAATCGATCTTTAGTTGGTCATGTTCTAACGTTATTTAAGCCAGACAACAGCTATTACATTCAAAACTTTGAACGGGTCGCTGACCATACGATTGACCTCGACACCGATCCTGCCCCTAATTTGGTCGTAGAGGTGGATATTACCAACACAGATATCAACAAGAACTTGCTGTATGCGAGTATGGGCGTGCCAGAGTTTTGGCGATTTAATGGGCGCGGGTGGCGGATTCTGTGTTTAGCAGATGGGGTGTATGTTGAGTGCGATCGCTCTCCCACCTTCTCCATTATTGAAAAATCCGACCTATACCAGTTTCTAGAAGCCGCGCTGCTAAACGAAGTCTCCGCCGAAATCAACTTCCGCCAGTGGGTTCGCAAACAGTCGCCAAAAAATAAAAAGTAGTTTGCTAATGAGGCATCAATCGGCTAGACGCGACTACGTTGTCGGCCTCGGTGATTTTAGCGCTGAGGCGGTTGAGCATAAACTCATCTTCTATCCTTTGGGCTTCGTAGCTGCGCTGCCATACAGGCGAGCCTAGCTGATTGCGCATCAGATTGATGCGTTTGGCAGTGGCCGCTTTGAAGCTGGCTACAAATGAGGTTAGCAACCTGGGCTTACGGGCTGTAGAGGCATAGTCGGGCCGGTTTTCGCGAATAGAGACTAGGGCGTGCAGGGCATCGGGCACAATCACCCATTGGTTCAAACTAATGCCTTGATGGTTAGCGGCAATCAGCAGCTCGTCGGCAGCAATTTGTGCTAGCAAACCATGACTGTCCATTTGAGTATGATCGGATGCGTCAAATAGACTGGTGTCACAATGGGTTCTTAGCCGTACATAGTAGAGCACGGCCTCGGGCGGTCGATCGTGAGAGGAGTTTTTTATCAACAGACGCCCTGAACCTTTGCAAAATGTTTGGTGTTAGACTGCCCAGTCAACGAACAAAAGTCCCAGAAGTTTGGCGCACTGCTAAAGCCTACAATCATTGGTATTAGATGACTATGAGGAGTCTGAGCCCGATTGCTTTTATAGACAGCAGCCATGGGTAACAATCCAGCAATTTTTGCCCTATAGCTAACTGAAATGCCTGAACTCTTTAAAAATATCGCTGGCCATAAAAAAAAAGAGGCTGATGGGCCTCTTTCTGTGCTGAGTGATAACTGGGTGAATTTGGCGAGCTGTCGTTGTTTGCGCGTAGTTTTTTGATGAGCTGCTTTTGCCTTTTAATGTACTGTCTTTGCTTGGCAGAACCGCCTCGCCCTTTATGGTTTCGACCTTTGCGGCGAGGCGACTCCCAGCGTTTTAGCTGCTGAGCCATGACGAAATTCTCCAATCTATACCAGCCCTAGTATAGCCTGACTGAAGGGTTGCTGTATGGGCAAGGAGAGACTCGAACTCTCACAACCGAAGTCGCCACATTTTGAGTGTGGTGCGTCTACCAATTCCGCCACTTGCCCGTTGGCCCTTTATTATATCAGTCCTTACCAGTTACGCCAACCGCCGGGCTGTTCGCTTTTTTCGTCTGTTATTAAGGGCCGACGGGTTAAAAGAGATTGATAGTCGGGGGTGCTGGCCCAGCGGTCAATTTCGCGGGCGCGCAGGACGGGGACGGGGTGGCTAAGTTCGTCGGTTTTGAGTTTCTTGAGCATTTCGCCCATTTCGCTGTCGCTGATGGCGTCGTAGGAGCGGGCTTGATCAATAAAGGCGTCTAGGTTGAGCTGGGGAGAAAGGGTAGGAGAGCCGCCGGAGAGCTTCATTAAAACGGAGGCGACGGTGCGGGCGTTTTGAGTGGCGAGAAGGGCAGCGCGATCGCAAGTAAATTCCGCGCACCTTACCCATTCCATAATTTGCGACTGCCAACTCTGCATCAGCACACCGCCCAAAGGAAGCTGGCTAGTGGCTAACGTGAGCAGGTTTGCCAGCGTCAGATAGACCCCATGATCGCACTTCAGATGGCCTAGCTCGTGGCCGATGACGGCCTGCACTTCGGCGGGGGTGAGTAGCTCAATCAAAGAGGTATGCACGACGATGAAGGGCTGTTTGCCGCGCATGGCAAAGGTATAGGCGTTCGGGACGGGGTGCTGCTTGACGTAGAGCTGGGGAACTTCCAGATCGAGGACTTCGCAGGCTTCGGTCAGCGAGCGATACAGGTCAGGGAGCTGATTTGGCCCGACGAGGATGCTAGCAGCAATATTTTCTAAGTAAAAGAACTGCTCACCCATGGGGCCAAGCAAGCTGCGAATAGCGATATCAAGACCCGGTAAACGCTTGAGGGTTTGGGTTGCCTGACGGTCGAGAGGGTGGCGAAAGTGGTCGGCGCTAAGGCCAATGAGGTGTGACTTGGAAGGGGCCATGGGGATAGCTAGCCTGGGTTGCTATTTCGCTAGTATAGCGAGATTGTTTGCTCACTATCCTCCATCTCTCTGCTAGTTAACTGCGTTAACCGGTAGTGCGGTGCTTACTGCAACTGTGGTGGTGGGCTGAGCAGCGCTGTCTGTTTCGCTCAGGGGCACGCGGCGCAGGCGCGCACCGACGTTGGTCAGCTTTTCTTCAAACTTTTCGTAGCCGCGATCCAGGTGGTGGAGGCCGTGGAGGGTGGTTTTGCCTTTGGCGGCTAAGCCTGCGATCGCCAGTGCCGCCGATGCCCGCAAATCACTCCCCGTGACCGGTGCCCCTGACAGATGAGTAACGCCGCGCACAATCGCACAGTCACCTTTTACCCGAATGTCTGCGCCCATGCGATTAAATTCTGCGACATGCTGCAACCGGTTTTCAAATACAGTTTCGGTCACCATGCTATTGCCATCTGCCAGAGTGAGCAGCGCCATAAACTGGGCCTGCATATCGGTAGGAAAACCGGGATAAGGCAGAGTCTGTACATCTGTTGCTTTGACTTTTTCACCCGGCGAGACGCGGATGATGCTGCGATCTTCTATCTCTACTTTGGAGCCAGTTTCGCGGAGTTTGGCAATCAAGGGCGTGAGATGGTCAGGATTTACCGGGCCAACCGTAATTTCGGAGCGGGTGAGGGCTCCTGCAACCAGGTAAGTACCGGCTTCGATACGGTCGGGAATGATGGAGTAGTCGGTGGTGTGAAGGCTCGGAACCCCAACGATGGTAATAGTATTGGTGCCTGCGCCGCGAATTTTGGCTCCCATGGCGCGGCAGAAATTGGCTAAATCTACGACTTCAGGCTCTTGAGCGGCGTTTTCAATGACGGTTTCACCTTCGGCCAGAGTGGCGGCCATCATCAGGGTTTCGGTAGCACCGACGCTGGGGTAGTCAAGGTAGATTTTTGCGCCTTTGAGCTTGCCGCGTGCGCCAGGGACGTAGGCATGGACAACGCCATGATCCATATGGACATGTGCGCCCAGGGCTTGCAATCCGCGAATATGTAGCTCTACAGGGCGAGCACCAATGGCACAGCCGCCGGGCAGGGGCACGCGGGCAACACCCAAGCGAGCGAGTAGGGGGCCAATCACAAAGAAGCTGGCGCGTAGCTTACTGACAATGTCGTAGGGGGCTTTGGAATGGCTAACGTGGCTGGCATCTACATCTAGCATGTTACCGTTGCGGGAAACTTTGAGCCCCAGGGCGGTAAGGACGCTAGACATGCGGCCAATGTCCATCAGATCGGGAATGTTGCGAATGCGGCAGGTTTGAGAGCAGAGTAGCGTGCCGCCCAAAACGACTAGGGCCGAATTTTTAGCACCGCTGATGGGGATATGGCCACTTAGCGGCTCACCGCCCCAAATCTCGATGACGGAGATGGGCTTCCCTGCGGACTTTCCGTTGTTCTCTGTGATTTTGCTATGGAAAGAGCGAGGGCCAGAAGAAGTAGGAGTGATAATGGGAGTAGCCTCCATAAGTATTCACCGGGTGTAAGCCCGATATTAAGATCAGCAAAATTCTGAGGAATTTGGTATGGATTCTACCCGAAACTTCAGAGTTTCTCCCGGTTGATTTGAACAAAGTGAATGCTACGTTCTAGAGTGCTTTCTCTCTTTTAGTGAAAATTGCTGAGGGGATCGAACCGGTGACTGGCTTCAATTGGTGAGGGCAGTTGACGGATGTACCGCTCTGCTAGATTATGGTTAATCGCGGCCCTACGCTAGCTGTATTAACAGGCTCTGTTTGTAAGGCGATCGCACCCCCTGCGGGACTGGCGAAATTGGTAGACGCGCTAGATTCAGATTCTAGTGTTCGCAAGGACTTCCGGGTTCAAGTCCCGGGTTCCGCATCCAAACGATTCGAGTTAATGGCTTCTCGGTTTCTATATAACTGAGGAGCTTTTTTATGTGATGGGCATCACTGCATTACGCACGACTGTATTGATCGGAACTTCCTATCAATCAGTGTAAATACAGAGAGGTTTAACTATATTTGCTTATGTTGACGAGCCTGAATAATCCGACAGTAAAGCAACTGCGTAAGCTGCAACAGCCAAAAGAACGCCGCAAACAGGCGGTGCTGCTGTTGGAAGGCACTCATTTAATAGAGGCGGCTTGCGCAGCAGCCTATCCTATTCAAATGCTTTGCTATACCGAAGACTGGCAGCTACGGCAGGGTGATATCTACCGGCAGGCGATCGCACAGGCCGAGCAAGTCGAATTGGTTTCAGCAGCGGTATTAAAGTCAATTGCGAGTACGGTCAGCCCAGATGGGGTGGTGGCGATCGCACCCCAAAGAAACGCTTGGCAGGCGGCAGCAAGCCAGCCTGGTGGAGAGATCAGGCTAGGGATTTTGCTAGAGACGCTGCAAGATCCGGGGAACTTGGGCACGATTATCCGCACGGCGGCGGCGGCAGGCAGCGATGGCCTATGGCTGAGCCCTGACAGTGTGGATGTGGGCAGTCCAAAGGTGCTGCGGGCGTCGGTAGGGCAGTGGTTTCGGCTGCCGATGGCGACGGTAGATGTGGTGAGTCAGGCGCGGCAGTTACGCGATCGCGGGGTGCAGGTCGTGGCGACGGCGACGAGTGCAGATTTGAGCTACTGGGAACTGGATTTGCGCAGGCCGACGGTGTTTGCGATGGGTAATGAGGGAGCCGGACTTTCGGCTGAGCTAATAGATTGCGCGTCGGTGACGGCCAAGATTCCGGTGATGCCAGGGGTGGAATCGTTAAATGTGGCGGTTTCGACGGCGCTGCTGCTGTATGAGGCGCGGCGGCAGCGATCTCAATTAGCAGGCTGATCGTCCTCTGCTTTTAGCTCCCCTGCTTTTATTTTAAGGGCTTTGGCTTTCAAGGCTTTGGCTCTGAGCAGATCAATCGTGGCTGCTACGAGATCCTTTTCCATTTGATCTTCTTCTAAAAGGTCTTCGAGCTGATCGAGCGATCGCATAAAGTCCTGATTTGCCGATTGTCTGGGTTCGGGCTGATGGCCGTTGATCTCTTTCATAGGTTCTAGCGCTTTCATTTTCTCAAGAATCCCTCATATAGCGGCTGAAACCCTTCCGAGAAAATGCCCTTTCATGCTGCTAAGGTGGGCTTTTTGTGCCGATATGAGCAGGCTTCACTGGTGCAAGTACGTAAAACCGAGTTGTCTAAAACCCCCGCTCGGGTTGAAAATAGAGAACGCCCTCAAAACAGACCGGCAAGGAGAAAGTAGTGGATTCAGCATTTGATTACGATTTAGTGATTATTGGGGCCGGGGTCGGTGGCCATGGCGCGGCGCTTCATGCGGTGAAGCGGGGGCTGAAGACGGCGATTATTGAAGCGGGTGATATGGGCGGTACCTGTGTGAATCGCGGCTGCATTCCTTCTAAGGCACTGCTGGCGGCTTCGGGTAAAGTGCGCGAAATGCGAGACGCACAGCATTTGAAGGCGATGGGGATTAGCCTGTCGGGGGTGGGGTTTGACCGGGGTGCGATCGCCGACCACGCCAAAAACCTCGTTGACAAAATTCAAGGCGACTTGACTAATAGCCTGACTCGCTTGGGCGTAGAAACAATTCGCGGCTGGGGCAAAATTGCCGGAAGCCAAAAGGTCTCTATTAAAGAAGAGAATGGCACGCGCACAATTACCGCAAAAGACATCATTCTTTCGCCGGGCTCTATTCCTTTTGTGCCTAGAGGCATTGAAACGGACGGCAAGACGGTTTATACCAGCGACGAGGCCATCCGCCTGGACTGGCTACCGGAGTGGGTGGCGATTATTGGCAGCGGCTACATCGGTCTAGAATTTTCTGACGTCTATACAGCGCTGGGTTCTGAGGTGACCATGATTGAGGCCATGTCTCAGCTTATGCCAACGTTTGATCCAGATATTGCGAAGCAGGCAGAGCGGGTACTGATTAAGCCGCGCGATATTGAAACGAAAGTGGGCCTGCTGGCCAAAAAAATTACGCCGGGCTCGCCAGTCGTGATTGAGCTAGCCGATCCAAAGACGATGGAAACCGTTGAGGTCTTAGAGGTAGATGCTTGCCTGGTGGCCACCGGTCGAATCCCGGCGACGAAGAATTTAGACCTGAATATGGTGGCAGTGGAGACCGATCGCCGTGGCTTCATTCCAGTAGACGATCAGCTAGCGGTGATTCGAGACGGTAAGCCAGTGCCTCACCTGTATGCGATTGGGGATGCCAATGGCAAAATGATGCTGGCACATTCGGCTTCTGCGCAGGGGATTGTGGCAGTCGATAACATTTGCGGCCAGCATCGCAGCGTCGATTACAACGCGATTCCGGCGGCGGCTTTCACCCATCCTGAGGTGAGCTTTGTGGGCCTGACAGAGCCAGCGGCAAAGGAAAAGGCGAAGGCGGAAGGCTATGAGGTGGCCAGCGTGCGCAGCTATTTTAAGGCGAATTCTAAAGCTTTAGCAGAAGGGGAAACGGAGGGGCTGGCGAAAGTGATTTATCGCAAGGATACGGGTGAGGTGATGGGAGCGCATATTATTGGGCTACATGCGGCTGATTTGATTCAGGAGGCGGCGAATGCGATCGCCCAAAAGCAATCCGTCACCGAGCTATCCAAGTTTGTCCATACGCATCCGACCCTATCTGAGGTGTTGGATGAGGCTTATAAGCGAGCGGAGGTGAGCGCATAATGGAAATTCGCCGTCGTCCGCCTAACCCGGCTATCTCTGTGGCCAGCCTGGAGTACAAAATCAAGGCCGCAGATTCCGAGCCGCGCAATATATTAGAAAAAATTGTGTGGCACAAAGAAGCTGAAGTCGCTCGGCAGCGAGAACAGGTGCCGTTAAAAGATCTTCAGAAACAGGCGCAGAATCTGCCCGCGACCAAGGGATTTATTCATGCCTTACGAGATCAAGCCAAAAAGCAGAGCCCGGCAATTATTGCTGAGGTAAAGAAGGCATCGCCGAGTAAAGGCGTGATTCGAGCAGATTTTGATGCGGTCGCGATCGCCCGCAGCTACCAGTCCGGTGGCGCAACCTGTCTATCTGTGCTCACCGACAGCAAATTTTTCCAGGGCAGCTTCAACTATCTCACGCAAATTCGCCATGCCGTAGACCTGCCACTGCTGTGCAAAGAGTTCATTATTTACCCCTACCAGCTCTACCAGGCGCGAATTGCCGGTGCGGATGCTGTCTTGCTCATCGCCGCTATTTTGTCTGATCAAGATATTAAGTACTTTGTGCGCATTGCCAAGGCGCTAGGGCTAGATGCGCTAGTGGAAACGCATACCGCAGAAGAATTTGAACGGGTGATCGAGATCGCAGGGGTTGAGTTGATTGGGATCAATAATCGCAATTTAGAAGACTTTACCGTGAGCTTGCAGACGACTGAGCAGCTTATGGCGACCTATGGCGATCGGCTAGCTCAAAAGCAAGTACTGATTGTGAGTGAGTCGGGGCTGCATACGCCAGCAGATGTGAAGGTGGTGACGGCAGCGGGGGCACAGGCGATTTTGGTGGGTGAGTCGCTGATGCGGAAGGATGATCCGGGGGGGGCGATCGCACCTCTACTAGGCCGATGATCCGTAGAGGCATTATGTGATCGCCCGCCGACAAAATCCCCTTTACCACTGACCTGCCTCTCAACCCTACAGCATCAAAATGAGGTCTATACTAAGAAACGTATAGCTAGTGAAACTACGGTATGAGTCGCAAAAAAGCCATCATTATTGGTTCTGGTATCGGCGGAATATCTCTAGGCATTCGATTGCAAAGCCTGGGATTTGACACCACCATTTTTGAAAAGTTAGACGCCCCAGGCGGCAGAGCCTATGTCCGCCGGGCTCAAGGCTTTACCTTCGACATGGGGCCAACCGTCCTCACCGTTCCGCACTTCATTGAAGAGCTATTCGCGCTACAAAGAGACGCCGCTGCATTAGGCGAACCCGACTTTCCCGCCGAAATCATGGATCCCAAAGATCGGATCACCTCAGGCATTACCAGCGGGCCAAACACTGCTAAGTACGTAAAAATTGTCCCGATTCTGCCGTTTTATCGCATCTACTTCGATGACGGCACTTACTTCGACTACGACGGCGATCCTGAAAACACGCGCCGCCAAATTGAAGCGATTGAACCAGCCGATTTAGAAGGCTACGAGCGCTTTCATAAAGCTGCCAAAGCCATCTTTGATCGGGGATTTGTTGAGCTAGGTTACACCTACTTTGGCAACGTCATGGACATGCTGAAGGTGGCCCCTGACTTAGTGAAGCTCGATGCTATTCGCCCGCTTTTCTCCTTTGTCAAAGACTACTTCAAAAGTCCAAAACTTCAGCAGGTATTCAGCTTTGAACCCTTGCTAGTGGGCGGCAGCCCCTTAAGCGTGCCAGCCATCTACGCCATGATTCACTTTGTCGAAAAAACCTGGGGCATTCACTTCGCAATGGGCGGCACAGGTGAGCTGGTTCAAGGCTTCGTGCGTAAGTTTGAAGAACTCGGCGGCACCATCCAGTACAACAGTGAAGTCGCCAAAATTGATGTAGAAGGCTCATTATTTGGCAAAAAGATTGCCAAAGGGATCGAATTAAAAGACGGTAGCTATCATGCTGCCGATTTGGTTGCCTCTAATGGCGACTATGCCAACACATACATGAAGCTGATTGATCCTAAGTATCGTTTGATCAATCAAGACTTAAAAGTAAAGCTAACCCGGCAGTCCATGTCCGTACTCGTCATTTACTTCGGCTTCAAAACCGACGAGTCAGAACCCTTAGACTTGCAGCATCACAACATTATCCTTGGCCCCCGCTATGAAGAACTGCTAAAAGAAATCTTCGATCAAAAAGTGCTCAGCCCCGACTTTTCTCAGTACTTACACATTCCTTCGCTGAGTGATCCCAGCATGGCCCCTGCCGGACATCACGCGGCTTATACACTAGTGCCAGTACCCAACAACGGCGGCAATATTAACTGGGATATTGAAGGGCCTAAGCTCACCGATAGAGTGCTCACCTTTTTAGAAGAACGCGGCTACATCCCGAACCTCAAAGATCGTTTGGTCTACCAAAGCCATATCACCCCCGACTACTTTGAAGGAACGCTCAACAGCTATTTGGGCAATGCCTTCGGCGTAGAACCCGTGCTCGTTCAAAGCGCCTTCTTCCGTCCGCACAACCGCAGTGAAGACATTAACAATCTCTATCTGGTAGGCGCAAACACTCAGCCCGGCGGCGGCACCCCCTCGGTAATGATGTGCGCCAAAATGACCGCCCGCGAGGTTGCCAAAAACTTCAATGTGTCCTCTGAAGTTGTCAACGGGGTCGCTTCATCTACATCAGCGCCTACGCCAGAAGTCGCACAGGTTTAACTAAAAGCATCTAAGCGCTAGACAATTACATCTTTAGCGCTTAGATGTTTCTATGACTCTATGACATAGATTGTCCTTGAACAAACCAGTCTTCTACCAGGAAGATTGAGTTTTAGCGCTTCACAAATCATCAGGCTGAAGCCCTGTCCTCTTCGCTATGCGTGCTAGCATCCGGGAGCCAATTTCTTCCCCGTCGTGAAAAGCAAATACAACATCTGGCCAGCCATCACGGGCCAAAATCCGGTGAGAGCCTGACTGTCTTTTGATTACCCAGCCAATCTTAAGCAGCGCAGCTAGAACTTTTCTAGACTTTTTACTGCCCCAAGCGCTCATGCTGCACTGAATGTAACGCTTACTAATTCCGGTGGAGTTTCACCACTTTCGATACGTTCAGCGATCACCCTCAGGGCTAAGGCTTGTACCTTAGCTCTAGCTTCTTCTGATGTTTCGCCATATAGCATTACGCCAGGTAGCGCCGGAATCTCTGCAATCCAACGCCCATCTTCTTCCTGCTCGATCTCGATACCAAAGATCATAACCGCTGCTCTACAAACTATAGATATGTTAACAAGTAGAAGTCTCAGAGAGTGCGTCTACACCCGAGCGATGGTAACCGCTTCAGGCTGGTCTTGATATTTACCGCGTCGAGCTTCGTAGCTAACCTGGCAAGGCTCACCTTCTAAAAACAGTAGCTGAACAACGCCTTCGTTGGCGTAGATACGGCAGTCGGCGCTGGAAGAGTTTGAGAATTCGAGGGTGAGGTAGCCGCGCCAGCCTGCTTCGGCGGGGGTGAGGTTGGCGATGATACCGCAGCGGGCATAGGTGCTTTTGCCAATGCAAACGGTGGTGATGTTATCGGGCATTTGCAACCGCTCTAGGGCGACGCCGAGGCCGTAGGAGTGGGCCGGGAGAATGAAGTAGCTGCCGTTGTCGTCTTTTTTGAGCTTGGTAGGCTCTAGGTTTTCGGGGTTGAAGTTTTTGGGATCGATGACGGTGCCGGGCACATGGCGAAAAATTCGGAATTCGTTGGCAGAGAGGCGGATGTCGTAGCCGTAGGAGGAGAGGCCGTAGCTGATGACCGGGCTTTCTTGCGGCTGGCTAGGGAGTTGAGCGCGACGAATCAGCGAGGACTCAAAGGGGGCAATCATGCCTTTGTTAGCAGCTTCTTTTATCCAGGCGTCGTTTTTAATCATCATTAGGTCTCCTATGGTTTGTGGGCTGCTTTTTTAAAACTACTTTTTAAACTACGTAATTACGGCGAAATTCGGTCACCTGGTCAGCCACGGCAAGCAGGGAATCGGGCATCTGGGGGCCGGTGAGGATAATTTCTACGTGGGAAGGGCGGTTTTTGAGGAGGGTGAGAAGTTCGTTTTCTTTGATTAGGCCAAAGTCGATGGCCAAGCTGAGTTCGTCAAGTACAATCAGGCCGTATCTGCCTTCGTGGATAGCGGCTTGGGTGTATTGCCACAGGGCGAGCAGGGCGGCGTGGGTTTCGGTTGAAACGTTGGGGCTGCTGATCGATTCTAGGCTTTCGCAGCGGATCCAGTGGAGGTTTTGACCCATTTGGATGGGATTGTGGGGGCCTTGGTTAATGCCGCCTTTGAGAAATTGGACAATGAGGACAGGAAGACCCTGCTCGGCGACGCGGGTGGCTTGCACCATGACGTTAGTGAAGAAGGTGCGGTGCGGTGAGGTGAAGACCTGAACGGTGCCTTCAATGGCGCGGAGCAATGGGTGCTGACGCAGTGCTTCGGATAGGGGTTCTCCAGACAGTGGGCCGCTGGGTAAAGCTCTAAGCTGTGAAACCATAGAGTTGTGAGACGAATGACCTGCTAAATATACCGTATATAGTGTGTCTTGCCAGGTGAAAACGCTAGATGTGTTGATATAAATTGATGATGACGCTAGATGATTAGGCTAGAGGTTAGGGCGGGCTGTTTGGGTCAACTGTTTGAGCTAGAAGCCTGTGCTAAATGTTTGCTATATGCTGAACGGTGATGAACTGTTTTGTGAGTGAAGTGATGGCCTGGCAACGTCCGGATGGCAGAGCGCCCGATGAGCTGCGAGTGATTAAGTTTGAGCGTCATTTTACTCGCTATGCGGCGGGATCTGTGCTGGCGCACTGTGGTAATACGCGGGTTTTATGTACGGCGTCGGTGAGTGAGGGAGTGCCTGGGTTTTTAAAAGGTTCTGGGCAGGGGTGGCTGACGGCGGAGTATCGGATGCTGCCGGGGGCCACACATACGCGCAAGTCCAGGGAGTTTATGAAGCTGTCGGGCCGGACGCAGGAAATTCAGCGATTGATTGGGCGCAGCTTGCGGGCGGCGGTGGATATGGCGGCGCTGGGAGAGCGAACGATTGCTCTCGATGCGGATGTGTTGCAGGCGGATGGTGGGACGCGGACGACGGCAATTACGGGGGCGTATGTGGCTTTGGCGGATGCGATCGCCCACCTCATCCAAACCAACCAGCTCACGGCATCCCCGATTCGCCACCAAATTGCCGCTATTTCTGTCGGCTTACTAGAGGGCGATGCCTTTTTGGATTTGAACTATCCAGAAGATTTTGCGGCAGATATTGACTTTAATGTAGTGCTCAACGAAAAGCTTGAGTTTATTGAAGTGCAGGGCACCGCCGAAGCAGGCAGCTTTACGCGCGCTCAGCTCAATGCCATGCTCGACTACGCCGAAAAAGGAATCGGTAAAGTCATGCAGCTTCAAAAAGAGGCGCTGGCGCAGTCCTAACGTCTAAATCTCTATATTTTTAGATTGACTATAGGATCGAACACCTTTTGACTCTCATAAGTGCTACATTCCACCATAACTAGCACGGGCCTTTTATCCCTTTCTTATCTATGGCGAAGGATCTACGAGATTTTCTAAAAAAAGTTAGAAAGCGCGGGCAGCTCAGGCATGTTCAGGCGTTGGTAGATCCAAACTTGGAGATTGCTGAAATTTCTAATCGGCTGCTGCAATCGGGTGGCCCGGCAGTGCTGTTTGAAAATGTCAAGGGCTCTGCTTATCCGGTGGTGGTAAATCTGCTGGGCACGGTAGAGCGGGTGTGCTGGGCAATGGGAATGGAGCACCCCGAAGAGCTAGAGGTACTGGGCAAAAAGCTAGGAATGTTGCAGCAGCCGAAGCCACCAAAGAAGATTTCTCAGGCAATTGATTTGGGAAAAGTGCTGTTTGATGTGGTCAAGGCGAAGCCCTCGCGCGATTGGCTGCCGGCCTGTCAGCAGGTGGTGCGGCTAGACGAGCAGGTGGATCTGACACAAATTCCGATGATTCGCCCTTATCCCAAAGACGGCGGCAAGGTGGTGACCCTGGGCCTGGTGATTACGAAGGACTGTGAAACGGGTGTGCCCAATGTGGGGGTATATCGGTTGCAGCTTCAAAGCCAGAATACAATGACGGTGCAGTGGCTGTCGGTGCGGGGCGGGGCGCGGCATTTGCGCAAGGCGGCAGAGCGGGGGAAGAATTTGGAGATTGCGATCGCAATCGGCGTAGACCCCTTAATTATTCTGGCCGCAGCCACCCCTATTCCCGTCGATCTGTCCGAATGGCTATTTGCAGGGCTATACGCTGGCAGGGGCATTTCGCTTGCCAAGTGCAAAACAGTCGATTTGGAAGTGCCTTCAATGTCGGAGTTCGTGCTAGAGGGCACAATTACGCCGGGTGAGACCGGACGTGACGGCCCCTTTGGCGATCATATGGGTTATTACGGCGGGGTAACTGACGACGCGCCGCTGATTCGCTTTCACTGCATGACGCACCGGAAGTCGCCGATTTATTTGACGACATTTAGCGGTCGTCCGCCAAAAGAAGAAGCCATGATGGCGATCGCCCTCAACCGCATTTACACCCCCATACTCCGCCAGCAAGTCTCTGAAATTATTGATTTTTTCCTGCCGATGGAGGCACTGAGTTATAAAGCTGCGATTATCTCCATCGATAAGTCATATCCAGGTCAGGCCCGACGCGCAGCAATGGCCTTCTGGACGGCGTTGCCACAGTTTACCTACACCAAGTTTGTGATTGTGGTCGATAAAGACATTAACATCCGCGATCCGCGTCAGGTCGTCTGGGCGGTAACGTCTAAGGTCGATCCCATTCGCGACGTCTTTATATTGCCAGATAGCCCGTTTGACTCTCTGGACTTTGCCAATGAGCGCTTAGGCTTGGGTAGCCGCATGGGCATTGATGCGACGACTAAGGTATCGCCCGAGACTGAGCATGAGTGGGGCGAACAGCTAGAATCTGATCCGAATGTAGCGGCGCTGGTTTCCCGTCGCTGGCAGGAGTATGGTTTAGCAGATCTCAATCTGGGTGAAGCAGATGCGAATGTCTTTGGATATGACATTCATTGATGAGATCTGTTTTGTGAGATCTATTTTGCGGTAGAGGCTATAGAGACCTACGCTCGTGCAGTATCTATAAAGCCATAGCTTTGGCTGAATTACCTTCACTCAGCAATACTGCTATGGAACCCAAGATAATTTTGTACATCGTCTTTGGCTTGGCACTGCTAGGATTTACCTGGTTGCCCACCATCAAAGGCGCTCGCTACATTAACGTACCGCTGCTGTACTCTTTATTCGCAGTGGTTCTGTTTAGTCAAATTTCGGATTTACCGCTGCTCGATCCGGTTAACAACAAAACGCATACCGTTGTTGCTGAGTATGTCACTGAGCTAATTGTGATTCTTTCTTTAGCCGGAGCTGGGCTCGCCATCGATCGGCGGTTTCGGCTGCGCACCTGGCAATCTACGCTCAGGTTGCTGTGTGTATCAATGCCGATTTGTATTGCGGCGGCGGCTTTGTTAGGCCACTGGATTTTTGGGCTGTCAGTGGCAGATGCCATTTTGCTGGGGGCTTGCCTGGCACCGACTGACCCGGTGATGGCACATAGCGTACAGGTGGGGCCACCGAACAAAGGCAAGGAAGATCCAGTGCGCTTTAGTTTGACGACTGAGGCAGGGCTAAATGATGGACTGGCCTTTCCCTTTGTTTACCTGGCTATACGGTTTGCTGAGCATGATGGGGCGCTCGGTGGCTGGCTGGTGAACTGGGTGGCTTACGACTTTGCCTATCGCGTGGTGATGGGGATTGTGGTAGGCATTGGGATCGGCTGGCTGCTAGCTCACTATGCCTTTCGCATTTCGGATGAAACTGTGCGCGAGGAAACGCGCGAGGGACTGTTTATCACAGCCGCGATTTTTCTGGCTTATGGAATAGGTGAGGCGCTGCATGGCTACGGATTTTTGGCGGTGTTTACGGCGGCAGTTTCTACTCGGCAAAATATTGAAAAGCATCACGAGTACTATGCAAAGCCTTACCAGTTTGCGACTCAGTTAGAGCGAATTTTTGCCGGGCTGTTGCTAATTGCGCTTGGTGGCTTTGTGGCCAGTGTAGAAATGAATCTGTTGAGCTGGCGTAACTTTTTGTTTGCGGCGCTGTTTATGCTGGTGGCAAGGCCGCTGTCGGGGCTGCTAGCTTTGGCCGGGATGAAGCTTTCTAAATCGGAGAGGGGCGCGATCGCCTTCATCGGCATCCGGGGCTTTGGCTCGTTTTACTACCTGGCCTACGCTCAGAACAACGCAACTTTCGAGAACATATCGCTGCTATGGAGCATCGTTACGCTAACTGTGTTTCTATCACTGTTCATTCACGGCAACACAGCCACAGTCGCCATTGGCTGGTTAGATGGACGGCGGTATAGCAAGCGAAAGCATCAGAAAAAACCGTCGCGATCGCAGCGGGCAGATTCTCTATAGCGACAGGCAGCCTCGACCTTTAAATCAGCAAAATAAAGCTCGACCGGAATCAACATCTAATTGACACAGTAGCCGTACACACATACAAAGTTTTCTTGAAGTGGGTGAAATGTCCTTGTTCTGACGTAAGAATCCTTTGATATTGCTATTTGGGTAAAACAAAGCCCCCAAAAACTATTTGGTGCTCGGTGCTTCTGTTTGTGTCAGTCCCTTATTTAGCCAGTGCTCAATGAACGCTCAGCTTTTTTCCTATTCAACTTTTCGCTCTCTACCTAGTGCTAAATCCTCATCAAATGTCTGCTGGAAAGCTTTCTCTACGGCCTCAGCGATCATAGTCGCTGGACTAGTTTCTTTTGGCGCAAGCGATTCTGCGCAGGCCGCTACGCTTGGGGCCAACGTCAAATTCTTTGGCGATCAAGATCTCTTTGGTAGAGCCAACGGCCCCAATAAAGATGTTTATCCCGCCGATCCAACGGCAGGCGCAGCGCTTGTCGGTCTTCAGGCGGGGGATGTTAGTTTTGCCAACCAGTCGTTTAACCACGGTTTTCCATTCGTACCGGAGGCTGATGACTTTCCAGGCACCGACCAAATTTATCGCGGTGAAGCTAAGTCCGGTAGCTTAAAGGATGGCTATTTTAATAAGGGCATCAACGGGCCTCAGTTGCTCGATTTAGACTACAGCGATTTAGTCTCTAGCTCAGCGATTAAAACCTTTACGCTGGGAATTGCCGCAGACGATTTTCAATTTCCTACGTTTGGCAATGCCTACACCGCTAGCCTAAATGGCCAGGATGCCCCTGCCTTGGCGGCGATTTTAAACAGTTTTAACCTGACTGGCCCCGGTGGCCCTCGCACTCAGTTCTTTAGCATTGGTATCGATCCTAGCGTCCTCAACGCTTCTCATCGATTGGCACTGTCGATTAATCAAGTTGGCGGTGCCGACGGTGATGGCTGGGCAGTTGACTTTTTGAGCATCGGTATAGAAGCAAAAATGGACGAGCCAGTAGCTCAAGATGTACCAGCACCGGGAGTTTTGCCCGGCCTGGCCGTTTTAGGTGGAACGGCGCTGTTCACTCGTAAGCGCAATGGCCAAGCCTCTGAAGATCAAGTCTCTGAAGATCAAGTCTCTGAAGACCAAGTCCCTGAAGGCTAAGTCCCTAAAGACTAAGTCCCTGAAACGGTGAGGCCAGCTAAAGCAGTCGGCTTTGGACGAAAGTCTGATTTTGCTCTAGCGTGAGCTGAAGGTCTGAAAGCTGGCTGAGGTAGCCTTTGATGGTTTCAGCTTCCTTTTGGGCCTTCACTTTGCGGTGCAGGGCGGCACGGGCAAGATCTTCGCGGTCTTTGCTGAGGGCACGCTGGGCAACACGGTGCCAGGTGAGCGTGTCGGTGGTGGCCTGTTCGTATTTAGGCAGAAGGGTGTTGGTGGCGATCGCAATATTACCCAAGGCTTCTTGAAACAGCAGCATCGTTTGTTCGGGCGATTCACTTTGGGCTGCTCGCTCTGCCAAATCGCCAACCTCGGGCAGCTTGATCTGGTCGAGGCGCAGGCCAAAGCTAGTGAGCTGATCGGATTCACTGCGACCGGTCTTACACCAGTTGGCAAAATGCTCACAGTTATTGAAAAATAAATCGTACTGGCGCTCACCCAGTCGGCTCTCAGCCCTTTGCACCACTATGTCTGGAATAAATGCGGTGGCCCTGGGCTTGGTATATATTGCGCCGCCCCTGGCAAAGATGTCTCGGGGCGTGCGGGCAACGGCAGCTTCGCCTATTTTGCTGTAGTGAATGACAGTGCCATCGCCGCAGTCTATGCCGTGGTGTTCATAAGGAATGCCGATGATTTCACGGATTGCGTAGACTTGATCGCCCCTTGCCATAAGTTATCTGCCGACGCGCTTGGTGGTCGGCTCAAATTTAGCATGTGGCGGGCTGCTGCTGAGGCAGACGCGATGGCCAGCGGCATGACTTCATAAACGCAAACGACAGTGCTTAGCCCTTAGCACTGCTAGCCCTTAGCACTGTCCGCACGTAAGCCCAGCGGAGCCGTAGCCTGCTGTTTCGCAATCAGGGCATGAATGTCAGACATGCCTTTGGTTTGGCGGGTGACGTTGATTTGAATATTGGGGCCTGAGCGGGCCAGGCGGATAACGAGGCCATCCTGTACGGGTTTGGATTCTATCCGCTGGCCTGCTAAGAAGGTGCCATTGGTGCCGATGTTGTAGATTTCCCAGCCGTTTTCGCTTTGCCGTAGCTCTACATGGTGCCGTGAAACGACGGCGCTATAGAGAATGACGTCGTTATTTACCGAGCGGCCAATGCGCACGACGGGTTCTTCTTCAAATGTCCAGCTTTGCACGGGCGTTTTATCAATGGGGTGCAATAGCGACAGCGTGATGACGTTGTTTAAGGCGGGCACAGCACAAACACCAAATGGAGGAACATTTAGGACACAGACAGCCGGTTTTATAGCTGAGATGGTGGCTGGGCCTAAAAGCTGTTGCTAGCTTGCCATCTCAAATATAAAGCTGACTTTATCGCCTTTGCCGAGGGCAATGCGATCGCCCGGACGCAGCCGATGGCGATTACCCGCTGGTAGGGGTAATCCATTGATGTAGGTACCATTAGAGCTACCGACGTCTTCTAGGTAATAAACGTCGCCTTCAACGAGAAGGTTAGCGTGCGCTCTAGAGACAACCTCTGAGTTAGGAAACCCAGAAACATCAATGTCAGGAGGCGTTTGATCGTTAGGTTTCCCAATCCTCACAATAGATAGCTGCCTCGGAATTTCGATGAGGGTGTCGGTTTGTACCTGCCGCAGGCGGGCACTGATGGACTGAAGCTGGGTGGCGTTTGCTGGGGGCGCAACTGGGGGCGCAACTGAGGGCGCAACTGGGGGCGCGGGCGGTGCCAGAATTTCAGGGGCTTCGAGGTTGGGGCTCTCTGGGAAGGCTGGAGAGGTTGGGCTGGTAACGGGTTCGGGTTCTATGAGTGCGTCAGGCTCTACGAGTTCGGGAAGGTCGATATCGGGAGCAGGTGAAGGCGGCGAACCCTCTGTAGGTTCTGCTTCACGAACGCCTCTGAGGTCGTTGCCGCACTGGCCGCAGAAGCTGGCGTCTGCCTGCACGGGGGCGTTGCAGTTGGGGCAGGCCACCATGACAGGTAGGGGCGTGTAGCAGGCTTCACATTGGAGTGCGCCGTCGGGATTTTGATGATTACAGTTGGGGCAGGTGATCATTTGGAAACGATGAAGGATGAATGTTGGGTCAAATTTCGTTGGGATTGAAGGGTTTAGGTAGTCCTTTGCCAGCGGCGGCATCGAGCAGCCAGTGGCTACCGTCTGCTTGGAGGATGAGTTTACTGGGATAGGTATGGTCGTCGGCGTCGGGTGAAAATACCTGGGAAAGGGCAGTTTGTTTGTTTTCGCCTGCAACTAAAAAGACAACCTTACGGCCTGCGTTGATCAGCGGCACTGTGAAGGTGATGCGGGGTTCGCCGTCATGGTTGCCGACGGTGACGAGGCGATCGCGTACATCCAACGCCTCGGTATTCGGAAACAGCGAAGCCGTATGACCATCGTCTCCCATACCCTGCAACACAAAGTCTAAGGCGGGAAATTCACCGCTTTGAGATTGAAAGAATGTTTTTAGCGTTTCTTCATATTTTGCCGCGTCAGCCGCTGGATCGTTCGCACCTGTGGGCACCGGGAAAATGTTCTCGGTAGGAATGGGCACGCGGTCGAGCCAGGCTTCGCGAGTCATGCGGGCATTGCTTTTGGGATCGTCTTGGGGCACGTAGCGCTCATCGCCCCAGAAAACATAAATTTTTTCCCAGGGCAGATCGGCACTGGCTAAGGATTCGTAGAGCGGTTTGGGGGTGCTGCCGCCAGAGAGGGCAATTGTGGCGCGATCGCGATCGGCGATCGCAGCTTGCAGCGTCGCGACCGTCACCTCATAGGCCCGCGTAATCAGGGCGGCTTTATCGGGCAAAACTTCAACGATGGTATCAATTAGGGGATTCATGAGGGCTCCGTTAGGTCTTTTGGCCGGGTCTTTTAAACAGCGCTTTCAAAGACAGCTTAGCGCGGTGTCTGGGCTCTATCGTAGAATTGTCTACGGCGTGGAGTGTGGCCCGACCGTATGTTCTCCGTTGTTTTGCCTTGTTTCAATGAGGCTCGTCACGGCTATTTACCTAGAATATTAAACAACCTATCGCAGCAGTCAGGCGATCATCAGTTAATTGCGGTGGTGAGCCCCAGTCAAGATGACACCCTAGATGTTATCCGACGCTTTGATAGGGTGGAAATTATTGAGACGGTAGCGAGCAATCGGGCGCAGCGGCTAAACGTCGGGATTGCGGCGAGTCAGGGCGATATGGTTTTGCTGCACCATCCGGCGACGCTATTGCCACAGAAAGATGCACTGTTGCAGGCTGAGACGGCGCTAACGGCGGCTGTTTGGGGTGGGTTTGTGCATAGCTTTGATCTGGATCATTGGCTGTTGAGGTTTACGTCCTGGTATTCGACCCGGCAGCGATCGCAACGACAGCGCATCCTTTACCTAGACCACTGCATTTTTGCCCGGCGGCAGGTGCTCACGGAAATTGGCGGCGTGCCAGATCTGGACATTTTTGAGGACACGGCGCTGAGTGTGGCCCTGGGTCAGTGGGGAAAGCCTGCGATCGCGCCCGGCAAAGTTATCACGTCAGCCCGGCGGTTCCGCAGCCGAGGCATTTACCGCCAGGCGCTGCTCAACCAGCTATTAAAAGTGATGTATCACACGCGCCTGGATCCCAAAAAGCTCAACTGGCTGTACGAAAGCAAAAGCCAAATCAACGTAGACTACTCAACATCCCAAAATGGCTCAGAGTTCAGCCTTGAATCCAGCCTAGAAAACGCGGATAGAAATGATCTTGAAGTTAAATAGTCACGACGAGCATGGGCATGATAGGTTCGCTATTAAATCAACTTTGATTTATTCTGGTTGAAAAATCGTGCTGATTTTAACCGCCCCTAGCGGCAAAATGATGTACTCGCGCCACCTGTTGAACCTTTATGACACCTTCTGCGCCCAAAGCAACCCTGCCATCACCGCTGGCCGCAACTTCTCTTAAGTTAGTGGGGGGCATTACCATTGCGGCTGCCCTGATTGATTTCATCACGCTGCTGTACCCCATCGAGTTTGGTAACCGTGCCTGGCAGCTAGCGACGACGACTCAGTTAGTAGACAGAGGAATCGTGCCTCTAGTCGGTATTTCTTTGCTATTTACGGGGTACTGGATTGATAGCAATTTGGGTAAGGTTCCGCGCCGGTTTAGCCTGGCGGCAGATGCGCGATTCTGGGTCTGTTTGCTTTCTAGCCTACTCGGTCTGATTTTTCTGTTAACGACATTTCTGCACCCGAATAATGTGCGCTTGCAAAGCAAAGAAGCCCTTACTCAGGTAGAAACTCAGGCCGAGCAAGCCAACTCTCAACTCAATCAAGAGCTAGATACCCTATTGTCGGAGCGGCGATCGCAGATTGACGCGCTGCTAAGCGACGAAGCCCAGCTTCAAGCCGCGATTGACAGCGGCAATTTAGACGAGGCGCAGCGGGCGCAAATCGAGCGATTTCGCAATAATCCTGACGAACTCAACCAGTTTTTGAATTCGCAGGTAGGCGAGGCCCAAACCCAAATGAAAACCCGCATCGGCGAAGAAAAGGCAGATGCGACTCAGCGGGTGAAAAGAGAGGCGCTTAAGGCTACTATCCGGGTAACGCTGAGCAGCTTGCTATTAGCGATTGGCTATATCTATATCGGCTGGGCGGGCTTGCGCCGATTGCTAACGATGGTGAGTTAGCCCGCCTTGGACTCCTTCTCCTTGGACTCCTTGGACTCCTTGGACTAACTAAGGGCGGTCATCATTGCCTGTTGGGCAACCGTTTGGTAAAGCGCTTTAAAGTGGGCCATCACAGCTTGGGCTTCGGTGGTGGCCAGTGGCATGTCACCGATGACGTCCAGGACGGTTTGCTCGGCTGGGGTAATGACAACTAACGAGGAATCAATAGGCGCATCGTACTGCCAAAAGCTTTCGATTTGAATAGCAGGGTGGATTGAATGGGGCGCGATCGCGCTGTGATGCGCAGATGATTTTGAGTTGGGTTTGGAATCTTTGGCAGTTTCTTTTTCTGACAGCTCTTCCAGGGGTGTCTGTGCTAGCGCCTGCTGACGCTGCTGGCGTAGGGCTTCAAGAATTTGTTCTTTACTGCGACCACGCAGTTGAAACAGCACAAAGGGATCTTCTCGAAAGAAGTCGCCGAGTTGATAGTAAACAGCGGCAATGTGCTTGCAGGGATTTTTTGGATCAGGGCAGCTACATTTAGATTTGACATCGGCTAGGGTAAACGGAAAAAGGCTAAGTCCGTTTGAGGTAAATACGTTTTCAATGTCATCGGGCATTTCTCCCGCTAAGAGCTGAGCAGAATAAAGTGCTTTTGACCCCAGGGTGTCAATCACAAAGCCCCAGTCTTCATCGGTAAAGCGCTCTATCCAAATAGAGAGTTGATAGGGTTCGGTGGCGGTGCCTTGAACGGTAGAGAGAACTTTAGAGTCTTTAAATTCCAGGCTAAGGATATGGCCTTGGCGGGCGTAGTTGCGGCCCCGTTCCAAGCGCTTTTTAAAGCGGTAAGAATTGAGCAAATCTACCCATTGCTGTACCCACCAGGCATCTTCCTGGGGCTTGGTGGGTTGGAGGGTGCTGTAGGTCATATACAAAAAGATGAATAATAGGCGATGGAGTTGATTGGGCGCGACGTTGGGTAGTGAGTATCAATAGCGCCGCACCTTCAGTTTAGACGGTCTCAGAATATCAAGAGAATATTGAGACGACGAGACAAAGCTAAAACGCCAGGCTGGGTAACCTATATATGAAGCATAGAGTATTGTAAGCCTTTACATCACACCTTTGATGTGACTTTGATGTGACTTCGCCAGACTGTTATTGAATATTGAAAGCGTCAGCTATGCAATCTACTACAGATCCGTTCTTGCTACTAAAAACGCTGATTTTAGAAATTAATAAAGCTCAAGACTTAGAATTGGCTCTTAACGCGGTAGTGCAAACTATTTGTCAACATTATAGATGGCCCTATGGCGAGATCTGGCAGCTAGACCCTCAGACAGAAACGCTGAGATGTGGGACAACGTTTTATGCGGCTGAACCTGTCGTAAAAACCAGTGAAGGGTGCTCTGATCCTGTTCGCTTTGGCCAGCTCAGTAAAGGCTATACGTTTGCATTGGGGATAGGTGTTCCAGGACGTGTTTGGACGTCTCAGCAGTGGGAATGGCATATCGATGTTTCCAGTGCTACTAGCGATGTCTTTTTGCGGCACCAGGAAGCTAAGGACTGTGGCATAAAAGCGGCCTTTGGGGTGCCTTTGATTGCGGCGGGTCAGACGCTGGCTGTGCTGGTATTTTTTAGCGATCAGGCCATTCCAAAAGATTCGCAGCTAGTCGAGATTATCGATGCGATTTCTGGGCCGGTGGGGAGATTAGTGCAGCAAAGGCAATTCGAGAAGCAACTGCGAGATAGTGAGGCCCGCTTTCGCGCTTTTATGAACCATAGTTCAACAATGTTTTTCATGAAGGATGCGCAGGGTCGCTTTGCCTATGTTAACCAGCCGCTAGAGAAAAGTTTTAATCTCAAACCGGGGGAGGTCATTGGTAAGACCGATCATTATTTTCTGCCCAAGGAAGCGGCAGATCAGGTAGGTAAGAATGACTTGCTCGTGCTATCGACTAACCGAGAGCAGTCGCTGGTGGAGGTGGTGCCTACGCCCGATCAGGTCGATCGATATTGGCAGGTGGTTAAGTTTCCTTTTTCAGATCATGCCGGGCGAAGGTTTGTGGGGGGTACTGCTTTTGATATCACGCAAATGAAGCAGTTTGAGCAACAGCTCATCGTCGAAAAATTGGAACAACAGCGCATCAATCAGACTTTAGAAGTGGCGATAAAATCTGCTGAAACGGCTAATCAGGCTAAAGGCAATTTTCTGGCAATGATGAGTCATGAAATTCGCACGCCTATGAATGCGATGGTGGGTATGACCGAGCTGCTGGGGGATACTCCCTTAAATCTTCAACAGCAGGATTTTGTAAATGTCATCCGCACAAGTAGCAACACTTTGCTGACGCTAATTAATGACATTCTCGATTTTTCTAAAATTGAGTCCAACAAGTTGGATTTAGAAATAGGCTGCCTCGATTTATACGAATGTGTTGAACAAGTCCTGGATTTATTTTATAGCCAGGCAGCGGAAAAAGGTCTTTCTCTGACCTCTGTAATTGAACCAGCGAGTATTCCTAATTGCTTTGAGGGCGACGCCATTCGCCTCAGGCAAGTTTTATCTAACCTGGTGAGCAACAGCGTCAAATTTACTGCTAAAGGTGGGGTCAGCATTCAGGTTAAAGTTGACCGTATTTCTGGTGAGGAGGCTCTGCAAGAGTCTGCTAGCTGTGACTACAAAATCCAATTTCTGATTAAGGATACAGGTATTGGCATTGCCGAAGAGAAGATTTCGCATCTTTTTAAACCGTTTAGTCAGGTGGACGCTTCTATTACTCGTCGATATGGCGGCACAGGGCTGGGGCTGGCTATTAGCAAGCAGCTTATTGAGATGATGGATGGCGAAATTGATGCGGTTAGTCAAGTTGGACAAGGATCTACTTTTCGCTTCTCGATTAAGCTGAAGGCTTACGAGAATAATACAAATACCTGTGCTGATACTTGGAACAGCTTAGGATCGAGGATTAAATAGTTGAGTCAATTTGAGAGGGATTAGCCAAGGCGGTGTAATTCCATTTGGGTAGTCTGTCATCGAAAACAACTTGAATGCTGGCTTTGAGTTCATCAGTAGCTTTCTTGC
>JBAQZP010000150.1:0-26374 GCA_049791095.1 Phormidesmis sp.
CCCCTTCCCCTTTCCCCTTTTCCCCTTCACCCTTCACCCGCAAAACCGGCGTCATAGCTTCGGCAATGCCTTCCTCCTCCATCGCCAACAGCCCAAACTCAAACGCCTCCTCATAGCCACGCCCATAGCCCAAACCATCGTAAAACCCTTCCGCAAAGCGAATCGCCGCCGCATCGCCGATGGCTCGATTCATGCCAATTACGCAGCGGACATGTTGGGCGATCGCATCCGCCTGCGCCACCGAATGACAAGCATTCAACAACACACATTCAATTCCACTACACAGCCGAAACAGCCGATCTAGCGTCGCCGTACTCACCAGCCGCGTCCGACCGTCTTTATCCTCAGCCGCCAGCCCCTTCTCGCCTGCCCCATGCCCCGAAAAGTGAACAATCTGCGGCTGATGTGCTAGCAAATGGCGATGAAAATCACCCGTCCGCACCGCCCATTCCGAGACCACCTCAAACTCGGCTCGCCCATCAGACAGCTTCAGCGCCTCTTTGATTTGCCGCACTTCTTCATCCAACCGCAAGCGCGCCGTATCTTGCGGATTGATGGCCAAAACCAGAATTTTCTTGACAGCCATAGCGCCTAGAGCGAGAGAACATCAATCAACCCCTATGCTACAGAGTCTGCTAGCGATTGCCTAATGATTATTGACGAAGAGGCAAACGTAACCCTTTCAACGTATATGTCTGCCTGGATGCGATCGCTTCTAAAATGCAGAAACGTAACCTGCTTGCGCCCTCCCATCCAAGTAAAGCCTATGCGTCGTTCGTTTATATTGCTCGCTGTGATCGCACTTCTCATCAGCCTGGTGCTGCTGCTGACAACAGTCAGTACCCTGGGCCAGCTATATAGCGGGCTGGCCACGGTGTCTCCTTTGCTAGCGAGGGCGGTGGTGCTGCTAGTAGTGGTGCTGCTAGTCGGGGCAATTGGTGCGATCGCCTACTATGCCTGGTTATTTTTGCGGCCCAAGCACCAGCGAACCGTCACGCTGCCCGAAAAACCAGATCAGGTCGCAACCGTCAGCCTACAAGCCACTCAGCAGCAAATTTCTCAAATTGAAGACGAGATTGCGCGGCAGGCATTAGCGGCTCAATCTACTGAGCTAGCGCAACGGTTGGCCCAGCAGAGGTTTGAAATTGTGGTGTTTGGTTTGGGCTCGGCGGGCAAAACGGCGCTGGTGAATGCCTTGCTAGGCGAAATGGCTGCGCCAGTAGCGGCGACATTAGGCACGACTCAGTCAGCGCAGACCTATCAAGTTGCCCTGGCCGCTAGTTCGCCAGCGGGAAAGCAAGAGATTCTGATCACCGACACGCCGGGACTGCTAGAGGCAGGTGAGTTTGGTGAGGAACGGGCACGGGAGGCTAAGGCACTGGCAGCAGCGGCGGATTTGTTGTTGTTTGTGGTGGACAATGACCTGCATCGGGTGGAGTATGAGCCGCTGGCAATGCTGGTGGGCATGGGCAAGCGATCGCTACTGGTGTTTAACAAAACCGATCGCTATCTGCCGGAAGAGAAAGCACAGATTTTACAGCGGCTGAGGGAGAGAACTTGGGGGCTGTTGATCGATCAAGATGTCGTGGCGATCGCTGCTAAACCTGCTCCGGCAACCCTGCCCGATGGTACGGTCGTTCAGCCAGATCCAGAGATTGCCGGTCTGATTGAGCGGATTTTGACAATTCTGCGGCAAGAAGGATCGGATTTGATTGCTCGTAATTTGCTGTTGCGATCGCAGCAAATCAGCCAAAAGGCACGGGCCTTACTAAGCGGTCAAAGGCAACAGCAGGCCGATGCCATTGTCGATCGCTATCAGTGGATCGGGGCCGGAGTGCTAGCCGCAACACCTTTGCCCGTGGTGGATATGCTAGCGACCGCAGCCGTCAATGCGCAAATGGTGGTGGAGCTAGGCCGGGTGTATGGCATAGAGGTAAGCATTGAAGAAGCGAAGGCGCTGGCACTGTCGCTAGCGAAAACGATGGCAGCGTTGAGCGTAGCCAAAGGGGCGATGAAAATGCTGGCAGTGGGCTTGCAGGTTAATGTGGCAACAGCGGTAGCGAGCAAACTGTTGCAAGGGGCCAGCGCTGCCTATTTGACTCGCATTGCGGGTAAAAGTTTTATCACCTACTTTCAGGCCAATCAAGACTGGGGCGATGGCGGCATTCAAGCGGTTGTAGAACAGCAATATCAGCTCAATCGGCGAGATGAATTTGTGAAGCAATTCTTACGCCGCGCCGTCGAAAAGTTGACCTAAGGACACTTTCAGAGATTGTTCAGAACTTTGTGTAAATCTGAATCAGGCTTATTCTCAAGTAGCCTACTCAGCTAGCTTTTCTTCCCAATTAGGGTGCGGTGGCGCGGGTCGCTAGCGACGGTGACGACAGGCTCAAATCCGCTCTCTTTTAGGGCTGCTTCTACATCAAAGGTATAGTAGTCATCGCTCCAGGGTTCGGTGCTTTTCATTAGGGTGAAGAGTACAGGCGGTAAGTTTTGGATGACGGGCGATTGAGGGTTGTTATCGACAATCGCCAGACAGCCGCCGGGCCGTAGCAATCGGTGGGCTTCTTTAAAGATGGCTTGGGTGACGGGGTGAGGCAGCTCGTGGATAACGAATTGCAGGGTCACCAAGTCAAACGATCGCCCAGAGAGGCCGGTGTCTTCGGCTTTGGTGTGGATCCATTGAGAAATTTTGCCTGCTTTATCTTGTATTTTCGCGATCGCCAACATATATGGAGACAAGTCTAAACCTATCGTATGCACAGGGCTGCCTTGTGTTTTCTCGTAATAGTCATGAACAGCGCGAGTAGAGATGCCGACCGAGCAGCCAATGTCGAGAATATCTTTGACGGGGTGAGGGCCGTATTGATTTAACACTTCGTGAAAGCTGTTGCGCAAACGGTCTTGAGCGGCCTGCCAGGTGAGTTTTTCTTGGGGCCAAACCCGCAGTGCCATTGCATAAGTTGCCGATTCTGCCTCAAAGGCGGCAGGCCAGCATAAGTTGCCTTCGTCATAAGCATGAAAAGGTACCCGGTAGTAGTCTGGGTAAGTCATGTTTGAATTAGAGACTTGGGCCAGGGCCTGCTGCGGATTAGCGGCCTCTAGCGTCTGGTAGTTTTCTCGCCAGGGAATACCATTCTTTTCTGCGGTTTTGATCAAGACTCGCCGGGCCTGAGTTTTCATGACGCTGTAAATCGGTTTGGTTTTAATCAACAAGTTTACAAAGCGAGAGAGCCCATCATCCCCTGCCCAGTTTGGTTTAACCTTGTGATTCATACGATTGCCTTGCAGAATGCTTCTTATTCTAGTAGAACGATGACGAAAATTTACGAGCTAGAAACCGATCGTTTACGGCTGCGTCAGTGGACTGAAGCCGATAAAGTGCCGTTTGCGCAGTTGAATGCAGATGAGCGGGTGATGAAATTTTTCCCGCGTACGCTCAGCCGCCCAGAAAGTGACGCTCTGGTCGAACGCATGCAAAGCGAAATTGCTCAGCGCGGCTGGGGCTGGTGGGCTGTGGAAGTCAAAGATCAGCATCGCTTTATTGGTTTTGTCGGGCTAAATGTGCCTGCCGCAGACTTGCCGTTCAACCCTTGTGTAGAAACGGGCTGGCGGTTGGCTTTTGACGCTTGGGGGCAGGGCTATGCGACTGAGGCAGCGAGGACGGCGGTGGCCTTTGGATTCGAGACGCTGGAGCTAGCAGAGATTGTGGCTTTTACGCCGTTGCGCAATGTGCGATCGCAATCAGTTATGCGCAAACTAGGAATGCACCGAGCCGAGCAAACCTTCATGCACCCTAGCGTGCCAGACGGTAGCCCGGTCAAAGAACACTGTTTGTACAAACTCTCTCGGACAGACTGGCGACAGTAGGTGCGATCGCCCGCCGCTGCTCTTGCCGACATCCCGCTACAGAGGCGCTTTGGGATCATTCTGCTGGACTGCCACCCGATGCGTCTGCGCCACCTGGCAGCAGCAAGTTTTCTACACTATCGCCGCCGTCGTTGGCGTCGTTGGCTTCTCTCAAGATCACGGGGCTGCTGGTTCTAGGTCGGTTAAAAATAGCTTGCAAGGCTTCGTCTAGGGTCTCGGCCATCGCAATTCGATTTTTGTAAGCGACGATGACTCTGGCCAGAATAGGCAGTCGGTTTTGCTCGGCCTCCAGGTACAGCGGTTCTACATATAGTAGCGATCGCTCAATCGGAATCACTAACAAATTGCCCTGATTAGCGCGAGATCCCTGGGTGTTCCAAAGCGAAATTCGCTGAGAGATTTCTGGCTCTTGATTAATGCGCGCTTCAATTTGCTCGGGGCCAAACACTAGCTCTTGCTTGGAAAATTGGTACAGTAGCTGACGGCCATACTGCTCACCATCAGAGCGAGCCGCGAGCCAGCCGACCAGGTTGTTGCGCTGAGCTGGGGTAAAGGGCCGCAACAGTACGAACTCGCCGTCATCTTCTCCTGGCAACTCCATGATCAGGTAATAGGGTTCTACCACTTGCGATTCATTGGCGTAGATTTCATTGGGCGCACGCCACTGGTCTTCGCGGTTGTAAAAGACCTGGGCATCGGTCATGTGGTAGGTCAACAGTTGATCAGATTGAATGCTAGAGAAGTCTAAAGGATAGCGAATGTGGGCGACCAGGGCAGCGGGCATGTCGGAAAGTGGCTCAAACATGCCCGGAAATATTTGCGCCCAGGTGCGAATAATCGGGTCGCTGTCATCGGCGATGTAGAAGTGGACAGAGCCGTTGTAGGCATCGATCACAACCTTAATAGAATTGCGAATATAGTTGAATGTGTTGCTGCCAGGGTCAGAATAGGGGTAGCGATCGCTGGTCGTATAGGCATCAATCATCCAGTACAGATAGTTCCTTCCGGACTCGTTGCCGGGGATGGCAAACTCGCTGCCCGCATCGGCCACGACCAAATAGGGATCGCCATCAAACTGTAAAAAAGGCGCAATCCGCCGCACGCGCTGTTTGATGTTGCGCCGAAACAACAGCCGGGTATCAGCGGTAAAGTCACTGCTGAGCAGCATCTTCCAATCGCCCAAATGCTTGGCAAATAGCAGCCGCTTCCAAAAAGGGGCAAGGCTGAGCCCTCCCTGGCCGTCGTAACGATTGTAGACATTGTCGCTGCCGCTCGGAAAATCTAGCTCCGATACCCGAGCGCCCGTCATCACGTAGGTATTAGTCAGCTCACCAAAGTAAATTCGCGGCTGACCAACGGGAATGGATCGCTTGATAGTGGGAGAGCTAGGCGTGTGGGCAATGTCTTTGATGAAGTAGGTAGGCAGACCGCTGGGCCCTGCCGTATTCACCGGACTCATAGTAAAGCCATAGCCGTGAGTATAGGTGAGGTGTTCGTTGACCCAGGTTTTGGCCTTGGCGGGCACCTGCTCGTAGTTGAGTTCTCTGGCAGAAATCAGTACCTGACGGCGATCAACTAGGTTGTCATCGTCGCCGATCAGAGAATACCTATCGACATCGGCATCGGCAAATTCGTAGTACAGCCGAATTTGCTGAAGCTGCCGGTTTGACTCTAGCAGCGGGCGAGTGTCCCACAGGCGAATGTTGCGTATGGTCAGGTCGTTTTCTTGCAGGTCGCTGGCGGTCAGGTCGCCTTGCGGATCGAACTGCCGGGTTTCGATATCGGCTAGCCCAAAGGCGGCGCGGGTGAAGGCAATGGTGCGCTCGATGTAGGGCCGTTCACTGAGGAACTCGTTGGGCTGTACGACGATGCGCTGTACTAGCCAGGGGGCGAGGGTATTGCCGACCAGGGCAAAGAGTAGGTAAAGGGCGATCGCGCCAACGACAGGCCGCGCCCGCAGAGGTCGATTAGTCGGAGACCAACCGGCTCTAGGCTGCACCACAGCTCGAATAGCCAGTGTCAGCGCCAGCCCTAACGAAATAAAGCACAGAGCCGCATTCACAGGTATTCCAATGCGAATATCGGTGAAGCTAGCGCCGTAGGTGACGCCTTGCTGAGAGTAAAGCAGCTCGTAGCGGTTGAGCCAGTGCCCCAGCGCGGTTACCGCCAGCAAGCTAGCAGCCAGGGCGTACAAATGACGCTGCTGGGCTGACGAAAATCCGGCAAAATGCCCCTGGGTAAAAGTGTTTCCAGCTAGCAAATACTCCAGCGTGACTGCCGCCATCATGTATAATAATAGCCCCGAGAGCCAGTACTCCAACAGTTCCCACACGGGTAGCTGAAAAATGTAAAAGCTCAGATCCTGGTTGAAGACCGGATCGAGCTGACCAAAGGAAGCAAAGTTAAGGGCCGGGAGGACTCTTACCCATTCTTTGGTCAGAACGATGCCAAAGCTAATGCTGAGCGCCACGGCTCCGATGCGAACGAGGGTTTGGGGGGCGGCAATCAGCGCGATCGCCCCGACAACAACGACCCCTAGCCAAAACGGCTGAGCCACGAGCTGCTGCCCTAGCGTCCAGTCGGGCTGAAAACCTAGCCCTAGCGGAATAGGCAAAGTAGAGCGCAGCTTGAAAACCTGAGTAGCCGCCAAATGAGCGTGATACAGCAGATCGGCGGCAACGACGAACCCTAGCGCGAATAGCAGCGGTAATAGCCGCCTGAGTCCTAGCCCGGTGCGTAAGTTGGCCTGGTTAGGCAATAAACAGTTTTGGTTGAACTGAAGCCGGATAGCTAAGTTGAGGTTAAAAAAGGCAATGCTAAGGCTGGCGAGCAGGGTGAATAGACCTAATACAAGCTGAGTGAGCGATCGCAGCCAAAATTCGGGCAAAAAGTTTAGCTCAGAAAACCATAGCCCCTCTGCCCAGTAGTAAGTGCCAATGTAGAGCACGGCAATGACAACTGTAGTCGTAAGGACGGCTGGGGTGCTGGAGTGCGATCGCATATATTCAAACAGACGCTCGCCGAGGTAGCGCGATCGCCGTCTCAACGGTTGCCCTTGCTCAGCCCGATTCGGCACGTTAGCCATAAGCCTTTTGCTCCCCCTACTTCCTACACTCTATCGCTTGCGCGCTCCGTCGGTTCTACCGTCACTCGATGGGCCTCAATTTGCTCACAGCAATCTGCCACCGACGCCTGCTGAGCCATCGCCGTCACCAGCGCTTTATAGGCGTCCTGCTGTTTTTCTATCAGGGTTTGGGCCTGCAACAGTGCCCAGCGCAGGTGAGTATTCGCAGCGGCTTCGGCATTAGCCGGTGCTGCGGCAGGCTGGGTTAACTGCCAGAGCTGTCTGACCTTGGCCTTGTCGTCATCGCCGCCTTGGGCATCGCCGTAGGTTTGGGCTTCTGCCGCAATCCCTGCCATGTAAATAATGCAGTAGCGGTTTACAAGCTGCGTAGAGAGTTTCTTTGGGGTATCGTCCCCAGCTTGAGTATCGATCATAGCTTGAGTATCGACGACCACGCCTCCCATGCCGGGCAGGCCCGCTTTGATACCTTCCCAGGCGCTCAGGGTATAGCTTTCGACCGGAACACTTAGCAGGTGGGCAGCTAAAAAATGGCCCGCCTCATGGTGGATAATTCGCTGGCGATATTCTGACGATTGGCTACTGGCGAGATCGACTAGCAGATTGCCGCCTTTGCCTTGCCAGCTATAGCGATCGAGGGCAATAATGCCTGTGCAAAGGGTGAGGGCGATCGCCACCGCATTCGGCGATATCTGCAACAGCGGCCCTGCCAGGCTCAGCAGTACAAACGCAAACACAGAAACAGCCAGCAGGTTGAGCGTCGTTGGGTTCATAGCATGGCCCCTCCTAATTTCCTCTATTATTTGTTGTAAAACAACTTCAAGCTGTCTGTATCCCCGTAGTAGCGCCAGTGCCACGGTTCATAGCCCACCGGAGAATCGGGATCTTTAGGGAAAGACATTTCAAATCGGTAGAAGGCCGCATTCTTTTGAAGCCAGCGAAAGGCGGCGGTGGTTTCAAAGCTCTCTTCGGTGTGGGTGTCTGGCTGGCTCTCATCGATAAAATCGACCGCGTAGCCCGTATGGTGTTCACTGTAGTAAGGCGGCGCGCTAACTTCCGCCCTGGTGGATGGATTCTCACCGCGCTCGGCTTGCACCGTATAAAATAAGTCTTCTTGCACTTCTTTAGAGCGCCAACCCGAAACGATTCCTAGCTGTACGCCTTCCGCTTTTGCCTTGGCAATCATCTCGCTCACAGCAGCCTGGGCCGCAGGTCGAAGCATAATTTCGCTATCGGGGTTTAATCGCACTAACCCTTTTTCCACAGCTTCTTCAGGGTCATATCTGTAGTGACCAAGCACTTTATCTGGCCGTTCAGTCTTTCCTTTTGTAGTGCCTTCTCTGCTACCTTTAACGCTGCTATCAGCGACAGATTCAGGAAAGGCATTGGCCGCGCCTCTGCCGGATAGAATCGCCGCTTTAATCCCTTTGGCCTGAACCTGAATAGCGTCTCGTCGCGAGATGCCAACCATTGCACCCAATACAAAGAGGGTGCCAAACGCTAAGAGCCCAATCACAATGCTTGGCCTAAAAAGGCGCTTTAGCTGGTGCTTTGATGATGGCTGTGGCTTTGAGGCAAGGTCAACCCGAGTGGGCTGACGCCGAGCGAGCGGAATATCCTGGGGGTCGTTTTTGGCTTCTTGGGAAGGGGTACTCACAGACGCTACGAGTTTTGGGCTACAGGTAATATCGGTGCCTTTTCAAAAGGCAATCTAGGCGGTAGAAATGATTGACAGGCGCTAAAGAGTGACGCTCAGTGTATAGCACTTTAGAGCGTCCTGCACAAATCGTCTATGGCGCTTTCTACAGAACCGGCTCTGCCCGTGATACCTGGCTCTCTAGCGCGTCCCAATTCATCTCTTCATATTTTTCAAACGGCTGATGAATCCAGGGATTGTCCTTAAGGTAGTGAACTTTGTAGTCGGGCGCGATCGCCGAGCATTCTTTGTGCCACAGCACCGCCGTGCGAATTTCATCAATGTAAAACCCATATTTATGCCGCAACCACGAGAGACTGCGCTCCAGGCTTTGGCCAGAGTCCACCAGATCATCTACTAGCAGAACGCGCGATCCTAAGTTGGCCGTCGTCATGCTGAGGTCGTTAGAAAAAGTAATAGAGCCTCGCTTGCGGTTGCCCTCGCCACCGTAGGAGGCTGTCGAAAGAATGGCCAAAGGCTGCCCAGAAAGGCGACAGAGAATATCGCCGATGCGCAGGCCGCCCTTAGCGAGGCACACAATTTGGTTAAAGGGCCAGCCGGAGCGGTGTACCATCAGGGCCAACTGCTCAATATCACGGTGGTAATCTGACCAAGACACGTAAAGATCTGCCATCTGGGAATGATCTGCTCGTACAGGTTATGTCTATTTATTTATACAGGGTTTTCCTATGGCCAATTCAGATGTTCATCCCGAGGGGTTGCCGCCTGCCAAGGTGAAGCATCCATCACCCAAGCTCTCGCTGCCGGTGAAGTTGGCCTATGGCGCGGGCGATTTGGGGGCCGGGCTCACCTCTCAGTTTTTGGCGTTTTTCCTGCTGATTTTTTTGACGGACGTGGCCGGAATGCGGCCTGTGATCGCCGGTTCTGTGCTGGCCGTGGGCAAGATTTGGGACGCGGTCAACGATCCGCTGGTGGGACTGCTGAGCGATCGCACCAAAACCCGCTGGGGTCGTCGCTACCCGTGGATATTCCTCACCGCCATCCCGTTTGGCCTGTCCTACTTCTTCATTTGGATTGTGCCAGGCTTTGAAAATGAATGGATGAGCTTTTGGTACTACGTCATGATCACGACGGTGTTTCAGGTGTTTTTTACCACCACCAACTTGCCCTACACCACGCTCACCGCCGAAATGACGCAAGACTATGACGAGCGCACCTCGCTGACGTCTTTTCGGCTGGCATTCTCAGTCGCTGGCGGGATTGCAATTTTGGTAGCGGCGGGCTTGTTTGCCGCGCTCATTCCCGATGATGGACAGCGCTACGCGGCCTTAGGGATGCTGGGGGGGCTGGTGGCGATCGCCTCTATTTTTTGGTGTGTGTTTGGCACCTATGGCTATATGAAAGCCAAAGCCGAGGCGGTGGGGCAGTCTTTGAATGCGATCGCCGATCCGCAAGAAGACTCCTTTCTCGATCAAATCAAAGCCGTCACTCGCAACCGCCCCTTTCTCTTCGTCGTCGGCATTTATCTTTTTTCCTGGCTGGCGCTGCAAATTACCGCCGCCGTCATCCCCTACTACGCCAAATACTGGATGGGCGTTAATGAAACACTTCCGGCCATCATCGTGCAGGGCGTCACAGTCGTCATGATGTTTGTCTGCGCCGCCCTCAGCAAGCGGATTGGCAAAAAGAACCTTTACTTTCTAGGCTCGGGCATCTGGATCATTGTCCAAATAGCCTTGTTCTTTCTTCAGCCCGGACAAAACACAATTCTCTTTGGCCTCTGCGCCATCGTCGGCTTCGGCGTCGCCACCGCCTATGTTGTACCCTGGTCTATTTTACCCGACGTCATCGAGCTAGAAGAACTCAAAACTGGCTGTCGCCGAGAAGGCACCTTTTATTCATTCATGACCTTGTTACAAAAAATCGGCCTTGCCCTGGGTCTTTTCCTCGTCGGCCTCGCCCTGGATTCTTCTGGCTTCAACAAAGATCTCCCCGTCCAAACCGATTCAGCCCTTCTCGCCATCCGCTTCTTTATGGGGCCAGTTCCCCTCGTTCTCCTTATCTGCGGCGTCGCGCTCACCGCCTTCTACCCCATCACCCGCGAAATGCACGCCGACGTCATGCTGAAGCTAGCCGAGCGCAAACGATTAGCCGAGTTAGAAGAGAATGATGGTTAGAGCGGTTGCAAAACTGAGGACATTTCGAGAGTTTCTGGATTGGATGCCGGAGACAGGACGCTACGAGTTATACAACTGAGGGCGATTGAGCGCTCCCCTTTTTGACATGCCGATGAACAGCGTAAAGACAACTACGGGGGGGCGTGGCGACTTAACGATGAAAGAATTAGTGGGCTTTCGCGGATTTTTATAAACTTGCATTGATCCAGTAGACCCGTGAAAAAGGTCATGGGTAAACCGTGACTTTTGATAGACCAAAAGCAGGCGCAGGCATTACGCTGAGGGCACCAATTCAGAGATAATCCAGAAGACTTTCATAAAGGTGCCAGTTCATTGAGCAATCGTATGTGCCTCAGTAACCATGGGCGGCAAACCGCAATCCAGATAGGACTGTTGCTACCGTTAATGGCTATGGTTTCCGGATGCAGTTTTCCCCCACCGAGCGAGGCACAGCCCGCCGGACAGCGAGGCGGACAACCCGAGGCCGATAATGGCCCAGTTGCCGTGCAGACGGCCACAGCAGTAGCCGGATCGGTCGCCGGGCTGTTGACCTATACCGGCACGACCCGCCCAACTCAGCAGGTTTCGCTAAGAGCCCAGGTGTCGGGCGAGGTGATTGAGCTGTTAGTAGATGTGGGAGATGCGATCGCCCGTGGCGATCTACTAGCCCAGCTCGACGGCGATTTGCAAACCACCGATCTAAACCAGGCTCAGGCCGAACTTTCTGCCAGACGAGCGCAGACGGCTCAGGCCCAAGTTGCCATCCGCGACGCTGAAGCGGCAGTTGTTCAGGCGCAAGCGACATTCGACCAGGCCCGCGTCGATGCGGCTAGACTCCGACAGCTTGCTAACCAGGGCGCTATTTCTCAGCAGGAAGCCGAAGCCGCCGCGCTAGCCGCCACCAATGCGCAGCAGGCCATAGCGTCTGCCCAGGCCCAGTTAGGGGCGCAGCGACAGGCGATCGCATCGGCGGCAGATCAAGTAGACGCGCAGCAGGCGGTGCTGGCCCAGAACCAAAAGCAACTTTCCTATGCTGATTTGCGATCGCCGCTGACGGGCGTAGTCCTTTCCCGGCAGGCAGACATTGGCGACTTTGTCGAATCGGGCGCGACGGTGCTAGAGCTAGGAGATTTGAGCACTTTAGAAGTCACCGTGCAGGTGTCTGAGCTGGATATTGCCAGGCTAAGCGTGGGGCAATCCGCTCAAGTCGCCCTCGATGCTTTTCCAGACTTGGGCACTATCACCGGGCAGATTGAACAGATCTCGCCAGTCGCTGATTCAACTTCGCGGCTGATCCCGGTGCAGGTGAGCATTCCTAATTTGGCGGGGCAAATTGGCAGCGGTTTACTGGCCAGAGTGCAGTTTTCTGCTAGTCAGCCAGACCGGGTGGTGGTGCCCGCGAGTGCCCTGGCCGTTGGAAAAGAAGGCAACACGATATTTGTGGTTGAGGGAGCAGGGGATCAGGCGAAGGCGATCGCTCGCCCGGTAAGATTGGGCGATCGCAGTCAAGACCAGGTAGAAATTATTTCAGGATTAACAGCCGGTGAGTCTTTTGTAGCAGAAAGCGATCGCCCGCTGACCTCGGGGCAGGCAGTACGGCTCAGCATTTTGTCTGAGTCCTCTGACGCTTCTGAAGGCTCCTTTTTAGAACAACCTGCTGACGCCAACAAAGAACAGCCCTCTGGTAAGCCCTCTGATAAATCCTCTGAGCAAAGTAAGCAATAAATGATCCAACCCACTGCTTCACCCAGTTTAGAGCCCAGTTCCGAACAGCCGCCTGCGGGCAATCTCAGTCTCAGCACCCTCGCAATTCGACGGCATATTGCCTCACTGGTGCTAACCGCCGCTGTGATCGTGCTGGGTATATTTTTTGTGCAGCAGCTCCCTGTCGATCTGCTGCCGTCTATTACCTACCCGCGCATTGGCTTGCGGGCCGATGCGCCAGGCGTGTCACCAGAGGTCGCCGTTGATGAAGTGACTCGCCCGCTCGAAGCAGCGCTCGCAGCTACTGAAGGCGTGGTTCAAATTGTCTCTCAAACCCGAGAAGGCCAAATTAGCCTGGATTTATATTTCACGCCGGGCGGCAATATTGACCAGGCGCTCAACGATGCGACTGCGGCGCTCAACCGCTCCTTAGATAGCCTGCCCGACACGGTTGAACAGCCTCGGTTATTCAAATTTGATCCCTCTCAGTTGCCAATTTACGAGACCGCGCTCACTTCACCCTCATTGCAAGGCGTCGATTTAAGGGTGTTTGCCGACCAGGAACTAGCCCGCGAGCTAACAACCGTCCCTGGTGTGGCTAGTGTTGACGTGTCAGGGGGCGTTCAAGAAGAGATTCGAGTCAATTTAGATCCGTCGAGATTGCAGGCGTTGGGAATCGGGATTGCAGAGGTTTTAGACGCGCTTTCCGAGCGAAATCTAGATACGTCTGGCGGTCGCATTCAAGGCGCTAATAGCGAGCCGCTGACCCGTGTAGCCGGACGGTTTCAAGATGCCGACGAAATTCGCAATTTAATCTTTGAAGTAGGCAGCGCGGATGCGATCCAACAGGTCTATTTACGCGACTTTGCTGAGGTGATTGATGGCACAGAAGAACAACGTGTGTTTGTGAATTTGAACGGCGAGAGTGCGGTGAAGGTCAGCATTCAAAAGCAGCCTGCGGCAAACACGATAGCGGCGGTAAATGGCGTGAAGCAGCGGCTAATAGAGCTGAAAAAATCGGGTCTGATTCCAGAAGATATGGTGCTCAATGCCACCCTGGATGAATCTGTTTTTATTCAAAACGCTATTCGCAATGTTGCCATGTCTGGGCTGATAGGCGCGGGCCTCGCTGGGGTCGCGGTACTTTTGTTTTTGGGTTCGCTGAGGCAAACGTTCATTATCGTGGTGGCGATTCCTTTGGCAACGCTGGTGGCAATTTTGCTGATGGGGCTGTTTGGACTGTCGCTAAATGTGTTTAGCCTGGGCGGGCTAGCGCTGGGCGTGGGCACTGTGGTAGACAATGCCATTGTGATGCTAGAGAATATTGTCAAAGGCGTGCAGCAAAGCAACAAACCGGTGATTCGTCAGGCTGAGGTCAGTAGCCGAGAGCTGGAATCTGCCTTGTTTGCCTCAACGACAACAAACTTAGTGGCTGTGCTGCCCTTTCTTCTCATCGGTGGCTTTATCTCGCTGTTGTTTAATGAGCTAGTGCTAACCGTAAGCTTTGCGGTCGGCGCTTCGTTAATTGTGGCGCTGACGGTGGTGCCGGTGCTAACCTCCCGGCTGCTGGCGGTGCGCTGGTCGAGCGGGGTGGGCTCATTTGGGTTGATTCGTCAGTTTGATGGGCGGTTGCAAGGGTTGACTAGGCAGTATGGCAGATTGCTGGGCTGGGTGCTGCGCAGGCGAATTTTGGTGGTGGCGATCGCATTCCTCTTATTCGGCGGCAGCAGCCTTTGGATGGTAGGCCGCATTCCCCAGGAGATTTTGCCCAGTATTGCCACGGGGCAGGCGGATGTACGGGTGCAGTTTCCGCCAGGCACAACGCTGGCTGAAAACCAGCAGGTGATGAGCGCGGTAGATGATCTGCTATTGGCACAGCCGGAGGTGGAGTATGCGTTTACGACCTCGGGCGGGTTTCTTTTTGGCAGCGGTACCAGTGAAAATGCGCTGCGCGGCTCTAGTACGCTGACGCTGGTGCCGGGGACGGATGTGGAGGCGTTTAGCGATCGCATGAGCGCTGACTTCAATCAGTTCAACCTGGTCAAAACCCGGCTGCGCGTGTCACCAGGCCGGGTGCGCGGTCTGATTTTGAATAACTCGCCCGTGCGCGGCGATATCGACGTAATTTTGCAAGGTAGCGATGCCCAAGCGCTAGAAGAAGCGGGCGCTCAAATACTCGCTGCGCTAGACGAGCAGGCAACGCTAGCAAGCTATTCGCCCGACGCCGACCCGCCGCAGCCGGAAGTGCAAATTCGACCCGACTGGGAACGCGCCGCCGATTTGGGGCTTTCTGCTGAGTCTATTGGCCGCACGGTGCAGACGGTGCTTTCGGGTGCGGTGCCGACCCAGCTTCAAAGGGGCGATCGCCTCGTTAATGTGCGCGTTCAAACGCCCGACGCGCTCGTCCAAAATCCGGCTGAGCTAGCTCAACTGCCTCTGCTCAATAGCAGTAGCAGTGAAAACGGCAGTGGCAATGCTCAAGTGAGGCTCGGCGATATTGCCCGCATTGAAGAGGGTCAGGCACCCGGAGAAATTCAACGCATCAGCCAGCGTCAGGTTTTCATTATTGAAGGCGATCTTAACGACGGGGCGAGCTTGGGCGCGGGGCTAGCAGAAGTCAATCAAATTTTGGCGGGCCTGACTCTGCCTGAAGGCGTCACCCGACTGCCCAGCTTTAGCGCCCAAAGCAACGCCGCCATCACCGATGGCATTGGCATTTTGGGTGGGCTCGCGGCCTTTTTGGTATTCACGGTGATGGCCGTGCAATATAACTCGCTCATCGATCCGCTGGTGATTATGTTGACGGTGCCGTTGGCTTTAGCGGGTGGCATCCTGGGTTTGTTCGTTACCCAAACGGCCATTGGGGCAACGGTGATTGTTGGGGCTGTGCTGCTAGTCGGAATTGTGGTGAACAACGCCATTATTTTAGTTGAGCTGGCCAATCAAATTTATCAGCAGGAGAGGTGCGATCGCTTCACTGCCATGCTCAAAGCTGCGCCCCAACGCCTGCGACCGATTTTAATGACCACGATTACCACTGTGCTAGGAATGTTCCCGTTAGCGCTGGGCATCGGTCAAGGCTCAGAGTTTTTGCAGCCTTTAGGGGTGGTTGTTTTCTCCGGGCTCTCGCTGGCAACACTGCTGACGCTGTTTATTATCCCTTGCTTTTATACACTGTTCCATTCCTCTCATCATCATAAAAAAAACAATTCTGATATCGTCAAGGCTGTATAGTACAACAAGCCCCCAACTATAAAAATATTCAACAATGTCATTTTGCAATTGGTTTGCCTTCGCATCAATATCTGTGTGCCTACTCAGCGCATCCTCAGCGTCAGCAGCGGATGTAAAGATTACGCCGCTCGGCAGTCATGACGGTGAGTTTTGCTCACTAGATCGAGCGCTCGTGCTCGAAGATCCTAACGGCCTTCGGATTCTTTACGATGTGGGTAGAACGGTCGCTGGCCCGGAAGATCCGAGGCTAGGTGATATTGATGTTGTTTTGCTAAGTCATGTCCATGGCGATCATTTGGGCGATCGCCGCATCGCCGCCGTCAACGAAGGCACCTGCGCTCAGCCGCAAGCAGATATCAGTACAACGCCCAACTCAAGCACTGTGGAAATTGCCGTCGCCCAAGCAGCCCAAATTGCTGTGGGTAGCGAAATGTCAAGTTTCTTAGCCAACAAAGTCGAAGCCATGGGCGGCGACCCAAACACTGTGCAGCTCGTCCGCTTTGGCGCATCGCTCGATATTGAGGGCGTGGCTTTTACAACGGTACCGGCGGTTCATTCTAATGGACTCAGCGGTGATTTTATTGAGGGCGAGTTAGGTGAAAGCCTTTCTGCCGCAGGGCTCAGCGCCTATGTGGGGCCACCGACCGGCTATGTCATCACCTTTTCTAATGGTCTTGTTGTTTATCTTTCTGGCGATACGGGCGTGACTGCGGAACAAGAAACCGTGGTTCAGGGTCAATATGGCGCTGAACTGGTGGTGATGAATATTGGCGATACCTATACCACAGGCCCGACGGAAGCCGCTTACGTTATTGACGAACTGATTGGGCCAAGTTCTGTCATTGCTTCTCATGCCAATGAGGCCGCTACTGTCGAGGGCGAAGTTCAGCCAGATACCAAAACAGCAGCGTTTATCGAAGCAACTCAAACGAACGTCTACGTTCCCCTCAGCGGCAGAACGCTATCGTTTGATGCCGAGGGTATCTGTACCGATGGCTGCTCTGAAGAGTAGCGATTGGTCGCGGCTTTAGCGCTATACAAGGGATATTGTTTATGTTGAAGTTTTACTATCATCCGCTTTCTCCAATTGCTCGCCGCGTATGGCTAGCGCTGCTAGAAAAAGAGATTCCCTTTGAATCTGTTTTGGTTGATTTAGCCAATAAACAACAGTTCAGCACGGAGTTTTTGGCGCTTAGCCCCTTTCATCATGTGCCTGCTGTTGTACATCGAGAAGTTCATCTGATTGAATCGATTGCCATTCTGGACTACCTCGATCGGGAGTTTCCACAAATGCCTTTGTCGCCTGCTGGATCTGCCGATTTTGCGAAAATGCGAATGGTGCAAATGGTGGTGACGAATGAGCTGTTGCCTAAGCTGACAGCGTTTGTCGGTGCGACAGAAGACCGGCCATTGCCACAGGCGACTGTTAGCCATTTAGACAATTGCTTACAGTTTTTGAATCGGCAGATAGGAGAATCTGCTTACTTCGGTGGAAATAGCTTAAACTTAGCCGATATTGTCGCAGGGGCGACCGTACCGCTTTTTTGCCGATTGGGGTTGCCGCTACTGCCTTACCCTGCGATCGCCCAATGGCACACTCGGATTACTCAGCGCTCAGCCTGGCAGCTTACTCGTCCTAGCGACCCCGACTTTCAGCAGTGGCAGCGGTGGATTCAGCTTCAGGTGACGCGGCAGCAGCGCAAGCTAGCGAAGAAGCAATAGGAGTAGGAAGTCAGGGTCAGATTTGTGTCAGCGTATGTTGAGCAGTTGGTTCAGGGCAGGTATCAGCGTTAATAATGCTTCAATAGATATCGACACTTCAGCCCCTATTCCGATTGGGCTTTCTAAATTATGTCTACATCTATTGAACTTTCTGAGCTTATCGAGCAAGTCAAAAAAGATTTGCTCACCGCTGTCGTAGCCCGTAACTCGGACACACCTCTGTTCCTTGTAGAATCGGTAGAGCTTGATTTGCAAGTGACGGCAAAGCGTGAAGGCAAAGGCGGTATAAAAGTTGACGTGGTTTCTATTGGCGGCGGCGAGCTAGGGGGCGGTGTGAGCCGGGAGCAGACGCACTCTATTAAAGTTCGGCTATCGCCACTATTGGATAAGGCGCAGCTTTTGGCATGGTATCGAGAGCTGAGAGGGGATGATATTATGCCTGCTATTAAGCGTAGTATGGACGCATTTATCAAAGGTGATGAGAGCGACATCGCCAACCGTTACTAACGCTATGCAGCTCCTGGAAATTTATCTATTACCGATGGATCCTCAACGGTTCAGTGCGATCGCCACTCGCTCGCCCACAGGCGATGGTGCCGCTGAATCGAGATTGCCTTTTTGGGATGGTGAGTGCGATCGCCTTTCTACACTCATTAAAACGCTGGAACTCTCTAGCGGATTTAACGCAGCGGCTTTTCCAAACGCTGAAGAGCGAGCCTGGATGAAAGAAAGTGAGTTGCTATCCGTTGATGGTAAAGGGTTCCATCCAGACTACCTAAAGACTATCGGTAAAGTGCTTTATCAAGCCTTGTTTCCGTCGGGGAGCAGACTTCGGACTTGCCTTGAGTCATCGCTGCGAATGGCAGAGCAGGTCGGAGAAGATTTACACCTGCGACTGAAGTTTGCAGATGATTCTGCTGAGCGATCGCGCCTCGCAGATTATCCCTGGGAGCTTATTCACGATGGTCAAAGATTTTTGCTCCAGCATGGAGTCGTCATGTCCCGCTACATTGCCTACGAAGCGCTAGCACCAAAGCTACCCAAGGCAACGCAGATAAAGGTTTTGCTGATTTCTTCTGGCGCAGCCGATAAGCAGATGGGCCTATATAAGCTCCCCGAAGATGAGCGGAAGGCAGTTCATGAGGGGCTTTCTAAGGCGCAAGACAGTGGCGCGGTTGCTTTAGGTCAGCTCACTAAGCCAACTCTGAGGGCGTTGAGTATTTACCTAACAGACTGTGCCGAGACGCCGCAAGTTATCCATTTTGATGGACATGGCCTGTATGGAAAGCGCTGTGGCAATCCTGACTGTCTGAAGATTCATCCGGGTATTAAGGTGATGCGCTGTAGCCAATGTGGCCAGTCGCTGCCCTCGCCAGAAGGTTTTTTGGTATTTGAAGATGAACAGGGTGACCCGGACTATGTTTCGGCGGTTGATTTTGGGATGCGGTTACCGCAGGCAGTGGCCTTGGTTGTGCTGAGCGCTTGTCAGTCCGGTATGGCGGTGGCGAGTCAGTCTTTATTTTCAGGGGTGGCGCAGCAGCTTATGGATGCTCGGGTGCCTGCGGTGGTGGCGATGCAATATGCGGTGCGGGTGGATGCAGCCAGTCAATTTGCTGAGCAGTTTTATCGGGTACTTGGCAAGCGGGAGCCTTTGACGGTGGCTTTGCAAGCAGGTCGAAAGTGGATGCGACCCATGCTGAACCAATGGTATCGCCCGGTGCTTTACCTGCGGTGGCAGGATAATGCGGGGGGCCAGCTATTTGCAGAAGATACTTCAGCACGGCTGAATTCTAGTCTGAGTCGATTCGACCGATTGCAGCGCGATCGCTGGATAGAAGAATTAGGGGACTGGGAGCAACACTATGCCTCTGTACAAGCTCAGCTACGAATAGAGACGAACCCGGTGACTCGAAATCGGCTCAAGCATCAGATTGCACAAATTGGAACGGAGATGGATGAATGCGAGCGGCGTTTGAGTCAGTTGGAGGCGAAGGGTGAGTAAGAACTGGAAAGCAGATTACTTAGAAGAGCAGCTCGCTGACCTAGAGAGAAACATTCAATCTATTAGAAAACGGCTAAGAGTAGAGACTAACCCAATTACTCGAAACCAGTTCGAGATACAGATTGAGGAGCAGGGAAAGCTGATGGACGAGGTTGAACAGCAGCTTGAAGCGCATAGGCTAGCTGTCCGGCAAAGAGCGGCTCAGGCTGCTCAAACTGAGTTGATTTCGATTTTGAATCTCTACAAGAAAACTCAGTTTGATCTCATGAGGCAAGCCTATCTTCAAACGATCGCGCGATGGCCTGGTTTGGTCAGTTCTCAAGTTGCTGACGCACAGACATTAGTGGCGGAACTAAATAAGATTGCAAAAGGAGACTCCCCTTATTCAGCTCGTTCTGAGTTTATTGCCCATTTAATACATTTGGCTTCGGCTCCAGGTTTAGCGCCAGAATTAAATGCATGGGGCGATCGCTATCAACCCAACATCTCATGGTCAGAACTGTACAGACAGATTGAAGCTGAACAAAAAGAAAAGCTAGCAACTGTGCAGCCTGCTATCTTAATTGCGTTCGATTGGAGTGAAGACGCCTCTGCTCAATCTATAGAAGACCCGCTGTATGACTTGCACGCTTGGCTCATCGAAGACATTGAAACATATAAGTCTCAGAGTTTAGGCTGTGTTTCTTTGAGGAGCTGCCTTTCGGAGATTACGGCTTATCCTATCGAAACGCTGTTAGCCAAGATGCCTGCTTTGCTAAACGCATTTTTAGCAGAGAAAAACCGCCGTTACCCCAATTGCCAAAACTATTCAGAGGTTCATATCTTTTTACCCCTAGAGCTGATGGATTTGGCGGTAGATATGTGGCAACTAGATAACCCCAAAGCCAGCCCCAAGGCCAGACAAGCTGATTGCTTAGGGCATCGGCGGCCAGTCATAGTGCATTGTAGTGACCGATACAGTCATAGCTACTCGGATGCCCCTATCTGGAAGCAGCACTGGAAGCGATCGCAACAATTTGCCCAAAGGCTAGCCAAAGACGCGTTTGTCTCAGGCCATGACGAAGATCTAGACAATTTGATGGAACTACTGGAAGATGCCATTATGCCAGCAGACAGCACCATCGTTGGTTTGCAGATGACCCATGCGCCCGCAAATTTAGAAGGTATGTGCAATGAACTGCTAAAGGCTGGTATCCCGCTTGCAATTTGGCCGCGAGAGAACTTAGATGAAGACGCCCACTGCGATCAGCTATCTCGTCTACTAGCAGAAGGCTGCTTATCAGCCTTTCCTCACACAGTTCAACGGAATCGCCGTGAGGCTAGTTTTCACCGCAATCCCAAAAACCGTCATATTGGACATCATTTGTCCCTTCTGTGGGACGATCCGGATCTAGCGCCACCCAAAAAGTCAGCCCAAGCCGCCTAAATTGTTTTCTTTATCATTTGTCGTATGAGCGAGCAAACCCAAGCCACAAACGCAGATTGGAAAGTTTTTCAGGGGGATAATCGGGAGCCGCATGATGCGATCGCGCATCTACCGCCAGCACCACCCTGGCGACCCTTTGGTGGCGAAGCCAGCAGCAGCCGTCGTCAGCGCCGGGGGGAAACCTTTCAGGCCCGGTCAGACGAAATCAAAATGGTCAATGCGGCGCTGTATCTACGTCGCCCGCTGCTGATTACGGGTAAGCCCGGTACCGGCAAGTCGTCTTTGGCCTATGCAGTCGCCCATGAACTCAAACTCGGCGAGGTGTTGTACTGGCCAATCACCACACGCACTTCTCTACAAGATGGCCTGTATACCTACGATGCCATTGGTCGATTGCAGGCAGTGAAGCAATCTGAAAACGATGCTAACTATGTTGAAGATCCGCAGACCATTGCTGACTACATCACGCTTGGCCCACTGGGGACAGCGCTGCTGCCTTCGCCGCATCCGCGCGTTTTGGTGGTTGATGAAATTGATAAAAGCGACATTGACTTGCCGAATGACCTGCTGACAATTTTTGAAGAAGGCCGATTTGAAATCCCGGAGCTGGTGCGCCTAGAGCCTGATGAGCTTGAAAACTATGCAGAGGAAAATGGTTCAGAAACTGAGCAATCACAGAAACCTGAGCCGAACGAAGTTTCTGTCCGTACCGCTTATACGGATGAGAAAGATCCGATTACTCGGAGCGAGCGGAAGATAAACATTCGAGGTGGGCGGATTAACTGTAGCGAATTTCCGCTGGTGATTTTGACCAGTAACGGCGAGCGCGATTTTCCACCGCCATTTTTGCGGCGCTGTCTGCGTCTCAATATGCAAGATCCTAAGCTAAAGGATTTAGAGCGGATTGTGCAGGCGCACCTGAAAGACTGCGATGTCACTGACGATGAGATCAAGCGCTTAATTCAAACCTTTCTGGCGCGGCGCGATACCGATAAAGAGCAGCTAGCGACCGATCAATTACTCAACGCACTGTTTATGATTGTGCGGCAGCGTGGCGGACTTTATGAAGACAGAGATAGTTTACTGGCGCATTTGCTCGCCCCGCTGGATCGCCCCCTAGAGATTAAACCCAGCCGCAAAGCTGAGGATGGCAAAGGCAGGGGGAATCAGAACGCTGGCGCATCGGGTACGAGCGGCTCATGATCGGCGAGTTTATCGAACTGTTGCAGACAAAAGCGCTGCTGCTAAGCGATCAGGCAGTTGAGGAAGGTAGCGAGGCACTGCCACTCCTGCAAGGCGAAGATTTAGCCGATATGCTGTGGCTGGCGGACAAAATAGGCGGCGAGTATGTAGATCCGGTAGATAACGGTTCAGACGATGAACCAAGCCAAGCGCCCGTTACCGTGATTACGGATTCTTCACCGGCAACTGCGCCGCCAGCCATCGAAATGACGCTGCCCCCAGCAAAAGGTGCTGAAACCCCTGAAAAAGAAGCAGAACCTGCCAGGGGTGTGCCTATTCAGGTACAGGCAGCCCCTGCCCTTCAGAACCGGCGTGAGCTAGCGAGGGCTTTGCGTCCGCTGATGCGAAAGGTGCCCTCGCGCAAGCAGTCGGTATTGGACGCTGTGGCTACGGTGAATCGCATTGCCGAGCGGCGAATCTGGGTGCCTGTGCTAAAGCCTGCGCCAGAGCGATGGTTTGATTTGGAACTGGTGATCGAAGCCTCTGCGTTTAGCTTTATTTGGCAAGATACGCTAGATGAGTTTCAGCATCTGCTGGAGTGGCAAGGTGCTTTCCGGCGAGTCCGCGCCTGGGTGGTCGAGGCTCAAGCCTCTGATGAACCTCGGCTGCTGGCGAAAAAAGCTTATGAGAAAGCGTCTCTGTCAACCTCTGTTTCTAACCTCGCTGGCTTGCCTGCTCACAGCGCCAAGGAGTTAGTGGATGCGTCTGGTCGTCGGCTGGTGATGTATGTGAGTGACTGTCGATCCAGTTTGTGGCGGCGAGGGCTTGTCCACGAGTGGTTACAGCAGTGGTCGCGTAGTGGCCCGACGGCGGTGTTACAGCTATTGCCAGATAGGCTATGGGCCGAGAGTGAGCTAGATGTGGGTGTAAAGCTTCAGGTGAGCGCGTTTAGCCCTGGGGCGCTGAATGACAAGCTGCGGGTGCATATGCCTTCCAAGCGATCGCGCCCTCTCCCCTCTCATCGGTTAACTCTACCAATTGTCACGCTAACACCCGGCGCTTTGCATCAGTGGGCCAAGGTCATCACGGCGGCGGGTAAAGCGCGATCGCCCGCTCGCCTGTTTGACCTGGATTGGGTGAATCATCCAGAACGGTCGTCTCGATTAGAGACGATTCAACCTAAGTCGGCTCAGGTACGGGTTGAATTATTTCGGGCAACGGCTTCTGAAATCGCTCAGCAGCTAGCCGGGATGATGGCGGCAGTGCCCGTGGATATGGCCGTAGTCAACATGATTCAACAAGAGCTGCTGTCAGCGGTTGAGCCTGTGCATATTGCGGAAGTGTTCGACAGCGGTTTGCTGATGGTGACTAATCCAACAAGGCAGGCAGGAGAACCAGCGCGCTATGAGTTTGTTAAAGACGTGCGCGGCCTGCTCAACTTAGAAACGCCGGTGGATGAAACGATTAACGTGATGCAGGCGCTTTCTCAGCGGATTGCTCGCAAGCTTGGGTTCAACATTAAAAGCTTTACAGCGCTGCTGTCACCGAAGTCTTACTGGCAGTCGGGAGATCAGGCAGAAATTTTGCCGTTTGCGCAGGTGGCGACGGCGGTGCTGCGTCAGTTAGGTGGAGAATATGCTGAATTAGCAGAGGCTGTAGAGGCTGATGCAAGCGGTAAGCAGGGCTGGATTTCGCCACCAGAGGGGCAAGATCCAGTCGATGAAACGTTTCCTAGTCTAGAGACGTTGAGCTTTGAGTATGGCGAGCTGATCGAAGCTGAAGAAGATAGTCAAGCGGGTTTTCCGCCGCTGCTCAAGACAGCAGCCTTTCAAATTGCAACAATTAGCCTACCGCAGCAGTCTTTAGAGATCTTTGAGTTTCAAACGGCGAAGATTGAGCAAGCGCGGGCGGGAATATTCCGCCGTCTTCAGTGGGTGGTGAAGAAGAGCCGCGCCCAGGCACAGAGATTCGTTGAGCCGTTGAGTGATGATCTGACCTTGGAAATGGTCGCGATCCCCGGCGGTACTTTTCTGATGGGTGCTCCTAGACGTGAGCGAGAGCGGTCGCTTTCCGAAACTCCTCAGCATGAAGTGACAGTTCTCAACTTCTTTATAGGTCGCTATCCGGTGACCCAGCTACAGTGGCGATTTGTGGCTAGGTTGCCGCAGGTTAATCGAAGGCTGAATGCGGATCCTTCTAGATTTAAGGGAGCCCGTTTACCCGTAGAAAGTGTTTCTTGGTATGAGGCGATGGAGTTTTGCGATCGCCTCTCCATTTTCACTGGTCGCAGTTATCGACTTCCAACTGAAGCCGAGTGGGAGTATGCTTGCCGCGCAGGAACAAGGACGCCCTTTCACTACGGTGATACAATTCTAGCTGAAGTTGCTAACTACGATGGTAATTTTACTTACGCTAACGGCCCCAAAGATAAAATGCGGGGGAAAACAACATCTATCAATGAGTTTGATGTGGCTAATGCCTTTGGATTGTCTGATATGCACGGCAATGTCTTTGAGTGGTGCCAAGATCACTGGCACCACAATTATGAAGGTGTTCCGACAGATGGGAGTGCTTGGCTCACTGATGACCAAGCCTCAAGGCGTATTCTCCGTGGTGGCTCTTGGGCCGACGGTTCATGGGATTGCCGCTCCGCATATCGCAATGACGTCAGGCCCGACTACCGCCGCGACATCATTGGTTTTCGAGTGAGTTGTTCCGTTTCTGGGGCATAAGTTGCACTTTACCCTTCTTGCGCTCTTCTTCTTATTGGGCGGGGTGCGATCGCCCCATCCCAAAACTACGGCGGCAACCGTCTCAACTGCTTGAGCATCCTACGAGTTCCCATTTGTTCTGCTTCTGCGATCAATCGAGGAATTAACTCAGTAATCTGAAGAGAGGGAAACGTAAAACTGTTTGAGGAAAGCTGGTATTTGCCCTCTATGAGAAGATAAACGCTGACCTGCCGATTGTCGTAAATCCAAACCTCGGGCACTTGCAGCATCTGATACGCCGCTAGCGTTGTTTTAGAAGTAACGTCAGACTCGATCGCTAAATCAGGCGGTGGATCCTGGTTAGGGTCGAACCGCTTACAGGCTCGCATTCTTTCTGCATGTTGAATATAAAAGCAAGCATCAGGCTCTAACCCTGCCTTTTGAGCTTTGCGAAAAGTGGTTGAACCAAAATCTTCCCAATCACGATCTTGGATATCCAACAATGTTTTCACAATATCGGCCATGATGCGAATAGGCCGTTCGTGAATAGGCAAAGGAGACATCAGCTCTAATGTATTGTGGCAGTAGTTAATTCTGGGGATGACTCTGCCTTCACCCAGCTCAGCCAAGAGCGCTTCATATTGCTGCCAGGAAACGCCCTGCACCAGCAGATGACTGCCCGGAGAGAGCGTCATTGCCCGAACTGGAATTGTGACAGGGGTCGCAGCTACCATAACGTTCACCTTTGCTAGCTTAGCGGCATTGTAGCCTATAACTTGCAGCCAAAAACAAAGTGCGAATGCGTTTGGACTTTACTCGCCCGTTGCTTTCAGAACTTCAGCCAAGTGCTTCAAAACTTGGAGTACCTGTTCTAAGTCTTGGTCTTGCCCGAGGACAAACTGGCGCGATCGCCCATAACGCGGCACCTCTCCAAACACCAGCTTCAGAAAAACAAAATCTGTTCCATTCGTCACCAAACCATACACAGGTTGTGCCCGCTGAGGCGCAGCCAGCATGTAAGACAGCGCCTGCGGAATACCAACTTTTGGCGAAAATTCAGCTCGCTTTGACTCAATCACCAGTAGCCAAAGTTCCTCTCTAAGCACCAAAATGTCAATGCGTCCTTGAACCATAAAGCTATCGTCAGCGGCTTCGATAGTGACGGCATCTTCGGTACTGACATAAAAAGGCGGCAAAAACAGTCCTGATAAGTCGAGCAGTGGTGCTAAAACCGCGAGTTTGACCGTATTTTCCAGCAGCGATCGCCGCTCCAAATTCGCTACCGATAGCTCAACCCTTTTCAGCCGCTGCTTTTCAACATCCGAAAGCGGAACAAGTGCCGTTTGCCATTCCTCAAAAAACGACGGCGATTGAACCTGCTCTAGATTAAAGCGCTGCTCAAGATCGTAAAGCGTTATCTTGGTGGCAGGAATGGTTTGTAATACCATCTGTGACGTTTCCTTATAAGTTTAGCAGCAGGTAGGCTTTGTTGCATGAATCGAGAAATAGACAGGGTTACCCTGTAGCAGTCATTTTCTAAGCTTCAACCGGGTAGCTGTCAGGCATTCCCAACTTGGTCATCTTGTTGAGTGCCTTGCACTCAATCA
>JBAQZP010000151.1:0-102044 GCA_049791095.1 Phormidesmis sp.
CTTTCTCTCGCCTTTGTCTAAGCTGCAACTGCGCATATTGCAGTTATTGGGCTGCTCTGATGATATCTATCTCGCCCTGACGGGCTAATTGTGGTGAACTCTCTTTTTTATCCGCGAACCGTGAGTATCTAAGCACCATTCCCTCACATTACCGTGCATATCGTAAAGGCCAAAGGCATTAGCAGGAAAACTACCGACATCTGTTGTCTGCCCTCGATAGTCACCTTTGGGGCCAGAACCATAAGCGTAGTCTGCGTTGTAATTAGCCAAATCTGAGGTCAGGGTTTCACCGAAGTGGAAAGGTGTTGCTGTCCCGGCTCGGCAAGCATACTCCCATTCTGCTTCGCTGGGTAATCGATACTCTCTGCCTGTGTGCTGTGAAAGACGCTGGCAAAACTCAACTGCGTCATACCAGGAAATCCTCTCTACCGGGCGACTGTCACCCTTAAATGTAGAGGGATCGGCCTCCATCTCACTTTCGACTTTCGGTAAAGCAGAAACGGCTTTCCATTGTGCCTGAGTTACCTCATACTTGCCCATCAGGAAAGGGTTTACCATTACCCGATGCTGTGGCTTTTCATTGTCCTCTCCTTCTTCAGCGGGTGAACCCATTAGAAAAGTGCCACCTAAAATTGCCATTAGATCAAGCGCGATTCCATTACCTAAATCTTCAGTGCGAAATTCTGCTTGTTCCCGCCTTACATTGATACTTTGATTCCAGACAGTGACGGTAGCAACATTGAATTCTGCGATTGCGCCATCAGTTGTTGGCGGTTCAAGGTCGGGTAGCTTCCAGCTATTAGACTGAAGTTCAGTTGTTGCCGGTTCAGGGTTAGATAACTTCCCATTATCAGACTGAAATAAAGTTTTACCGAATAGAACTGCGCCAACACTTCCCCCGGCAAAAGCTATAGCCTGAATCGCTTTGCGGCGGCTGATGGAGTTGACTAGACCATTGGGTAGGCTTGGTCGAGATAACGAAGGTGATGGTTGCTGACTAGGTCTCCGTGAGGTCGGGATAGCGACACGAGCAGACGGTGTAACAGGCGTCGCTGCACGAGGCGTTGCTGGAGGCTGACTAGGCTTTGGAGTAGCCATCGGTCGCAACGGCGGGCTCTTCGGTGGCGGCGCTGGCGGTTCTTCTCGGGATAGCCGCTTGATACCAGCAATGGCTTGAGGATCTCCTGGAGAAACCATCAAAACACGAATCCAAAGCTGTTCAGCCGCTTTAAATTTGCGCTCAACCTCGGCAGTCAGGGCATCGTTTTTAAGGGCAACGACATCGCCAAGGGTGGCCTGCCGGGGCAGCAATATCAGATGATTCTTAGACGTGGGTTCAATCACGCTGTAGGGCGTCTGGGCATCGCGCTTATATTGCCGGGTGAGCTGAGGCACGTAATAGCGCAGTCGCTGATACAGTCGCTCTACCGTGGCGCAATTGCCCTCTCCCTGTAAGCGCAAACTTTGTAGCAAGACATGAGTAAACGCACCTTGTTGCAGTTCTTCTATCTCGTAGGAGGATTCTTCGGGGCTACAGGAAAATAGCGTGATCACGCCCTGTTGTTTTTCCAGGCCAAGCCCGATGCCATCTCGGCGACCTTCGTAGCTGCGGCAGGCATCGATCAGCAAGATTACGTTGTCGGCTCCGCTGTTGCGCAGACGGTCGGCAATGAAATGAATGGGGATGGCTGAATTTTGTAGGTCGGTGCGATCGCCATCCGCAGGCATCAAATAGTCAGTTTGCTTATGCCGGATGCCGTGCCCCGCAAAGAAAAACCATAAGTTATCGCCATCGCCGAGAAAAGGCGACTCGAATCGCTTGTTGAGAAAGCGTCTGAGCGTCGTATACGTAGGCTTAGACGCTTGCGACCGGCCGTAGTCTTGCGGGATGGGTGGGCTGGTGTCGGTAAAGTGATAGACCTGTTGGAATCCGAGTTCTGTCAGGAAAAGCTGACGCATGGCATCGGCGTCGCGGGTGGCGTATTGGAGCGATCGCAGATACGGATACTCATTTATACCAATCGTAATCGCCCAGTTTCTAGCCACAGATCAGGAGACAAACTAATAAGAGTGCTTTAATTCTGATGGGACAACGGAACAAGGGCAAGGGCACAGGCCAAATCATTAAGAAGGACGGACGAATTTCAGGGTGATTCCGCCTTTGCTGCCCAGTTTGCCGCCGTTGCCAATCAGGCTAACTTTACCTTCGGCGTTGATTTCGACTGACAGCTCAACCTCATTCAGTTGCAGGCCGGTGCGGGTACTAGCATCGTCAAATAGGTCGTTGACGATCGCGACCATGCTTTGCATTTGGGCCTTTACTTTTTCGGCAGAAACCGGGACAGGCTCGCGCTTTACCACCGTCTTCTCTGCTTCAAACACCCGGCGAGGCGGGCCAAATCCACCGCCTGTATCACCACTCGACCGACGGCCTTCTACTTCAATCTTCTCTTCTACAACTTCCGTTTCTGTCACAATCCAGAGCGTATTTTCAATCGTGTTTTCGTCGCTCATCAAAACTCCCCACAAAACAATTTACTCAACGTTACACCCATGCGTTTGCTAAGATTTCCTGTCAAAAATAGTTGACGCTTTCAAAAGAACACTGATACGCTAATTGGTACGGCTGTTGCATCTGTGCGATAGCTAACCACCCAAAAATTTAGCGAAACGCCACCGATGATTGCAGCAACAATCACCGGCAGCTCGCCCCCTCGCTGAGATGACCAGCAAGGCGGTTATGTGCATGATGCCATAGCCACCCTGACTCTTGGCAAGTTGGGGTGGCTAAGTTTTTGGGTTTCTTCCACCTATAACCCCGAAGAAACCATGAAAACGACAATTTTTTTGGCCAGCGACTTGCCTACCCCAGGGCAGGCCGCACCCCTTACCCTGCAACCATCTACGCCGCTCAATCCCATTGACTTCAGGCGTCATTCCTCCAGAGAAGAGCTGCGTCACATTTTGTTAGGCAGCCCCGACGCGATTCGGCAGACGATTTATCTGTTGCATTCACTGAATTATGCAGAGCCCCTACTGTGGAGCCCGGTGATGGCAGTCGGTGAGCAAATGGTGATTACGCCAGAGCAGGGAGAGGCGATAAGTTTGTTGCGGCGGAGTTTGTAAGGGGGAGGGGCGGTTGCCTTTTGGGCGATGCTATCCAAGGTGAATGAGCGCCTGCGATTAATGCTGCTTTGAAAACTCAAAAAATAGCAGCAGCTTTCACTGAACTGCGCTGTAAGTCTGATGGCAACGCCATCACGCCTGATACTTCTGTATTCTTGTGGAGCAAAATTCCTCGCCAGGAAAACAGCAGAATCAAGACTTTAGCTTGACTGTCAGTGAGCGGTTTGGCTGGTTGATGGCATAGTGCTATTGGCTTACTGTGCAGATTCGGCAGGTGCGCTTTCAGCGTTGGGATTAGGGATGGAATTGTCAAAGGCTTCGGCGGCTGGTGAGGTGAGCGTGGCGATCGCATCAGCAAACCTTTGCCCAATCACTTGATAACTATCCGTTGTAAAGTGAATGCCATCCATCGGCAAATCATTCGTTTTAATCATAGTGGCATTCGGAATCTGAATATTTTCCTGCTGCTGCTGTACCAAAGGCCAGTTAGGCAGCCCTTCTAAATCTTCGGGCTGGCCAAGCTGCGCGTACACCATGGGTAAGTCGGGGTTGCCAAGGTCATTGCGAAAGTTGTAGGCAAAACTCGCGAACTTTTCAGCCCAAGCGCCAGCATCGGGACGCAAGGAAGGATACTGCTGAGGATCTATAGTGTCAGCCTCCCCCTGGAAAAATAGAATACCGCTGACGGTGCCCATCGTCGAAGCGGCACGTACTCGCTTGAGACAAGAGCCGTAAAGAGATTGATCGCTCAGGCTCTTTTGCCAATCGGTGATAGATGATCCGCTGCGGGCACAAGGAATCAGGCCGATAAACTGATTGCTGTTTTGCTCAACCAGCGTTTTTGCAAAGGTAAAAGCTGGCCCAAATCCAAATTCCTCGTCTTCGGAGATCAGGTCAATTTGCCCAGTAGGATCGTCAACCGGTTCCGTGGCTAATTTCCACTGGTAGTCATTACCGAAGGTGAAAATATTTGCGCTAGCGGCCAAACCATCCGGTACGTCAGCGACCCCCACCATATTGGACTGACCTACCAATACATAAAGCTTGAGCTTACCCTGTAGCGGTTCGGGAACAGTCGTGGGCTGGCTGGTTCGGTTTTTTAGCGCCGCCGCCGGGCCATAAGCATATTGATACAAACCTGCTTTTCGCAGTCCGTTGGCGACCTGCGCGCTCAGGTCAAAGTATTTTTGCAGACCAATGCCGACGACAGTGCCACAGGCAAGGGTCAAACAAAAAGCGATCAGGGCTCGGTTCGCGCGTTTCATAAAGAAGTTGAGAATGAAGGGCTTCGGCGCAATCAGCGAACGGATAGGCTGTCTTTTGGGATCTATGCAAAGTCGTTGTGACTACGCATAACAAATATTCGCGCTAAGCTAATAGAGAACCCTACCATTTAGCTGTCCTTTAGCCGTGGCTAAACAGTAGAAGATGTAACATTCCAAATTAATATCGCAGAATATTATGGCTCATTTAAAGGATCGCCGTTCTCAAAATGTAGAAGGTAATTTTTACGTCGATAGTAGCTGTATCGATTGTGATACCTGTCGGTGGCTAGCACCTGAAGTGTATAGCCGCGAAGGATCGCAGTCAATTGTGTACCATCAACCGACAACAGGCAAACAGCGGATAGCGGCATTAGAGGCTTTGCTGGCTTGTCCGACAGGCTCTATTGGCACTGAGGAAAAGCCTAAAGACATCAAGCAGGCCCAGCAGCGCTTTCCGCTGAAGATAGCCGACAACGTATTTTACTGTGGCTACCATTCTGAAAAGTCTTACGGTGCGGCTAGCTATTTTATTCAGCGGCCCGATAGTGAAGGCGGAAATGTGCTGATCGACTCGCCCCGGTTTACGCCTCCTCTGGTAAAGCAGATCGAAGCGATGGGCGGCGTGCGCTACATGTACCTGACTCACCGGGACGACGTCGCGGATCATCAGAAGTTTCACGATCGGTTTGGGTGCGATCGCATTCTCCACCAACAAGACATCACCGCCAGCACCCAAACCGTAGAAATCCAACCTACCGGCAGCGAACCGCTAGCGCTAGATGACGATCTGCTGATCATCCCTCAGCCCGGACATTCTGCCGGACATACGGTGTTGCTTTACAAAGGCAAATATTTATTCACTGGCGATCACTTGGCCTGGTCAGCCCGGCTAGAACAACTCTATGCCTTTCGTAATTTTTGCTGGGACTCTTGGCCCAACCAAATCGAGTCGATGAAGAAGCTCGCCAATTACACCCAAAACTACGCCTTTGAATGGGTGTTGCCAGGACACGGTCGCCGCTTCCATACCAGCGCTGAGGAGATGCAAGCTCAGATGGAGAAGTGCATTCAGTGGATGGAATCGGTGGCGTAGCGATCGCGCCTTCACAGCAAAAAAAGCCCAGTCAATGACCAGGCTTTAAAACAACGGTTTGATAAAACTGTAAGCTTACGCGACTTGAGCTTTGCGGCGACGAGTGGCAAACGTGCCCGCGACCATCGCGCCCAAGCCAATCAAGGCAGAAGGCTCAGGAACATCCTGTGTAGGATTGTTTCTATCGGCAACGCTGCCAAGCAGTTTGAAGTCGGGGCCGTTGTAGGCTTTGCCCTCGCTACTGACCCGTACAGAATAAATAAAGCCGCCGGTCAGCCCAAAGTCTGCGAGGCTCAGGCCAATAGAGCCGACTTTTTGAGCACTGCTGATCTCCTGAGTATCGATTTTAAAGCCAGCGTAGTCCCAGTTGCTAGACTTTTCCAGATTGAGTTTGTTTCCAATGACGTTGCCGTCAGCGTCCAGTGCCTGAATATCTAACTTGCTGTTTTGGCCACGCTCCCAAAGGAAAATATTATCAACGGCCTTTTCAAACTTAAGATCCAGGATAAAGTTGCCTTTGTCTTCGGTGTCAATAATGTTGTTGAGGTTGAGGTTGTTGAGGACGGCTTTAGCCCCCTCATTTGTGAGTTCTTCTTGCCTTAGGCCAGTGGTGGCCAAATCACCAATGTCTGCGCTGGCCGCGCCACTGTTGCCGCCCGTATAAATGTCATTGGAAAGAATGTTCGCCGAGGTCACCAGGGTAAAGGCACTAATTATCTCACCGCTCTGTAGGGTGACCGAGTTCAGCAGAATGTCACCTTTAGCCGCATCTGAACCCGTGAGGGATGAGGTGTAGTTGGTTGTGAACGAGAACGCTTGGGCTGGTGCAGAAAAGAAGGCGATCGCCCCACTTGCAATCAGGCCAGTGGTCATTGCAAGCTGGCGAAGTTTCGTAGTGTTTTTCATGGCGGTGGTGAGAGTAACAGTTTAAGTAGGTGATTGCGTCAGAGCCAAATCGTGTTTCTTGATTGCTTACTATTGCAGCTCAAGGTTCGCTCGATGTACTCAGAATGCACGCTTGGTTTACCTAATGTCTCTAGTCACTCAATAACTTTGCACATTGTTCTTAAAGCGCCTCTCAGCCTGAGGAAACTACTGAATTAGCAAAAATCTCTTCTCAGAAATTACCCATATGGGAAGGTTCAGAAGAGACTTTTCAGCTCAGTGAATAAACTTACGGTTTTTACATTTTTTTGCAGCAAATTCTGACCTGAAGCTGCAACTGAGCTGATATCAGTCGGCCAAAAAGTGGCACTGCCGCAGATGGAGCCGTCTGTAAATTCCATGAGAAAGCCTTTTAGGACAAAAATGCCTGCCGAACTTGACGGCTTGACTTTGACAGCTATTTTAGAAGACTCGTAAGTCTCCTAAGTAAAACTACTGATCGGGTTTCACCCAGCAGACAGATACTCTGCTGAGACTATTCGTTAGCCATGAGACGTATGATTCACAAAAGTTTTAGCGTTTCTTGGCGATGCCCTAGCCTCGTGGAATAATACGTAACTTTAAAGAGCAGTCCGATAACGTGGTTTTGTGAGGAAACCGTCAAGGAGAAGCGAGCCGGAACTTGAGTGGAACTCCTGTCGCTGTCTTTTTTTTCTACGGATAGATTAGGCGAAGTTCTCGCTTCACGACTCTCTTTGCGAGCTTAAATCTATGGTCTCTCAACTTCTACCTTCCGCTTCGTCGTCATTATCAAACGTATTGCCAAAAGGCACTAGCCGGTGGGCTGCTGTAGGTGCGGCGGCTTGTGTCCTCAGCCTAGCAGGCAACGCTCAGGCAGCACAGCTCTACGCTACTGATGTTGTTTACTATGACAGCAATGGCACAGTAATGAACGATTACAGATCAAACACTAATAACGCGCTCGGTGCGCCAGGGCTGACAACAGATTCTTCTAACGGTTACGATGGCAATAAAGACTTTTTATCTTTGGGGCTAGGGGGCCGAGCCGTCTTCAACTTTGGTCAAAGCTTTACTGGGGCAGCCACCATTTGGGAAACGACTTGGGGTAACAAGTCCAAGCAGTCTAGCTATGATGAACAGGTAGACATTTACTATGGCAATTTTACCAGTAGCGCTAACTGGAGTACTTTAGCCAACGACCTCAGCCAATGGACAAAGGCAGGCGAAATCTTAAACATTAAGGACGGTGCCTATAACACTGCGAAGGGGGCAACTAACGCAGGTTTCGCACCTGAGGGTATCTTCAACTACATACTCTTAGTCGATAAGTCCGAAAAGAAAAAGGATAGAGACGGCTTTGATGTAAATGCCATTGCCGTGCAAGGTATTGAAACGCAAGATGTGCCTGAACCCACCGCCGTTCTGGGCTTGTTGATGGTAGGTGCCTTAGGAACTCAGCAGCTCCGGAAGCGTAGCAGCGCTGTGTAAGTTGTTGTCTTATTAAGTTACAGCTTAAGTTACAGCCAAATCTAATTTGGAAATCAGCAGAGGTATTGCACTGACCTCTGCTGATTTTTTTTGGCTAAAAATCAGCAGGTACATTCTGCCAGACTCGCGCTAGCTGGGTGTTTATTTAGCTTCCATCCAGTTTTTGCCTGCGTTGGCCTCCACTTTTAAGGGCACTGCTAGCGCTACGGCAGATTCCATCGTGCTTTCAATTTTGGGCTTTAGCTCGTCCCATTCTTCTGGGGGCACTTCAAAAATGAGTTCGTCATGCACCTGCAATAGCATATTGGTTTTATAGCCTTTTAGCAGTTCGTGCAAATGAATCATTGCAACTTTGATAATATCGGCGCTAGAGCCTTGAATAGGGGCATTGGCAGCGGCCCTCAGTGAGGCCGCGTCGTAGCCGTTGGTTCGCAGCTTGCCGAGTTCTATTTCGCTAGGGTCACTGCCCTTGAGGGTCTGCAAGCTACGGGTTGTAAAGCTGAAGTAGCGGCGACGGCCTGCGATGGTTTTCACATATCCGTGGGCGATCGCCTCGCGTTGCATCTGCTGCAAATACTCAAACACCTTCGGGTAGCGTTCATTAAATCGGTCAATAAACGTCTTTGCCTCTAATCGATGCACCCCCATTTCCCGCGCAAACCGCGCTGCCCCCATCCCATAGATCACGCCAAAGTTGATAATCTTGGCCATCCGCCTTTCTTCCACGGTGATCTCTGCTCTATCTTTTTCTAGTAGCAGCATTGCTGTGAGCTGATGCACATCATCATCATTTCGATAGGCTTCTACTAAAATAGGCTCGCCACTGAGGTGTGCCAAAATCCGTAGCTCTATTTGAGAATAATCTGCCGCCACTAGCTGCCAGCCTGCTTTGGGCAAAAATGCCTGTCGAATTTGACGGCTAAAGGCGGTGCGAGTAGGGATGTTTTGCAGGTTTGGATTAGAAGAAGACAGCCTGCCGGTAGAGGTAACGGCTTGGTTAAAGTCGGTATGGACGCGCTGCGTATTCGGGCGAATCAGCGCAGGTAGGGCGTCTACATAGGTAGATTTCAGCTTTGAAAGCGTGCGGTATTCGACAACGGCATCGACGACAGGGTGATCGCCCTGAAGCTTTTCGAGAGTAGCGGCGTCGGTAGAATAGCCGGTTTTATTTTTGCGAGACTTGCGTTTGTCGAGTCCAAGCGTTTCAAAAAAGAGCGTGCTGAGTTGTTTGGGCGAGCCTAGATTAAATTCTGAACCGGCTGCCTCATAGGCTGACTTTTCAATCGCAGCTAAATCTTCCTCTAGCGTTTTAGAGAACTCATTGAGATAGGGCTTGTCAATGCGAATACCGGTGGCTTCCATGTTTGCCAGCACAGGCTCTACCGGTAGTTCGACGTCGTTATATAGCGTTTCTAGTTCGGGTGCTTTGGCCAGCTCCGCTTTTAACAGAGGGACTAAGCGGTAGGTGGTGTGGACGTCGCTGCCGCAATAGTCGGCAACTTTTGCGATCGCAACCTCCCCAATTGTCTTCCCCTTCGGCACTAAATCGGTATAGCTCACCGTCGTCAGCTCCAAATACCGCAGCGATAAATCCGACAGATTATGACTGTTTTCCGGGTTGATGACATAGCTAGCCAGCATCGGGTCAAACACAACGCCCGCTAGCGCTACGCCTGCTCTACGCAGCACCAGTCGGTCGTACTTCGCATTCTGAAACGCCTTCGGATAATCCGAACTCTCCAAAATAGGCCGCAACGCTGCTATGACCTGTTCACTCGAAAGCTGCTTTCCGGCGGTATGTCCTACCGGAATATAAGCCAGCTCCGAGTCTCCTTCGCCCCAACAGCATCCAATCCCTACCAGATCAGCCTCTAGCGGATCAATTGAATTAGTTTCGGTGTCCCAAGCCACAGGTGCTTCTGCATCTTTAGCCGTCTTCAGCGTCTTCACCAACGCCTTTAGCTGCTCGGCAGTAGTAATAATTTGCGGCTGAATCTCGACGCCGCTAAGGCCCATTTGATCGACTGCGTCGGTTTCTTCTGCGCTAAAGAAAGCCAGGTCAGGATCTTCGAATTCGTCAGGAACGACATCTACTTGTTTAGCGCGAGGCTGATAGTCAGACTCACCGCCAAACGATGCCTGCAATTTACTAAGCCGATTGACAAAGTGCTGTAGCTCTAATTTCTGGAGCGCGGGAATCACATCTTCGGGGTTAAAGCCTTCTAGCTTGCAAGTCTCCAAATCTGTTTCGACGGGAACATCGGTCATGATGGTCGCTAAAAACTTCGACTGGTTGGCGTCTTCTCTGCCTGCTTCCAGTCGCTTTTTCACCGCGCCTTTAATTTCCTCAATCGAGGCATAAATAGTCTCTAAATCGCCATAAGTGTCTAGCAGTTTAACGGCTGTTTTTTTGCCGATGCCCTTCACCCCTGGAATATTGTCTGAAGGATCTCCGCATAGCGCTTTGTAATCGACCACCTGGGCGGGATAAATTTCTAGCTTCTCGTAAACTTCTTCGACGCCGTATTCTTTAATCGTGCTGCCGCTGCGACCGTAGGTGGTGCTCACGTACATGATTTTGATATCTTCATCGGGATCAATCAGTTGAAAGAGATCTTGATCGCCGCTCAGAATTTTGACTCGGTAGCCTTTGGTCTTTGCCCTTGTAGCCAAGGTGCCAATCATGTCATCGGCTTCGTAGCCAGGTTCGCAAAAGATCGGTAGCTGAAAGGCTTTTAGCAGTAGTTTTAAATTCTCGACGTCTTCCGTAAATTCTTCTGGCGTCTCGGCCCGTCCCGCTTTGTAAGTGTCTGTTGTTTCATGCCGAAAGGTGGGGGCACTCAGGTCGAAGGTAATGGCCGCATAATCCGGTGCTTCTGCTTCTAGGGCATCCATCAGTGATTTAAGAAAGCCAAAGCACACGCTGGTGGGAATGCCGGTTGAGGTGCGCAATCCGCCGTCGCGGCTGCGGGCAAACGCATAGTAAGAACGGAAAGCCAGCGAGTGACCGTCTACCAGCATAAGAACGGGCTTGTCTACAGAAGAACTCAAATCAGTACTTGGGCTAAAGGGCCAGTAGGCAACTCATTCATTATCGGACATCTGGCTAATAAAAAGGCACCCAAAGTAAACTCGGGTGCCGGGATCGATTTCTAAGTTAATGTCATTGATCGCTCAATGTGGAGTAAAGCTCAACTGTGTGCTCCCACACGACAGCAATCGCAAAAAGTCAGGGCGACCCTCTGCGAACAAGAAAACTTGTTAAATCTCCTGAAGAGAAGTGTATCAACAATTACCGTTCTTTGGTAATAATTCTTCACGATTTTGCGCCAAAAACAGAAAGATTTGCTAGTAAGTCTTACACTGAAAACTATCGCTCACGGGCTGTAAACCCTGCTAGCAGTAGGGTGTGTTTTACGCGATCGCCTATCAAACCATTTTGATAGAGGCATCATCCAAAGGAAAGATTATAGAGATCCTCTGACTTTGTCTCGACTTTTGAGGGTATTTCCGCATTGCTGTAGATCTCTGTCAATATAGAAATGGCGCGAGTGAGTGATGAACCAAAGCTTTGCAGATTACTTTTTTAGGAACCAGTTCGGGTGTGCCCACGCGATCGCGCAACGTTTCCAGCGTTGCCCTTCGCCTGCCTCAAAGGGCCGAAGTGTGGCTATTTGACTGTGGCGAAAGCACGCAGCATCAGTTCCTCAAAAGTGAGTTTAAATCCAGCCAAATTCGCCGAATCTTTGTGACTCACATGCATGGCGACCATATTTTTGGTCTGCCAGGGCTACTGGCAAGCTGTGGCATGGCGGGTACGGGCCAACAGCAGATAGACATTTACGGGCCGCCAGAGCTAGCAAAGTATTTAGACGCCTGTCGCCGCTACTCCAAGACTCAGTCTTCTTACCCGATTAACGTGCATGTGACTGAACCCGGCAAGGTGTACGAAGATGAGGACTACATTGTTACCTGCCAGCGGCTGAAACACCGCATCCCGGCTCACGGCTATCGTGTAGTAGAAAAAGATCGCACGGGCCACTTCGATGTGAAACGTGCCGCTACCCTGGGTATTCCACCTGGCCCCCTGTACGGAAAGCTGAAGCGGGGCGAAGCCGTCACGTTAGAGGATGGTCGCCGGGTCAATGGCTCAGACCTCTGCGGGCCAACTATTGTTGGACGCAAATTTGTGTACTGCACGGACACTGTTTTCTGTGAGAGTGCGATAGACCTCGCCGACCAGGCAGATGTCTTGATTCACGAAGCCACCTTCGCTCACCAAGATGCAGGGCTAGCCTATCAGCGGATGCACTCGACCTCGACGATGGCAGCGCAGGTGGCCTTAGCCGCGCAGGTAAAGCAATTGATTATGACCCATTTTAGCCCTCGCTATGCACCGGGTAATGCCTTGCAGCTCAGTGACTTGCTGGCCGAAGCTAGGGCGATTTTTCCCAATACGATCATGGCCAAAGACTTTTTGACCTATGACATCGCTCGTACAGATGAGCTGGCTAAAGAAAAAGTGACGGTATAAGTTTAGCTGGTCAGCCTGCTGATGGGTCTTGATTGCTAGTCTTTAGCGTTGGCCTGCAAGCGATCGCTCATTTGGCTCAATCGCTGGTTGCTATCAATCGGCAGTCTAGGCTTGGGGATTTCTTCATTGGGCCAGTTCGACAAATCATCGCAGGGGCAAGGATGAAGGGCAAGTTCTTTTTCAGCGATAGGAACGGGCATATCACAGCGAGCGCAGCTTACGATGTTCCAGGCGGGGGATAATAAATGAGCAATGGTTTGGTCGGTGCCCTTTAGATAGTAGGTTTCACCGCCTGTTTTTAAAATTTCAGCCCAGCAATCTTCAAATTCGGGGCTGAAGCGATCGCCCTGAATGATGCTTTTGGGGCTAAAGGTTACGCTTCCATCGTCGCTGAGTACCTGTTTGCCCAGTTGAAACCAATGGGCTAGATAGTTTTTTACTTCTGTGTCAGAAGCCATAGCAATATCAATTTATAGATGACGGCTCTTTAAAGCATAGCCCTTCGAGCTTGGCCTGTTGCTGTCTATATGGAAACAATTAAGGATTGATAGGCAGCGGCTAATCTTTGGAAGATACGATTTTGCCGACTGGCTGGCCGAGGGTGGATAGGTTGATGGCATAGCCACTGGTGACCAGATATACGTTAGTGGCGATCGCGCCAATGTTGCGACTGAGGGTGCCGAGGCGATCGCGAAAAGTCCGACCTAATTCATACGCAGGCACCACCCCCCAGCCCGTTTCTTCCGCCACCAAAATCACATCCGCCGTGGTGTGAGCCAACGCTGCGATCAGCGCCTGCTGAGTCGCGTCCCATTCCTCAGCATCTTGCTCTATCAAGTTGGCTAGCCAGGTACCCAGCGAATCTATGAGTAGGCAATGGGCTGTATCGTATCGTGCCACGGCTGCTGCTAGGGCAATCGGCACCTCTTCGCATTGCCACTGTGCCGGACGTCTAAACTTGTGTTGGTCAATCCGGGCCTGCCACTCTGCATCGTCGAGATTAGTTTGAGCGGTGGCAACATACACCACTTGCCGTCCGTTAGGCTGTCCATTGAGCAAACTTGCTTGCTGGGCTAGATGCTCTGCCCATTCACTTTTGCCCGAGCGGGCTGGGCCGGTAATAAGGGTAAGCGACATAGAAACAAATAGTCTTAGAAGAGAGATTATGCTAATATAAGCAACTGTAGTTTCACCCGCAAAAGGGATCGCAATTGGAGGGTTTCGCTTGGAGTCTGCTGTAGAGCCTACAAATAATGAAAATGTTGAGGCCGTTGAAAATGAATCGGATGCCCGGTTCATCTTAAAGGTACTTTGGCTAGATAAAGACGTTGCCCTAGCGGTTGATCAGGTGGTGGGCAAAGGCACTAGCCCTTTGACTTCCTACTTCTTCTGGCCCCGAAACGACGCTTGGGAACAGTTGAAGACTGAGGTTGAATCGAAGTCTTGGATTACGGATGAAGAGCGCGTTGAGCTATTGAACAAGGCCACCGAAATCATCAATTATTGGCAAGAAGAAGGCAAGACCAAGCCAATGAGTGAAGCGCAAAGCAAGTTTCCTGAAGTGGCTTTTACCGGTAGTTCATGACTTGATCGGATGCTAGCAGGTAGCTGCACAAACATCAGGAAACCCTTTGGCAATTGCGTCGGAGGGTTTCTTGCTGTAGTTGCTTTTGTGATTTGGACTTTTGTCATTTAGAAAAACTTGGAGGAGAATGTTGGATGTCAAATCCCTCTCACTGGAAAGCATTTTGCAAGTGGCGTCGTCAGCATGAAGCCCTGGGTCTGCCAGAGCATGTATCGCTATCAGATCTGAACCGGTTTGCTGCTAGGTATCGGCTAGCAAGAGCCTTTAATGGGATTGAAGCGACTGGCTATGCCAAAGACACGTTAGCAGGCTATGGCTCAGTCATGCGTGCATTTCTGGCATATAGCGCGCTTGAGCAGTTTCATAAAGCGGTAAGGCCGACTGTCGGCAGACCGCATTTGATGCAGCGATGGGCGGATATGGCGATCGCGCCTGCTGAAAACCTTAGAGACGCGGATGATGTCATCCGGTTTTTGATTAAGACCGTCAGCCACGAAAAGTTAAAGAATAAGCTGATTGCCTTTCACAAAGGCGAAACTGACAACAGCCTGATTGTGGCGACCGCACTCAGGCACACAGTTGCCCACGGATTTATGAGCGTTCATCCAGACGGCACCTCGCCAAAAATATCAAAAACGTTTTGCGAGCAGCTAACGCGAATGCTCTTATCAATTGCAGATCGCTCGTTTATTGAGTTGCTAGAGTCGTTGTCTGTCGATTTTGGCCCGGCTGAATAACCTGAAGACTACTGGGGACTGGGTGGAAAGACTTTTTCCAAAGAAAGCGCTTGCGCCTTCGGTAAACCTGGAACAGTCACGGCATCAGTGGGGAGAAAAATTTGCTTGGAACGATAGGCAAATTTTCCGTGCGGGTCTTGGTAGGGGCCGCTATAGCACTCTAGAACGGCATCCAGCAAATTGAAGATCCAATAGTCAGCAATACTGTTTTCCGCATACAGCGATAGTTTGGTCGTTTGGTCGTAAGTGATAGATGAATCTGACACTTCTATCACTAGAAAAATGTCTGTTGACTTGGGATGCCCGCTCATGTACCTATCTAACCGGGTTCGGACAATCGTGAAGTCGGGTTCGGGTGCATTAATCGGCGGTAGCGCAATCGGTGCCTGGCAGCGAACTTTTGCAATTCCTTTCAAACAAGTCACTAGCTCTTCGTTTAAATCGGTGGTATAGGTTTCGTGCGCTACGCCTTTTGCCGCCATGTAGACAATTTCTCCATTGATGAGTTCGATGCGATCGCTCGCCTTGAGAAATCCCAACTCCGCCAACTGCTGATACTCATCAACCGTAAATCGCTTGGCCGTAATCGCAGACATCGTGCAACCCAATACAAATAAAACAGGCGTAAACTAGCCCAATTGTAGCGATGGTGTAACAGCGTGGAAGGTAGTTGGCATACAATTGCGAGCCATCAAAAGCGCCATGGTTTAGCCTGCGCAGACTGAACCATGGCGCTAAGTTAGCTTAGATAACGACTTTTACGACAGCTTCTAGATGCCGCCGCCAGCAGCCTGCAACCGAGCGCGGGCTTTCTTCAAGGCATTGCTCGCCTTCATCACCGCAGCGCGGTCATCGCCAGAAACATTGTCAGCAGCGGACTGCGCCTTTTCGTAAGCCTTTTCAGCTTCGGAGGCATCAATGCTGCTGCCTAGCTCAGCGCCGTTGACCAAAATTGTCACTTCGTCTTCTTCGACTTCAGCGAAGCCACCCATCAGGGCAATTGAAGTCCACTCTTTGCTGCCACTGGTTGCCCGAACGCGCAGCACACCCGTATCCAGCGCAGTGAGTAGAGGAGCATGGCCACCCAAAATGCCCATTTGCCCCGTAGTGCTGGGCAAAATGACTTCTTCGGCTTCGTCATCCCAGACTGTTTTATCAGGCGCAACAACGCGCACGACTAAAGACATAGCTCTCTGTTAAATAATGTTGGTTGCAAATCGGCGGGGTTTATCATCTTTCCCGTCGATCCATCTATGCGCTGTAGGGGCATAGCATTGCTAAGCCCCTACGGATTGTAAAGCCAACCGCCTAAGCAGCTTCAGCTTTCATTTTTTCAGCGGCTTCGATGGCTTCTTCAATGCTGCCTTTCAAGTAAAAGGCTTGCTCGGGAATGTCATCTAGCTTGCCATCTAGAATCATGTTAAATCCTTTGATGGTTTCTTCTAGCGTGACGTATTTACCCGACATCCCGGTAAACACTTCGGCTACGAAGAAAGGCTGAGAAAGGAATTTCTCAATCTTGCGAGCGCGAGCTACCACCTGACGGTCTTCTTCCGAAAGCTCGTCAAGGCCCAGAATGGCAATGATGTCTTGCAATTCCTTGTAGCGCTGAAGCGTGGACTGGACTGCGCGAGCCGTATTGTAATGCTCGTCGCCAACGATGTCTGGCTGGAGCATGGTAGAGGTGGAATCCAGAGGATCTACGGCTGGGTAAATACCTTTAGAAGCCAATGCCCGAGATAACGTGGTCGTTGCGTCTAGGTGGGCAAAGGTAGTGGCAGGCGCTGGGTCAGTGAGGTCATCCGCCGGGACGTAGACGGCCTGAATGGAGGTGATAGAGCCTTCTGTGGTAGAGGCGATGCGCTCTTGCAAATCACCCATGTCAGTCCCTAAGGTAGGTTGATAGCCTACCGCAGAGGGCATCCGGCCTAGCAGGGCGGACACTTCAGAGCCGGCCTGTACAAATCGGAAGATGTTGTCTATGAAGAGGAGAACGTCTTGCTTGTTGACGTCACGGAAGTACTCAGCCATGGTCAGTGCCGATAGCGCCACGCGCATCCGGGCTCCGGGTGGCTCGTTCATTTGACCATATACCAGGGCCACTTTGGACTGACTGAGGTCGTCAGCGTTAATCACGCCAGATTCGATAAATTCGTTGTAAAGGTCATTACCTTCGCGGGTGCGTTCGCCGACGCCACCAAACACAGATACGCCGCTGTGCTCTTTGGCAATGTTGTTGATGAGTTCTTGAATCAACACCGTTTTGCCCACGCCTGCGCCGCCAAAGAGGCCCACTTTTCCGCCCCGTCGGTAGGGTGCAAGCAGGTCTACAACCTTGATGCCGGTCTCAAAGACGGCAGGCTTGGTTTCGAGGTCAATCAGCTTGGGGGCAGGGCGGTGGATAGGCAGAGAACTTTCTGCATCCACGGAGCCTTTCTCGTCTACGGGCTCGCCTAAGACATTGAAAATGCGGCCTAGCGTAGCTTTGCCAACGGGAACGCTAATTGGAGCGCCTAAGTCTTCGACTTCCATGCCGCGCACGAGCCCATCGGTGGTGCTCATCGAAACCGCACGAACTTGGGAATCGCCCAGCAACTGCTGGACTTCGCAAGTCACGGAAACCTCTGCCCCAGCAGGATTTGTACCGGTAATTTTGAGTGCGTTATAAATGTTAGGCAGTTCGTTGCCCGGAAACTTTACGTCTAAAACTGGGCCAATAACTTGAGTGATATAGCCGATGTTTGTTTTCTCTGCGGTGGAGACCATTCCTGCGCCTGTCCTACGTTTTAGCTGATACGGCGACTTTGTGACTCATCTATAAGATCGTGCTTCAAGTGCCGTCTTCAAGATTATCATCATTCATCCCTCATCGTTCCGACTTCATCGTTGAGTTCATCATTGAGTTAGTTCGGAAACCCGTACCGAAGCGCCTGTTGCTAAGGCGTGGCTAAATTCGATAAATTAGCACTCGACAGCAGAGAGTGCTAATTTCTGCTGTCGAGCCCTGCAAGGCGACTGTGCGCCAGGTGCGATTGACTCGATAACTGTCGATTGTGCTGGTGCGGGTTTAGCTGGAGTTTGCTGGGCTTTATTCGTGTTAATACACAGTATTTTTGGACTCATCGCGGAGAACGTAATATGGCTGCCATCTCTCTAGGCAATTCAAATCTTAAGCCCCTGGGCGATCGCGTCTTTATCAAGGTCAGCGCTTCTCAAGAGCAAACTGCTGGCGGCATCATTTTGCCTGACGCGGCAAAAGAGAAACCTCAAGTCGGCGAAATCACTGCTGTCGGCCCTGGCAAAGTAGACGACAGTGGCAACCGCCGCAGCTTAGACGTTAGCGTCGGCGACAAGGTGCTGTATTCCAAGTATGCTGGCACCGAAATTAAGCTGGGCGACGCCGAGTATATTTTGCTTTCTGAAAAAGACATTTTGGCGACCGTTTCATAGTCTCGCCGGTAATTCTCTGGATACAAAACCCCTTACCCCTGATTCACAACTATGGCAAAACGCATTATCTATAACGAAAATGCCCGCCGTGCGCTTGAGCGCGGTATGGACATTTTGGCTGAAGCGGTGGCCGTTACCCTTGGCCCCAAAGGGCGCAACGTCGTCCTCGAAAAGAAGTTTGGTTCGCCTCAAATCGTCAATGACGGTGTGACGATCGCCAAAGAAATTGAGCTAGAAGACAACGTCGAGAACACGGGCGTGGCTTTGATTCGTCAGGCCGCGTCTAAGACAAACGACTCCGCAGGCGATGGCACTACGACCGCGACTGTGCTGGCTCATGCCATTGTCAAAGAAGGCTTGCGTAACGTGGCGGCGGGTGCGAATGCGATCGCCCTCAAGCGCGGTATCGACAAAGCCACGGCTTATCTGGTGAAGCAAATTGCTGCGCAGGCGCAACCCGTGGGAGATTCGAATGCGATCGCCCAGGTCGGCGCAATCTCTGCCGGTAACGACACCGAAGTTGGCCAGATGATCGCCAGCGCCATGGAAAAAGTTGGCCGCGAAGGCGTCATTTCCCTGGAAGAAGGCAAGTCGATGACGACTGAGCTGGAAATTACCGAAGGAATGCGCTTCGACAAAGGCTACATCTCTCCTTACTTTGTCACCGATCCGGAGCGGATGGAAGCGTCTTTTGACGAGCCTTACATCCTGATTACCGACAAAAAAATTGCCCTCGTGCAGGACTTGGTGCCCGTGCTAGAGCAAGTCGCTCGTGGCGGTCGCCCTCTGCTGATCATCTCTGAGGACATCGAAAAAGAAGCGCTAGCGACTCTTGTGGTCAACCGATTGCGCGGTGTGCTGAACGTGGCGGCTGTAAAGGCTCCTGGTTTTGGCGATCGCCGTAAAGCCATGCTCGAAGATATCGCCATTCTCACAGGCGGCACTTTGATCACCGAAGACGCAGGACTGAAAATTGACACCACCACGCTAGAGCAACTGGGCTCTGCCCGGCGGGTCACTATCACCAAAGACAGCACTACCCTGGTAGCCGAAGGCAACGAAGCCGCTGTAAAGTCTCGCTGTGACCAAATTCGCCGTCAAATTGACGAGTCCGAATCCAGCTATGACACCGAAAAGCTGCAAGAGCGTTTGGCTAAGCTTTCTGGTGGTGTTGCCGTAATTAAGGTCGGCGCTGCTACCGAGACCGAAATGAAAGATCGTAAGCTTCGCCTGGAAGATGCCATCAACGCGACCAAAGCCGCCGTTGAAGAAGGTATCGTTCCTGGCGGTGGCGCAACCCTGGCGCATCTCTCCCCTGGATTGGTGGAATGGGCTAATAGCAACCTGGAAGGCGAAGAGCTAGTCGGGGCGACGATTGTGACTCGGGCGCTTATGGCTCCGCTGAAGCGGATTGCTGAGAATGCAGGTCAAAATGGTGCAGTTGTAGCTGAGCGCGTCAAGGAAAAAGACGCCAGCATTGGCTACAACGCGGCGACTAATGAGTATGTCAATATGCTAGAAGCTGGCATCGTCGACCCGGCTAAAGTGACTCGCTCGGCCCTGCAAAACGCGGCTTCGATCGCGGCGATGGTGCTCACGACCGAGTGCATCGTGGTCGATAAGGCCGAAGATGACAAAGCAGGCGCTGGCGCTGGCATGGGTGACTTTGATTACTAAGTCATAGTTGGCTTGACGCTCGAAGGGCGTAAGGCTGAGACCCAAAGGGCATAGCTTCGCTAGATGCCCCTACAGGTTTTGAGCAACTAAAGGGTGGTCTGTCTATGGGCAGGCCATCTTTTTTGTGCTGACTGCTACCGTAGTAAGTCAATACGCTTTCTCTTGCCCATGACTCCCGAAGACATTACCGCCGCCTTCAGTGCCCGATTCGGTCAAGGTGCCTGCCAATTCATTCCGCCTGACGCCTGGCAAATAGAGTCAGAAGGCATCAGGATTCTGGCAATTTCTTCGGGCACCTGGCTAAAGCTAATGACGCCAATTATGCCGATTGCAGAAGCACAGCCCTTCATTCAGCAAATGATGGAAGCTAATTTCGACCAAACTCAAGAGGCTCGCTATGCCTTTCATCAGGAGGTCGTGTGGGGCGTTTTTCAATATGACTTGGCTTCGCTAGAAAGAGAGCGGTTTGACGGCGCGGTCAATCGGCTAATTGCCTTGAACACCGATGGTGTTGATGTTTTCTTCAATCGTATGGTGGAAGCTCAGGTGACTCAGATAATTGTGGCTTCCAAAAAGCAGGGTCAGTCCTTAGAAGCCACAATGCAAATGTTAGATCGCTTTTATGCAGAAGGCATGATGGGTGATATGGGCTCTTCTGATCAAAGTAAAGGCTATCAGCAGCAGGCGTTGAATGCCTGGCGGCGACAGTTAGAGCGACTGTGGCCTACTGTAGATGCTGAGGCAGATAGCAAATGACTTCCGATCCTTTGGTCGAGCAGTTAACGCAAGACTATGCGCGGTTTCCTAAAGACCAAACCTACAGTTTGTACATAGAAGATGTTTACTTTAAAGATCCGTTGAATGAATTTAACGGAGTTGCTCGCTATCGCAAGATGATTGGCTTTATCGGCTGGTTTTTTGGTGATGTGCAAATGGATTTGCACGAAATTAACCGGGTGGATCCGACGCTGATTACGCTGAAGTGGACGCTGAATATGACTGCGCCGGTTCCCTGGACGCCGCGCCTTTCGATTCCGGGACATACCGAACTGAGAACTGACCCGGCTGGGTTGATCAACTCGCATGTGGATTATTGGGAGCGATCGCGCCTAGCCGTTCTTAAGCAGGTATTCGGATTGAACTGAATTTAAGTGTGAATGCTGTATAGAGCTGTGCTACTCGCTGATGGGAAGAACTATGAAACAGCCAGGTTGCCTAATTGTCTTAAGCGCTTGCTTGATCATCACCGCTTGCGATCGCAACACCAATACAACGACAGCGCCGCCCACATCGGGTTCGAGTCAGGAAAGTCCGGAGCCTGCGGTATCAGATTCTTTAGATCAGGCGGAGTCAAATCAGGCAAGTAGCCAGAATGAATCCCTCAATCCTTCTGCTCAAGATGGATCAAGCCAAGATGAATCAAACCAAGGTAAACCGAGCAATTTAGGGTCAGCTAATTCTCTTCAGCGCGACACCGGTAGCGCTTTAACCGCTAGCGTCAGCGACCTGAACGGGCTTGTGAGTGACTTAGGTGGACAAGTCACTGAAACAGAAATTGTGGTTGATCTGCCCGCTGACGTTCTCTTTGACTTCGATAAAGCCGACATTCGTCAGGATGCCGTGCCAACGCTAGAAAAGCTAGCGCGTTTGATTGGCACCACCCACAGCCAAAGTGTTCAGATCAACGGTCATACCGACTCAAAAGGCTCAGATGACTATAATATGGAACTCTCTCAGGGGCGGGCTGATTCGGTAGGGGCGTGGCTGATAGAAAAGGGAGGCATTGAAGCAGGTCGATTGCAGACCGTCGGCTATGGTGAAACCAAACCGGTTGCTAAAAACGAACTGCCTAGTGGCGCAGATGACCCGGCAGGACGCGCTAAAAATCGCCGGGTTGAAATTATTATCTTGAAGTAGGGTGTATCGCTGGAGATAGGCTAGCCGCCTATCGCATCTTTGCTACTAGAGAGGAAGAATATGTTGCTTGCTATCATCTGGCGCGGCTGGGGAATTCTCGCTATCGTTATTCCGGCGATCGCGGTGGTATTAGTCGAAATGCTGGCTGACGCGGTATTGGGCGAAGGGGCTTACCAACAAAATAACGAATGGCTTTTTGCCCTGGGTTTGCTGATAGCATCGCCGATTGTTTGGCTGGTCGGTCGTCGTCTGAACCAAACTCAGCCCCGTCAGCTCGTAGATCCAACAACAGGTGAAACTGTTATTTTGCAAAAACGACACTCTATGTTTTTTATCAAATTTGAATATTGGGCATTTGTCTTTGTGGCGATCGCCGCTGCCTTAGTGGTCAATGGCTGTCAGCCCGCTCAAGAGCCCGAGGTGGTGCTGCAACCTCAGGGAACTGAAGAGACGACTGAAGAGACGACTGAAGCTACACCGGTAGCGCCTGCTATCCAGTCAGAACCGACCAGTCAAGATACGGTTCAGCGGAATGCACTAGAGACAGAATCGACGACTGACCTAGCGCCTAAGCTCGCCTCTGAGCCAGCTCAAACGCAATACGGGCCAGATAATTCAGAAGTCGATTTGATGGCAGCTAAGGTAACCGGAGACATCATGACAGTGACGCTGCGCTATCGCACCTTGCCGAATGAAAGTCTAAGAACTAACTACTCCATTAACGAAGTTAGCTACATCGACGATGCCACTTCAAAACGCTATGGTGTCGTCCAAGATGAGTCAGGAGCCTGGCTGGCCTCTCCCAAAAATTCTGTTGGTAATATCTCTATCAATATCAATAACAACGCGGAAATTACCTGGTTTAAGTTTCCCGCCCCACCCCCAGAGGCCCAGACGATTTCTATCAACGTTCCGGAAGTTAGCCCTTTTGATGGCGTGAGCGTTGAACGCTGATTTTTAAGCGATCGCCCTCGACAACGGTATGCCCCAACCACTGCTCATTCGGCGCTGGATAATCGCTGCGATAGTGGCCACCTCGGCTTTCGGTGCGGAAAGCAGCGCTCTTGAGAATAAGGTGTGCGATCGCCAGCAAATTCCCCACCTCTCCCCACAGCCGCACATGGTCAGCCGTCACCGAGTCAGGCAGCTTAACCCTCTCTTCCGGCGGTAACGTCAGCGCCCGGCTAATACTCAACTGATCAAACTCATTTCGCCACTTTTCGACTTGAACCATCGCCGCTTCTAGCAAGCTTTGCTCCCGGCAGATTCCTGCATTTTGCCAGACAAGCTGCGGCAGCCGACTACGCCAGTGCATCAAAGCTTTTAGCCATTCGTCTGCTAGCTCAATCTGGTGAACAGTCTGCTTATGCACCACAGCTAATTCAGCAGCCAGCCGAATATTTTTGAGCTGCGCGCCATACACCAGGCACTCCAGCAGCGAGTTGCTCGCCAGCCGATTAGCGCCATGAACCCCCGTACTTGCGTTTTCGCCCACCGCATATAAATAGGGAATCGTAGTTTCACTGTCCAGCCCACAAGTAATCCCGCCCATCCAATAATGCGCTGCTGGCGAAACAGGAATAGGTTCATTGAACAGATCAATGCCCCAATGCTTGCACACCCGAATAATGTTGGGAAAGCGGTAGCGAATGCGCTCAGGCTCAATTGAACTCAAATCCAGCCATACTTTGTTTTCTGGCACTTCGTCTTTTTGTCCGGCTTTTTGTTCGTCCTTTTGCAGGTGTGCTTCTGCTAGCTGCTTTTGCAAGTGTGCTTCTGCTAGCTGCTTTTGCAAGTGTGCAAAAATTGCCCGGCTCACAACGTCTCTAGGTGCCAGCTCACCATCGGGATGATAATCGAATGCAAACCGCTTTCCCTGACTATCGAGCAAGCGCGCCCCCTCTCCTCGCACCGCTTCGCTAATTAAAAAGCGAGGAGCCCTTGGTACTGTCAGCGCCGTGGGATGAAACTGAAAGAACTCTAAGTCTCTAAGCTGAGCGCCCGCTCGCCAGGCCATCGCGACCCCATCGCCTGTGCTCGCTGCCGGGTTCGTGGTTTGCGAAAAGACCTGACCGCCCCCGCCAGTTGCCAAAACCACCGCGCGGGCCGGAAGCCATTGAATAGTCGGTTTGGCTTTGCTGGAGTGAGTCGAACCGATAGACAGACACGCTCCTTTGCAGCCCGCTTCATCGACCCACAAATTCAACACAAAAGTTTGGTCGAATACCCGAATATTCTGTCTTTTTAGCACCTGCTGCGCCAGCGTCGAAACAATCGCATGGCCGGTCGTATCCGCTGCATGGAGTACCCGCTTGCGTGAGTGAGCAGCTTCTAGTGTCATTGCTAGCTGCCCGCCCGTGCGATCAAACGCCACGCCTAAATCGATCAAAGACTCAATACATTGACGCGCTTCTTCTACTAACAGCGCAACGGCCTCAGGCTCACAAAGTCCTGCGCCCGCTCGTAGCGTATCGGCAATATGCAGCTTCGGCGTGTCTTCAGGGGAGATTGCAGCGGCAATGCCTCCTTGCGCCCAATCGCTGGCCGAAACGCTCAAATTATCTTTGGTAACCAGGGCCACACGGAGGTTAGCAGGCAGGCACAGCGCCGAGTATAGTCCTGCGGCACCGCCCCCAATTACCAGCACATCAAAACTGTCTTCTGGGCAGGCTTCTGGGGAAGGAGGCGCATGGCTAGAACCAGTCTGAGAGGATGGATGAGCCAACAACAAAACGCTCCTGAAAACTATACTTAAAGGCTTCGCAGGCTTAATTTCACTCTATCAGTCGCTGGGACTGGGCCATTAAAGAGAATGCCTTCAGCTAGCTATTAGCTGAAGGCAGTGGATTGACTCAAATTTTCTTTTGAATCGATACCGTTATTTAGCCATTATTTGACCGTTACTTGTAGACGCCATTGTTAAAACGATCAGCGCCTTCTACCAGGGCAGGATCAGGATCAGAAATAGTGAAGACGTCCATGTTTTGCTGAAGGCGGTCGATTTCAATCTGCCTGAGCCCAGGAATTTTGAGAATGTCTTCGACGGCGTCGTAAGGGGCGTTGGAAACAACCTTACCGGCGATAGTAGGGTAAAGACCTCTGTGTTTTCTGAAAGATGCGATGTTGGTGTTGTTGACGTCAATTTTACTGCCGTAGTCTGTGGCCATCTTGTCATCAATGGAGTTGCGCAATTCTCTGCCGCCAGCGTTGGCAAGCAACGCGATCGCGTTTGCACCGATCTTTTGGCCCGTCATTTGGCCCGTCATTTGGCCTATGCTGGCCGCTGCCGGTTGCGCGTTGCCTAACAACAAGGCACCCATCAATACAGCCGTCAAAAAGCTACTGGCAACCCATCTGCCCAAGAAACACCTTATGCCTTGTTTCATTGACCTAAACCCTCTTGTTAAATCTACTCTCAACATATCTAATGAGGATATCATTTTTGCGGATAGATAAAGACTTTGTTAAGCCTAAACAGGCAGAGAGTTTTGTCCACGGCGACCGTATGCGTGCAAAAATCTGTCGAGATCGGAGAAGGCGCAGCCATGGGTGATGAGTGGGTGGTCGTAGCCTTTCATCCTGACTGAGTAGCGTTTGAAGGTTTGCTCGCTGACGCCGAGCTGTTCTAAGGCTTGATAGGTGGTTTCGCCAATGGAGATATCGAGCCCTAGCTGCTTGGTAGAAGTTTCAAAACGAAAGGCGGCGTTGACGGTGTCGCCTAAGGGCGTATAGTCGGGGCGATCGCTACTGCCAGCATTGCCCACCATGGCATAGCCGGTGTTCAGCCCCGCGCCGATGCGCAACGGAAACGGCAAGGGAAATTCTTCGTGAAGTTGGCTGGTCATACGGTTCAGCTCGCTCATAGCCTGAGCAATTTGGTACATAGACTGGGGCGTTACTTCTTGGGTGCCGTGAATCCATACAGCCATGACCGCGTCGCCGATGTACTTATCTACCCAGCTACCATATTCGTTAATAATTTCTCCGGCGTAGCGAAACCAGGTGCCAATGGCTTCCGACAGTATCTTTTCGTCGAGCTGGCGGGTCATTACGGTATAGTCGCGAATATCGACGACCAGCACTGAGATCAATCTGCGGACATGGAGGGCCGCAGTGGCGGTAAAGTCATGTGAGACACCGAAATTTTCAGCGACGGTAGTTTCTGAAGTAGGGCAGAGAAACTGGAGTTCTGTTTGCCCGAAGGTAATGTCATCGCCATTTTGAAGCGTGACCGGGACGCTGACCCGGCGTCCGTTAATAAAGGATCCGTTACGACTGCCCAGGTCAATCAGGTAGTAGCTGCCTTTGTCCATGCATTGCAGCATGGCGTGGTTGCGTGAAATCCAGCGATCGCTGAGGACAAGGTTATTGTCGTCACTGCGGCCAACTGTCCAACAGCTATTACCCACCAGTGATAGCGGTCGCGCTGTTGCGTCCGCCTTTAAAACCAGGCAAGGGCCGAGTTGGGGGGGGGTCTCAGGAGTTGCCACGGCAATTTTCAAGGATTTTTTCTGGTTACAGACCGAATGCTGGCAATAGCGTATAGTCATACCCGCATTTGCACCAACGTGATTTTACGGAGTGCCCCTGATGACCCGTAGTTACGGGGTTTCTTGATGTGCTAACTATTACGCCTAGCAGCGATCGCCTTCCGGCAGATAATATTGCGCCGTTGGTGTCTTCACTTAAAAATTACGTTAAAGCGTAGTTTCTAAGGCGACCTACGCAAAAATCGCGGCTACAAAAAACAAGCTATCTACCAGAATCGTGCTGAGAATAGCACCGCTGAAGGCCCACCAGCGAGCACTGGGCGATCGCATCGGAATTGTGCCCAACATCACCAGCAGCGTCAGCAACACAATGGCATAGCCCACGCCTTCGTAAGTACCCATGCGTAACAGGGCGCGGTGCAGAATGCTGCCCGCTTCGGCAGGGGGACTCATCATAAGCTGACGCCAGTAAGGAATCAGGCCCACGCAATAGAAATAGAGGTCGGTAATGGCGGTGCCTAACAGCGAGCCCAGGTAAAAGTAGTTGCCAATATCAGTGCTAGCTTTCGACTTGCCAGATAGCATCAGGCCGAGCACAATGGGCAGCGCGATCGCTTCTATTGGCAAATGAACATAAGGCTCCCAGCGAAACCAGCCCCAGTAAATAGAACCTGCTAGCCAAGTCCAGCTAAAGCCGATGGTCAAGTCGCCCCAAATGCTAAGGCGAGGATTTTTCAGCCAGATCCAGCCCAGCGATAGCCACAACATCGTCGAGGCTAAACTTACGAAGGGAAATGCTCGAACCAGAGGGGCCTGAATAAATACTGGCACAGCTACGAGCAGGGCAGAGGCTAGGAACGCCTTACCCCGAGTTTTCTCTGGGCGGGTTCGGTAATCTTCAAAAAGCTGCGCGATAGAACGGTAGTTTGGGCGCATCGGCAAGCGCTCACTAGCTACCGGAGAAGGTTCTTCTAACGAACCTTTGGAAGGGATCTGCAAAGTCTCGACATCCTTAACTTGTAATGCGGGCTGCTCAAGAACTTGCAAGGTTTTTCTGAAAGTAGATTAACTATTCTTAACATAGCACGCTTCACAAATCTTGTAAGCCACACTTTAGGCTCATTTCTATTCGGTTTTAGTCAATCTTATTACGTTTGTGGTGTCGAGAAATCTTATGGCGCGACAGCTTGGCGTTAGCAATGGCTTTAATGATCTCTTCACAATAGTGAGCTAATGGATAGCTAGCAAAGCGCTGTAGCATAGGCGGCGAGAATCGCTTACTGATGGCGTATGGCATTAAAGAAATAATTGAAAATAACGAGGAGTGTTCATGGTAATAATGTCCGCCGTTCTGATAGCCCAACAGAGTACACAGTCCATTTCACAGTCGATTTCTCTGTGGCACGCGGTCGTAATTGGGGTGGTACAGGGGCTCACTGAATTTTTGCCGATTAGCAGTACGGCCCATGTGAAGATTATACCGGTGTTGCTGGGCTGGGGCGATCCGGGGGTGTCGTTTACGGCGGTAATTCAGCTAGGCAGCATTGCGGCTATTCTTTGGTATTTCTGGGACGATTTGTACTCGGTAAGTGTGAATACCTACCGGGCGGCGATCAATCGAGATTTTGGCGCTACTGACTTTCGCATCGGGCTGGGGATCATTTTGGGCACGGTGCCTGCTGTGGTGATAGGTTTATTTATTAAGCTACTTGTGCCGGGTTATGACAATTCGATAGTGCGCTCTACAGCGGCGATCGCCATCACTTCTATCGTCATGGCGCTGCTGCTAGGGCTAGCTGAATTTGTCGGCAGCCGCAAGCGTGATTTTTCTAAGCTGGACTTGAATGACGGTATTGGCGTAGGGCTGGCGCAGGCGCTGGCGATTATTCCGGGGGTGTCACGCTCTGGCTCTACGCTGACGGCAGGATTATTTTTGGGCCTAAAGCGAGAGACCGCTGCCCGGTTTTCCTTTTTGCTGGGGACGATTACGATTACGCTGGCAGGCTTGGTGTCTTTGCCTGATATGTTTGGGGCAGGGAGCGTAGTGGGAATTGTGCCTTTGTTAGGTGGCCTGCTGGCGGCGGTGGTGTCGTCTTATGCGGCGATCGCCTGGCTAATTGAGTTCCTTAAAAAGCACAGCACCTGGGTGTTTGTTTGGTATCGCCTGGCATTTGGGGTTTTACTGCTGGGCGCGATCGCCCTCGGCAAACTAGAAAACATATAGCGCAGCGGTTCGCTTTATCGCTATCCCATTTTGGCTATCTCATTTATGGTGGAAAGCGTTAGTGTAAAACCTGCAATCTCCGCCAACGCATCCTGCCTAAAGCTATGGCCGCTCCGACCAAAACCACCACCATTTCACCTGCTCTGATTACTCGCGTAGAGTCGGGATCAATTGCCGAGGAAATTGGCTTCGAGGCAGGCGATCGACTGGTGGCGATCAACGGCGAGCGGCCTCGCGATCTGATTGACTACCGATTCTTGTGCTCGGACGAAGTGCTGGACTTGGAAGTCCTAGATGCGAAAGGCGTTGCTCACCGCGTAGAAATTGAAAAAGACTACGACGAGGAGCTAGGACTAGAGTTTGAAACGGCTTTGTTTGATGGCTTAATTCAATGCGTCAACCGCTGTCCTTTTTGCTTTATCGATCAGCAGCCACCGGGCAAACGAGAGACGCTTTACCTCAAAGATGATGACTATCGGTTGAGCTTTTTGTACGGCAGCTATCTAACGCTGACGAATATTCCCCCGGCTGAGTGGGATCGGATTGCCCGGCTGCGGCTGTCGCCTTTGTATGTGTCAGTACATGCGACGGCAGGGGCGGTGCGATCGCGCCTGCTTAAAAACGACCGCGCTGCCAAAATCCTCGATCACCTCGCCTGGTTTCAGCAGCACCGTCTGCAAATCCACGCTCAAGTCGTGGTCTGCCCTGGCATTAACGACGGATCCCATCTAGAGCAGACCCTGCGAGATTTAGCAAGCTTCCATAAGGGCGAGGTGCCAGCGGTAGCCTCAGCCGCAGTCGTGCCCGTGGGCTTGACCCGCTTTCGCCCCGATCAAGACGAACTGATTCCAGTAACACCCGCCAAAGCGCAAGAAGTCATTGCCCAAGTGCAGGCATTGCAGGCAGAATTTCAGCAAAAGCTAGGGACGACGTTTGCCTGGCTGGCCGACGAATGGTTTTTGATTGGCGCTCAGCCGCTGCCGCCCGAAAGTCATTACGAGGCTTATCCTCAAATTGGCAATGGCGTGGGCTCGATTCGGCTGTTTTTGAAAGAATTTGACGCGATCGCCCCTACTCTCCCTGACCAGGTATCCCCACCACGGGCTTATACCTGGGTCGTTGGCAACGCCGTAGAGCACGCCTTTGCTCCTCTAGTTACCCGCCTCAACCAGGTCGAAGGACTGACCATTACCCTGGCACCGTTGCACAGCGACTACTGGGGGCAGGCCATCACCGTCACTGGACTGCTCACCGGCCAAGACATCCTCGATCAGCTTGCCGGTAAAGACCTGAAGGACGGTATTTTGCTGCCTGCGCTCATGCTAAAGCAAAGCGATAGTCAGCGGCCCGAAGAGACCTACTTTTTAGACGATATATCCGTAGCACAGCTTGCAAATAAACTAAACTGTTCAGTATTATCTGTGGGAGGATTACCCGAATTGGTGGCGGCTTGTGTAGCGGCGCGATCGCCTGAAGTCCCGTCATTAGCGTGAAACAATCATGCGGCGGCGCAGGCTTTTGGTGAAGCGATAGCAATACTGGTTATTCCTGTCCGGGTGCTAATAATGACACAGCGGATAAAGGTTTTATAGCCAGTCTGCTGCTCTGTAAGACGATTTTCTATCAATTTAATGCACAGCTCAATGCCTAGCGTCCGCTGTCGTATGGCAAGCGTACAAATACCTTGCATTTATGACACCTTCATCTTTACGATTCAGTGGCGCTCCCGTTTTAGTTCTTAAGTCATCAGCCCTATGCGATATCTCAAGTCAGCCGCTGCTCTACTACTTCTTCTAGGCAGCTCGGCGTCTGTGCTGGCGCGCTCTGCGGTGGCCTCATCTCACACCAGCTCTACCAATTTTGAGGGCAATTTAACTGCCAGCTTAGAAAGCAATTTAGAGGGATCGCTACAGGCACCCGCCGATCACTCTGCGATCGCCCCTACTGAACTCAACCTCAAGCTAAGCGCAATTTTAGTCGGTGCCCAAGGCGATCCCTACCCAGCGCTGCTAGAGGGCGTGCGGGTCTCCGTCAAAGAGGCCCTGCCCTCTCCAAGATTTTCTCATCGTCAGCAGCTTACCGCCAACCTGACTGTCCCATCCAGTCAGCCCGCCCCGACGAAGCAGTCTATCAAGCCCCTCACCTTAGAATCCCTCAGGCAGCAAGTCGAACAAGATCAATCATCGCCCCCCGCCTTATCGCAGAGCCCTGAGACCGAAGATCTCCCTTCACTAGAAGCTGAGCCAGCCCAGCCCGTTGACCCATCAAGTCTAGACTCATCTCCCCTGCCCGCCGATACCGAAGCCATTCCAGCAGAGCCACCCGCAACCGCCGATCTCGACAGTGAGATTGCCGACCCTGAGCCGACCCCGCCCCCTGTCATCAACGACGAGGTAGAACTCAACGAGCTGCCCGATAGTCTATTTGCCGATCCCAATCCGCTTAGCCTGCCGACCCAAACAGAAGAAGTTGATATTGATCAAAACCCGGTGGTCACCCTAGAGCAGGCCATTGAACTTGCCTATCGAAACAATCAAACCCTACAGGCAGCGCTACTGACTTTAGAACAAGCCGAAGCGGCGCTGCGAGAAGCCGAAGCTGCCCGGCTACCCACCGTTTCTATCGGTAGTGACCTGACGAACGCGCAGGAGAGCAGTTCCTCTACGACTGTTTTGAGCGGGAACGTAGAAGTCGGCTATAACCTACTGACGGGTGGATCTCGGAGTGCGTCTATTCGGGCGGCAGAATTACAGCAGCAAGTCAGTGCGCTGGCTGTCGAAACTCAGCAAGAGCAGATTCGATTGGTAACCTCTAACCTTTACTACGCGCTGCAAGAGGCGGGCGAACAAATTCGGATTAACCAGTCATTTTTACAAGAGGCAGAGCGTAACCTCAGAGATTCTCAGCTACGCCAGGAGGTCGGTGTGGGAACGCGATTCGATGTGCTTAGAGCTGAGGTGCAGTTTGCCAATGCCCGTCAGTCGTTGATTCAAGCCCAGGGCGATCAGCGCATTGCTCGTCGAGACATTGCCCGGCTGTTGAACCTGCCACCGACATCGGGCCTGGTCGCAACGCCGGTTGCCGTTGCCGAAAACTGGCCGCTAACTTTAGAAGAAAGCATTCTGCTGGCTTTTCAAAGACGCGCAGAGCTAGAGCAGCAGTTGCTACAGGCTGATATCAACGAGCAACAGCGGCAAATTGCGCTAGCAGCGATCAGGCCCCAAGTTAGCTTGTTTGCCAGATACGGCATCCAATCTATTTTGGAGGGCAATAACAGTCCTTTTGTCGATGACACGCAAGATAGCTACTCGTTTGGGGCTCGCTTTAGTATGCGGCTGTACGATGGGGGCGCGGCTAGGGCTCAGGCCAGACAGCAAGAGATTGCTGGGGCGGTGAACGAAGAGGAGTTCAGTGAAAACCGCTCTCAAATTCGCTTTGATGTCGAGCAAGCCTTTTTTAACTTGGAGTCCAATCAGGAGAATATTGCCACTTCTAGAGTGGCGGTGGCCCAGGCCGAAGAAGCTTTGGAACTGGCTAATTTGCGATTGCAAGCAGGCGTTGGCACCCAGTTAGATGTGCTCACCGCTCAAAGTGAACTCACTCAAGCTCAGGCCAATAACGTCTCGGCGATTTTGGGCTATAACCGGGCATTGGCCGCAATGGAAAGGGCTGTCAGTAATATTGGCTATGAATTTTAGCTGTCTACAGAATTCAGATATCAAGACAAAACAGACATGACTGGTGAATTAGGCGACTTGATTACTGACGGTCGGTTGATTTTGGGGGGTCACTGGTCGCTTGTCTCCCGCTGAGCGCGCCACTGGTGGCAAGGTGCTTTTAGCGTCAGCGGGCAGATCAAAAACGATGTCTTCTTCGCATAGCCGCTCAATGACCTGCTCTGCTGTGAGCAGCCGCTTCAGCACGACCTGGCCAATGGTAGGCTTTGGGTCGGTTTCGGTGGTCAATCCGGGTACTACCTCCACCATCAGCACAGCATCTTCTACTTCGTACAGACACAGCGTTTCGCCGTCTTCTTGAATGCACAGCGATCGCCGCTGCAAATAAGGTGAACGGCGTCTATCTGATTCGTTCCACAGCCCGCCCAGCTCCCAAATTCTACCGGTGCTCCAACCGTCGGATAGGAAAAAATATTTCACAGGTTAACCATCAGCGTGAACAACTCTAACCAGTCGGCTTATTATCACCTAAAACATGAGCGGGCTGAAGTTCACCACACAGTTTTTACATTCAGCGATCGCACAGCACTTTTGCTGGTAGTCGAAGTCAATCCCTTTTTACCCGGATCCCCCTGCCTATTTCAGAAGAATAGAGTGGTAGATGCACCCTGACAAACGCTTGGATTCACATTTCGATGATGGATCTCAGGCGTTTTTTTTTGCTTTCTCAATCTCTAAAGCCACGATCTCTAAGCCGTGATCTCTGAGCCGTGATCTCTGAGCCGTGATAGGCTAATCGCCAAGATTCGATACTAATTTTGGGGTAGGCGCTAATGGCGATGCGGGTAGGCTTGCTGTTTGGAGGACGGTCGGGAGAACATGAGGTTTCGATTCGTTCGGCTGGGGCGATCGCCCGTGCCCTTGCCACTGGCGACAACCGCCTCAAGTACGAAGTCATTCCCGTCCATATTCGCAAAGACGGCGGTTGGATTGGCGGCGATACCGCGCAGCAAGTGCTTGATTCTGGCAAACCCCTAGCCGGTGATGACGCTAGCGATCTGCCAGAACTAGCGGTGCTCAAAGAACGCCTGCCAGATTTAGAAGCGCTGGGCGAAATTGACATCTGGTTCCCCGTTTTGCACGGCCCCAATGGCGAAGACGGCACCATTCAAGGCTTGCTAGAAGTTTTACAAATGCCATACGTCGGCTCGGGTGTCTTGGGCTCTTCCTTAGGAATGGACAAGCTGGCAATGAAGTGTGCCTTTGCCCAAATTGGCCTGCCTCAGGTGAAGTACCGAGGCGTCACCCGCGCCGAAATTTACTCAAACCCCTGCATTTTTCCGAAGCTGTGCGATGACCTTGAAGCTGACTTGGGCTATCCCTGTTTCGTCAAACCCGCTAATTTAGGGTCTTCTGTTGGCATTGCTAAAGCGACTAATCGCAAGGAATTAGAAGCCGCCCTAGACAGCGCCGCAAGCTATGACCGCCGGGTAATTGTCGAAGCGGGCGTGGTGGCCCGTGAGGTGGAGTGTTCGATTTTGGGCAATGACAATCCCACAGCCTCGGTGCTTGGAGAAACCCGCTTCAGCAATGATTTTTATGACTATGAGGCGAAGTACACGGCGGGCGGGGCAGAGTTGTTGATTCCGTCGCCGGTGCCGGAGGGGGTGCGCGATCGCATTCAAGCCATGGCCATTCAAGCCTTTCAAGCTGTCGATGCCGCTGGCATTTCTCGCGTAGACTTTTTCTATCTCGAAGAGACAAACGAAATTTTGATTAACGAGATCAACACCATGCCCGGCTTCACCGCTACCAGCATGTATCCGATGATGTGGAAAGCCTCTGGCGTAGACTTTCCGGAACTAGTAGACAAGCTAATTCAGCTAGGATTAGAAAGAACAGCGCAACCATAAGCTTATTGGGTCAGCCCCTATGCTAAAAGTCAAAACTCTGTACGATAGCGATTTTAATGTTTGGCTAGAGGCTCAAGTTGAAGCGCTCAAAGCGCAGCGATTAGAAGATTTAGACCTTCCCAACTTAATAGAGGAAATGGAGTCTTTGGCCAAGCATGACAAAAGAGCCCTTCGCAGTCATTTAAAGGTGCTGTTGATGCATTTGCTGAAGTGGCAGTTTCAGCCAGACAAGCGCTCTAACAGTTGGGAAGCTTCGATCTCTAATGCCAGAATCGAAATTGAAGATATTCTCTCGGATAGTCCTAGCTTGAAGAATTATTTGTCGACGGTACTCGATCGAGCTTATGCCAATGCTAGAACGTTGGCGTCAACAGAAACGGGGCTTGTTGTTCAAATTTTTCCTGAGGTGTGCCCGTATCCGCTATCGCAGGCTTTGGCACTAGATTTTTTGCCTGAGAGCTAGCGTCTGGGCCAATTTACCCGACTGCGAAGTCTGTGTATTGGCGTAGGTGAGGCGCTTGGTAGGCAAGCACAATGTCTTGTTTGGGTACGCCAAGTTCGGCAAGTTGGGTGGCGATCGCAACTTCCGAGCCATCATGCTGCACCCAAATTTTGCCGTCTTTAATATCGACATGCACCGCGCAGCCATATAGACGGGTGCTACTATCTTGCCAACCGGTATGAACGATTTGGTAATGGTCTCGCTCAGTATCAAAGATGAGTTCTGTCTCTATCGCGGCATCAGATGATTTAATCGCCGCTCGCTTTTTGAGCAGTGACTGAATATGCTGTCGATAGGTTGCTAGTTTTTCCATTGAACGATCCTCGGCGTCGTAGTGTCGTAAACGATTAGGGATATCTGGTTGCGATCAACAGATTTTTGAATAAAGGGATAGCTAAAGAATCGCTTGTAGATGTCTGTGGGTACAGCAAGATAAAGTCTTCTGTCCGGTTCTTTATCTTCTAATGCCAAACGATAGTTAATGAATTGACCAATAGCGACGTGGAATTCTGACATTGTTGAGGGTGCCAAAAAGCTTTTGACCTCAACTGCAATTTTTTCTTGGTCTCGCTCTGCGGCAATCAAACGCTCTGCGCCCAAGTCAATGTAAAGGTCTGTGAATCCAAGATCAATACGATACGGATCGTGAGTAACGCGCCACCCTTCTTCAGTCAAGGACGTTTTGACTAAGTCGTGAAATAGATCCTTGGCAGACATGCAGAAAACCTATGACCGTAAGGGGTGAGTCTACATATAGTTTACAAGCTGAGACTCTGACAAAGGGGAAGCTAGCGATGTAGTGAAAGCGATTTCTGCCATATTCACGAATTTGCTTTGAGCACAAGCAGAATTGATGCCGTCTGGTGCAGAACGCTGGCCGAATGGAGCAAAGTTGATGCTGTGTGTGACTGATAAAGTGCAGTTAATGACTGAATGATTCCTGGATGCGACTGATAAAGCGCAGTTGGTGACTCAACGATTCCTGAGCGTGACTGATGAAGTGCAGTTGATGACTAAATGTTAGAAGGACGGGGTGATAGATTTACGGTGATTGGATTTTGATGGCTTTGTGATCGCGTAGCCCTTCCAAGGGAGGAGCGCGCTTTTTACAGAGGCTGTTTAGTGCCAATTCAACTTTCATCATTAAGCCAAGCTGTCATATCAACGAAATCGCTCTGGTGATATTCCGAGGGCGCTCCAGAGGAAAGGTCAATTTCGGCTTGCTCAGCGTCGCTGACTTCAGGAATAACCGATTGCCATATGCTGAACCATTCTTCCTTCAAAACTTCTCGAACGCTCTCTTTGATGAGTGCTTTCAGCGCTTCGGCGTCCAAAGTAACGGGTGTGTTCATAATTTGGCAGGTCTAGCTAACTGAGATTGCGTCTTCATAGCTATCTTACTGACTTAGACGAAACTCAGACTAAGTTAATAACCAATCACTGAGATAATAAGTGTATGTAGTGGCGAAGCCTTTCCACGATAGGATCGCGCCCGTCCCTAGTGTGAACTGGTGTTAGCGCTATTGAGCGATCGCAAGTACGAGCGGCATGTATGCAAGATGCAATTGAGATATATTTGGAGCTAATATAACTAGCTGTCGCTATGCAGAGCGCTATTTCTATCGAGCAGGAAATTATTAACGGGATCAGGGCTTTACCGGCCAGCAAACAGCAGGAAGTTTTGGACTTCGTTGACTTCCTACGCCAAAGAGCTACTCCTGAGCAACCTGAAAACCGTTTGTCGATGCAGGAAGTTGCTCGGCTGCCGGTTCGTGAGCGTCATCAATACTTAAAGCAGTATATTCCTGCAATGGTTGATGACTTTGCTCACGATCCAGCCTTGACAGAGTTTTCTGAACTAGATATGGATGACTGGGCTGTAGATGATGCCCAGTCCTAGTCGCGGAGAAGTCTGGTTAGTCGATCTCAATCCTACGCGAGGCCAAGAAATTAGAAAGACTCGGCCCGTTATTGTGATTAGTTCTGATCTATTTAGCCAAATCTCAGTCAGAATTGCGATTCCTGTCACAAGTTGGCAAGAAAAGTTTCGCGATCGCCCCTTCATGATCAAGATTCCAGCCGATTCGCAAACAGGACTCAACCAACCGTCCGCTGGCAATGTTTTGCAAATTCGTAGCTTGTCTACCGAGCGTTTTATCAAGCGATTAGGAGCTGTGACGCCAGCGGTGATGAATGAGCTTTTGGCAACTTTAGCTGTTTGCACAGACTATTTGTGAAGGGTGTGCGATCGCGGAGCCCCTCCAAAGGAAGATCGCACTCACCCCCACAGTTTCTCCAGCTAGATGAGCGTGGTAGATTTACTGACATTGCATTCGGTGGCTTTGCGATGGGATGGCCTTGGCAGCGGCAGGAAAAACAGGCAGAGAGTGAGCCTAGACTTGAGCCGCTATCTGATCGCCAATACAAAGCCCTCTTTTTCTCGTTGCTAGAAGTGGTAGATTCGCCGGAGCAGGTGCGGGCTCGGTTGGGTGGCCGGGAGGGCGATCGCAGCTTTCTCAGTTGGCTAAGGCGGTTTGGGCGATCGCTGCTGAAAAATCCGGCAACCCATGAGGCATTGACGCAGCAGATGATTGCGCTAGCGGCGATTAATTTGGGGGCGCTGAGTGACCTTGCTAGAGAAATCGGTGAGCAGCTATTAGCGAAAGCCACAGAACAACCGTCGGAGGAAGCGCTACCGACGGAAGCAGCAGCGCATGAATCTGCAAATAGTGGGCATGTGCTTACTGAGGAAGAGGATAAGCAGGCCGAGTTTTACTTGCAGCAGGGAAATGAAGCCTTCATGCAAGGTGATTTTATAGGGGCAATTGCCGCCTATGACCAAGCCCTGCATATCAAACCTGATGACCACGAAACGCTCTATAACAAGGGCGTATTGCTGTCTCACTTAGGTCGATACGAGGAAGCAATTGCCACCTATGACCAAGCTTTGCACGTCAAACCTAACGACCACAAAGCGCTTAATAACAAGGGCGTATCGCTCAATGACTTAGGTCGATACGAGGAAGCAATTGTCGCCTATGACCAAGCTTTGCACATCAAACCTGACGACCACGAAGCGCTTAATAACAGGGGCGTATCGCTGGCTAACTTAGGTCAATACGAGGAAGCAATTACCGCTTATGACCAGACCTTGCACATCAAACCTGACGACCATGAAGCTTGGATTAATAGAGGCATCGCTGCTGACAGTTCTTTCAAGTGCAATACGCCAGTTGCGTTTTCCCTGCCTGCCTCCTTACAAGATAAATCTCTCGATCAGCGCGGTTATGAAGGACAAATCGCCTGCTACACCATCGGCCTTAGTCACGTTCAAAAATCTGAGAACCCAGAAGGCTGGGGCCAACTCTACCGCTATAAAGGCCGCGCTCACTACTTCCACGGTCGATTCCTCCCCAATGCAAAGCGCTATCTCAGAGAAGCGGTTGCCGCTTACGAAGTAGCCCTCACCACCCTCACTGCCTTCCCTTCAAACCATCTCGAAGTCATACAAGACGCTATCCGCGCCCACCTCGGCCTCAACCAGCCCGAAAAAACCAGCAAATACCGCCAACAAGGGCTAGAAGTCTTCAATCAACTCCTCAACGACGCCCTCACTCCCACCCAAAAGCAACGCCTTGAACAACAATTCTCCGGCTTCAGCCAAATCCAAGTCGATAGCCTCATCCGCGAGGGCAACCCCACCCAAGCCCTCCAAACCGCCGAACGTTATAAAAACCGCACCCTCGGCTGGATTCTCGACACCTGGCAAGAAACCATCACCATCCCAAGCTGGGCTGACATCCAAACCCTGCTCGCCCCCAGCACCGCCGCCCTTTACTGGCACCTCAGTCCCGACAGCCTCACCACCTTTCTCCTCACCGCCGAAGCTAGCGCCCCCATTGCTTTCACTCAGCCTACCGCAGAGCTAGAACCCTGGCTCAAAAAGTGGAATCAGCAATATCAGGCTTATCGCGGCAAAGGCAAAGCCGCCGAAGCCAACAAAGACTTTGACGCTTGGCGCACGGGCCTACAAAGTTCACTGGATGAGCTGAAGGAAATCCTTAAAATCTCCGAGTTAGAAGAAAATCTGCCAAACGTGTCGCAGCTTCTGCTCATTCCCCATCGCGACCTCCACTGCCTGCCGCTGCACGCGCTTTTCTCGGATCACTTCACCATCAGCCATCTCCCCAGCCTAAAAGTCGGCCTGAAGCTAAAGCAGCGAGCAACTTTAACACACCTCGCGCTGAGCTGCCCTTGCTGACCGTCGCTGATCCGAGAGGCAATACGCTTCGCCTAGAATCAGCCCGGATCGAATCCACTCTGATTAGTCAGCTATTTGAGCAAGTGGATGTCGTGAAAAGAAACGATGCCACCACCCAAACCGTCACCGCCAAACTCTCCCAACCTAGCCGCATCTTCAACTTTTCCGGCCACGCCTGGGCCGAACGCCAGCCCAAACAATCCGCCCTCTACCTGCAAGGCGAAGACCGCCTCACTGCCGAAGCCCTCTGCCAGCTAAACCTACAAACCTATGAGCTAATCACCCTCTCCGCCTGCGAAACCGCCGTCACTGGCCTCCAAACCATCGAATCCGACTACGTGGGCCTCGTCAGCGCCTTCCTCACCGCCGAAGCCGCCAACATCATCAGCGCTCTTTGGACAGTCGAATCCGAATCCAACGCATGGCTGATGGTCAAGTTTTATCAGCACTATATAGCTGGCGACTCACCCGCCATTGCACTCAAAAAAGCTCAGCACTGGCTTCGCACCCTCACCTATACAGACCTTGCTGACTGGCTGCAAGCGCAGCAAAATCAGCTTAATGAGCAGAGGCATCCGGGGACTTATGATGCGATCGCCGCCCGAATCGGGGATATTCAGACAGAGCCCGCTAAAATAAACTCAGCACAGCCACCCTACGCCGATCCCTACTACTGGGCCGCATTCACCGTCACCGGCTATCCCTCATGAGAACTGAAGACAAGCAGGAACTGAATGAACCAGACGCCAGCGAGCAGAACTTAGAAGCTTGCGTGTTAGCCCTTGCTCGTTGGCAAGGCCCACTTTCTCCTGAACTGCGTCACAAAATTCAAGAGATAGGCAAGCAGATTCCCAACAATGATGCGGCTACGGGCGAACTGCGCAATCTTTTAGTAAATAACGGGCTAGAAGAAAGCTATCGCACCGCCCGCTGTGAGCTATTTCAAAAATCTATCGTCCGAGAAAGGTTCAAAAGTCCCGGTGAGATTGCGATCCCAAACAGTGATGTCATCTCAGAGATAGCCGCGATAGTATCCACAGCCGAAGACTTTGCCGCCGCCGTCTACAAGCTTGTCACTCACCCCCATTGGAAAGCGCGAGTTGCCAGCCTCTCGGAAGATGAGCAAACCTTTTTTCAACTCCTCACAGACAGCGTCGTTGGCTTAGATGCCCTGGCCATAGAAATTCTCACCATCCTAGATAGAGACGTTTACACCTTGAGCCAGATTGCTTACCGTACAGATCTGCCCAAAGAGCAAATCGAGCCAACCTTAGAAGCGCTATGGCAGCAAAACTATATCTATCCGGTTAGCAAAACGATTTTGGGCAATCTGTGGGGCTCACTTAACGTCTTTTCGCAGCGCAAAAGCAGGCTTGACGTTAGCAGCTATCTTGCGCTTACAGCAAAAGGCTACTTTTATTTGCATCCCTACTTCAAAGCGGCAGCTAAATCGATGAAATGATGCCGCTAAAAACTTTAGTCGCGTGGCTGCTTCAGCTTACGGTAAATGCTATTCCCGGCCTTTTGCACCAGTGGCGTGCTGCCCGAGACCTGGAAGAGAGCCTGGAAACATTGCCCACCTTCAACCCATACCGCAGTCCCCGTTACTGGCTGCTAAGATTTTTCTTCTTTGCGTTTCCGACGCTTTTGTTCTGGGTCATCGTGCCCACCGTTTTTCGGATAGCGCCGCCAAGTCTAGAGCGCGATTTGCGGGACGTTTCACTGTGGGGAATGGCTGTGGCCTTCGGGTTGCTGTACACCTTCTGCTTGAACGCACCGCTCAGTATTCTCTCTGCGGGGGTGCTCGATTCTGTGAAATTAGACACCTTTGTAATCGACACTGTCAGCAAAGCCATCGTTAGAAACCAAAAAGACAATGTAAATCTATTTTGGGGAGCTGTCGGTAAAGACCTCAGGCTTGCAGCTAATCAGACTCAACAGCAAAACTATCAAGCTGGCTACCAGTTCCTGCGCGATGGCTGGCTTCATCGTTTCCCAGCCGTATCTGAGAATCAAAAGCTCCGAAAGCTGAAGTTTGAGAAAGAGCTAAACGGCATCCGTCCCCGCATACTTCGTAATGATCTTGACCATAAAACGGTCAAGCTTTTGCAGTGGCTAGTCGAAGAGAGAGTGGTTTCTCGCAAACAACTGCCGAGCGTTCTTGGTGCGTTTGGCTGTCATCAATGCGTTCAAAAATACTTCTCTTCACCCAAGTCTTTTTAGCAGTTTAAATCTTAGAGACATCATCTGTACTAGCTACAGCTTGGCCAGACATGCTCTCTTCAGCCGCAAAACTTTCTGAACTTTCATCTTCGTCATCGTCGTCGTCGAATGCTTGCTGGCTGAGGGTCATAGAGCGGCTGAGCCAGTGTTCGTCTAGTTTGCAGATGAGACGGGCGTTGTTGTATGCCTGGCGCATGGTCAAAATGGTGTGGCCGATGTATTTGCCGGAGGGCTCGCGGCGGGTGACGATCGCAAAATCGACGATGCTTTCATCGACTAGGCACATGGGCAGCAGCAGGTCGATGCTGTTGATTTTGGGGTAGTAGGTCGGTACTGCGGTTTTGTAGTTGATCTGAATTCTTTTGAGGGTGCGCTCTAGGGCTTCTTCTAGTTTGCTGACAATGTTTCGGTAGCCAATGGAGTCGGCGTCTAGGGCGTCGATAAAGGACTGTTTGTAGTCAAAAAATTCTGGGGTGGTGAGGCCGTCGGTACTGCGCGGAACGAATCCGGCGGGGGCGTATTGCTCTAAAAAGGCGAGCGGCAGGCGGGCCATGTTGTCTTTGATGACATGCTGCCAGTCCACTTGGGGGGCACCCGCTTCTAAGTAATAAAAGGCTTTTTCAGGGTTGGCGAGGTAGTTGGCGGCTTGGGGCAGGTCAGTGAACTGGGCTACGAGCGCTTTTCCGGCTGAGCTTTCGCCGGCGATGCAAAAAGAGAGATCCCAGGTGCGATCGCTAAACTGACCGGTTCGAGCAAACAGTCCGTAAATCGGTCTTAGTAACCTGTCGAGTAGCCCCGTATTGAAGGCGTAGTAGCGACTGTTAGCACTGGCGATGACTTTTCGCTCGTGCTGCAAGCGAATGAAGGTATAGCGCAGATAGCTTCTGAGAATGGGATAGGCAAAGTCGTCCGGCGGCTGAGGGCCAAAGTACCAGTTTTCGGGGAGGGCGATCGCCGCTAGCTCGCCTACTTTCTCATCGAGCACCTCAGGTGAAAATCCGGCAAACTGCGCCAAAGGTTCAATTCGACGACCGACCGCGCGTGGGGGGCTAGCGACCGTTCGCGGTCTGCGGCTGGGCAGTCGCCGGGGCCTAGAGACGACGCGCTTTTGTTTGAGGCGAACGTAGCTAGGACTATCTGCCTTGAACTCAATCAGGGTGGGCGTATTTTCTAAAAGGGCTTTAAAGTCATGAAAGCCGTAGGTTTGGGCAGAAAAAGAGGGGGCTTTGGGCGCGATCGCCTGCATCAAACTATCGACATGTACCCAGCCGTCCTCACTGTCATAGTCCTTTAGCGAGTCCTTGAGTAGCCGCTTTGTATCGGTGACAGGCCGCACGTAGTAAACCGGCGCAGAATTAGAACTGTCTGGGTTGGGGTCTTCTCTTTCTAAGGTGACTAAGTCGGGTACCGCTTCCAAGAGATCTATCAGCTTGGCGAAGCTGTGCGTTTCATAAGAGAAAGCCGGGTCTTGCTTTTTGAGGATTGCGCCGACCTGGGCAGCGTGAGTGCGATCGCGCTGTGGCATAGATGCGATCGCCTGGTACAGCAACTGTCGTAAGCGAGGAGTCACTCGCGGATCGGCGGTGCTACGCGCGAGCTTAACAGGTGTACGATCCTCTGGGCGACCCTCTGGGCGACGAGGCGGATCGCCAAGCGACGACCCGCCTTTATGAAAAAGGCGTTGAAAGAACTGAGAGATTGATTTGAGTAAAGATCTCATCTGATAGAGCGATGGGCGGATACCCTGAATTGGGCTGTTACTAGACCAACCACAGGGCCAAACTGAAGAATCTACCTTAGCGTAGCGATTACAAGCGAAATTAACAGCTCTTTACATTACAGATAACGAAAAAACCGGCAACGCTGTATTTAATTTGTTTGATTTGGCTTTAATTTGGCAGATGCTGTGACCCGTAGCCTTGATGTACGCTGATAGACTGCTAGCTTTTTTTACTGTTTATCCCCCTTTGCAACCTATGTCTGTTCGTGTTCGCATTGCGCCTAGCCCCACCGGCAACTTGCACATTGGCACAGCCCGTACCGCTGTTTTTAACTGGTTATTTGCCCGCAATCAGGGCGGCAAATTTCTGCTGCGAATAGAAGATACCGATTTAGAGCGCTCTAAGGCTGAATACACAGAAAATATTATGTCGGGTCTAAAGTGGCTGGGGCTAGACTGGGACGAAGGCCCGTTTTATCAGTCGCAGCGGCTAGAGATGTACCGCGAAAAAATTCAGGAATTATTAGACAAAGGGTTGGCCTACCGCGCCTATGAAACGCCCGAAGAGCTAGATGCCATGCGACAGGCACAGCAAGCTAGAAAAGAAGCGCCTCGCTACAACAATCAGCACCGCGATTTGAGCGAGCAGCAAATTGCCGAATTTGAAGCTCAAGGTCGTCAGGCCGTGATTCGTTTCAAAATTGACGATGACCGCGAAATTAAATGGAATGACTTGGTACGCGGGGCCGTGAGCTGGCAAGGTCAAGACCTGGGGGGTGACATGGTGGTCGCGCGCGCTTCGTCGGGTGGCGATGTCGGTCAGCCGCTGTATAACTTTGTGGTGGTGGTAGACGACGCCGATATGGCGATTACCCATGTGATTCGCGGCGAAGACCATGTGGGCAATACGCCCAAGCAAATTTTGCTCTACGAAGCGATGGGAATGACGGTGCCCAAGTTTGCGCATACGCCGCTGATCTTGAATGAGTCGGGGGCAAAGCTTTCTAAGCGTGATGGGGTGACGTCTATTTCTGACTTTCAACAGATGGGCTTTACGCCAGAAGCACTGGCAAACTACATGACGCTGCTCGGCTGGTCTGCGCCTGATGCTCAGGAGCTATTTACGCTAGCAGAAGCTGCGAAGCTATTTAGCTTTGATCGGGTGAATAAGGCGGGCGCTAAGTTTGACTGGGATAAGCTCGACTGGATTAACAGTCAGTATCTGCACAGGTTACCGGCTGAGGAACTGCTGCCGATGCTGATGCCTTACTGGCAGGAAGCAGGCTATGGATTTGACGCTGAGACCGATCGAGACTGGCTGCTGCCGCTGACCGCAATGATTGGCCCTAGCCTGACTCGGCTGAAAGATTGCGTGGCGCTAGCGCACTTTTTTGCAACGCCGACGCTGGACTTTAGTGACAAGGCGAAAGAGCAGTTGGGCGGTGAAGGGATCGTTGAGGCGATGCAGTCGGTGCTGAGCGCGCTGAAAGAAACGCCGATTAATGAGGCTGCGGATGCGAAAGGGATCATCAATCAGGTGACGAAGGCGTTGGGCGTGAAAAAGGGGTTGATGATGCGATCGCTCCGAGCCGCCCTGATGGGTGACATGCAAGGCCCCGACTTGGTCGAATCCTGGGTAATACTGCACCGCCAAGGCTACGATCAGCAGCGGTTAGAAGCAGCAGTTGAGATAGTCACTTAGTATTTCAATCTATAGTGAAGACTATTGCATTCATCGCTGAGCGCGCGTGCTATGGAGAAAAAAAAGTATACCTACTGGAAAGAGGATGATACGTGGCTGGGATATTTTGAAGAATATCCCGACTATCTAACGCAAGGCGAAACTGAAGCCGAATTACAAGAGAACCTACTTGACATCTATAAGGATCTGACCAGTGGGGCGATCGCGCCTGTCCGAAAAGTCGCTGAGCTAGAAGTATCGCGAAACGGCGCGATCTAGTCAAAAGGCTTGAGCAAATGGGATGCAATTTCGTTCGCCATGGCGGTAACCACGATTGGTATAAAAACCCTAAAACTAACGTGTCACAGCCCATTCTCAGACATAGAGAGATTAATGAGCGCCTTTCAAAACACATCATCAAGATGCTCAGTAATGACCCAGGCTTGACATAGCTTTAGCGCTAGAAGTTTCCGCTTTCAGGGGCAGCTCAAAAATTCTCTTTGCCCGATGGTGAGAATTTACGTTAAATTTAGTAAAGACAAGTCTCATAAAACTCACGATCAGTTACAAGAGCTGGTTACTGGGTTATGAGCACCGCCTGCATCTCTTTTTAAAATGCCTGCGGCTTATCTAAACCAACAGAGGCCACCGAGTCATGAAATTTTCTTGGAGAACTGCCCTACTGTGGACGCTGCCCATCTTAGTGGTTGGATTTTTCCTTTGGCAGGGTTCCGTCGGTAGTGCAGGCCCCGTCGATACGGGTCGTAATACTGCTAGCACTAGCATGACTTACGGACGATTTTTGGATTACCTAGATGCAGGTCGTGTGACCTCTGTCGATTTCTATGAAAATGGTCGTACGGCCATCGTCGAAGCCGTCGATCCTCAAATTGATAATAAAGTGCAGCGCTGGCGCGTTGATTTACCGGGTAACGCCCCTGAGCTGATTGAGCGTTTGCGAACCTCTGAAATCAGCCTAGATTCTCATCAGCCCCGCAATGATGGGGCAATTATTGGCATCTTGGGCAATCTGCTGTTCCCGATTTTGCTGATTGCGGGTCTATTCTTTTTGTTCCGTCGCTCTAACGGCGGCGCGGGTGGCCCTGGCCAAGCGATGAACTTTGGTAAGTCCAAGGCTCGCTTTATGATGGAAGCCAACACGGGCGTCATGTTTGACGACGTGGCCGGGATCGAAGAAGCGAAAGAAGAGCTGCAAGAAGTGGTGACCTTTTTGAAGAAGCCCGAGCGCTTTACCGCTATCGGTGCTCGCATTCCTAAAGGGGTGCTGCTAATTGGCCCACCGGGAACGGGTAAAACTCTGCTGGCGAAAGCCATTGCGGGTGAAGCCGGAACGCCTTTCTTCTCAATTTCGGGCTCAGAGTTTGTCGAAATGTTTGTCGGTGTGGGTGCTTCGCGCGTTCGCGACCTGTTTAAGAAGGCTAAGGAAAACGCGCCTTGCATCATTTTTATTGATGAGATTGACGCGGTAGGTCGCTCTCGGGGCGCAGGTATTGGTGGTGGTAACGATGAGCGCGAGCAAACCTTGAACCAGCTTCTGACCGAGATGGATGGGTTTGAAGGTAACACTGGCATTATTGTGATTGCGGCGACTAACCGCGCGGATGTGCTCGACTCGGCGCTGTTGCGTCCCGGTCGCTTTGACCGTCAGGTTTCGGTTGATCCGCCCGACATTAAAGGTCGCCGTGAGGTGCTAGAAGTCCATGCGCGGGATAAGAAGGTGGCAGATGATATTTCTTTAGATGCGATCGCCCGCCGCACGCCCGGTTTCACAGGCGCTGATTTGGCCAACCTGCTCAACGAAGCCGCCATTCTGACCGCCCGCCGCCGCAAAGAAGCGGTCACCATGCTGGAAATTGATGACGCCATTGACCGCGTTGTCGCCGGGATGGAAGGCACCCCGCTCACCGATGGCAAGAGCAAGCGCCTGATTGCTTACCACGAGATTGGCCATGCCATTATCGGTACCCTGGTGAAAGATCACGATCCCGTCCAAAAGGTGACCTTGATCCCTCGCGGACAGGCGCAAGGTCTCACCTGGTTTACCCCTAGCGAAGATCAAATGCTGATTTCTCGCGGGCAGCTCAAGGCCCGGATTATGGGCGCTTTGGGTGGACGCGCCGCTGAAGATGTGATCTTTGGCGATTCTGAAATTACCACGGGTGCAGGTAATGACTTGCAGCAGTTGACCGGTATGGCGCGTCAGATGGTGACTAAGTTCGGGATGTCGGATGACCTCGGTCAGCTAGCCCTAGAGACTGACCAGGGCCCAGCCTTTGTCGGTGGTAGCTGGGGTAACCGCAACGAGTATTCTGAAGATGTGGCCTCTCGGATTGATGCAGCGGTGCATGAAATCGTTAGCAAGTGCTATGCAGAAACCTGCAAGATCATTCGCGAAAATCGTGATGTGATTGACCGTGTGGTTGATTTGCTGATCGAGAATGAGTCGATTGATGGCGACGAGTTTCGTCGAATTGTGGGTGAGTACACGACCGTACCTGAGAAGGAGCGCTTTGTGCCGCAGCTCTAGTTTCAGAAAGCCGCTACCCGCTTGAGGAAAGACAAGCGTTAGCAAAGCTTCTATGAATAGGTTAAGAAGGGGTTGCCGTTTGCTCGGTATGCCCCTTCTGACTGTTTAAAGGCTGGTATTATGTATCGTTAAAATCACAACGCTTAATCAACATTTCGATTTCAACGCTGTCTATTTAGTCAAAACCTTTTTATTCAATTAGAGCCTTTTATTTTAATTAAAGCCTATTTAATCAGAGCCCAACGTTTGCGAATTTTCTATGCCTACGCTTTATATTGCGGTGACAAACCACGGTTTTGGTCATGCCACTCGGGCAGCTTCTGTGGCCAGTGAGGTGAGGCACCGCTGTCAGATGGCTGGGCTACCGCTGAAGCTGATTATGGCGACCAAGGCTCCGGGTTGGTTGCTGGATAGTTATTTGATCGGTGATTACATCCATAGACCGGTGAGCTTTGACGTGGGGGTATTGCAAAGCGACAGCCTGACGATGGATAAGGCGGCGACTTTGCAAAGTATGCAGGAAATTCGGGCGCAGCAGGCGGATTTGATTGCGGCTGAGGCGGCTTTTTTGCGCGCTGAAAAGGTGGATTTGGTGCTGGCAGATATGCCGCCGCTGATGGGTAAGATTGCGCGGGCGGCGGGTTTGCCCTGCTGGCTGATGGGCAATTTTGGCTGGGATTTTATTTACCGGGCCTGGTGTGATGAATGGGTTGAATTTGGGGCGATCGCAGACTGGATTGGCGAATGTTTTGGCCATAGCGATCGCACCTTTCGCCTGCCCTTTCACGAACCTATGCCCGCTTCGCCAAACATTATGGACGTGGGTTTAACCGGCGGCGTTCCGGCCTATAGCGCTGACTATTTGCGCGGTTTGCTAAAGCGTGACATACCCACAGAGCGAACGGTCTTGCTGACCTTTGGGGGATTGGGACTTTCGGCAATTCCTTACCAGGCGCTGAGTCAGTTCCCTAACTGGCAGTTCATCACCTTTGATCGCGATGCCCCTGATTTGCCGAACTTGTACAAGGTGAACGATCGTAAAATGCGGCCTGTCGATTGGATGGTTGCGTGCGATCGCATTGTCTCCAAACCCGGCTATAGCACCTTTGCCGAAGCCTGCCTGCTCGACAAAGGCGTGATTACCATCACCCGCGAGGGCTTTGCCGAAGCGCAACTTTTGATCGAAGGCATTCAGGACTACGCACATCATCGCATTGCCGAAGCAGCGGATTTCTTTGGCGGAGACTGGTCATTTTTGACCCAAGATTTGCTGCCGCCGCGCAAAACCGAAAAGCTAGATAAAAATGGTCAAGCAGCGATCGCAGCCGCAATTACCGATTATCTCAAAAACACATCATCCACCGCTCATCAGTCAGTCAATCGGTACGATAGACTGACTGGATGAAGCAAAAAAATATGATTCTATGGTGACAACTTCCGACACAGTTCACTATCAGCAAGTCCTGCAACTCAGCACGCAGGGAAAATCTCTTGGGCGGTTTACCCGTAAGGTACAAGAGGCCGTAGCCGCTTCGGGGGTGCGGATGGGGCTGTGTACTATTTTTGTGCGCCACACGTCAGCGAGTCTGGTGATTCAAGAAAATGCTGACCCGGACGTGCTGGCCGATATGGAAACTTTTTTGGCGAAGCTCGTTCCTGAAGGCGATTATTACCGCCATAGTGACGAAGGGCCAGATGATATGCCTGCGCACATTCGCACGGCGCTGACGCATACCTCCGAGCAAATCCCGGTGATCGATGGACGCTTGGCGTTGGGCACCTGGCAAGGAATTTATTTGTGGGAGCATCGCGATCGCCCCCACACCCGCGAAGTTGTTGTTCATGTTACCGGTCAATAACTCATGAGCGAGTCAAAGAGCAATTCAAATAACAGCCACAACCCATGGCGTCAAGCATCTGGCAAACAACAAGAGTCCTATAACAAGAAAGGGCGCAAGCATTCAGATAAATTTGCTGCGCCTCAATACAAAGGTGTCAAGCAAAAGCCTTTGAAGTCATCTTCGAGTGCGCCCAAACCAAAGCTCAAAAGCGATGCAGCAGCCCCTTCTAATCCTCCTAATAAAGGACTGGCAAAGGAATCCAACAGAGATCTTTCCGCCAAAGAAACCCCTGCGAATCTACCAATTGTTCCATTAGACAATTCAGCCGCCGTCGAAATTAAAGGCAAGCCCAACATTAGCCAGGGCTTAATTCCTACCGCTGCTCCCGACTTCCGCTCTGGCTTTATCAGCATCGTCGGTCGCCCCAACGTGGGCAAGTCTACGCTGATGAACTATCTAGTTGGCCAAAAGATTGCCATTACTTCCCCCGTCGCCCAGACCACGCGGAACCGACTGCAAGGGATTTTGACGACGCCTCAAGCGCAGATGATCTTTGTCGATACGCCAGGGATTCACAAGCCGCATCATGAGCTGGGTAAGGTGTTGGTGCAAAATGCCCGCGTGGCGATCAATTCAGTCGATGTGGTGTTGTTTGTGGTTGACGCCACTTCAGCCGCAGGCAAAGGCGATTTATTTGTGGCCAATTTAGTTGCTCGCAGCGACCAACCGGTGATTTTGGGCATTAACAAAATCGATCGGCTGAATGAAAGCGGTCGTAAAGCGGCAGAAGTCAAGACTAGCTACGAAGAACTTGCCGCCGAGCATGACTGGGATGTTGTGAAGTTCTCAGCCCTCACGGGTGAAGGGTTAGAGACGTTGCAGAACAGGCTTGTTTCTAAGCTGGAGCCCGGCCCTTATTACTATCCGCCTGACCTGGTCACCGATCAGCCGGAGCGGTTCATTATGGGTGAGTTAATTCGTGAGCAGGTGTTGTTGCATACTCGCGAGGAGGTACCACATTCGGTGGCGATCGCCATCGACAAAGTAGAAGAAGATGACAATATCACCCGTATCCTGGCCACCATCAACGTAGAGCGGCAGTCACAAAAAGGCATCCTCATCGGCAAAGGTGGCACGATGATGAAGGCCATCAACACCGCTGCTCGCGAGCAAATGCAAAAGCTCGTGGCGGGTCAGGTGTATTTAGAAGTGTTTGTGCGCGTGCAAGAACGCTGGCGGCAGTCCCGCACTCGACTCTCGGAGTTTGGCTACAAGGTAGAGACGTGATGTAGAGACATGAGCTGCTTTATAGCCGCTGCCAGGTGAGTGTATTGGCTTGATGCTGCCAGCGCAACAGGTTCGCTGGGCTGCCAGGGCCAAGTAGCGGCAGGCCGATGGCTTGGCGGGGAAACTGGGTGACGAGTGCGATCGCCTCTTCGGCATTACACAACTCCCACTTCACCAAATTTTGCGCCCCCGCTATCAGCGGCAATGTAGTTCCTGCCAAAGTGCCATCGGCTAATCGGGCCGTACCGCTAACCACTTCAATTTCGCGATCGTCCCAGGGATAAGTGCCATCGGCTAAGCCCAGGGGAGACAGGGCATCACTGACGAGAAATAGCCCACCCGCAAAGGTATCTGCGCTGCCTCGGCCTATGCGCAACAACAAGTCGAGCATAGTTGGGCAAATATGTTGGCCATCGGCGATGAAACCACAGAAAACGCGCGAGTCGCTTAGGGACGCGCTAAGTAAACCCGGCTGACGATGGTGCAGTCCAGGCATGGCGTTAAAGGCGTGGGTGAGCATTGTGGCTCCTGCTGCGATCGCCCGGCTGGCTTGTTGCTTATCAGCCAGGGAATGGCCCAGGCTGACGGTGATATTCTGCCCACACAACCACTCGATAATGTTTGCGTCCTCCGTCATTTCTGGGGCCAACGTGACGATGCGAACGGTCTGGGCGTAGTCGCCAATGACGGCTTTGACATTCTCTAGCGTCAGCGGCTGCAAAAACGCGGCGGGATGCGCACCTCGCTTGGCCGGATTCAAAAACGGCCCTTCCAAATGAACCCCGAGAATCTTTGCACAATTTACGCCCTGCTGTGGTTGAAAGGCTTGAATGGCCGCCAAACTTCCCTGAAAGTTTTGTGGTGAGGTGGTGACTAGCGTCGGGCAAAAGCCGTCAACGCCCTGCTGCCACAGCAGCTCACAGATAGAGTGAAACTGCTCGAAATGGGCCGGGCGCAAGTCAGGAAAGGCCAGCCCTAACGCCCCGTTAATTTGCAAATCTACAGCGCCCAAAGAGATCCAGTCACCGGCCACATCGATGACTCTACCAACAGCCGCTAAATCAGAGGCGGCAGCCGCCATCGGTTCAATAGCCCGGACGGTTTCACCTTGTAGCACTATTTGAAAGAGACCGATGCGAAAAGGCAGGCGGGCGTTAAGGACGAGGGTGCGATTGGGCATGGGGTACGCAGACGGCGCTATCCATCGTAAGGTCATTACAGTTGAAACCCTATTACAAGTGGGAACACCCATTCCTAACGTTATGACAACTCAACAGATGCCTGGCCCGATCGAAGTCGGTATTGTGATGGGCAGCGATTCTGATTTGCCGACGATGATGGACGCGATCGCCATCTGCGAAGAATTTGAAGTAGGTCATGAGGTCGCCATCTTATCAGCTCATCGCACGCCCAAGCGCATGGTCAAATATGCCGAGAAAGCACACACCAGAGGTCTCAAAGTCATTATCGCAGGCGCAGGCGGCGCAGCCCATCTGCCCGGCATGGTCGCCGCCCTCTCCCCCTTGCCTGTAATTGGGGTACCGGTCAAAACCAGCACCCTCTCCGGGATAGATTCACTGTATTCAATCGTGCAAATGCCCCGAGGCATTCCCGTGGCCACGGTAGCGATTGGGAACGCCAAAAATGCCGGACTGCTGGCTGTGCAAATGCTAGGGGCCTATAATCCGGTACTGCTAAATAAGGTACTCACCTATCGTCAGCGGCTCAAAACAGAAGTCAGCGACAAGCAAAACCAGCTTGCCGCCCTCGGTGCTCGTCAATACCTGAAGCACATGATCAATACTTAGCGCCTTCAGATATTTCAGATATTATTTGACCTCAGATCGAGCAGAAACGGTCTCAAATCAAGATAAGTCAATGTTGCGAGAATGACACAGACCACTGAGATCAGCCGGTATAACAAAGGCAGTTTGTAAACTTTTTCTAAAACCTGCTCGCAAAAAAAAGCCAGGGTACCCACTCCACGATCAAAAGTATCATCCGATACAGAACGGCTAGCACAGACTTGGTGGAATAGCTCCATCAGTTTGACAGGTACACACCGGAAAGCAATTAGTCCACAAAAGACGCGCATGCACCTTCAGCATATGCGCTTTCCCCTATAGCCATAGATGACTGTCTAAATTGCGTTAGGAACGCCAGACTAAAAAATGTCTAATTACACGTTAAAGAAAAGAAAGCAGACCCGGCGCGCTTCGTCGCCCTGGGATGCGAATGTCCCACCTTTTACCGAGATGGCCAAGCGGGCGTTAGACCGCGCATTTGGCCGCAAATTTGCCTGGGGTTGGCTAGCCTGTATTCCCATGGCCTTCGTGATTGTGGCGACTTGGGGCTTTGCCGCCCACGCCCAAGACGAGGTAGCAGCCACTGATGTGCAAATTGTTTTGGACAACATCTGGATTGTCATTGCCGCTGTCCTCGTCATTTTCATGAATGCAGGCTTTGGCATGTTAGAGACGGGCTTTTGTCGTCAAAAAAATGCCGTCAACATCCTGACCAAAAACCTGATTGTATTTGCCCTGGCAACGCTCTCCTTTTGGGCGCTGGGCTATGCGTTGGCCTTTGGTACCGGCAATGCGTTCTTTGGCATGAGCGGGTTCTTTCTCGCTGGCTCAGAGCCCGATACCCTGGTAGACGGTTTGACGTTGACCGTGCCAGTGTTCTTTTTATTCCAGGCAGCCTTTGCTGGAACGGCGGCAACAATTGTGTCCGGTGCAGTTGCAGAGCGCATTAAGTTTTCTGGCTTTTTGATCTTTAGCGTTTTGCTGACGGCCATTTCTTATCCCATCACCGCCCACTGGGTTTGGGGGGGTGGCTGGCTCTCTGACCTGAGCTTCTTGGGCGAAGGGGTTGCTTTTAGTGACTTTGCCGGTTCTACGGTTGTTCACTCTGTCGGTGGTTGGGCGGCGCTGATGGGGGCTATTTTCCTCGGCCCTCGCATTGGTAAATACCAAAACGGCGCTGTGAATGCAATTCCGGGCCACAACATGAGTATTGCAACCCTGGGTTGCCTAATTTTGTGGATTGGCTGGTTTGGCTTCAACCCAGGTTCTGAGCTAGCGGCTGACCTGGCCGTGCCTCAAATTGCGCTGGTAACCAACCTGGCTGCGGCTGCGGGCGGTGTGGCTGCAACCTTTACAGCCTGGGCACTAAGTGGCAAACCTGATTTGTCTATGGTGATTAACGGTATTTTGGCTGGCTTGGTGGGCATTACCGCTGGCTGTGGCGGTATTGGCTACTGGGGCGCGGTGATCGTAGGCTTGATTGCAGGCGTTATCGTGGTGTTCTCGGTAGGCTTCTTTGACAGCATCAAAATTGACGACCCGGTTGGTGCGACCTCGGTTCACCTGGTCTGCGGCATTTGGGGAACGCTGGCTGTGGGCCTGTTCGACCAGTCTGCGGGGCTGTTTTACGGCGGCGGTGTCACTCAGCTAATTGCTCAAATCATTGGGATTGTCGCCATTGGCTTGTTCACTGTGATTGTGACCTCTGTTATCTGGGTGGTGATTAAGTCACTCATCGGCATCCGCGTGTCTTCCGAGGAAGAGCTGAAAGGCTTGGATATTGGCGAGCATGGCATGGAAGCTTACAGCGGTTTCCTCAAAGATACTAGCGACATGGGCGGTATTATCTAGGCGATTTTGTAGGCGGCTTTGCCATCAAAAACAGCCGCTAAAAAAACAGCCGCCAAAAAACAATGGAGCGGCGTCGGCGTTAACAAACCCGACGCCGCTTTTTTGCGTTATGGCAGCGCTCCGTTGCTTTTGATTAACTTCCACCTCTTGGCCCTCAAGCAGCCTGCTATTCTAACGGTACTTATTAAAACACTGTTAAAAACTCGCTTGCCTCCGATGCGAAAACATATCGCAAGGGGCAACTGTCAACACAGACAATACACTTCACATGGGTAATCCAGCTTCCATCGTGGAAGAAATGTTTGAGGCGCTGCCAACGCTGCGTTCTCAAATGTATTTCAAGACATCGCTCACAGCGCTTTCCCACGCGATGGAAGATCAGGTGCTGGCGGGTTCACAGCAGCAGCCGTTGATTATTGCTAGCTTTCAGCAAGAGCGGTTTTACCGGCAAGAGGCGCATCGCTACGAGCGAATTGGTAGCTGTAGCGACCATGTGTATGTTTTGTCAGCGGCTGATACCCAGTTTAGGGAAACAATTGATAGCTATGAGAAGATCAATTTTGATGAGGAAGATGCACTGAGCGAAGAGTGGCATTTGGTAGTGCTAGGTGAGCATTACTGCGCGGCGTTGATTTGCCGAGAGCATCATGCTGAAGCGGATCGGCCACCGCGAATCGTGATGGGCTCTTCGACGCCGCATCCTGACCAGACCCGGCGGTTTGAGGGGGTTTGGACGCTGGATCGGCAGGTGAGCCTGCGGGCGGCGGATTTGTTGCTGAACCGGATTGCGTCTTACCGCCCAGATTTGGCCTCCAAGGTGAAGCAAGCGCGCGCTAAGTTTATTCCTGAGGCGCTGGGGCGTGACTTGGAAGTGGGCAGCGATCCGTTTGCCCAAAGGCTGATTACCTACTTGCAGGCCGGACAGTATAAGCAGCTTAAAGCCTATCGCTCGATGGCGGTGCAAGAGCAGCGGGCGAGGCTGGTGAATTCGATTACCGCCGCGATTCGACAGTCACTGGATCCTTCTGAGATTTTTGCGATCGCCACCCAAGAACTCGGCAATGTCCTGAATGTTGGCCGCTGCATCATTTACCGCGTTGGGGCCAATGACGCTGACGCCACTATTCATCATGAATATCGCCAGACCCAATTAAACTCACTGGAAGGCGCGACCTGGCCGCTTAAGCACAACCCGCTGTACCAGTGGGTGAAAGCTAATCACAGCACCCTTGCGATTGACGATGTTAATGGCGAACCGGTTGACGGCGTTGAGCTGAGCACGGCTATTCAGCGCCTGCACCGCTGGCAAATTAGAGGCTGTTTGCTGGTGCCACTCGTGCATAAAAATCGACTGCTCGGCATGATTGAGCTGCATTTGGCTGAGCCTGCCACCTGGGAAGACGATGAGGTGATGCTGACTGAGGCGATCGCGAACCAGCTTAGCGTTGCCCTGATCCAGGCCGAAGCCTACGCCAACCTCGAAGACCTTAACCAGCAGCTTGCCGATTTAGAACGCACTCGCAGCAACCTGATTGCCATCACTGGCCACGAGCTGCGCACCCCTTTATCCACCATTCGCGTCTGCCTCGAAAGCCTGCTTACCGAGCCCGATATGGACGCCGACATGCGGCAAATCATGCTCGACACCGCCCTCACCGACGCCGAGCGAATGCGCAAGCTGGTGCAGGATTTCCTCACCCTGTCGCGGCTAGAGAGCCGCCGGGTGGAATGGAACCTGGAATCCCTCTCGCTACAAGAATGTGTAGATTTGGCCCTGAGCAGCCTGCGCTGGCAAAACTCATCCGATTCCGCGCCATCCATGCGCATCGAGACTCACTTGGCTGACAACTTGCCCTTTGTTCGCGCTGATGGCGAATGGATTGTCGAGGTACTCTCAAAACTACTCGACAATGCCTGCAAGTTTACCGAGGCCAATGGCCAGGTCACTATTAGCGCCGAGGCCGTGGACAAAAAGACTGTCGAAGTCACCGTTGCCGACACCGGGCGCGGCATTGAAACCGACCGATTAGAGACGGTGTTTGAACGGTTCTACCAGGAAGAAGGGGCGCTGCGCCGCTCGGTCGGGGGCACTGGCCTGGGGCTGGCCATTTGTCAGCAAATTATTGAAGGACTGGGCGGCAACATTTGGGCGACCTCTGACGGTAAGGATCAGGGCACCCAGATTCACTTTACGCTGCCTGCCGTGAAAAAAGCGGCTCGCTATGTGCAACGCAGAGCCCAAGGGAACGCTAAAAGCCAAACCAAGCCTAAAAATAAGGTAGACGGACAGGCAAAAGCAACCGAGAAGGTGACGAAGAAAGCCACTAAAAGCCAGGCGCGATCGCAAAGATAAAGCCCAATGCCACAAACTATTACGCTTCGTATCGGGTTTGTTAAAGCGTTCGCTGGGCAATGATACGATCCTCATCAGCTAAGAAGTGAGAGAATTTCATTCATGGCAGAACAGTTAACTGGCAAGATGCCCAAATTTGGAGGCAGCACCGGCGGCCTCTTGACGAAGGCCTTTGTTGAAGAAAAGTACGCAATCACCTGGACCGCTGATAAAGAGCAAGTGTTTGAAATGCCGACTGGTGGCGCTGCCATCATGAATGAAGGCGAGAACCTGCTCTATCTATCGCGCAAAGAGCAGTGCCTGGCACTGGGCGCACAGTTCCGCGCTAAGTTCAAGCCCAAGATTACTGACTACAAAATTTACCGGGTATTGCCTAGCGGTGAGACCACTTATTTGCATCCCGCAGATGGTGTCTTCCCTGAAAAGGTAAACGAAGGTCGTGGTTACAGCGGCAAGAAGGAGCGTCGTATCGGCGAAAATCCTGACCCTGCAACGATTAAGTTTGGCGGCAAGCAGACTTTCGAGGTTTAATCGAGATCTAAGCTAAGCCATTGCGTTCTGGCCTCCTGAGGTTTGAATAACACCTATCATTTCCGCAGCAAAATTAAACTCAGATGAAAGGGCGGCTCTTGTAGCGGCCCTTTTGTTGTGACAGGCACGAAAGCATGCACGAACCAAAAACTGGCCATTTGGTCGAACGACCGCTGCGCTCAAAGGGCTTGCTCGCTACTTTGGGGCGTTCCTTTGGCGTTTTAGGTAAAACTATTTTGTGGGAGCCTTTTCATCTGCTCTGGCGCTACCGAAAGCTGCTGTGGCAGACGGTAGTCATCGATATTAAAACGCGCTATGCAGGCTCTGTTTTGGGCTTGTTTTGGCTGTTTATTTACCCGCTGCTGTTTTTAAGCGCTTACGCCCTCGTTTATATTTATATTTTTCAGGTTCGTTTCCCCAATCCCGAGATTACGTCGGTTGACTATACGGTACTAATTTTCTGTGGACTCATTCCCTTTTTGGGATTCTCAGAATCGATTAGCCTGGGGGTGCCGTCGGTGGTGAGTAACGTTAGCCTGATGAAAAATACGCTGTTTCCGATAGATTTGATTCCGGTAAAGGCGGTGATGGTGGGGCAGTCAACCCAACTTGTAGGCATGGGGCTGCTGCTGGTAGCGGTGACGCTGCTGGGCAATCTTTCGGCTCATGCGCTGTTGATTGTGCCGATTTGGTTTTTGCAAACGATTTTGACGACGGGACTGGTATGGATATTTTCTAGCTTGAATGTGTACGTGCGAGATATTCAAAACATGGTGGCGATCGCAGTCTTACTGCTAATGATGCTGAGCCCGATTGCCTATACCGAGGAAATGCTGAGCGGCAGGCTGCGATCGCTGTTGATGTTAAACCCGCTGTACTACGTGATCGAAGCCTACCGGTCGGTGCTGATGTACGGCGAGTTCCCCAGCGCCCAGATCATGATTCCGCTGGTGTGTTTTTCGCTTTTTAGCTTTGTCGCAGGCTATTGGTTCTTTGGGCGCATCAAGGTTTTATTTAGTGACTATGTTTAGTGACTATGTTTAAGGTTCCGTTGATTCAGAGGATATGCGGATGTGTGGGATTGCCGGTGTTTTGAACCTGAGCGGTCAGGAAGTGCCTGGGCTAGAGCGCCGACTAGAAACGATGAACCGGCTATTGGCCCATCGCGGCCCAGATGGTGAGGGAATTTGGCCCCACAAAAACAAGCATGTAGGATTGGCCCACAGAAGGCTGAGCATTATTGACCTAGAAGCTGGTCAGCAGCCGATGGCCGATCGCCCTGAGGGAGCAGCGGCGGCAAATTGGATTAGCTATAACGGTGAAATTTATAATTATTTGGAGCTGCGCGATCGCATTGGCCGCGAGCAGTTCACGACCCAATCAGACACCGAAACCATTCTGCTCGGCTATCGCCGCTGGGGCCAAGACTGTCTTCAGCACTTTCGCGGCATGTTCGCCTTTGCCCTGTGGGACGAACAAACCCAAAGCCTGTTTTGTGCGCGCGATCGCTTCGGCATCAAGCCTTTTTACTACACCCAAGTCGGCGCTCTCTTCTACTTCGCCTCCGAAATTAAAGCGCTACTGCCCTTTGTCGAAAGCCCCAAAATTGACCTGGAAGGCTTTCAAGACTATCTCACCTTCCAGCTATGTTTAGACGGCAAAACGCTGTTCAAAGGCATTCGCGAACTGCTGCCCGGCCATCAGCTAACGGTCACAGACGGCAATATCCAAATCGAGCGCTACTGGGAAGTTTATTACAACCTTGACTTCGACCATACGAACCAATACTTCGAGGAACAAATTCGCTCATTGCTGGGCGAATCAGTAGCGTTGAACCTGCGTAGCGATGTGCCGCTGGGCGCATATGTCAGCGGCGGGCTAGATTCTGGCATCATTGCCTCACTGGCGGCTGACACTTTGGGTGAAAAATTTGTTGGCTTTACTGGCAAGTTTGCCATTGGCGATGCCTATGATGAAAGCCGCTATGCGCGGGCATTGGCCAACCACAAAGGATTTGAATTACACGAGCTAAACATGAGCGCGAGTGATTTTATTGAAAACATTCAAAAGGTGATCTACCACCTGGACTATCCGGTCGCAGGGCCAGGCTCTTTTCCGCAGTACATGGTCTCCAAGCTGGCCAGCGAGCACCGCAAAGTTGTTCTCGGCGGCCAGGGCGCAGATGAGATTTTTGGCGGCTACACCCGCTATTTAATTGCTTACTTTGAGCAGTGCATTAAGGGCGCGATTGACGGCACTATGCACAATGGCAGCTTCGTTGTGACCTATGAGTCCATCATTCCTAACTTGAAGGCGTTAAAAAACTATAAGCCTTTGCTCAAAACATTCTGGAAGGAAGGGCTGTTCGAGGATTTGGACAGGCGCTATTTCCGGCTGATCAATCGGGCACCGTCACTGGGCGATGAAATTAACTGGGAGGCGCTGCCGGGTAATTATTCTGCGTTTGGGACGTTTCAGAAGATATTTTTGGCAGAAAATGTAGGTCACCAGTCCTACTTTGACAGCATGACGCATTTTGATTTTAAGACCTTGTTGCCAGCGCTGTTGCAAATAGAAGACCGGATGAGCATGGCCCATGGGCTAGAATCACGGGTGCCCTTTTTAGATCATAAGCTGGTGGAAATGGCGGCGACGATTCCTGCGAATATCAAGTTCAAAAATGGTGAAATGAAGCGGGTATTGAACAGTGCGATGAGTGGCTGTTTGCCTTCGGTGATTACTAACCGTAAGGACAAAATGGGATTTCCGGTACCGCTGGTAGACTGGATGAAAGGAGAGGCCAAAGATTTTGTCATAGAGACGCTTTCAGGAAGCAGATCGCTCAACCGGGATTTAATAAACAACCGCAAGGTGCTAGAAAGTATCAAAACCGAGGGCACCTTTGGCCGCAAAACCTGGGGTCTGCTGTGTCTAGAAATTTGGCAACAAAGCTTCTTCGACCATCACACCCGCTTTGAAGGGTAGGGGCAGGAATGCTCATCATGTTCTATAGACATCCTGCCCGTTAGAAGCCGATCGCGAAAAGGTCGATGTTTCCGAGTAACAATCTTTGTTCGCCGACAAAGCTGTTGAGAGTAATGTCTACAGAGCGGATGTTTTTTGGGGATGCGATCGCCCATACATTCACCCTCTGCTGATTATCCGTCACCTCAATAGTCTGTATCGGCGAACCTCTTTTGTTTAAAAAGCTCACCCGATAGCGGCTAGGATAGTTCTCATCATTGAGCCCGTCTAACCGTACAGCCAACCCCCTGGTTGCCTGGGGTAACTCAAGCTGGAAGCGGTATAAAGCCTGGCCCTCTTTTGCCGATGCATAGCTAGTCGTATCAAAATCGGCTGCCAGTGCTTTTTCAAGCTCGTAGCCCTCATAAAACGCTAGCTGAGTGTCTGTTGTGGCCGCTAGATCAATTTGATTTAATTGGAAATTTGACCCGCCCGCTAAATAGTTAATGGCTAACACTTCATATAAATAGCTAACAGGCTCTGACAGTGTTTCTGCAAAGTATTCGGTCGCGTAAACAGCCGCCTTTTCATCGGTCTGTTTTTTATTAGTCTGACTACCGCCTTCAAAATCACTGGCAAAATAGCTGTTGTAGAACTTTTTTGCGGGCTCTGTATGTGTTAAGATAGCACTCCACACATCTTTGTTAGCCCCTCTCAAAAACTCAGGCAAATCTTTTTTGAAAGCTAGCTCAAAAGCTTGAGTGCGCGGTTTTCCTTCATCTAACAGTCTCTGCAACTTTCTGAATTTTGCCATTGAGGGAGCTAGCAGATCTTTGGGCAACAGCAGCCGTCCATCAGGCGCTCGAATACTGCCGTCTTCGTTCGGAAAAGCAGAAAGGGGAATATCGCCTCTGGCCCAACCTCCAGTGACGGTGTCGATAATCAGCGTATAGGGCGACTGCGATGACGCCACTAAAGCAACATTACCCCAGCCTGCAATATCAACCGTTTGAGCCCACAGCGTATACCAGTAGTAGTCACTCATCGCATAAGAAGCTGTCCCCGGAAAGTCGAGTTCTAGCTCTCGGGTAAGCCTGTTGTTGACGGGGTAGTCTAGTGAGTTAAAGCCGCCGTGAGGATTAGGATTGTTGTAGTTGCTGTGAATGCCCAATAGTGAAAAGATCTCTGCCGCAGGTGCGCGAGGAAAGGTGTAGGGTTTATTTTTCCCACCCAAAAGAGGATTCAACTTTGTGCCAGCAACCGAAAACTGAGAGAGAATTTGTTCTTTAATCACCCAGTCTTCCGATAGCCTAAGCAAGCGCCCTTTAAAGGTATCGGCAATCATCATATCGCCATTTTTAAGCTGGGCCGTGGCGTAGGGATAGTTTAGCAGGTCTATACCGGGGCCATTTGCACCCATCACGCCGACAACTTCCAGCTTTGGATTAAGTAGGGTAATTCTGCCAGCTTGAGTGTCGGTAACGGCCATGTTCCCATCCTTAAGTGCGGTGATAGTCACCGGCCAAACGTACTGCCCCACCTCAGAGCCCAACCCACCAGCGGTAGCAACAACTTCACCATTACTGTTGACTTTAATCACCGTGCGATCAATCAGTGACGTGACATAGATAAAATCGTCTATCACTGCCAGGCCATGAGCTTGAGCGACCTCCAAGCCCCAGACAAGCGTCCCATCGGGGGCAAATTTCGCCAGCAAATCACCATCATAATCAGCCGTTAGCACCTCGCTTGATTCTGTTACAAATACATTCTCTGGGCTCTCTAGGCTAGGGTGAGTAAAGTTTTGGCTGAGGGTAATAGTTTCGCGCTTGCTGTCATAAGCGAACTTTAATAGGTTGTGGCCTTTGTAGTTGGCAACATAAAGCGTTTGCGAGGTAGGGACAAAAAACAGACCGGTCGGGTTCCAAAAACCAACTGACTTCGGTTTGTCGATGGCTTTAAAGCTGTAGCCATCGTCGGTTTTGGTCAACAAAAAGATCGCACCATAGTTGCATACAAAAACCTGTTGATCGTTAATAGCGGCAATGCTAACCAATCCTCCCCGCTCTAAAGGAACAAAATGTTCTCGCAAGTCTGGCGCAATTTCAAAGTGGGGGTCGTAGGCTAGCTGAGCACTGACCGTTTGTTCTTCTGCGGTAGGAAAGGTAGAAGAACTGGGTGAAAAGGAGCGATAAAAAGACTCTGTATTATGCCTAGCTACGCTGAGCCCGATGACAACCAACAAGCCCAATAAGCCTGCGGCAAAGGCCAGTCGTTTCTTATTGCCTTTGTACTTTCCAAATGACATAGTTCTCAGCAGGCAGGAGATTCTGGACGGGACGCACGGGCAACCACTTCTTTTAAAAGATGGGTTTTAATCCCCTGTGAGTGAATAAGCTGTAAGACTTCTATCCAAACGTTGCGAATGCCGTAGCCAGTATTGACTTGCAGGTCTAGGTCGGCTTTTTTGGCAATGGTTAAATCGCTGTACTGGCTGGTGACCGAGCGACGGTGGTCTTCGCTGGGTGAGTTCAAATACATCAAGATAGGATGCACGTTGAGTACCTTTAGCCCTGGGGTGTGCAGGCAAATTGAGTTCCAGTTAAAGGGTAGGCCCATGTCTAGATGAATGCCATCTTCCCAGAGGTAACAGAGTTTAGTGAGGTTGTTGTAGTCTTGGTGAATTTGGCAGAGGGGCTGATTCCACAAAAAGGTGCTGATGTCGTACTGTAGGCCGCATTGTTTGGCGCAGTCACTAATGTTTTGGCCAAACAGGTTGCGGTGACTGCGGGTGCCGACGGCGTTGGGGTACAGCGCTTTGAGGTCGGCCATTTTGCGATAGAAGTCGCCTTTGCCAGTGACGCGGGTAAAGTCTGGATGCAGCCCTACTTCTACATGGTCGGGTGGGTTTTGCAGCAGGTCGGAAGCGTGGGTGGCAAATAAAGTAATTTTGCAGCCGTACTGCTGCGCTAAATCGATAACAAGTTGGGTGGCAAAGTCGGGTGCCCAGTCAATATCGCAGGTGAGGAGGATGTCTGTCAGGCCGTTCAGGTTGTAGTAGGGCAGCCAGGGGTCGGCCTTCCAGAGGGTGGGAAGATCGCCGATGAAGGCGGTTGATTGCCAGGAAGATGATGGAGAGGGAACAGATGACGTTGGAGACGGGCTGCTAGGCATTCTGGGTTAGACAGTTTGGGTGAGGTAGAACTGAAGGATTTCTGGCCATTCTTGTTCTAGCTGTTGGGCTTGGCGAAAGGGCATAAGGTAGTATTGCTGGCCTTCTCCGACGGGCGGTGTGGGTTGGAAGTCTGTGGGAGAGGTGATCGCGCCCTGGATGAGTAGATCTAGCGATCGCACCACCGACCGCTCAACCACTTTTTCAGGCGTATCACTCGGTAAAATTACCAGCGCTTGCTCTGCCAGAATGTAGCCCGTATCTATACCAGCGTCAACTAAATGCAGCGTGACCGTAATCGGCTGACGCTGCAACAAAGCCCATCTGACCACATCTACGCCTCGAAAACGCGGAATTTTTCCGGGATGCGCGTTAATAATCCACTTTCCCAGGTTTAATATAGATTTACGGACAATTCCTGACTGAGCCAGCACAATTTTCTCAATGCTCGGATCGCTCAGAGCCGAGGCGACTGCCGCGTCATTGATATTTTGACAGCGCACAATCTTTTCTGCCTGGCCATCAAAGGAGGGGTAAGGATAGGCTTTTCCGCCCGTGATTCCCCTCAGAATCGGCACTTGCCAAAATTTAAGGTTATAGCGGGCAGCATCGAGCCAGCCAATCTTTTTGGCCAGAAACTTCGCCATTTTCCAGCGGCGAGCAAAGGGCGTATATTCCACGCAAATCAGCGCAGGCTTCACGCCTTTGGCCGCAAGCTGCTGTAAAAAAGCCTGGCCAAATTTGGAGTCGGCGCGGGTGAGCACAGCCAGGGAGCGATCAACCTTCATTAGACTGACTTTCATTCGATCGGTTTTCATCAGACCGGCTATCCACCACCGCGTTGATGATTTCCAAGTAGCGTTTGGCCTCGTAGTCCCAGCAGTAGCGATCTTTGACCTCAAACAGCTTTTGGCGATCGCCCTGCAAATCCCTTATCAACATCCGCTCCAGTCCACTGGCCACACCCGCTGGCGTATTCAAGTCGGTAATCAGGCCGCCACCGCCAATACCCGTCAGCACGCACCCCACCTCTACAAGATCATTCGCGAGAATGGGCAAACAGGCTTGAATATACTCGAACATTTTATTCGGCATACAGTATTTCGTATTGAGGTCGCACGGTGGGTAAGGAATCACGCCAAAGTCAGCAGAAGTTGTGTAGCTGAGGAGTTCTGCCTGGCCAACGGGGGCGATAAAGTGAATGGATTGGTTGAGTAAGGGGGAGGCGATCGCCTCCAACTGAGCCGCAATTTTCGGATCTGCTGGCCCCAAAAATACCAAATGCACATCAGGATGACGGCTCGCCACCTGCACAAAGCCTTTCACCAAATTATCCAAATTGCGGTGGTGGGCAATCCCGCCCTGATACAGAATCACCTTATGCTCAGTAGGCAGTTTCAATAGCTGGTGGAAAATTCTGGGCGGATTTTGCGTGTCTATGTCCCGCTTGTCGGTCACGTTCAAAATCACATGGGGCTGGGTCACGCCATCCTTTTCAGCCATTACCTTGGCAAAGGAATCGCTGACGGTAATGATCGCGTCGCAGTCCCTGGCATACTCGCGTTCACGAGCATCGAGCAGTTGCCGCTGAGAGGCCGAAAATGCTTTTTGCTCGCTGTATAGCTCATGAGAATCGTATACCAGCTTTGCGCCCCAGGCTTTGGCGAGCTGGGCCGCAGCCTTGAGGGCGGGCAAATCGTGGGCCATCACGAGCGAAGCGGGATAGTGCCTGGCCGCTGCAAAAAAGCCCCGGTCAAACGGCAAAGGATAGTTGCGATAGCTGGGCGTATAGATAATTGTCAGATCTAGCTTGTACAGCAGCCAGTTAAGCCGTGACAGTGGCCCGCTGAGCCTGCCAAGCCAAAGCAGCTTGTCTTGCCGCCATTGGTAGCGCCAGTAGGCCGGACAGTCGGAGACAATCCGATGCAAGCCAATGCGGTGAAGCTCAATGCCGTCAAAGGTTTCTAGCTGGTCTTGGGGGGCGAGGGCGAGGGCAACCACTTTGCCACGCCAGCCGTTGGCGAGGAGGGTTTGGGCCTGCTGCACAATCCGCCGATCGATCTGCTGATCGTGGCAGATCATCAAAAAGGCGGGCTGCTCGTAGGCCAGTGTGTCGTACTGCCAGGCTTTATCGACCAGCGCGGGTTCGACGCTGGCCAAAAGTCCTCGGCGATAGTCGGCGTAGGGCGATCGCGGCGTATAAACCAGCGGTAGTAGCCGCCTGATTCGAGTCTGTAGCCGGTAGAGGGGAGTGATAAAAAGCCGAGTGAGGATGCGGCGGCTTTTATTAATGGCGCGAGTTGACAGGCTTTCGGGGCGGTCTGGAGGTTTTATCGGAACGCTGGCAGGACGATTTTCGGGGGGCTTCGTGGGATGGGGCACGGTAAAAACTCAGAGCGACGAAGGTGGGGAATCCAGGATAATTTGCATCCAGCGGGGCAGGCTGGCGGGTTGCAACAGGGCAAAAGTCGGTTGATGCTTGCTTGAGATAATACCGGGTTGGCGTATCCAGGCGTATTCTTTGATGCGATCGCCATAAAACGGCAAACTCAAATCCACCGGGGTTTCAGCTTGATCTGAGCGAGGCATTCTCATAAATCGAGCTTTGCCCTCACAATTGTTGTAGGTTTTACGACGATCGATCACCGCATTGACAATATCGAGCGAGACAATATGCAAACTGCTTTGTTCGACCGTGATTTGAAACAGATAGCCGTAGCGAGACAGGGAAACATTGTCAATCCGCAAGCCGGTAGAAAACATTCCAGAAACGGCGACGCGATGGGCAGCTTGATAGCTGCTGTCGTCTCTATAGTCGCTGACGCCAATTACGGCATCTGCTTTTGCCTGACCGGTGATCATTAGCTCAATGCTATAGCCAGGGTTCTCGGAAGTTTTTTGGGCCGGGCCAAAGGGCGGGGGCGCAGGCTCACAAAGCTGGGCGAAAAAGCCCGCGAGCAGCGTCTGCTGAGGCTGGAGCAGAATGCCCCGGTTGTCGGTAGTGCCTTCTGACAGAAAGTAAGGGTCGCGGGCAATGTTGGGCAAGCTGCCGCGCCGATAGCAGTTGGCTTTGCGAAAGTCGATTTGGTGGCGGGCGATCGCACTTACCGGCAACTGCACCGCTTCCCCTTGGGCCGTCATAAAGGTGGGCTGGGTAAGGGTTTGCAGAGGCAGGCTTTGAGGGTGAACGCCAGTTTTAGTCAGGCTAGTTTTGGTGAATAGCGTGATGCATTCCGTGCGGCGATCGCACCAGTCACTCAGCTCAGGCTGTTCTACACTCAACCGGGCGTTCTTTTGCAAATACATCATCGTCAGGGCATCGCGCGCCGCCTGGGGTCGCAAATCCGCCACTTCAGCGCTGCCACAATGCGGGCATAGAGGCGCATTTGCCACCGACCATTCCACCTCGTTTAGCCGCTTTAGCACTACCGACACGGGCGGCTCACTCACCCAAGTGTCGCCAGTCAGCACTTGCCGGGTGCATTGCCACCTGCTCCGGTCACTGTCTTCAAATTCGCTAGCTTGCTGCTCAGAGCGTCCGCTCAAAAACTGACGGCTGTCTGCCAGATCGAAGGCGCTGAGGTGGTGATTGACATGGTAGAAGCGATCGCATCGACCACAGCGGGTCAACCCCTGGTTCAAATTTTCTAAAAAAGGCACCGTGATGATCACATACTTGGCCGCCACGCGAGTCATTTCATCTAGCGCCTGCTGACGGGTCGCGATGGGCAAATGCTCTAGCACGTCGTTGCACATCACCAGGTCAAAGGCCCCGTCTGCAAAGGGAAGCTGGCTGATGTCGCCCTGCACAGTTTTCGTTTTCACCTGCTTTAGGGCCTGGTGGCTGCGATCAAAGCCGACGACTTCCAGGCGGGCGGGCAGTTGGTTGGTCAGCAGGCCATTGCCACAGCCCAGGTCTAGTAAGGTGCGAACGTCAGCAGGCAGGATCGCAACAATATCGTTGAGTACCTGCTGCTGGTAAGGCTCAATAGTTTCTGACCAAATCTCGCTGGTCTCAAAATAGGCTTGAGTGTTAGCCTCAGCAGCTTGTTGAGTCGAGGTTTGCCTGGCGGATGGATAGGAATCGGCGCTCATTTGTTTTTACCTCTGATTTCTACAGCTACGGGCTGTCTGCAAATGCCGTAGTCAATGCGGTCGGTGGGGTTGCGATCGCACACCTGAAAATGAATACAGCGATCAAGCAAATGATACGCCTCGGGCTCGTAGCCATCGGTGTTGAAATACTTAAAAATTGCCGCACTGGCCACATAAGATCCTTTGCCTAGCAAGCACTGTTCTGCTTTAAACATCACCCGCCCTTTTGCGTTCCAACATTCTACGTTGACCGGATCTACTGCCTGAACCGGTGCCAGCCACTGCGACGCGCATTGCCCCGACGGCAAATACACACAGAACACAAACGTGGCTTCATTCAACGGCACTTTGCTGCTGTAGTCGAGCGCGACTGTAAAGGGCTCAAGGCTGTAGAGGGTTTTGACCTCCTCACCGGCTGCGTTTAGGAGCTGAACTTTCTCGATCATGGCTTCTTTAGAGCCGTAGGTATCAACTTCGCTGAGCTGAAGCGCGTCGCTATTTTCAGCAGTCTCTACAATTAGCGCAGGATCTATTTCAAAGGCATACAGCGACGGCTCAATGCTCGCCTGTCCTTGGCCGGTTGGCTTCAGATAGCCGAGCCGGTCATATGCATTTTTAGCAGGGCTGAATAAATCGACTGCGATCGCCTCCTCTGCCACGTCGGCCACGATGCTCAGCCTCAGGTCATCTGCCGCCGCCAGGTAAGACTTTGGGATAGAAAACTCATAGGGTGCATGGCCATAGCGAGCTTGAAAATCGCCATAGGGCCGGTAGTAGCCTTTGGCATCCCGGCTGGGTTTGCCCCAGTCCATCAGGCCCGGATCGTCCAGAATGTAGTGATGCTGGCTAGCGGCGTTGTCCATCGGTGCGCCTAGCTCAATTTGGCCCAGAATTTCTGCGCCGCAGGTCAGTGAAATCTGACGGATTTTATGCTGTTTAACCGGGGGTGCGCCGGTTTCACTCACCAGCCGGAACAGGAGCGTTTGATAAATATCTTGATGGGCGTCTAGCGTGGCGGCCTGCTTTTTAGAAATTTTCAGGTCTTTGGCCCGCAGCCGGATTTCGTCTTCCTGGCGGACTTTGGCGGAATATTGCTTGATCACCTCTAGCGGGTGGCCGTCATGGACAATGGTGCCGCGATCTATCCAAATGGCGCGATCGCACAGCGCCTGCACCGAGCCCAAATCATGACTGACAAACAGCACCGTCGTATCGCGGTTCTCGGTCAGCTTTTGCATTCGCTCTACACATTTGCCCGCAAAATAGGCATCACCCGCCCCCAGCACCTCATCGACAATCAAAATATCCGGCTTTACCGCCGTCGCCGTCGAAAACGCCAGCCGGGCCTGCATCCCCGCCGAGTAAGTTTTAATCGGCTGATCGATAAAGTCATCTAGCTCGGCAAAATCAATAATCTCTTCTTCTTTTTCGTCAATTAGCTGCTTAGAAAGCCCCTGATAGGCCAGCGAAGCTCTAATATTTTCACGCCCGGTAAATTCTGGATGAAACGCCGTGCCCAGCTCCATCAGCGCCTGAATGTTGCCCCGCACAATCACATCCCCTTCAGTCGCCGTCACCGTCCGCGCAATAATCTTCAACAATGTGCTTTTGCCCGCGCCATTGCGACCAATCAGCCCCAGCCGCTCGCCCCGCTTCACCTCCAGGTTCATACCCCGCAGAGCCCAAAATTCCCGGTAGTAATGCTGCCGCCAAAACAGCAGTTTACCCAGGCCAAACACATCCAAAATTTTGTCTGACGGGTTGCGATACAGGCGGTACAGCTTGCCCAACGCTCGAATAGAGACAGCGGATTCATTCATACTGGCGAGTCGGGCTAGCAATCGATAAAGCGGGCGGCTTTGTGGGATCATCGACTGGATCCAACATTTAGTGTATTTGCTCGTGTGCGCAATTGCAGGACTTTTGCAAGCGGCTGGCCAGCCCCCGATCGCGCCCTCGCTGCTGCGGGCCGTTAGTCACGCTCTGATTCACCGGGGGCCGGACGATGTAGGCTTTTTGGGCTGGTCGCCGGGGCAGGCGGTGGCAGTGGCGCGATCGCCCACCGATCTTCCGCCGCACCAGGTCAGCCTGATGCACCGCAGGCTAGCTATTCTAGACCTCAGCGAATCCGGCGCTCAGCCGATGGTTTCTGCCAATGGCCGCTACGCCATCAGCTTCAACGGCGAAATTTATAACTATTTAGAGCTGCAAAGTGAGCTAAAGCAGCTAGGGTTCCGGCCAAAGTCGCATTCGGATACAGAAGTTTTGCTTGCGGCTTATGCCCAGTGGGGAGCCGCCGCCTTGCCCAAGCTCGTCGGCATGTTTGCCTTCGCGATTCTAGATGTTAAAGCAAGCAAGCTGTTTTTGGCCCGCGATGCGTTTGGCATCAAGCCGCTTTACTACAGTGCGAGCACCAGCGCCTTTGCCTTCGCCTCAGAAATCCCCGCCCTGTTAAAGGTGCCAACCGTCTCACGCCGCGTAAATCCGCAAACCCTTTACGACTACCTGCACAACGGACATACCGACCACCGAGCAGACACGCTATTTTCCGCCATTCAGCAGGTGCCGCCGGGCCATTTCCTCGAAGTCGCGCTCAACCGCCTGGGCAGCATTGAACTAACGCGCTATTGGTCACTTCAGCCGCAGCCGCTAGACCTTTCGTTTACAGAAGCGACAGAGCAGTTACGAGAGCGCTTTATGAGCAATATTCGGCTGCATTTGCGCAGCGATGTGCCCGTGGGGGCGGCGCTGTCGGGCGGCATCGATTCTTCTGCAATTGTCAGCGCCATGCGACAGGTGATGGGGCCGTCAATGCCGATTCACACCTTTAGCTACGTCGCCGATGATCCGGCGCTGAGTGAGGAAGTCTGGGTAGATCGCGTTGGCCACCATGCAAACACAATCGTGCATAAAATTCGGGCGACTCCCCAGGATTTGATTCAAGATTTAGACTTGCTGATTCGCGCTCAGGGCGAGCCCTTTGGCAGCACCAGTATGTATGCGCAGTATCGGGTGTTTCAGCTAGCCAAGGTGAATGGCATCAAGGTGATGCTGGATGGGCAGGGCGCAGATGAACTGCTGGGCGGATATCGGCCTTATTTGGCGGCGCGGTTGGCAACATTGCTAGGGCGCGGCCAAATGTCGCAGGCGTACCTGTTTGCGCGGCGAGCGGCGCGGCTGTCGGGCTGTGGCTGGCGGTATCTGATGACGCGGGCAATTGGGCTGTTGTTGCCGGATAGGTGGGCAGCGCTGGCGAAAGGGTTAGTAGGACGACAGGCGCAGCTCCCCTGGCTGAATGCTGAGTGGATAAGGGCGCAAGGCGTTGAGCCGATACCAGGGCGGTTGAACCACAGCGTTCAGGTATTGCATGAGCAGCTATCGCGATCGCTGTTAGTCACCAGCGTACCAATGCTGCTGCGCTACGAAGATCGCAATTCTATGGCCCATTCCGTTGAGAGCCGGGTGCCTTTTCTGACGCCAGATTTAGCAAACTTTGTTCTTTCTTTACCAGAGTCCTTTATTATCAATTCGCACGCTACCTCTAAATCAGTTTTTCGCGAAGCTATGCGCCAAATAGTGCCAGATGCTGTGTTAGATCGTCAGGACAAAATCGGGTTTGCCACGCCCGAGCAGCGCTGGATAGTAGAAATGCAGCCTTGGTTTGAGTCGGTATTGAGGGGCGATCGCGCCCACCATATCCCCGCCTTAAACCTGCCCAGGGTTCATGCCGAATTTGACGCCATTGTCGCGGGCAGACAGCCGTTCGACTTTCGGGTGTGGCGCTGGGTGAATCTAATCCGCTGGGCAGATTGTTTTGATGTGTTGTTTTGATGTGTTGTTTGAGCAATAACTGAGGAATAGCGATGCGAGTGGTTCATCTCTCAACCATTCATCAGCCGTTGGATGTGCGCATTTTTATGAAAGAGTGTCGCACGCTTGCTGCTCATGGCTACGAGGTGCATTTGGTGGTGCGCTCTCCGCCTAGTGACAAAAAGGACGGGGTTACTTTTTGGCCCATCAAAATCTCGCCTGATGCTCGCAAAATAGAACAGCTTTGGCAAAGGTATAGGGGCGTTTGGCAACAGGCTTGGCAGCTTGATGGTGATTTGTATCACTTTCACGATACTGAGCTAATTCCGTTGGGCCTAGTGCTAAAGCTGAAGGGCGCTCGGGTGATTTATGATGTGCATGAAGATGCCCCGAGAGAGGCGCGATCGCTCAACAAAAAAAGACCCTTATTCGGCCTGATTAAGTCTTTCGTTTGGCGCTTTCTAGAGTTTTTGGCTAAGCGCTTTTTAGATAGGTTTGTGTGTGTGACACCGGCGATCGCGGCCAAATTTCCCCCAACTAAAACCCACCTCGTTCGCAACTTTCCGTTGCTTTCAGAGTGCCAAATCTACCAGCAGCAGCGTTCTTATGGCGATCGCGACAACCTGATTGTGTACGCGGGCGGCATTACCGAAATTCGCGGTATTCAACAAATGGTCGCAGCACTCCCCCATCTTCCCCAACCGCTCAACAGTCGGCTGCTATTGCTAGGAACGTTCTCGCCGCCGTCTTTAGAATTTGAGATGCAGCAGCGATCCGGATGGCGACAGGTGACGTTTTTGGGGTGGTGCGATCGCCCAACAATGATCTCACAAGTCAGCCGCGCTCGGGTGGGGCTAGTGCTGTTTCACCCCGAAATCGATCATCTAGAAGCCATGCCTAACAAGCTGTTTGAATATATGTCCGCAGGTCTGCCGATTGTGGCCTCAGACTTTCCGCTGTGGCGCAACTGGCTAAATAAAATAGACTGCGGACTGCTAGTTGACCCGATGGATTCTGAGGCGATCGCCCGCGCCATTGAGTACCTGTTGACCCACCCTGACATTGCCGAGGAAATGGGACGCAAAGGACAGGCAGCGGTGCGTGACCGGTTTAACTGGGAAACCGAAGCTCAGGCGTTGCTAGAGCTGTATGGAGAACTAGCATGAGGCTACTGATGGTTTCAACGCTGAACCTTGCAAAGCAGAACGGCGGTAAGGTTCATTTCACGTCACTAGCCCAGGGCTTCCGTGCCCAAGGGCATCAGGTGGATGCGATTTTGTCGACGACGGGCGATCGCGCCACCGACCGCCACATTGCCCAACAGTACTTTCACCACGTCACCTTCACCAGCACCCTGCTCAGCCGCCTCATTCCCATCAGCAAAACCTCCGTCAACAGCCTGCTACAAACTCAAACGGCGCTGCATATCGACCCCAAAGCCTACGACTGGGTTTACTTCCGCAGCACTCCCCTATCTTTGTCCGTGCTAAAGGCGCTGCAAATGCAAGGCTTCAAAAAAATATTTGTCGAGCACAATGGTTGGTTTGCTCACGAGCTGGTGATGATGGGCTTTCCGGCCAGGCTCAAGGGATGGCTAGAAAAACTGCAAACTGCCGAGGCTCAGTCGGCGACTCGGTTGCGGGTCGTGGTGCCGGGCATTCGTGAGCGGTTGCTAGCTAAAGTTCAAAATCCGGCTGAGCTAGATAAAAAGCTAGTCGTAATTGGCAATGGCGCTGATGTCGATTACTATCGCCCATTGGATAGAGCGGATGCGATCGCCACAATCGGCCTAAATCCTCATAAGCGATACCTCGGCTTCATCGGCGATCTCGATCCGTGGCAAGGCGTGGAAGTCGCCATTCAAGCTATGACAACCATTCGCCAGCAGGTGCCCCAGGCAGAAATTTTGATCGTCGGCGCAGGTCGTCAGCTAGCGCCGTTGAAAGCAACCTATGGCGACTTAGACTATGTTCATTTCTTTGGTTCAGTGCCGTATGCGCAATCAAATACCTACATCAACTGTTTTGATATTGCGCTTTTGCCCAAGCAAGGACTCAGCGGCATCGGCTATTCACCGATCAAGCTCTATACCTATGCAGCCGCAGGGCGGACGATTTTGGCCTCACGCATTCGCGGCATTAAAGAATACGGTGAAGAATACGGTGGGGCCAAGGGCTTTATCACATTGCACAAGCCAGGAGATGCCGCCGACATGGCAGCACAGGCTTGTCAGCTCATTGGCGATACGAAGCGGTGCGTTCATACCGCCACCACAGCCCGCCAATACGCCGAAGCTCATTTCTCCTGGCAGCTTGTAGCTGATAAAATCACCCAGACCATGCAAGCCTACGACAGGCAATCCGTAGCAGAACCCCTTCTATGAAAGTCCTTTCCGTTATTGGTGCTCGTCCTCAGTTTGTCAAAGCTGCGGTGGTTAGTCAGGCGATCGCCCAACACGGCATCACCGAAATCCTCGTTCACACCGGCCAACATTTCGATGCCAACATGTCCGATGCCTTTTTTGCAGATCTCGATCTGCCTACCCCCCACTACAACCTCGATATCCACAGCCTCAGCCACGGCGCAATGACGGGCCGCATGATGGAAGCGTTAGAGACCATCATGCAAAAAGAGCAACCCGACTGGCTCCTGGTGTACGGCGACACCAACTCCACCCTCGCCGCTGCCCTCGCTGCCGCCAAGCTCCATATTCCTATTGCCCATGTCGAAGCCGGTTTGCGTAGCTACAACCGCGCCATGCCCGAAGAAATTAACCGCATCGTCACCGACCAGCTTTCAACCCTTTTATTTGTCCCCACACCTCTCGCCACCCACTGCCTGGCCAAAGAAGGCATCACCCAGGGCGTCCACCTAATCGGCGATGTCATGGCCGACGCTGTTATGCAGTACCAGGCCAAAGCCGAAGCCCAGTCCCAAGTGCTTGCCCGTAACGCCCTACAGCCAGGCGGCTACTACCTCGCGACCATCCATCGCCCCAGCAACACCGACGACGCGGGCACGCTTGCAGCCATCCTTCAAGCCTTTACCACGCTAGACGCCCCCGTCGTCCTTCCGCTCCACCCTCGCACCAAAAGCCGCATCAAAACCTTTGACCTGCGCGGCTACCTTGCCCATCCCAACATCAAAGTGATTCCACCGGCTAGCTATCTAGATATGCTCATGCTAGAAAAGCACTGCCGCGCGGTGGTCACTGACTCTGGCGGTATTCAAAAAGAAGCGTACCTTTCCCGTCAGCCCTGTTTTACCCTGCGCCCCGAGACGGAGTGGAAAGAAACGGTTGAGGCAGGGTGGAATCGGCTGGTGACGGCAGTGGGGTTGAGGGATGCGATCGCCCAATTCCAACCGCCTACTGCCTGGCCCACCCTATACGGCGATGGCAAAGCCGCCCACAAAGTCGCCAGGCTACTTTTATCGTCACCAAAGTAAGGCTTCCTACTTACGCAGAAAGCTTGGCCCCCAAAGCGCACATCAAGCAACCGCAAATATCTCCTTACTACGGTGTATTTTTTTCGAGTAGCTTGATATCGTTACAGCTCATCTCTTTTTCCTCACCGCTAATATGCTGAAAACGTTCGTACATCACTTAATTTTTGGGATGTCTGCCTTTTGCTGCACCCAAACTTTAGCCGCCGTTCACTCACCCACTGCCCAGGCCCAAGCTAGACCGACCGCGTCCCTGCTGCCGCTCCAACCGCGAACGTTTGAAATCGAAGAAGGCATCAGCTTTGAGGCAGTCTCTGAAGGTATCAACACCGACATGGCTGACAGTCAATTTCTCAAAACTAGCCAGCCTGGCCTAGCGCTAGACTCGCTGCCCCTGATTGGGGACTTACTCGACGAAGAGGGCAACTTCGACTGGGGCATGAACTTACCCATGACCGTTAACTTAGGAGACGTCATGGGTGAAACGGGTCTGGTATTGGGCACAGATTTTTCAGTAGAGTAGAAAGCAGCCAGCGTGCGAACGGATGAGTGAAAGATGAGCGAAGATACCCTGTTTAGTAAAATTATCCGCCGTGAAATTCCGGCTGACATCGTTTACGAAGACGATCTCTGCTTGGCCTTTCGAGACATTACGCCTCAGGCTCCGACTCATATTCTGGTAATTCCTAAAAAGCCGATTCCCAAGCTGGCCGACGCTCAGGCTGAAGATAAGACACTGCTAGGTCATATGCTATTTACCGTAGGCGAAATTGCCCGGCAAGAGAAGCTAGGGAATGGCTATCGGGTCGTCATCAATACGGGCGAAGACGGGGGGCAAACGGTGTTTCATTTACACATGCATTTGCTGGGCGGACGGGCTTTTAGCTGGCCACCCGGTTAATGCTACTTTTGACCATTCTTATAAGTTGAATCTATTCATCAATCCGCTCTAGCTGCCACAATATTTGGTTGCCTTCGCGCCGAATCCGTGACACTGTCCAGTTTCGCCAGGCCCAATAATCGCCTCGGCTGGTAACTGCGCTGGCATTCACATCCATCAGGTCGGCCAGTTCTGCGCTGGTAATCAAATAGCCCTGCTTGGCCAGCTCGTCAGTAACTTTCAGCGTTTCCAGGGCATTCCGCAGGCGCTCTATTCTACTGTCTCCATGAGCGATGACACTTTTTGAATCTGACGAAGCCATGTCCTGTCCTGTTTGGGCGTGTTCGTAGAATCTTAGCGTTGCTTCCGAAATCGGCGACTCCGTATTGTCCGTATTTATTTCTGGGGTAGGCAGTGACAAACCTTTATGGTCTGCTGCTTGCATAGGGGGGTTTTCAGCTTCAGCGGCAGGTTTTTCTATGCCTTTGCTCGCGGTTGCTGGCTGGCCCAAGGCTTTGTATTGCTTTAGACCAATGGGCTGACTGTGCGAAAAGGCCCGTGCAATTTCGTCACAGCGCTCGTTGCCGGGGTTGCCTGTATGACCGCGCACATAGCGCCATTCAATGTTCAAGTCCTTATCTACGAGGGCCTGTGTGACTTCGTCAAGCTGCTGCCACAGGTCTTTGTTAAGCACGGCTTTACCTGCCGAGGTTTTCCAGCCCTTGCGTTTCCAGCCCTTTATCCACTTTGTGATGCCATTTTTGAGGTATTCACTATCGGTGTGCAGCTTGATTTGCCCATTATCCAGTCCGGCCTCTTGCAAAAACGCCAGTGCCGAGATAGCGGCCTGCATTTCCATCCGATTATTGGTGGTGGCGCTGTCTCTTCCGCCTAACTCATGTACCTGCCCATCGCCAAATTCTATGAGCGTACCCCATCCGCCTGGCCCTGGATTGCCAGAACAAGCACCGTCTGTATAGATATCTTTTACTTGAGCTTGAGCGTCAACCGTCGGCATAGTTTGCTTCGGCATAGTTTGCTACTTGAATCTTCAGAAGGGTAGTTTAGCGCGGATGTATTCTCGCCGCATTTTTGCGATCGCATCAATCTCAATCCCCTTCGGACACACCGCCTGACATTCCCCATGGTTAGAGCAATCGCCAAACCCCTCAGCCGCCATCTGCTGCGTCATCTTCACCACCCGCTGCTTGCGCTCCGGCTTACCCTGTTCCATCAGCGCTAAGTGAGACAGCTTCGCCGCCGTAAACAATGACGCCGATGCATTGGGACAAGCTGCTACACAAGCGCCACAGCCAATACAGGTCGCATAGTCAAACGCCTTGTCCGCATCGGGCTTGTTCACCAGCACCGCATTCGCATCAGGAGCCGCACCAGTTCTCACTGAGATATATCCACCCGCCGCCGAAATCCGATCTAGCGCCGACCTATCGACGACTAAATCTTTGATGACAGGGAATGCCTTGGCCCGCCACGGCTCTAGCGTCACCGTATCGCCGTCGTTAAAGTGGCGCATATAGAGCTGACAAACCGCCGTACGCTGCTGCGAGCCGTGCGCTTGACCGTTAATCATTAGCCCGCAGGAGCCGCAGATCCCTTCACGGCAGTCGTGATCGAACTCGACAGGAAGGCCACCTTCTGCGATGAGCTGCTCGTTGAGAATGTCGAGGACTTCCAAAAAGGAGAGATCGGGCTGAACGTTAGAGACCGTATAGTTCTTGAAGCCGCCTTCGGCCTGAGCATTTTCCTGTCGCCAAACTTTTAAGTAAATTTTCATCTTATAAGGCTGCCAATTCTTTGAGATCCTATAGAAATCAGGCTGTTCCATATTCAATGTGGGCTGGCTTTGCTTCAGGCTTTATTCAACTTCCCGAGCCTATCCAACCAATCCATAACGTGCTGGGCTTCTTCCGGACTAGCTGCTCTTGTCACCAATGCCTGCATATCTGATACGGGAGCATTCTCTAGGCTATGTCCATTTCTTCTGGCGTTGACAATTGAATTAAGGGCACTTGGCGTAGTCATCCATAAGGAGTACTCTGACCAAGTCATACCTAGATACTCATATAACTCGACACTCTCGAATGTACTATCCTCATGCCAGAAGTCGATATAGTCGTCTACTTCATCTAGTAAGGCATCACCGCTAATGCATTTGTCAATAAATGATGTGTCCATAACAACCTAGTTCTGCTTACTAATTTTCCGTCCCTTGATAGCTGGTTTTGTTGCTGCCCCGGTGACAGGGCAGATTGCACCTAAATGTCTACCCCTTTTGTTAAAAACTTCTATCTCCCCGTGCAGTGAGTCCCAAGTGTAATACCTTTCTACATGAGGGTCTTTGAAAACTTTTCTGCCTCCTTCTATGCTAACAACTTGACACTTATCTAAGATTGAAGGCTTAGGTATTGGTTTTCCAGCCATACTCATTAATGATTCATAGGCCGATAGGTTGTCATAAAAGCTTCATGGAAAGGGGAAATTCCTATCTCCTATGTAGAGTAGGATCTGGCCCGATACAGCTACTGATAGGATCGCTGAGTCAGCTTCACGTTTTCAAATATAAGCGTTTCATTAACCAGTTCTGGTGGTCGTTCATCCCCCTGATACTTCCAGGCAGCGGCTGTGGAAAACTGCGCATCGCGTCGCTGGGCTTCGCTGCCTTCGGTTTGAAATTCTTCGCGAAAATGACAGCCGCAGGATTCTTCGCGGACAAGCGCGTCGCGGGCCATGACTTCACCGAGTTCCATAAAGTCAGCAACGCGCCCAGCAAACTCCAGGTTCTTGTTCAAGGTGTTGGCTTCTCCGGGGACGCGCAGGTTTTGCCAGAACTCTTGGCGGAGCGATCGCACCCCCTCAATACATTCTTTTAACCCTTCTCGACTCCGATTAATCCCCACCCCGTTCCAAATCAGATGACCCAGCGCCCGATGAAAATCGAGCATCGTGCGATCGCCCCGAATGCTCAACAGTTTTAACGTCCGGGCTCTGGCTGAAGCTTCCGCCTCGACAAACGCATCCGCCTCAGTATCCACCGCCGACACCTTCGTAGTTGCCAGGTAGTTGCCCAATGTGTACGGAATAATAAAGTAGCCATCGGCTAAGCCCTGCATCAGCGCGCTGGCTCCTAAGCGGTTGGCCCCATGGTCAGAGAAATTTGCCTCACCTAGCACAAATAATCCAGGAATTGTGCTCATCAGGTGATAGTCCACCCACAGGCCGCCCATGGTGTAATGAACTGCCGGATAAATGCGCATGGGTTCAGCGTAAGGATCTTCGCCCGTTATGCGCTGATACATTTCAAACAGATTGCCGTATCGTGCGGCGATGCTGTCACGACCTTGAGAGGCGATCGCATCGCGAAAATCCAAATACACCGCCAGCCCCGTCGCCCCCACGCCACGCCCCTGGTCAATCATCTGCTTGGCATTGCGCGAGGCCACATCGCGAGGCACTAAGTTGCCAAAGGTGGGATAGCGCGTTTCTAAATAGTAATCGCGCTCAGACTCTGGAATGTCCTCAGGCTTTCTCGTATCCCCTGCCCGCTTCGGCACCCACACCCGCCCGTCATTGCGCAAACTCTCACTCATCAGCGTCAGCTTGGACTGAAACTCGCTCGCGACTGGGATGCAAGTGGGATGAATTTGAGTAAAGCAGGGGTTGGCGAAGAGTGCGCCGCGTTTGTAAGCTCGCCAGGCCGCCGTCACATTAGAATTTTTGCCATTTGTCGATAGATAATACACATTGCTATAGCCCCCGGTTGCCAGCAGCACCGCATCCCCGGCATACCGCTCAAACTCTCCGGTAAGCAAATTGCGCACCACAATGCCTCGCGCTTGGCCATTAACAACCACCAGATCTAGCATTTCTCGCCGAGCAAACAGCTCAATATTGCCTGCTGCCACCTGCCGCATCATCGCGCCATAGGCTCCCATCAATAGCTGCTGCCCGGTTTGCCCCCGCGCATAAAAAGTCCGCGAAACCTGCGCGCCGCCAAACGATCGGTTCGCCAGCAAACCACTATATTCACGGGCAAACGGTACCCCTTGCGCCACACAATGATCGATTATCTGACTGCTGATTTGCGCCAGCCGGTATACATTGGCCTCACGGGCGCGGTAGTCACCACCTTTAATCGTGTCGTGAAACAGCCGCCATACGCTGTCGCCATCACCGGGATAGTTTTTGGCCGCGTTGATGCCTCCCTGGGCGGCAATGCTATGAGCGCGGCGGGGCGAGTCTTGAATGCAAAAGCTTTTGACTTTGTAGCCTTGCTCGGCAAGGGTGGCAGCGGCAGATGCGCCTGCTAGACCTGTTCCTACCACCAGAATGGTGTGCTTGGGCTTGTTATTGGGATTGACCAGCTTGCAATGATTTTTGAAGTGCTCCCATTTTTTGGGTAAGGGGCCGTCGGGGATGCGGGCGTTTAATGACATGGGTCGTGGGCTGAGTAAAGCCAGAGCCTAGCTGATGAGGTTGAAGTAGATGGCGAGGGGAAGGCCGATGAAGCCTAAGGCAATAGCGCTGCCTAGCACCGAACTGACCATAAATAGCGCCGGTCGAGTGGCAATTCCCACAGACTGCAAAGCGCTCCAAAGCCCGTGCCGTAGGTGCAAGCCTAATAAGCTTAAAACAACCACATAGCTGGCGGTATAGCCTGGTTTATGAAACGTCTCGAAGACCAGCCGCGCCAGGTCTCGATGACCAGAGCCCGGCAACGTGTAGTAAGGGCCAAATTTGAAGGTTGCTAGATGGACGACTAAAAAGCCACCTAATACCAAGCCAGAGGCAATCATGGTACGCGAGCTGAGGGTTTGGCGGCTAGGGTCACCGGCGGATTCATATTCGCTGTAGCCAACGGGGCGAGCCTGCTGCTTGCCCAGGTAGATTTTGATGCCAAGGGTGGCGTGGAGGAGGGCGATCGCCAATAAACCCAACTCCACCAAATAGGTCAAAGGCCCCAACCGCTCAATCACATAAGCTAACTGGTTATAGCCGCTTGCACTAAAAAAGAGCGTCAAATTCCCCAGCAAATGAACGACGACAAACGTCACTAGCCCCAGCCCAGTCACTCCTGTTAGCAATTTCTTGCCCACCGACGACTGCCAGAGTTTTTCTGATGTTATGCCCTCACCTTGACTCGAAATCATAATTTCTTAAAGACTGAACCTGCTTAGGAACATCTCTTAAATTTTAAATCGAAAAGACCTGAGGTTTTTGTTTCCTCAACCTCAGGCCCCGGATTCATTGCAGATCGCAATAGATTATTCTTCAATCTTGACGGATGTGATTTTGTCATCTTTGGCGATCGCATTCACCACATCCATATCTTCAGTCTTACCAAAGACCGTATGAATTCCGTCCAGGTGGGGCTGCGCCTCATGGCAAATAAAGAACTGAGAACCCCCTGTGTCTTTACCGGCATGGGCCATTGACAGGCTTCCGGCCTGATGCTTGTTAGGGTTGCCCTTCGTTTCGCACTTAATTTTGTAGTCAGGGCCGCCTGTGCCCGTACCCAAAGGGCAGCCGCCTTGCACCATAAAGTTCGGAATCACCCGGTGAAACGTGAGCCCATCATAAAAACCATCTTTGGAAAGCTTCACAAAGTTCTCAACCGTTTTGGGCGCGTCTTGATCAAACAGCTCCAGGTTGATGGTGCCTTTATTTGTTTCCATAATTGCACGGGTCATAAAAGTCGTCCTTAAAAAGTCCTTTGTTATTCTACCGTCCCCACACCCGTTACGACTTTTGCAGATCTAGCTCGCGGTCGTAAGCCGCCTCTATCACGCTCATCCGCGTTTCAAACTCTAGCGCCATCAGCTCAGTTTGCAGAATTTGATCGTCCTGGTAGTACTCAATTTTTTCAGCGAGCTGCCGTTCGTAATCGGTCTGAAGCTGGTCGGTCGCCGCCCGCAGCCGAATTTCATGCTCGCTTTCCAACTGCTGCAAGCGCCGCTGATTGTTTTGCAAGGCGTTCAATAGCCGATCTAATCGCGACTTCATTAGCCAATACACAATGGCCGCTGCGATCGCGCCCACCACCAACCCAATAAAAAGACCGATAATCAAAGCTAAAGGGCCTCCCTTCTGCAAAAGCACCTTCATAATAAGCTGTTTTAACGGGTCTCCTTCAGTTGAGATGAGGTATTGTCCTGGCTACAGGCTGCCCCCTCGCTAGCCACCACTGGCCGGTTCAGTGGCCGGTTTCCCGACCAGTCAACTGTGATGAAATGTTACAAGAGCCCTGAATTGTGTCAACGCTGATAACGAGATCCGCAGCAAAAACAGGCATTTCAGTAAGATATAAAGGTAGATATTACAACCAGGAATTGAGCTTTTGAGTGATCCCCGCAAAGTAATGGCAGAAAGACAAATTGGCATTTCGCCGGATTTGACGGCCTCTGAACATTCGTCTGAGCGTACCGCTGAAGATGACCACAATGCTGATATGCAAGTTAGTGAGCTTCGGCCTATGGTCGAAGATGATTCTCGCCCCCCCATAGATCAAGAAGCCAAAGACTTGGCGCTGACCATCGCGAATGCCGCTGACGATCGCAAAGGTGGCAATATCACTATTTTGCAAACGGGCGATGTTTCCTACCTGGCCGATTATTTTGTAATTGTTACAGGCTTCTCGGCTGTGCAAGTCCGGGCGATCGCAAACGCTGTAGAAGACGCCGTTGAAGAGAACTGCAGGCGGCTGCCGCTGCGCACCGAAGGCATGAGTGAGGGCCGCTGGGTGCTAAAAGACTACGGCGATGTGATTGTCCATATCTTTATGCCAGACGACCGCGATTATTACGATTTAGAAGCTTTTTGGGGCCATGCCACCCGCATCGAGTTCATCCCGACGCCGCTGTCGTCTTAAACTGAAGTCATGTCAATCAACGGCCCTATGAACGGCAATTCCAAAAAGACTTCTATGACTGCCCAGTGCCCGGTTCCAGTCGAGCAAATTCCGATCAAAGAATACGAAAGCATGAGTGAGTCCTGGTTTTATAGCTGGGGTCTGCGCAGTCTGCGAGGATATTTGATGCCGATCGTTAGCCTATGGTTGCTGAGCTGGCTAGTCGTAGGGCCAATGGCCGCTGTTAGCTTTTCGCCTGATAAGCTAACAGCTCAATTTATTCTCAGCGCTTCGCTAGGTGCTTTGCTGCTGCCAACGCTAGCGCTGATACAGCTTTATATTGGCTGGGGCCATGTGTGCGATCGCCTTTCGCAACCTGCCGTTCCGTACGAAGAATCTGGCTGGTACGACGGTCAAATATGGGAAAAACCAGAGGATGTGGTTAATCGCGATCGCCTCATCGCCGACTATCAAGTAAAGCCACCCATGCACCGAATGCAAAAAACCTTTGCCACTATCCTTGGCATCATTTCGTTCTGCCTGGTGATCTGGCAGTTTATTTAAGCCCGATCCTCCGTTATCCTCCATCTCTTCAAATAATCCCAAATAATCCCAAATAATCTATGAATAGGGTGAGTCGCAAATCCTCGACGCTGCTAGAAGTTCAACTGCTCCGAGAAGGCATTCTGGAGTCGTCTCATCAGGTTCACGCCGTGGCCTGCGACGACCGAGGCAGGGTATTGGCCAGTGCAGGCGATGCGGAACTAGGCACCTTTATCCGCTCTGCGCTCAAACCCTTCCAGGCACTAGCAGTGACCGCCTCTGGTACGCTAGATCACTTTCATCTGACCGACAAAGATCTGGCGATTATCTGTAGCTCCCACCAGGGCAATCTCGACCAGGTTCGTCAGGCATTCAATATTTTATGGCGCTGCGATGTCGAACCTTTGGCGTTGCAGTGCCCAACGCCAAAAAAGGCGACAACGCCTCTGGCTCACAACTGTTCGGGCAAACATGCAGGCATGTTAGCGGTTTGTAAGCATCAAGGCTGGTCATTAGATAGCTATACGCAGCGATCGCACCCCGTCCAAAAGCTCATCATTAGCAAAGTCGCCGAACTTTTGGGGATGCCCGCTGACGAATTCATTTGCGCCCACGACAACTGTAGTGCGCCCACCTATCTGATGCAGCTCAGCCAAATGGCCACCCTATTCGCCAAGCTGGCCTCGGGTCAAAGCCATCAAATGGAACGCATCGCCCGCGCCATGACCAGCTACCCGATGATGATTTCCGGGCCAGAAGGCTTTGACTCCCAGCTCATGTATCTCAGTGAGGGCACATTGGTCAGCAAGTCTGGCGCTGAGGGCGTGCAGTGCATTGGCCGAGTAGGTGACGGGATGGGCATTGCCATCAAAGTGGTCGATGGCAGCAAACGGGCCAAATACGCCACCACCGTTTATTTGCTAAAGCAGCTCGGTTGGATTACGCCCGATGTTTCAGAAGCGCTCAGCGAAAAGTTTATGATGCCGGGCAAATACTCTCGCCTGGACGTCGTTGGCGAGCTGCCCCTGATTTGATTTGACAGTGCTGATTTGACAGTGCTGATTTGAGACCCTGTAAAAGTTCTTGTCAAAAGAAAAAAGAAAGCCACACAATTGTCCGATAACTCGCTATACTGGCAAAGCGGCAACGCGGGGTAGAGCAGTCTGGTAGCTCGTCGGGCTCATAACCCGAAGGTCCATGGTTCAAATCCATGCCCCGCCACCAAAGCGCCAAGAAAAGCTGAAATCAATCAGCATTAAAGTCCCGGTTACTCTTTGACTGAGTGCCGGGACTTTTGTTTTGGCACCTTTGCTTTGGCACCTTTGTTTTACGATGCGAGCAAGCTAGCGAGTGCGCTGACGAATGGCCCCAACGCCAATGCCGGTAAAAAAGAAGCAACCTGAACCTTTCCAACGCCCAACAAGTTTAGCCCCAGGCCCAAAATCATAATGCCGCCGATGCCGCTTACTAGCAAAATGCTCGGTGCAGTCGTTGGGTCAGGAATGAGCTGGGCCAATCCGCTCGCCAGCAGCGATAGCCCGCCCTGGTAAAGAATCACTGGTAGCACAGAAAACCCGACGCCGACGCCATAGGTGCCGGTTAGGGCAATTGAAACGAGCCCGTCCATAGTGCTCTTTATCACTAAAACTGTGCCGTCACCTAGCAGGCCATTGTTCAAACTCCCTAAAATTGCCATTGGGCCAATGCAAAATAGCAGGCTAGCGGCCACAAAGCCTTCGGTAAAGCGGCTGCCGCCTTTAAACCGCCTTTTTAGCCAGTCGCCCACATCACTCAGTCGCTGCTCTATTTGCCACCACTCACCCAACAGCCCGCCAAAAACCAACGACAGCAGGGCCAGGATGACGCCATCAACACTGCCCACCGTCGCGCCAGACAGGGACTGTGCCATCGACACACCAATAAAAAGGGTAGTCAGCCCTACCGCTTGAGTAATAATGGCCTGTAGCTTCGGCGAGAGTCGGTTGCGCAGTAAAAGGCCGCAGCCAGTGCCTGTCAGTACTAGCGCCACGTTAATCCAGGTGCCGCTGGTCTTGGCCCAAAGAGTTAGCATTCTAGTTAGCCTTTGAAAGATCGCGTCCGGGTAATCTGAAAGGATTATTATGCAGTTGTGCAGTCATTTTTTGCCAAGAAAGCCTGACAGAGAAAACCCTACAGAAGACTTGTCATGTCATCACAGAGCACGTCGGCTAATCTATTAGCCACACCTACTGCCACACCTACTGTTAGCTTGCTAAGCGCCCAAAGCTACGATGTCGAAACGCTTCAGCCGCAGCTAGTGGCTTTGCTAGCGCCGATGGGTGGCATGGCCCATTTTGTGAAGCCGGGCGATCGCGTTCTCCTCAAGCCCAATTTGCTGACCAGCTCGCGCCCCACCAAGGGCTGCACCACGCGCCCAGAGATCGTGTATTGCGTCGCCAAAATGGTTCAGGCGGCTGGTGGTCAGCCTTTTTTAGGAGACAGTCCGGCCTTTGGCAGCGCGCAAGGTGTGGCCAAAGCAAATGGGCTCACCGATTGGGCTAACAAAGCCAACGTGCCTATTGTCGAAATGCACGGCAAACGGTACCCCATCGCAGGCGAAGACTTTGATCACTTTTTGCTATCTAAAGAGGCGATGGAAGCCGATGTGGTGATCAACTTGCCCAAGGTCAAGTCTCACGTGCAGCTAACCATGAGCCTGGGGGTGAAAAATCTGTTCGGCTGCGTACCGGGCAAAATGAAAGCCTGGTGGCATATGGAAGCAGGCAAAGATGCTCAGCGGTTTGGCACCATGCTGGTCGAAACCGCGCGAGCAATTTCTCCTGACCTCACCATTATTGACGGCATTGTGGGCCAAGAAGGCAATGGCCCCATTAACGGTGAACCTAGAGACCTGGGTGTATTAGGCGCTGCTGACAATGTGTTCGCGCTGGATAGAGCGATGGTCGAAGTGTTAGGCGTGCCGCCTCATAGCGTCCCGACGCTGGCGCAGTCTATACGACTGGGCCTGTGCCCTCAGCTTTCAGAAATAACGTTTCCTTTGAAACAGCCAGATGAAGTTGCGACCGCAGACTGGAAGCTGCCCGAAAAGATGATGCCCATCGACTTTGGTGCGCCCAGGGTACTACGTTCTACTTTCAAGCATTTGTATATTCGCTTTATCAAAGAGCCAATGGCTGCCTACGCCACCCGGTAAAGCTAGGGGCTAATCAAAGAGGTAGGGGAGGGCTTAGCATTTTATTTGTTTAACGTGCTAAGCCCTCAATTTTCTACCCCTTCAGTCTAGGATTGACCTCTTTAGCCATGCCTTTGTAGTCAGAAAAGCTCGGGCCAGGGCGACGGCGACCTCGGTTGCCCAAAGGCATGAGGTAGTCAGTAGAGAAATTCTGAGCGTCTTCTGGGGCTCCTTTCTCATTGCTAGGCTTCTTTTCAGTTGCGGCGATTGCTGCTCTAATCAGATCTTCTGGGTCTTTCACCGCTGGCTGAGCCTTTTCTGCGACCTTTTCTGCGGCCTGAGCGCTCTGATCAGCGCCTTTTTTCGCCGTGTCCTTTACCGTTTTAGCTGCCTCTTTATCAGCTTTGGCCGCTTTTTTATCAACTTTGGCAGCTACTTTCTTGGCCTTGACTTTGCCGGTTTTCGCAGCGGATTTGGCCTGCCCAGCGGCTTTGTTTGCGGCCTGTTTAGCATCATCAACGGCTTCGTCGGCATCGCCTACCACTGATTCAACCTTATCAACAACATCGCTAGAGACTTCTTTAGCCGTCTTCACGGCTGTTTTTGCTGCCTTAGTCGCAGATTTTTTGACCTGCCCTGCCACGTCCTCAGCGGCGTCATCTAGCTCTAGAAAGTATTTCTCTTTGCCAATGCCCAGCGTTTTACCAATTGTCCCGAATATTCCACCAATCATGGCAACTTCACCAATTATGTTCTTTTAAAGTTATGACGGGCCGCTTAAGGGTGTTCGCCTAAAAGCCACTTACATAGCCCTATCCTAATTATTGATTTTCATTGCGGGGCAAAGCAAGAGCGCGTTACTTCTGTTTACAAATGTTTTGACGCCTGACGTATCAAAAAGCGCCCAGAGCATGATCACTCCAGACGCTTTCAGTTTATGCAGTTGCCTCAATCGCTAAGTATGCTCAGTCAGCCGCCGCCGCAAGCTCTCGCTTCTCTTCAGTTATTGACGAGGTCACCACGACTTTGTTGTCTTCACCAATATCCACAACAGCAGTGCTGCCGTCTTTGATTCGGCCAGAAAGGATTTCCTCGGCAAGGCTGTCCTCTAACAGACGCATGATGGCGCGACGCAGCGGCCTTGCCCCATAGCTGGGGTTGTAGCCCTCTTCCACGAGTCGATCTTTGAACTTCTCGGTCACCTCCAGGGTAATACCCTGCTCTCCTAACCGGCTAAAGACCTCCTTGAGCAAGATCACAGAAATTTCTTTGACTTCGTCCTTTGTAAGCTGACGGAAGACAATAATCTCATCCAGACGGTTCAAGAACTCTGGGCGGAAGTATTGCTTGAGTTCTTCGTTGACCAGTGAGCGAATGCGGTTGTACTGCGATTCGGCCTGGTCTGCCTCTAGCTCAAAGCCGAGACCACCGCCACCTTTTTCAATCACCTTAGAACCAATGTTCGAGGTCAAAATTAGCAGCGTGTTCTTGAAGTCTACCGTACGGCCCTTGGCATCGGTCAGACGACCGTCCTCCAAGATTTGTAGCAGCATGTTGAACACGTCGGGGTGGGCCTTTTCAATTTCGTCGAATAGGACGACAGTGTAGGGGCGACGACGAACGGCTTCAGTAAGCTGACCGCCTTCGTTATAGCCGACGTAGCCGGGGGGCGAGCCGATAAGTTTAGAAACGGTATGGCGTTCCATAAACTCAGACATGTCCAGCCGGATCATGGCTTCTTCTGCACCGAAGAAGTAGGCCGCTAGTGACTTGGCAAGCTCAGTTTTACCCACGCCTGTCGGGCCAGAGAATACAAAGCTCGCAATCGGACGGTTGGGGTTTTTGAGCCCGACTCTGGCCCGACGGATGGCCCGAGAAATGGCTCTCACGGCTTCGTCTTGACCAATCAGGCGCTGGTGCAGCACATCTTCCATATGCAGCAGCTTTTCAGTCTCACTCTCGGTGAGCTTTTGAACCGGCACGCCTGTCCAGGAAGCCACAATATGAGCGATGTCTTCTTCGGTCACTTCAGGAGAAGTGTTCTTGGTCGATTCTTCGTCTTCGGCTTTTTTGTTTTGGGCGATCGCGCGAATTTCAGACTTAATCTCCATTTCGCGATCGCGCAGCTCGCCAGCCTTATCAAAGTCCTGAGAGCGCACCGCGTTGTCTTTGTCCTTTAGAACCTGACGCAGTTCCTTGTCCAACTCCTTAGCAGCGGGCGGTAGCTGAGAGTTCAGCAGGCGCACCCGCGAACCGGCCTCGTCAATTAAGTCAATGGCTTTGTCAGGCAGATAGCGATCGGAGATATAGCGATCGGACAGCTTAGCGGCGGCTTCTAATGACTCGTCTAGAATCTTGAGCTTGTGGTGCTGTTCGTAGCGATCGCGCAATCCATGCAAAATTTCAATGGTCTCGTCTACACTCGGCTCGCCAACCATCACTGGCTGGAAACGTCGCTCTAGAGCAGCGTCTCGCTCAATGTGCTTACGATACTCGTCTAACGTGGTTGCACCAATACATTGCAACTCACCTCTGGCCAAAGCTGGCTTAAGGATGTTAGCCGCATCAATCGCCCCTTCTGCTGCGCCCGCTCCGATTAAGGTATGAACTTCGTCAATCACCAAAATAACGTTTGAGGCCGAGCGAATCTCGTCCATGATCTTTTTCAGACGTTCTTCGAACTCGCCGCGATACTTGGTACCCGCTACTAACAGGCCAATGTCGAGGGTGACGACGCGCTTATCTTCAAGGATGTCGGGGATGTCACCGTTACCGATGCGCTGGGCCAAGCCCTCTGCGATCGCGGTTTTACCTACACCGGGTTCACCAATCAGAACAGGGTTATTTTTAGTCCGCCGTCCCAAAATTTGGATAACGCGCTCAATTTCTTTTTGACGGCCTACGACCGGATCGAGCTTGCCGTCAGCAGCCATCTGCGTCAGGTTAGAGCCAAACTCATCCAGCGTTGGGGTCTTGGTGCGGCCCTGGCTATTGCCACCACCAGAGACCTCAGCGGTTTCGCCCAGCATCCGAATCACCTGGGTGCGTACCTTAGAAAGATCGACCCCCAAATTTTCGAGCACGCGGGCGGCGACCCCCTCACCCTCGCGGATCAGGCCGAGCAGTAAGTGCTCGGTGCCGATATAGTTGTGTCCTAACTGGCGAGCTTCCTCAAGCGATAGCTCAAGAACGCGCTTGGCCCTGGGGGTAAACGGTATTTCTACGGCGACAAAACCGGAGCCACGACCAATAATTTTTTCGACTTCTATGCGAGCATCTTTGAGGTTGACCCCCATAGATTTCAATACTTTGGCAGCGACGCCAGTGCCTTCTCCAATCAGTCCCAGAAGAATTTGCTCGGTGCCCACGAAGTTGTGACCCAAGCGGCGGGCCTCTTCTTGAGCGAGCATGATGACCTTAATGGCCTTTTCGGTAAAGCGTTCAAACATGGCGGTATTCCATCACCTGCTGCGGCTGGTTGCTTGTGATTCTAGCACAGCAAAATTTCGGAGGCGGTGGGCGGTATTCACTACCCCCAGGGAATTCGGGAGGGGATCGCCGCAAAATGAGGTGCAGATCGGGCCGATTGATGAGTCATTCATTTACTTTTTGGCTATCTACAATACCAAGCTGGTTTGAATGCACAAGTCTGTAATTTTGGTCGAGGAAGTTTAGATTAATTTTTGAGGGCTGTTGATTGCGGCTAATAGTTATAGAACGCTGACATTTTACGGTTAATTTACCGGGATGTCGGTGTGAGCAGAGAATGGCAGAAGCGGCATGATCTGGATTTGGTGGGCGTTTAGCTGCGCGATCGCCTCTGCCTGCCATTGAGTAACTTGCCTGACCACCGCTTCACTTTGCAACCCACTACGCCACAAAATGCAAGCGTTTTCACCATCCGAGTAGTAGCGCTTGCGGATGCCAGCCGCCTTAAAGGCAAACTTTTGATACAAATTTAGCGCTGGTTGGTTAGAAGCCCGCACTTCAAGCGTGGCGCGGGTTAGGCCGCGTTTATAGCCGCATAGCAAAAGCTGGCTCAAGAGTAGCTGGCCTAGCTTTTGCCCCTGATGGTCGGGATCGATGGCGAGGGTAATGATGTGGGCTTCTTCGAGGATGGCCCAGAGGCAGCCGACGCCGATGAGGGAGAAAGGAAGAGAGGGGGAAGCGGGAGAGGGGGAAGCGGAGAGGAAAGGGTGCTGACGGTGTTGAAGCAGCGCGGGGCTGTCGGCGCTGAGGAGGACTAGCAGGTCGCTGTGGGGGCTGTCGAGTTCTCTTTGGTAGCCTGAACTTGTCCATAGTCCGCCCAGGCAGCGCTGATCAAGATCGAGCACGGCGGGAATGTCGGATTCAATGAGGGGCAGGCAGGCTAAAAAGGACAAGATATAGGTTCAATGAATAGGGGGTACCGAAGCAGTCGATTCTCTGGGTTAGACGCTCAATTGTACAATTGTCACTAACCGCTATTTTTTCTTAATCGCTCTCGATTTTTATCCTATGGTCTCCACTGTCTCAGCCATGCCTTCCGATGCCACTCGTCAAGAGGTTGACCGGCCAGCTTCTAGTCTTCAGTATTTGCCGTCTGACACATCTGCAAAGGTTTCGCCTAATCAGAGTTTGCTACCTTTGAGCGCCGCCGTGAATGAGCAGGATCATTTGACGGTGGGCGGTTGTGATGTGGTGGCTTTGGTTCAAGAGTTTGGCTCGCCGCTGTACATATTAGATGAGCAAACGCTGCGGACGGCCTGCCGCCAGTACAAGCAGTCGTTTGAGCGTCATTATCCAGGTGAGTCGCTGATTGTGTATGCTTCCAAGGCTTGGAACTGCTTGGCAGTCTGTGCGATCGCTTCTCAAGAAGGCATCGGCATCGATGTGGTTTCTGGCGGTGAGCTACAAACGGCGGTAGATGCGGGCGCTAAGCCCGAAGATCTTTACTTTCATGGCAATAACAAATCTTTGGACGAGCTGGCGCTAGGGCTAGAAATAGGGGTTCATATCGTCGTTGATAATTGGCACGAGCTGACGTCTCTCAACCGGATAGCGGGTGAAGCTAGCAAACAGGCCACAGTTTTATTGCGACTGACGCCTGGAATTGAGTGCCACACCCACGAATACATTCAAACCGGTCACATCGACAGCAAGTTTGGCTTTGACCCCGACCAGCTAGAAGAGGTTTTTGACTATATTGCACAGCAAGGCGGCAACCTTCGCTGTGTGGGGCTACATGCCCACATCGGCTCCCAAATTTTTGAGTTGCAGCCTCACCAAGATTTGCCCGAGGTGATGGCAAACTGGTTCCAGACGGCAAAGAAGTATGGCCTACCGCTTGAGCAAATAGACGTCGGCGGCGGGCTGGGCATTCGCTATACCGAGTCGGACGATCCGCCAAGCATTGATGAATGGGCAAAGGCGGTCTGTGAAAGTTTGGCAGCCGCTTGCCAACAGCATGATTTGCCTTTGCCTAAAATTCTGTGTGAACCGGGGCGATCGCTGATTGGATCGGCCTGCGTTACAGCCTACACAGTGGGCGGGCAAAAAACAGTCCCCGGCATTCGCACCTACGTTTCTGTCGATGGCGGCATGTCTGACAACCCTCGCCCGATTACCTACCAGTCGATATATCGCGTGCTGGCTGCTAGCAAAATGTCTGCACCGCTAAGTGAAACCGTCACCGTGGCAGGCAAACATTGCGAATCGGGAGATGTGGTAATTCCCGCTGCGAGCTTGCCCAAACTCAATGCTGGCGAAGTGCTGGTAGTACCGGCAACGGGCGCGTATAACTACAGCATGGCTTCTAACTACAACCGGGTGCCTCGCCCAGCGGCAGTATTGGTCAATGATGGCCAGGCCGAGCTGATTTTGCGCCGGGAAACCTACGAAGACCTGGTGCGGCAAGATCGCTTGCCGGATTCGCTGAAGCCAGCTAAGAAGCCAGCTAAATAGCCATCAGCCGGTAACATCCCGTCAATCACTGCTGTAAATGGCTGCGGTAGGGTAGTCAAAAATGGCACTGCGGTAGTAGGGTACGGTGATGGTATGGATCACTCACAGCATTGGGGCTCTGTGGTCTGATGGGGATCTAACGGTTTTAAGCGACGGTTTCAAATGGCGATAACGGTGAAACAGGTCTGACTCTTGTATCGCACCTTCTTCGATATTGTGTTGGTGTTTGCACTGGTTTACATGGTGCTGTCGGTGATTCGCGATCGCCGCACGATGTGGATGGTGCAAGGGCTGATGATCTTAATGGCGGCCACGCTTTTGAGTGAAGCGGCGGGACTGTGGCTGCTGCCCTTTGTGATGGAGAAGTTGCTGCTAGGCGCGTCGGTGGCGCTGGCGATTATGCTCGTGCCCGAGTTTCGGCGGTTGCTAGAGCAATTGGGCCGAGGTGAAATTACCCAGCTCTTCAACGCGAATGACAATTCTCTCTCGACGGCAAACAATGTGATTGACGAGCTAGTAGAGGCGGTGAAAGGGCTCAGTCAGAACCGCACGGGCGCGCTGATGATTTTGGAGACCGACGAGCCAATTGAAGAGAGCGACTTTTCGGTGCCAGGGGTGAGGATAAACGCTGAGCTATCAAGGGAACTGCTGCAAACTATTTTTCAAACCACGACGCTGCTGCACGATGGGGCGGTGCTGATTCGGGGCTCACGGGTGCTGGCAGCGGGGGTGATTTTGCCGATTTCCGAAAAAGACGCTTCGCGGCAGCTAGGCACCCGGCACCGGGCGGCGATGGGCATTACCGAGCGGGTAGATCATTGCTTATGCGTGGTGGTCTCTGAAGAAACGGGCTCGATTTCGGTCGCTCAGCAAGGGGTATTAAACCGTCCCCTGACGAGCAGTAAACTGAGGGAATTGTTACTTGATAAGTTTTCGCCCTCGGTGGATGGTGATAACGTAGCTCCACAGCTCCGTAGCTTAGGCCGACGGCTCAGTATTAAGGGCCTCAACTTTTTGAGCTTTCTCAAGCGCAAGCTGCCTCGCCCCACCCCTCAGGAAAAGAAATGACAGCTAATTTCAGTGCCTCTACTGCACCCTCGGTTTCTGCTTCTGCCCTGCCGGAAGATTTGCTGCCGGGGCGGATGCCGTCGCACGTGGCTGTGATTATGGATGGCAATGGTCGCTGGGCAAAGCGCCGGGGCCTGCCTAGAATTATGGGTCACCGCAAAGGCGTAGACACGCTAAAAAAGCTGCTGCGCTGCTGCCGGGATTGGGGGGTGGGTGCGCTGACCGCTTATGCTTTTTCGACGGAGAACTGGGGTAGGCCAACGCGCGAGGTTGATTTTTTGATGACGCTGTTTGAGCGGGTGCTGCGCCAGGAGCTGAAGGAAATGATGGAGGAGGATGTGCGAATTCAGTTTGTGGGCAATTTGTCGGCGCTGCCGGAAACCTTACAGCATGAGATTGATAAAGCGGTAAAGCAAACTCAAAATAACCGGGGTATCCGCTTTTCGGTGGCGACTAATTATGGCGGTAGGCAGGAAATTTTGCAGGCTTGCCGGGCGATCGCAACCCAGGTAAAGCAGGGCAAACTCCAACCCGAAGACATCGATGAATCTCTCTTCAGCCGCCATCTGTATACCTCCGACATCAGCGACCCCGATCTGCTGATCCGCACCAGCGGCGAAATGCGCATTAGTAACTTTTTGCTATGGCAGCTTGCCTACTCAGAGTTTTACATTACCGATACGCTCTGGCCCGACTTTGACACCGCCGAATTTCACCAGGCGATGCAGGCGTTTCAATCGCGCGATCGCCGCTTTGGCAAAGTTAAAGACAGCCAAGATGAATAGCGCCTTAAGGATCCTGGTAGCTGGCGACTCTTACCGTGAGTTCACCAATATCGGGGTCTTGAGTCAAGATGAACGCGCCACTGGCTTCTTCTTGGCTAGAAAGGAAGTTGATTTGCTGATCGCCCCATTCAACCAAAACGCCATCGATCCGCAATTCTGCAATGACTTGAACCATTTCGGCAGTTTCGCCGCCAGTGTTGATCACCGTGAAGGGGATGTAATAGTTGCCCTGTCGCTGCTCTATGTTAGACGTGACTTGGAGCGCCGGGGGGCCTTGGTTGCGATCGCGCACCCACAAATAACCCACGCCGCCCAAAACAGCTAATACAACAGCCGCCGCCAGCAAAAAACTGATCTGCTCTGCAACAGACTGCGATTGATCTCTAGGTTTAGACGAGTCCGGCTGAGCTTTGGAAGCAGGCTGGTTCATAATGCTAGTCTCCCGGCAGCCCCGCCAATTGTCGCCGGCAGGCCCAAAATTAAAACTTGGCGAAAGGCTAGATCCAACGGTGCGCTCGGATCGATTTTACGAAAAAAGCTCAGCATCAGCGCCGCCGCTAACAACGAGAGCAAATATGAGAAGATAGTCTCGCTTAATGGCCGTTGAAATAATCCCTCCTGCAAACGGCGCTGCCCCTGGCGAGTGAAGTTGGCCTGAAAAACAATGCCGTAGGACAGGACAAGCGAAACTAGCACCGTCAATAGCAACCAAGGGCCATTGACTGCGGCTACCAAAACACTCACTTCGTCTGTCGGCGCGATGCTAAACGCAATGATGATAGCGCCAATTAAAGTTGCACCAATGTCGGCTACTGTTTCATTGAGGTTGCCTTCGGGAAAAAAACGATTGGATAGCGGCGGTGAATCAGAAGGGTCGTTTGACCTTTTGCGATCGCCATTGTCAGCATCTTGTAGGAGTTGATTGGCCAGCGCTACACCCAGCGAGAAGGGAACGCTCTCGAAAATGACTTTGCCCAAGGCTTCACTTAAGCGGGTCTCGAACGTAATTTGCCGCAAAATCACCAGCATAATCGCGGCGCATAGGATGCCGATGGCGATCGCCTCGACTGCATCGCCAATAGCCTCTCGCTCTCGGGTCGCCTGCGCCTTACGAAATCCAGCCGTCCGACTGAGTAAATAAGTGCCCAGCAGCGTTGTCAATAGCACGCCAAGCAAGCGAGAAGGCGCTACCGATGAACCTATCCACCACACCTCCATGGTGTAAAGCAGAGGAACGCCAAACAAAAACCCCCCGCAAACGCCTCGAACCAGATCGTCAAGCTCACGCCTGAAGCGTATCAGTTGGCGTCTGTAATGCCGTTTGGATGGTGTCATATCTAACAGACGCGATCGCCATAAGGATCTCCTTATCATAGCGACTGAGGACACTACCTCAAAACTGTCCAGGCACCGCAAATGGCACAGAGCTGCTCAGCCTTAACCAATGCCCTCGATCACCGGATGGAAGTAAAAAGACAGACTGATAACAGCGTAGGTGGCCAACAGCAAAGTCCCTTCTAGCCAATTGGACTTGCCATCGGCGCTAATAGAGTTGGCGACTAGCACCGCTACAGCGACTGAAAGCAGCTCAAAGTTATTAAAATCTAAGTCCATTGGCTGACCCATGAGCGCACCAATAATCACCAGCAAGGGGCCGACGAAAAGCGCAATTTGCAGACTAGAGCCAACGGCCACATTCAAAGACAAGTCCATTTTGTTCTTGAGGGCGACGGTGACAGCGGTCGCATGTTCGGCGGCATTGCCAATCACAGGCAAAATGATCACCCCGGTGAAAAGTTCCGAAAGGCCCAGTTGCTGAGAGGCCACCTCTAAAGTGCCTACCAAAAATTCGGATTCGATAGCAACGGCAAGAGTGGCGGCTAATAGCACGCCTATCCACAGCTTCAGGTTGGGTTGATGGGCATCGTCAGGCTTATCGTCTGCGAGATCTGTCGCTGAATTTGAATCCTCAACAGCACTCAAAGCAGTTGGCTTGGGTTCTTCTGCCATGCCGACATCATAGAGATAGGCGTGAGTTTTCATTGAAAATAGCAGCGTCAGGCCGTACACCGACATCAGCACCACAGCGACGGCAATGGAAAGGCGCTGCAAAATTGGTTGCTCAATGCCAGTAGAGGTAAAATCGACGGCGGTGGGGAGCAAAATTGCAATCACGGCCAGATTCATTGACGAGGCATTGAGCCGGGCAATAGTGGGCTGAAAAGTTTGTTCTTTGAATTTGAGACCGCCGAGGAGCATAGAAAGGCCCATGACCAGCAGCAGATTGCCAATGATGGAGCCGGTGATGCTGGATTTGACAACGTTGACTAGGCCCGCCCGCAAAGCAAAAATGGCGATGATCAGCTCAGTGGCGTTGCCGAAAGTGGCGTTCATCAGACCGCCCAGGGAGGGGCCAAGGACGACGGCGATTTCTTCGGTAGCGGTGCCCATCCATCCGGCGAGGGGAATGATCGCCAGACCAGCGGTGACAAATATAATCAGATCGCTCCAGCCCAGGAAGTGCGCGGCGATGGAAACAGGGATGAATCCTAGAAAACCGTAGAAGATTATATTTTTGATGGGCATTGAGTGGGATCCAGGGAGAGGGGGAAAGGGGGAAGGGGGAAAGGGGAAGGGGTGCGGAATGTTTACACAGGTTACCCGGCGGGGGGAATCCTATCAAGATATGTTGGAATGGTAGAAGGTTTGACAGGGTTGGACATGAAGGGGCTTTTGAAGGTGTTGGGTTTGCTGGTGGGGTTGCCGACGGTGGCGATCGCACTCTTCTACGTTTGGGGTAGCGCTAGTCGCAAAGATCCAGAGGGCTATGCGGCGGTGGTTAACTATGCACCGCCTGGCCTGAACGAGGGCGAGGTCAGACGTGGTGATAGCTATACCATCGTCAGCTACAATATCGGCTACCTCTCGGGGCTGGCAAACAATACGACGACTGCGCTGGCGCGATCTTTTTATGAAAAGAATCAGCAGCGGGCGATCGCAGCCATCGAAGCGGTCAATCCAGACATCGTAGCGTTTCAAGAAATTGACTTTGGCTCGAAGCGCTCTTATGAGGTAAATCAGGCTGAGGCGATGGCGCAGGCGTTGAAGCTGTATGAAGGGGCGATCGCCATCGGCTGGGATAAAAACTACGTGCCATTTCCCTATTGGCCACCGACCGCGCATTTCGGCAAAATGCTGTCTGGGCAGGCAATTTTATCCAAGCTCTGGTTTCCTATCCGCAAGAACAGCCGCATTGTGCTAGAGAAAGTCGCCGACAAACCGTTTATCTATAACGCTTTCTATCTAGACAGACTGGCGCAGGTGACCGAGATTGATCTGCTCGGTCAATCGGTGATTGTTATCAACGTCCATCTGGAGGCGTTTGCCGAGCAGACACGGATCAATCAAACTCAGTTTGTTCGCGAATTAGCCACAGACTATGCCAAGACCTATCCCGTCATTGTGCTAGGCGATTTCAATAGCTCCTTGAATCGCACAGATGTAGAATCCGAGTTTTCTATTAAAGAGATGATGCGCGCTGAGCAGTTTGCGGCGGCGGTGCCCGAAGCGCAGTGGGGGAAGGTCGCGACCTTCCCGTCCAATGCCCCTAAGTACAAACTCGATTACATTTGGTATACGCCCAGCACCATTGAAGTTGTGAACGCTGAAGTGCTCAGCGCCGCAGGCGAAGCCTCTGACCATTTGCCATTGATGATGCAGTTCAAGCTCAAACCGTAGTCATAGACTGTAGCTACTTGCGAGTTCGCACTTTCTTGTAGGGGTCTTGCTTGGCCACCCACTTAAGAAACTTTTCCATGGCTGGATGAGACTTTAGCAGCTCGGCTGAAGAGAGATTTGCGGCCAATTCTTTATTGGTAAATAGCGTGTGAATTTGCTTGTGGCAGGGCGGGCAGATGTCAATGGTAGGGCCAAAATCTGAGCGGTTGCGCTTGTTCTGACGTTTGGTTTGTTGGCGAGGAACGAGGTGGTGTTCGGTAAGTTTGGGGCAGGTGCGATCGCAAAGCTGACATACAGGCATACAAAATAAAGTCCGCGTACGTTTGACGATAAACTTCGGCTTAACCGACTTCTTTCTATATTTTAGGTTCACCATGCTTGGCCTTGCCATTCACACCAGCAGCCCTCAGCTCGGGCTCATGCTTCAGTCTGTAGCACCTGATCCCGGCGAAGGGATAGAACGCTATCAGGTCTGGGACTTAGGCCGCGAGGTATCGAGCCATCTCCATGTCAAGCTTGTGGAATTTATCGCACCCCATAGCTGGCAAGATCTAAGCTTTATTGCTGTTGATAAGGGGCCCGGCGGATTTACCGGCACGCGCATTGGCGTCGTCGCTGCCCGGACGCTGGCTCAGCAGTTAAAAATTCCACTATTCGGCGTTTCTTCAACAGCCGCTTTGGCAGCTTGCGCGACTTTAGGCGACGAACCAGGCGGCAAAGATATTGCGATCGCCATGCCTGCCAAACGAGAAGCCGTCTTTGGCGCAATTTACCGGCCTAATAGTGACGGCGACTTACAGCCAGTGTTGGAAGATGAAGTAATTCCTGTCGATAAGTGGAATCAGATTTTGGCTAACAGGGAGCGACCGGTAGAACAGGTGACGACAGAGATAGGAGAAGGGATTGCTGAGTCGGTGACGGGGGTGATGGCGATCGCCTATGTTCGGTGGATGCAGGGGCAGCGGCCTGGCTGGGAGTCGGTGATGCCTTTTTATGGTCAGCATCCGGTCAATCGATAGTCATTTTAAGAAGTTTTGAGATATTTGGGAGTACCGTCATGGCTCACCTTCATGAACAAGGTCGTAATACATCACAAATGAGACTCAATCGTCTCAGAATGAACTATACCTTTTTAAGGAATTATGCAAAAATCTCATTCTTGACGAGAAAAAGTGGGGAAAGCCCGACAATTGGTGCGATTCTCAACTCAGGGCGCACCCTTTAACTTCTAGAGTTAGCGATGAGCATTGCATCTATGACCGTACGACTACAGATCTCAAGCATATTGCTAGTTATTCTGACTAGCCTGACAATATCTACACCCATTAGAGCGCAGAGCAATATCATCTCTGACGATACCTTGGGCGCAGAAAGCTCGCAGGTCATTCCTAATTTTGATGGAGATCCTGCTGAAGTTATCCTTGGGGGGGCTGTGCGCGAGCAAAATCTTTTTCATAGCTTTGAAGCGTTCAACGTTGACGCCGGTCGATTTGCTTTTTTCTTTGTTCCAGACGGCGTAGACAACGTCCTCTCAAGAGTAACCGGTAGCGACCCTTCCAACATTTTGGGAGTTCTAGGTACTATAGGCGGTGCTACGCCCGATTTATACTTGATCAACCCGAATGGAATTATCTTTGGCCCAGATGCCAGACTTGCGGTCGATGGTTCTTTTATTGCGACGACTGCTGAAGGGATACAGCTAGGGGAAGCAGATCGCTATAGCACTGTCAACCCAGAGTCTTCATCCTTACTGACGGTTAATCCCTCGGCGCTGTTATTTGGCTCGCGGATTGGAGCGATCGCAAGTCAGGGAGATTTGCGGGTTGACGGCGGCCAAAGCCTGATTTTCGCGGGTGGGAATATTGAAGTTGAAGGAGGAAGCCTCTATGTTCTTTTTGGAGAAAGCGGTGACGTCGAGCTTGCGGCAGTCGGCGAATCTGGGACTGTTGAGCTAAGCGAATCTAATGGACTGCTAGGCTTGAATCTTCCGGTCGATCTAGCGCGCGCTGATATCTCTTTAGCAAATACTACTTTGCAAGCCGTCGGGATAAGAGACGGTGGCGATGTTGCTGTGACAGGGCGTAATATTAACGTTTTGGGTAGCCAAATCCAGACGGGGATTTTACAGAATACAGGAAGTGCTGCAAGCGCTGTAGGTGATATTAGTCTTGACGCATCGGAGGTTTTAAGCATTGAGTCTGCCAGCCAGATCCGCAACGTCATACTTGAGAATGCTCAGGGGAACGGAGGCGATATTAAGATTCGCGCTGGCTCTGTATTGGCTGAGGGGTCAGAGATTAGCGCTAGTACCTTTGGTCAAGGCGACGCAGGCGACATTATTCTTCAGACGGGCGAAATGGCGCTAAATGCAACCGACGTCTTCAGCGTGGTGTGGGATGACGGTATTGGCAACGCAGGTGACATTGCTATTGACGTATCAAATCTGTTGATGACCAACGGTGCGCAAATCAGTGCTAGTTCTTTTGGGCAAGGGAGTACTGGAAACGTCATTATCAAGGCTGAGAACAGCGTTTCTCTAGACGGTTTTCCTACCGCTATCTTTAGTTCGCTTTTTGGTAGTTCTGACGAACGGGGCGGAGATATTCGGATTACGGCGAGAGATTTGTCCCTTACCAACAGTGCCAAGCTAGATACGAGTATCAACGGCCCAGGAGAAGGCGGGGACGTGATTATTGTCGCTGAAGATAGCGTCACTATTGACGGAGGCATACCTGGAGAACCCGGTAGCTCTATCTTTAGCACAGTGGAGGAACCGGGACAAGGTTCGTCCGGCGACATCAACATCACAACTGGCTCGCTGTTTGTAACTAATGGTGGGAACATACAAACTCTGGTGCGCGGGCAGGGGGATGCCGGAGATATTTTTATTCAAGCCAATGACTCAGTTTTAGTAGACGGCTTTGTGATACAAGGAGAAACAACCCTTCCAGGCTTCGATGGAGTTGTTCGACTCGTGATTTCGAGCGCCATTACGAGTGCTGTTACTAATGAAGATACGGCTGACGGAAACGGGGGCGATATCTATATCCAAGCCGGAGAATCTATAACGCTGAGCGATTCTGGGGAGGTTTCTAGCAGTATCGGAAAAAGAGAAGCTGTCGGAAATGCAGGAAACATTACTCTAGAATCTAACTTGGTTACTGTTGACCGAGGCAGGATCAACAGTAGCTCGGTTGGTCGCGGTAACGCAGGCAATATCCTCATCCGTTCGACAGACCGGCTAGTCATGGATAATGAAGCGAGATTAGTGTCATTTACGGATGGCATAGGCAATGCTGGAGAGGTTCGTATCGGTGCTGGCAATAGTGTTGTTTTAAGCAATGATTCTACTGTCTTTACAATTGTTGGAGATGATGGCGTAGGTTCAGGTGGCGACATATTCGTCAACACAGGCTCGCTACTGCTTGAAACGGGCTCTCAGTTCCTTTCGAGAACATTTGGACGCGGTGATGCTGGCAGCGTAACCGTTATAGCCAGTGACGAAGTCAGATTTAGATCGCGAAGCTCTGGAGATTTCTTGAGCGGTATTATTGCTTCTGCTGAAAGCGACAGTATTGGAGCAGGCGGTGACATTTATATCGCTGCACCGTCTGTGTTTTTTATTGACGGCGCTGCTTTAGTTACGGGAACGTCAGGTTCTGGAGGGGCTGGAGATATTCAAATTGACGCAGAAGAACAGGTATTGCTAACGGGTGTTAGTCCTGTGTCTGGGACTCCCAATATTCTGATAGCCTCCACTGCAAGTCCCTTCGGAAGTGCTGGTGGAACGGTTACCGTAAACACGGCTAATCTCAACTTGCAGGATGGCGCTAGAATCTCAGCCCAAAGCTTTGGAACGGGATCTGCCGGTAGTATTGTTCTCAATGTATCTGAGATCCTTCAGATGATAGATAGCGATATTCAAACAACTGCGATCGCCTCTTCGGGTGGAGATATCCTGATCAATCTATCTGAAGCCAGTAAATTGGGGATCACCCTCCTAATAGGAGATGCCGATATTCTGACAGAAAGCTTGGGTAACGGAGGAAATATCACGCTGGGGGGGGCGGCTGTGATTGCGCTAGACGATAGTGACATTGTGGCGCGATCGCAAAGCGGACAAGGGGGCAATATTAGCCTTAGCAGCTTTTTTAGTGAAGATATACCGCCTGACAATCAGCCTCCCTTTGACGGTGATGACCGAGTAGACGTCAATGCTGACGGCCAAATTGCAGCAGGTGTCATCAATAGCCCAGAAACTAGCTTTGTTGAAAACAGCTTCTCAGAACTATCTGAAACTATTGTTGATACCGAACAGCTTGTCAGTGGGAGTTGTATTGCTAGAGCAGATAACGACAGCCGTTTCACAATCACAGGCCAAAGCAGACTGTCGGAACGGCCAGACAACGCGCCAGGTTCAACTTACTCGACTGGAACAGTGCAATCGGTTGCTACCGAAGTACCTATGTCTAGTCGGCAGGCTGATGCGCAGTCGGTTGAGCCGCAAGGTGTCTATTATCTTACCGACGGTCGGATGGTTCTAAGTCGCGAGTGCTTGTAATCCATTGTATTAGCTGGTCTGGTCTGTGCATAGCTTGAGTACCCTCTGCTTGGCGTTACTCAAGGGTGTGACGTCTTCCCGACGCCCAACCTTCGAAAATCAGTAATTCAATATTCCAAATGCTTAGCAAGGCATATTCCTTCGGCTTCCGGGCATAGTCAATCTCCCGGTTCGTGCTGACTACTTTTACGGATATAGCCATCCGCCATGAAAAGTGAAGCAGCGTACTACTCGTGAACTAGGCCAAAGACTAGTCGGATCGCTAAGATCAGTTTGCTCTTACGCATGAGTCATCGCGCAATGGAACCGTCTGTTGTTT
>JBAQZP010000152.1:0-21978 GCA_049791095.1 Phormidesmis sp.
TGATTGAGTGCAAGGCACTCAACAAGATGACCAAGTTGGGAATGCCTGACAGCTACCCGGTTGAAGCTTAGAAAATGACTGCTACAGGGTAACCCTGTCTATTTCTCGATTCATGCAACAAAGCCGCAGGTATTCCCCAGGTCGAGGGGGCAAACGATTGACTGCTGCTGAATAGTCAACATTTGTCGCAAAAGCGGTTCGGCCTCGCTATAACGCTTTTGACCGGCATAAAGAGCGGCTAAATCACTCAGGCTGTCAATCGTCTCTGCGTGGCCTTTGCCATACCGTCTTGTTTGGAGCGTTAGAACCTGCTTGTACAGACGCTCAGCCTCACTGTAGCGCCGCTGACGCTCACATAAATAGGCTGAATCAGCGAGCATTCTAATAACGTCGGGATGGTCAAGCTGATCGCGTTGGTAAGCTGCCCGATAGCCCAAACTTTGATTAGCTGCTATCATTCGAGCGTTTGTCAAAGGTGGAAGCGGATCTTTAGGCGGTTGGTACTCATATTGCAAAGCTTGGTTCAAAGAATTGACCATCTCTGCTCTTGAAAGTGTGGGGTACCCAGTTTGAAAAGCCGCTGATTGAAAAGCCGCTGATTGAAAAGCCGCTGATTGGGAAGCTGTTGATTGGGAAGCTGTTGACTGGGAAGTTGTTGACTGGGGAGGTACTGACCAGCGATGGTGCTCGCCTCGTGAGATGCGGTAAGTGGTTTTTTTAGAAGATTTTACGATTGACTGGGTTTGACGGCGTTTGGCGATCGCCCGTAAAAATGTCCGTGAAAGTCTCAGGCAAGACAGCCAGCCATATACCCGTTTGAATAATTGCCGTTTAAAGAATCGCTTAGTCACAAGATTTGACGAAAAGAGATGTGAACAGTCAACCGTAAAAACATTATCTTTTACAGGTCGGCCTAAAGCAGCAGCGCCCAGTCCCTTACTCAGTAAGAATACGAGAAATAATATGACATAAATCACAAGAGATAATAGTGATAGAAAAGACACCTCTATGTAGAAATTACTTAGATGAATAATTTATAAAGCCACTCACGATGGCTTACACAAGTTTAAGACAACATCTTTCGCCTGGTTTCTTCACTAGTTTCTTCACAGGAATTTAGGAAGTCTTACTGAACTCAGTAAAGCTTTTATGCGGATTTTGAGGCATGTGTCGGTATATATAGGCATGTATGCAACTATATAATTTGATGGGTATTTGCGCCGTTTTGGGATTCATAAATAGTGCTTTTATCGGAAGTCAAAATTAAGACATTAGGGGTATGACAGCAGTTTTAAGAATTGGTCAAACGGTGCTGAATGCGCCTGAACTCATTGATAGACTTCAGCAGTACCAGTTGATGTCTCAGCTCGTGCAGGAAGTGATTTTGGAAGCGGCGATCGCACCCATTGCCTGCGATTCACAAAAAGCCCTGCAAGACTTTTGTGCAAAGCGAGGTTTATTTTCTCAAGAGCAGCAGCAGGCATGGTGCCAACAGCAGCGGCAAACACCTGCGCAAATGATGGCCGCCGCCGTCAAAGAAGCTAAGCTAGCGCAGTTTCAAGAAGAAACCTGGGGAGATCAGATCGAGTCGTATTTTTTACAGCGAAAGTCGCAGCTAGACCGAGTTCGCTACTCCCTAATTCGTACTAAAGATCCCAGTTTGGCCCAAGAGATTTACTTCAGGCTCAATGATGACGGGGAATCTTTTGCCAACCTGGCCAGTCAATATTCAGAAGGGCAAGAAGCTAAAACAGGTGGATTAGTTGGCCCGGTAGAATTCAGCGTTCCACATCCGGTGCTGGCTCGAATGCTGATGGTGAGCAAGTCAGGCCAGCTATGGGCACCTACCCAAATCGGTGAATGGCTAGTGATTGCCCGCCTAGAGCAGTTTTTGCCCGCCCAGTTTGACGATGCCATGCGCCAGCGACTGCTAAGGGAACAGTTCCAGAGTTGGCTACAGCAGAAAATAGCCAGCACCGAAGTTGAAGGAATAACGGGTTTCAAGCCTGATAATCAATCTAATAATCCACTGCCGATCTCTGCTTAAGCGCCTATTTTGCGCCCTGCCTATAGACCCCAAAGTAGCCCTGCGATTGCTATGACGTACGCCAAAGTTTCAATCGAACAAAGCCTGGGAGCAATTTTCCCTTTTGACCAGCTTCCGGTGACCGAGCTAGAAGCGTTAGCCAATAGCTGCCAGGTAATGCGCTATCGCATTGGCCAGCCGATGTTGCGGCGAGAACTGATGCCCCATCAGCTAGTGGTGATCATTGAGGGAAAAGGCCGACTGCTAGGGTATGACCCTTATCAAAAGACACCGATGACCCTGGAGCTATTGAAGCCGGGAGCGGTATTGGGTCTGGCCGGATTGGTGAGAGGCGTGCCTTGCGAAAGTGCGATCGCCTCTTCTGAAGTCGTCGCCGTGGCGATCCCAACGAACCAGGTGCAGCAGCTCATAGCGCAGCACAGGCGCTTTGCGGAAGCTATTGCCCGCAAGTGCTACCTGGCTGAAGTCTTCGATCTGGTCAGTCAATACTTTAAGACCCAAGCTCGCAACGTAGAGGATCTAGCACTTACCGCTCAACGCTTACGCTTGGTAGCCACGGCGGCTAGCGTGCCTGCTGGAAAAATTAAGCTTTCTAACCCCGATCCCAATCAGCTTTGGTTCGTCAGCTCTAGAACCCTTGACCAGCATCCAGTGGGCAGTTGGCTGCTACCAGAAATGCTAGACGGCCAGATTACTTGCCGGCAAGATACTCGGCTAATTGGCATTGACATGCGTCAGATCGCAACCCGTCAAGAGGCTGCTAATAGCAGCGGGAGCATCCAGCCGAGCCTCGCCATCCAGCCCGGTGTTCAAAACGGCCAGGATATGGCGGTGATTCCGTATGCCCCTGATCTGACTTATGACTCCAACATCATCGAAGCGGGATCGGATCGGGCTAAGTCAATCAAGCATCCGGTCATGCGCGGCCAAGGCGAAGTCGGTACGGCGCTGGGCTGTTTTGCCATGATCGCCCAGCATTTAGGGATGCCTTTTAAGCGCGATGTGGTCGAGCGAGTGCTCTCTAACCAAAGCGAGCGGCTAGGCCATTTGTCGCTGACTGCTTGCGGGGCAGTCGCTGACCTGGTAGGGCTAAAGCCGCAGCTTGCGAAGGTGCCTGCCAGTGCGATCGCCCGCCTGCCAAAGCTCGGCCTCATCCAATGGCGCGAAGGCTTCGCCATTATTTACGAAACCTCCGAAAAGGAATACGTCCTTGGCGTTCCTGCGGACAATAAAATTGTCCGTCATTCTCCTCAAGCCTTTGAAGAAATCTGGGGCCAAGAAGGAGAAATTTTGCTGGTTGAGACCACCGAGCAAACCCCTCAGCAAAAGTTCGGTCTGGGCTGGTTTGTTCCCTCTTTAAAGCGCTATCGGGGCGTATTGGTGACGGTGCTGGTGGCCTCTCTGTTTGTGCAGATTTTTGGCCTGGCTAACCCGCTGATGGTGCAGGTAATTATCGATAAAGTAATTGTTGGCAACAGCATCGACACGCTGCATGTGCTAGGCAGCGTTCTGGTCGTAGTGGCTATTTTTGAAGCTATCCTCACCAGCCTACGCACCTATTTATTTGTCGATACAACCAACCGTATTGACATGGCCCTCGGCGCTGAAATTATTGACCATTTACTCCGACTGCCGCTGCGCTACTTTGACCGCCGCCCAGTGGGCGAACTCTCTAGCCGGGTTAACGAGCTAGAGAACATTCGCCAGTTCTTAACCGGCACGGCGCTAACGGTTGTGCTGGATGCGCTGTTCTCGGTGCTGTACATCCTGGTGATGTTGATCTACAGCATCAAACTCACCCTGGTGTCTTTGGCAACGATTCCGCTATTTATGATTCTGACGGTCTTTGTCTCGCCGATTGTGCGCCGTCAGCTCAGGGCCAAGGCAGAGCGCAACGCTGAAACTCAGTCATTTTTGGTAGAAGCGCTCTCTGGAATTCAAACCGTGAAAGCTCAGAACATGGAGCTAAAAACCCGCTGGAAATGGCAGGAAAAGTACGCCCGCTACGTCAGCGACGGCTTTAGAACCGTACTCACTTCTACCACCGCCGGATCGGCCAGCGGCTTTTTAAACAAAATGTCGGGTCTACTCGTTTTGTGGTTCGGTGCCGCCCTGGTTTTAGAAGGCCAGCTCACGCTGGGTGGGCTGATCGCCTTCCGGATCATTTCGGGCTATGTCACCCAGCCGCTGTTGCGCCTCACTCAGCTATGGCAAAACTTCCAGGAAACGGCGCTGTCGCTAGAGCGATTGAGCGACATCATCGACCATCCGCAGGAGCAAGCCGAGGAAGACCGTGCCCAAATTCCGATGCCAGAGATTGAGGGGAATGTCACTTACGAAAATCTCTCGTTTCGATTTGCACCTTCTGGCCCCTTGCAGCTTGTGAACGTGAACTTGGAGTTTCAAGCGGGTGAATTCATTGGCATTGTGGGCCAAAGCGGGTCGGGTAAAAGTACGCTGATGAAGCTGCTGCCCCGCTTGTACAGAGCAGAGTCGGGCCGCATACTGATAGACAACTACGACATTAGTAAGGTAGAGCTATATTCCTTGCGGCAGCAGGTCGGCATTGTGCCACAAGACAGCCTGCTATTTGAGGGCAGCATTCAAGACAACATTGCCTTGACCAATCCGCAGGCTAATACCGATAGCATTATTAAAGCGGCTAAAGTCGCGGGCGCTCATGACTTCATCATGGATCTACCCAGCGGTTACAATTCACGAGTAGGCGAGCGGGGCTCATCGCTTTCGGGCGGGCAAAGGCAGCGGATTGCGATCGCCCGAACCGTCCTCCAAAACCCCAGGCTGCTAATTTTAGACGAGGCCACCAGCGCCCTCGACTACGACACCGAGGCCCAGGTTTGCTACAACCTGAAGCAGTGGGCGCAGGGCCGCACCGTATTTTTTATTACCCACCGATTAAGCACCATTCGCCAGGCCGATCGAATTTTAGTGATGGACAAGGGCTCGGTGGTAGAACTGGGCACTCACGAAGAACTCATGGCTCTCAAAGGCCGCTATTTCTGTCTATCTGAGCAGAAGGGAGAATAACCAATGACAAGTGCTTCTAATAGAGTTCCAGCAGCGGGGGCTAATGGCAACGGCCAAATCGGCGATATAGCGAACGGGCAGATCAACGGCACCGGGCGAGCCAACAACCGGGTGATCGATGTGCTAGGCAATGTCAACGGCAACGGCGGCGAACCCCCAAATGGCGATAGATCCCCGTTTGATTCTCACGTACCGCAGTCTTTCGACAAGCCCGTCATCCTCAGGCAGTCACCGCGCTGGACAAAAATGATTGTTTGGTCAATAATCTCACTGACGGTGGGTTCAGTGCTGGCCGCCTGCATTTTTAAGGTAGAAGAAACTATTGGCGCACAGGGCAAATTAGAGCCCGAAGGGATTGTGCAAGTTGTGCAGGCTCCGGTAGGCGGCGTTGTCGAAGAGGTGTTAGTCGAAGAAGGTGAGCTAGTCGAAAAGGGGCAGGTGGTCGCGACGCTCGATGAAGCTTCTACCGAAGCGCAGTTAGAAGCCAATGAAGAAATTACCGAACGGCTGCGGGCTGAAAATGCATACTACCGGGCGCAGCTATCGGGTGAGGTGAACGCGATCGCGCCAGAAGGGGTCTCGGCTGACTTGGTTCAAAGGGGACGCGATCGCGCCGAACTAGAAGCCAGCAATCGTCTCTACCGCGCCCAAATTAGCGGCAACAGCGCAGGTCTCAGCCCCGAACAACTCGATCGGCTAGACACTTCTCAATCTAGACTCAACTCGCAGCAACGAATCAATAACCTACAGACCGACCAGTTTCGCGAACAATTAGCTCAGACCCGCATACAGCTAGATAACGCAAGAAGCGATCTGGCAACGAACGAAGAAATCTTAAGTCGGCTAAAAATCTTGAACGAACAAGGAGCCGTTGCCGAACTTTCTTACCTTCAGCAAGAGCAAGAAGTTAATAACAAGCAAGCCGAAGTGAATCGCTTGCAGCAGGAAATCGATCGGCTGAGCTATCAAATTTCACAGGCAGAACAAGAGGTCTCTCGCACCTCTTTTGAATCTCGTGAAACCCTCCAAGAACGCATTTCGGTAAACGACCAGCGCATTGCTGAAATTGAAAGCCAGCTAACCCAGCGTATTTTAGAAAACGAACGCCAGCTATCAGAATTGAGCGGGCAGCGAGCCCAGCTAGATCAGAGCATTCGTTATCAGGAACTGACTGCGCCCGTAAGCGGCACCGTCTTTAATTTAAAAGCGAACCGTCCAGGCTACGTGGCCAACTCTACCGAACCAATGATGGAGATTGTGCCAGAAGACGCCCTGGTTGCCCGCGTTTTCATTCCAAACAAAGACATTGGCTTTATTCGAGAAGGGCAAAAAGTAGACGTGCGAATTGACGCTTATTCCTACAGCGAATTTGGCGACATAGAAGGTACCGTCACGAAAATCGGCACCGATGCGCTGCCCCCTGATGACCTGTACCCTTACTATCGCTTTCCGGCTGATGTCGTCCTAGACGAGCAGGAATTTATGTCTAAAGGAACACCCCTGGCACTGCGTTCGGGAATGTCGCTCAGTGCGAACATTAAGCTGCGCAAGCGACGAGTGATTACGTTCTTTACCGATCTATTCGTGCGTAAGGTAGACGCAGTGAAATCTGGTAATTAAAACAGCAGAGCCCAGCAGCAACTTTGCATTAAAAACATGCGTTTGTTGCATAACATCATGTCAATTTGTTGCAAATGGTAAAGCTGACTACAAAAAACGTTCAGCAAAATTGGGAACCTTAGACTGTAGCTAAATTTTACTTTCTATGAATCAATTGGCTTCTCTGATTTTGCCCGCTGTACTAGGACTGGTTGCTGGTGTTAGTCACGGCTTGGTTTCTCACTATGCAGACCTGCCGATGTCTTTGAGCGAACAAATGACTAGCCCGCTGAGCAACAGTCAGCCCCTGAAGGATTAAGCGGTATTAAGCGAAATTAAAGAAAGTTGATAGCGCGTTACAGACAATATTAAGGAAACATAAATGGTATACACGGATACCGTTTAGTCTGAGAGAATAGGAGGGTAAGGCACTTATTTTAGGGGTTTGACTCTCGCCATGAGCTATAACAATTCTTCGACTCGCGTTTCTTCGGTTGCTCGCGGTTCTTCTGCCGATAGAGCGATCGCAAGCATTTTAGTAGCTGGCGTTACGTTCATTTTGGGATATACCGTAGTCCGCGCTAGCCTGGCACAAGCAGAGGCTCAGGGCGTAGCCACTACAACTGACGAGGACGTGCAAGTCGTCGTACCGGGTGAAGGCACGCTTTGGGCTGACTTTGGCACTCAATTCTAGGGTAGCCATACGATTTGCAGACAGTGCTCAGTTCGTCAGTTGAACAAACGCTGTAGAAAAATGCGGTGAGGCTTTCTAGATTGAAGGTCTCACCGCATTTTTTATATTTCGGCAGATTAGATTTCGTTAGACTCATGAAGTAATTTCGTCCTTCTATAGTCTATTCATGATTGCCTCACTAGCGAACGAAATACAGTTGTTTGGGCATCGTTTGCAGCTATTAGATGACAGAGCGCTGTATTTGCCTGGTGAGGAGGCTTTGCTTGTTTCGGATGTGCATTTGGGCAAAGCAGAAACCTTTCAGTCGCTGGGGATCCCAATTTCTAGTCAGATGAATGCAGAGAATTTAGAGCGGTTGCGATCGCTCCAAACCCAAACCCAAGCCAAAAAGCTATTCATTCTAGGCGATTTATTTCACGCCCCCCAGTCCCTCGTTCCAGAAGTTCTCACCGGCTGGGACAGCTTTCTCAAAACCCTCGACGCAGAGGTTTCTCTGATTGTCGGCAATCACGACCGCCGACTGGTGTCAGCGCTGCCCCCTTTGCCCATGGATTGCCATGTAGAAGCGGTGACCTTAGGCCCGTTTTTGCTCAGCCATGAGCCCGAAACGGGAGGCAAGGCCAGTTTGAATATCTGCGGGCATATTCATCCGGTGATTGGGTTGCGATCGCGCACAGACAGCCTTCGCCTTCCCTGCTTTTTTGTAGAGCGCGACCAACGGCGACTTACGCTACCTTCCTTTGGCGAATTTACTGGCGGCTATGAAGTAGAGCTATTGGGAAATACCTGTGCGTATGTAGTGTGTGAGGGCGAGGCGATCGCTTTTGAACCCAAGCAACGCGCTTTCAAGAAGTCGCCTACGAATATCGGATTCGAGGATCAAGCACCCCATAGAGCAAATCGGCCACCAGATTGAACAGCACAATCAAAATCGCGTAGATAAAGGTAATGGACATTACCACAGGCGTATCGCTGCGCGTGATGGAGTCGATTAGCAATGAGCCAATACCCGGTACGCGAAAGACTTGCTCGGTAACTAGTGCGCCGGTAAAAACAGTGGGAATATCTAGCGCAATCAGCGTCACAACCGGAATCAGCGCATTGCGTAAGACATGGCGGATAATCACGTGCCAGCTCCCTAACCCCTTGGCATAAGCCGTACGGACATAGTCCATATTGAGCTGTTCAATCACCGCAGCGCGGATATAGCGCATCAGCACCGCCGTTTGAAACAGCGTCAGTACAGCCACCGGCATGATGGACTGTTTGAGCTGAGTAATTAAGCTACTGACATCGTTGACCACCAGGGTGCTGTCGTAAAGCGAAGGCAACCAGCCAAGTTGGACGCTGAAGATAATAATAAAAATCAGCCCGGTGAAAAATGGCGGGATTGAAAAGCCTGCAAACGCGAAGGTTGTCGCCAGTTGATCTAACCAGGTGTAGCGTTTGAGCGCGGAGAGAATGCCGAGGGGAAACGCAATTAACACTGAAAGGGCATAGGCAATGCCCACCACCCACAGCGTTGTCGGTAGGCGCTGCCAAATGAGATCGCTCACCGGCACTGGATTTACGAATGAGTAGCCCATATTGCCCGTTAGGAATGCGATCGCCCATTTCACATACCGGATGTAAATTGGCTGGTCGAGCCCTAAGGCGCGGCGAATATTTTCTCTAATTTCGGGTGTGATTGACGGGCTGTTGGCCAGCTCGCCCAGCGGATCGCCAGGGGCAAGCGCCAGCACTAGATAGATCACCATGCTGATAGCGATTAGGGTAGGAATGGCGATTAGCATTCGCTTGAGGAGGTATTTGCCCATCAGTAAAGCGCTCTACTGCATGCCCCAATCGTTGATTTTCCAGGTGCTAGCGGCCCAGGGGGTAAATTCTAAGTTGGTCAGGGAGGAGGCGATCGCATAAGCATCACTTCGACGCACCAGCGGAATCAGCGCCACATCTTCAATTAATAAATCATTCATCTCAATAAACAGCGCCTTGCGTCGATCGGGATCAATCTCTTTATTAAGCTTGTCCAACAGCGCATCGTACTCAGGATTGCAGTAGCGAGAAGAATTTTCCTTGCCCCACTGATTTTCCTTTTGAGAAATTTGATCGCAAGCGTACAGCTCCATATAAGAATCAGGCTCAGGCGTTTCGCTATCAAACGCAAATAGCTGCAAGTCAGCTTTAAAGCGATGCAGAGAATCTGGATTGGCCGGATCGCCGAAATACACCCCTGGCTCTACACTCTGAAGCTCTACCGACATGCCAATCGACTCCAGGTTTTGCTTGATAATTTCCTGAGTCTTTTGCCGCACCGGATTCACAGAGCTAGTAAAAAGAATCGTCATCTCCTCCCCGCCCTTATCACGAACGCCATCGCTGTTCGTATCTTTCCAGCCAGCTTCATCTAGCAACATCGCCGCCTTTTCCAAGTCAAATTCATACTCAGTATTCGGCGAAACATATTTGTCAGGCGCAACGATAAAGTTCTTCGCCACCACTCCCGCCTCACCATAAAGCTGCTGAGCAATTGTTTCTCGATCTATCGCCAAATTAATCGCCTGTCGAACCGGCTTTTCCGACAAAAAAGGATGCGGCGTATCCTTTTGCGAAATCTCTCCATTTACTTCCTTATTTGGGTCAGAAAAATTAATATATATCCGCTCCATCAACGGCTTAAACACATAAGCCATCTCGCCTTTGCCACCAGCCTCTAATCCCTCAATTACCGCAGGCTCGGCCTGAATATTCCAAGCATAGTCGGCCTCACCCGTTTGCAAAACGGCTCTCGCCGCCGATACCGTATCGCCGCCGCCCTTTAGCTCAACCGTGCTAAAAGCAGGGGCTTCACCGCGAAAATTAGGATTGGGCTCGTAAACAATCGTGTCACCCGGCTTAAATTCCTTTACCTGAAAAGCATTAGTGCCTACTGGCGAAGTATTGCCAGGGGCCGAGCGCGCCTGCGCTCCGGTGTAATCTTTGAAAATATGCTCAGGCAAAATCATGCCGCTACCGCCCACAAATGGAGATAAAACGGCGGGGGTCGGCTGCTTAAAAGTGACCTTCACCGTGAGATCGTCTACGGCTTCGACGCTGGCCACTTCGCCATAAAACTCTCCAGAAGTCGCGCCCGTGTCAGGATTTGCGATGAAGTTATAGGTAAAGACAACGTCCTCAGCCGTAAAAGGTTCGCCATCTGACCAGAGGACGCCCTCTTTTAGCTGCCAGGTCACGGTGGTGCTATCAGCGCTAATGCCCTCATTTTTGGTTGAGGGGATTTCAGCCGCCAGAATCGGAACCAGCGCTTCGTCTTCGTCGTAGGCAGCGAGGGGCTCTAGCACGATGCTGGCGGCTTCTAAATCTTTGGTACCAGAGGAAAGATGGGGATTTAGGGTGGTGGGGGCCTGCCAGTAGAGCAGCTTCAAAGAATCACTGACGGTTTCTGGGTTTGTCGGAGCATCGCTAGAAACATCGGCTGAGTCGGGGTTACAAGCCGCCAGAAAGCTGACGCCGAGTAGCGACAGTGTCAGTAAGGACAAGCTTTGCTTAAGTGAGTTCAAGATATGCATTTAGATAAGGAATTTTCTCTAACGGCGCTAGACGACACCCAAAACAGTTAGGTGAAACTATAGCGTGATTAGTTGCCTGCTGGCTTGCCACTCACAAAAGGCGTATTCCAAAACCGCCAGTTTTCTTTGTTGAAGGGCGATCGCCACCGGTAAATCAGCGCCGCCTCCAGCTTTTGTCGGGCCTGACGTTCTACCGGAGCCTGCGGCCAAAACGCAATTCCCAGCTCACTGTCGAGGCCATGGTCGTAATGAGCCTGCCGGTAGTTAGCCAGGTAGCGCTTACAGTCATGCTCGCCCTTCCAACGCTGATTGGACTTAACCGTTTCACCCACATATAAAAGGAGCTTGCCACCGCCTGCGATCGCTGCATAGTCAATCACAAAGTACATCGCCGCCGCACCCACATCGTCAAACTGCCAGCGCCAAAACTCAGTATTTTGACGGCGGCGAGAGAAAGGATCGATACTGGCAGGGTCGGTTTCGTCTTCCCTGCTCAGATCAAAGAGGCTTCCTTGTTGAGCACTCGGAGCTGCCGATAGCTTGACTTGAAAAGCAATGACTCGCTGCTTCCACTGCTGAAGTTCGGTGGCGGTGAGCGTTAGTTGGGGTTTAAAGTTTTCGTAGGTAGAGTAGCTGATCGACTGCATAGCGGAGTCAGAGAGCAGGAAAGATTGCTGATCTATCGTCATACGAGCTGCTCTCCTAGCGCCACTCATCAATTATGTTTGTAACATACCGCTATCGGTGAACATTTCTCAATCCAAACTGCCCAGTCTTTCGGGTATTGGTCTTACCGGTTTTAGTCCTGTCAAGAGACACCAATGATTTGTTAGTTTTGTCAAGGGTCTTAGTAAAAACAAAAAAACAATAACGGTTGTTGCAAGATTCTAATAATCATTTCGGCAGAGCCTGTCACAGAGCAAGTTAGCAAGGTAAGTTAAAGCCTATAGCAAGTCGCGTTCTTGTTGTTGCAGGATGTTCCTGTCGTTGCTTAGAGGCACCATTACCGTGCAGACTATCTTCGGCGTATAAAAAGTGAGCGAAACTGTCCGCGATCGCTGCTTTAAATAGTCGCACTCCGCTATAGTCACTTCAGCTACAGCTACAGTTACAGCCACTTAAAAGCGCTACCTTGGCCCCCAAGAGCCAGTGACGAGACCGTGACTTTGGGAACGCTAAACAAAGCTGAGCTATTACAAACATTGAGCTGCTGCCAACCTTGAGCTAGCGCCAACATTGTTACCGCGAGTTTCATCATCGCGACTCACACCATGGACAGCTCCCCCCCCAGCCGCTACGATAGCCTTCAAGCCACTGCCATCAGCAAAAACAGCTTCAGAGCCGCCGTCTTGGAATCAATGGGCACGATCCAACTGACCAAATCCTTTACCGTGGTTGAAGCAGTCGCCTTCAAGCAAAGCTGCCAGCAAGCATTTGCCAAAAATTCAGATTTAGACGAAGTTGTTTTAGATTTTGCCGAAACCACCTTTATAGACAGCAGTGGCATTGGTGCGCTAGTGATTTGCCACAAACTCTGCGAATCGAAGCGGGCCAGGCTGCGCTTAGTCAATGTGCCCTCTCAAGTGATGATGGCACTGTCACTCACCGAGTTAGACAAAATTTTTCATATCGAGCAAGCGGTTGCCAGGCCAATTGCACCAGCCCGATTTAAGACGACCCTAGAAAACCTACCTGAAACCCATCCTTCAGTCCGCTCTAAGGCCAAACGAGCTTTAGATATCGTCGGTGCGATCGTCGGCCTGCTGCTGACGACAATTTTGTTCGCCGTCGTCGGGATCATCATTAAGTTAGAAGATGGTGGGCCTATCTTGTTTGCCCAAACGCGCTGTTCTTGGATGGGCAAGCGTTTTAAAATATGGAAGTTTCGCTCTATGGTGGTAGACGCCGAAGCCCGCAAGCAAGAAGTCACAAACAAAGTCGAAGGCCCGCTGTTTAAGAACGATAATGACCCGCGCATTACTAAAATCGGTCGTTTTTTGCGCCGGACTAGCTTAGATGAGTTTCCCCAGTTTTGGAATGTGCTAAAGGGCGATATGAGCCTGGTGGGAACCCGCCCGCCGACGCCAGATGAAATTGCTCAGTATGAGGTTTCACAGTGGCAGCGACTAAACGTAAAGCCGGGTATGACCGGGGAGTGGCAAGTTAACGGTCGCTCTACGGTGACGACGTTTGAAGAAGTTATTCAGCTAGATTTGCAGTATCAGCGCAAGTGGAGCCTGATATATGACATTCAGCTCATCGTGAGGACAGTAATGGTGCTGTTCAGTAAAAAATCCGGGGCGATGTAGGCTTTTGACGACCTTCCTAGCTCACACCTTCCTGGCTCACGCTTGGGACTGTGCAGCGGCTTTTCCTTGAGCGTAGGCGCTGTCAAATAGCTGCTCCAGCAACAAGTGGGTGCCTCGAATATTATCTACTACGGCCTTTCCCCACTCTACATATTCATTTATGCGATCGCTCGTCCAGCCTTCAGGAGAGGCGATGGCTATATCGCGCAGGTTGGCGGTTTTATCGGCCAGTTTTAGCAGGCGGGCGCGATCGCTTAGACCAGGCGCATGTTCAACTTGCCTTTGCTTCCTCACTGCCTTAGGCAGCGACTTATCATCGGTGACCTCACTGACAATGTCACGTACAGCGCGACCAAACTGCTGCTCAATTTCTTCAAACGTAGCATCAGTATCTTCGACGGTATCGTGCAATAGCGCCGCGATCAGTACCGTTTCATCCGTCACGCTAGCTTCATTCAACAAAACATTAGCAACAGCAATTGGATGATTGATATATGGCGTTTTGTCGACATCTTTACGGCGTTGATGACGATGCTTATGGGCCGCAAATTGTAAAGCTTTCAAAAACTGAGCAGTCATGACCTTGGACGGATCAGCCGTAAGTGAAATCATTTGAATAGTTGACTATAAATCTTTGACTCAATAGCCAAAAGTATGTTTCCTATTTTTAAAGGCAATTTGGAGCGCTAACGGCTTTAGCGACATCTCTTAATAACGTTTCATGGTGACCTGAATTTCCTGAAAGATTTTATATTTCAAGGCAATATCGACGTCTACAAGCTTTGTGCATTTATTCGCGTCGCGATCGCCGCGTAAATCAACTTTTTTCTGCTTAACATTTCATCAAAGTCTGTTGATTGACGTCTTCAATCAGGCATTCTTTAAAGTACGGGATCACGGTGTGTACCTGCTGTTCAGCCCCTATGGGTTAACACTTAGGCTGACACTGTTGAGAGGCTGTATCATTTCCGCACTTGTAAAATCGTTCACCCTTAAAACCTATGCCAGCGACTACTGCGAATAAAACAAATTTTTGGATTGTCTGCTGCGAAGAGACAGAAGCTAATCAACAGATCCTGGCAGCCGTTTCAGACTGGAAGCTACCAGGTGTAAAGTCTCTACTTGCTAGCGAGCTGCCTGCAAACGATCAATTGGCCGCTGCTGACTACGCTATTTTTGTTACGCCTCACGGGCAACCGCGATCGCAGGTCAGCGTCAGCCCTCTCAGCATTAAAAGTGGCCCTAAAAGCGACATCAAAAGTGACACAATCAGCGCAACCGGCCAGGAAGCAACGGCTGGGCGAGCCCCTCAATGTCCGGTTTCGCTACTTTCTGATGTGCATAGTCGCTATGGCCAGTCGCCCCAGTCCTGGTGGCTGCAACTGCCCACCACAGAGGTTCGCGCTCAGCGAGTCCAGCCCGTTTCTACTCAAAAAACGGTGGCGCAAGCGCTCAATCAAATTGAGATCTTCGTGCGTAACTATCGGTTGTCAAACGCTCCCATTGCCGATGACAGGATCAAGACTCGAACGACTATTCGCGAAGCCGTTTTAGCTTAGACATCTGAACTTAGACATCTGAACTTAGATAACGCCTTTCGAGCTAGGAATAGTACCCGCTCTACGGGGATCAACTTCCGTCGCCATGCGCATAGCCCGAGCAAACGCCTTAAAGGTGGCTTCGATAATGTGATGCGAGTTGATCCCGTCTAGCTGGCGGATATGTAGCGTCATTTGAGCGTGGTTGATGATGGCCACGAAAAATTCGCGTACGAGCTGAGTGTCGTAGGTGCCCACCCGCTGCGTTGGAATTTGTAGCCCGTAGCTCAAATGAGGACGGCCTGAAAAGTCTAATGAAACTTGAACCAGGGCTTCATCTAACGGAGCGATAAAGTGGCCAAAGCGGGTAATGCCTTTGCGATCGCCCAATGCCTGATGCAATGCCATCCCCAAGGTGATGCCCACATCTTCGTTAGTATGATGGTCATCAATTTCAATGTCACCCGTTGCCCGCACGTCCAAATCAAACAGGCCGTGAGAGGCGATCTGATGCAGCATATGGTCTAGAAACGGAATGCCCGTATCGGCGCTACATTTGCCTGTGCCATCTGCGTTTAAGACAACCTGTACATCGGTTTCCTTGGTGGTACGACTCACCGATGCAGTCCGGCCCGAAGCCACAGAACCGTTCACAGCATCAGATAAATCAGAATTGGCCGAAACCCGAGAAACACTAGAGACCATAACTATTGAGCGCGGTAAACAAATGCGATAAAAGATGGGCTACAACATGTCATACGCCATAGCTCACCATAATCGATGATACGACTTTCCAGAAGCCTCCGGTCTGCAACCCTTCTTCACAAGCGATTGAATCTTGACAAGTGAGCAAGCATAATAGGCAATTAATACACTGCGTATTAGTACCGTTTGGTGGAGGCTTAAGCACTATGTCTATTAGCGAACTGAACCACTTTATGACCTACGTAATTGAGGGGTGGATGCTGTTTAGCACCGGACTCGTAGGCGTAATGTTCGTCTCTTTTGTATCAAAACGGATACAGGAAGATATGGAAGCCGCCGCCCTTACGCAGGCAGAAAGTATTAGCGATGCTATTACTGAATCTGTAACCGAAGAAATCACCGTTACCGAAAGGCCCATGGTTGAAACGTCCATGGTTGAAGCGCCCATAGTTGAAGCGCCCATGGTTGAAGCAACTGTTACCGATGCTTTGGCCCCCCGTTCGCAAGCACCAGCACCAAAAGGGGATGAATCCGCCACCACCGAAGCGGAGGTGGAAGAAAAGGAAACTGCCCGGTTAGAGGAAGTTGCAGCCGTGTCAGAAAAACTAGCTAAAGAGAAGGAAAAGCAGGCTAGCTCTTCATCGGTGTCGGTCTCTACTTAGCTTTTGCAACCGTTAGCCCGCAGCGTATAACGGTTTTAGCGATTACTGATGTAGTAAGCTAAGTGGCCAAAGCTATAGTTCCCAGCTTGAAACCTGGAACCAGTCTTGTAAGAAGGCGGTGAGGAGTTGAATTTTGGTTGAGAGGTGGCGGTTGGTGGCGTAGCCCAAGTAGGCGGTGAGCGGCGGCGGGCAGTAGTCAGGCAAAATAGCTACTAGCTGACCTTTTTTGAGGGCTTCGCCGACTATGAAGGTCGGCAGTAGGGCAATGCCGACCCCGGCGATCGCCTCTTCCCTGAGCACTTCGCCATTGTTGGAGTAGCCTTTGCAGCTAAGATTAACGCTGATTTGCTTGCCGTTTTTATCGGTGAGTTGCCACTGGCTGTGGGTGGCCAACTGTCCATATTTCAGGCAATCGTGCGATCGCAATTCATCCGGGCAAGCAGGCGTTCCTCGCGCCTTTAAATAATCGGGAGCCGCGCAAATCACCCGACTCGCGGGGGCAAGTATTTTCGTAATTAAAGGTTCGTTGTCGCTCAACTCAGCAATCCGTAACGTGATATCAAAGCCTTCTTCGATCAGGTCAATAAATCGATCGTTGAGGGTGAGCTGTACTTGGATGTCGGGATAACGCTTCATGAACTGTGCGATCGCCCCCGCCAAATGCATCGTGCCAAACGACATCGGCGCATTAATTCGCAGCGCCCCCTTCGGTTCTGCCTGAAGCTGCGTAACCGCCACCTCTGCCGCCGCTACCTCCGCCAAAATATCCACACAGCGCTCATAATAAGCCCGCCCGGTGTCGGTCGGACTAACTCGCCGCGTCGTCCGCTGCAACAGCCGCACGTCCAAATCCGCCTCTAGCTGAGCCACCAGCTTATTGACGACTGAACGCGACTGCCCCAACTGCCGCCCTGCTGCGGCAAACCCACTGTGGTTCACGACCTCTACAAACGCTCGCATACTCTCTAGCTTGTCCATTTTTTCCGCGCCTTCATGTCGCTTGATTGTATCTATTAAAGATACGGTATGTCTATAAAGTACACTATTGTTATTTTATAAGATTCAATTCATAATAGAGTCAAGCGAATAAACGACTCATCTAGGGAGGTGAACAGATGCTAACCATTCGTAAATCAGCCGACAGAGGCGTTTCTAAATTCAACTGGCTCAACAGCCAGCATTCCTTCTCCTTTGGGGGATACACGGATCCTAAACATATGGGCTTCAGCGATCTGCGCGTGATTAACGAAGATCGAGTAGTGCCTGGCGCAGGCTTTGGCACCCATAGCCACCGCGATATGGAAATAATTTCTTACGTGCTAGAAGGTGAACTTGCCCACAAAGACAGCATGGGCACAGGTTCCGTCATCCGTCCGGGCGACTTGCAGCGGATGACAGCAGGCACAGGGGTTTCCCACAGTGAAATGAATGCCTCTGCTGAAAATCCAGTGCATTTCTTGCAGATTTGGCTCATTCCTGAAGCGAGAGGGCTCACACCTGGCTATGAGCAAAAGTACTTTGATCCGGCAGAGCAATCAGACCAGTGGCGGTTAATTGGCTCGCGCGATGGCAGGAACGGCTCGATCACGATCCATCAGAATGTCAGCCTATATAGTGCAAAGCTGAGTAAAGGCATAGAACTGAGCTATGACCTGGCCTCGGGCCGTAAAGCTTGGTTGCAAGTTGTTTGCGGTTCTTTGCAGCTCAATGGTGAAGCGTTGAGCAGTGGCGACGGGGCGGCGATCAGCGAGTTGAACGAAATTGAGGTGAAAGCAACCGAGCCCAATACCGAAATTCTGCTGTTCGACCTGGCAGCGTAGTCAATCACTCTGGCTAGGATACAAAGGCTAGGATACAAAAATGCCGTGACGTGAAAACCATCGCGTCACGGCATCTGCTGTATGCACAAGCGTTTAACCTAGAGGGCTTGCCCCTAGATCTCTGGAGCCGACGTCTGTAGCCGACAATAGCCGCGCTGATGCTTTGGTCAGTGTTAATCAACGGCGTTAATGACGCCACAGGCCGCAGCGCCTTGTGCCGCATTTTCTAAAAAGCTATCGTCGTTAGTGAGGATGCCGACGCCGCCAGCCGTGACTGCGCCAATGGCCAAATCTTCTGCCAGGTTGCGCTCGTCTTTTTCATGTAGCTCCTCATTGGCGACATGGCAGGCCGTACCTGCTGCCGCACCGTTTACGGCATTATCAAGACCAATGCCATTGCCGAAAATAACGCCAGTGACGACGCCCACGCCCGCCCCTATGGCCGCATCTTCGCCTAAGCTACCGGCCTGAGCAGGTTGAGCAGCCAGCAAAGTGGCTCCGGCTAGGGACGCGATCGCAACGCCCATCGGTTTACTCATCCAGTCAAAATGTCGCATCAAAAATAGCTCCCTACGCTGAGTTCGATGTATCAATTGTGACGATGACTAAATGATAGCGAAAGACACCAAAAACAGTCTGCCGAAAACTGCCGAAAACAATCTATCGTCCTACCGCCAGCACTGCATTCTGTCCGCCAAATCCAAAACTGAAGCAAAGTAAATGTTCAAGTCGTGCTGCCCTTGCCTGCCGCACAAAGGCCAAATCAAAATCAGCCTGACGCAAGCCTACGCAGGGTAAAAGGTGCTGCGCCTTCAGGCTGAGCAGGCTGAGGGCGATCGCAACTCCCCCAGAAGCTCCCAACGTATGACCGGTTGCCCCTTTAGTCGCCATAATCGGCGGATGCTTGTCAAAAATTTTCTCAATCAAACTTGCTTCCATCCGATCATTTAGCGTCGTGCTAGTGCCGTGAACATGCACCCCGTCGATGTCGCTCGGCGTCAGACCGCTGCGCTGCAAGCATTGTTCTACAGCCCGCTTAGCCATTCCATAATTTGGATCAGGAGAACTTACATGATGACTGTCGTTAGTCAGCCCTGCTGCCAAAATTCGCCCATATATTTTCGCACCGCGCTGTGCTGCTAGTGCTGCCGATTCCAGCACCAGCACGGCCCCGCCTTCTCCTAACACGAAGCCTTCTCGCCGCCGATCAAAGGGATAACAGCCCGTCGCCGCCAACGCCCCCATTTTGCGAAACCCGGTCAGGGTTAACGGCGTAATCGGTGCCTCTACCGCCCCGGCCACCACTCTTTGGCATTGCCCTGTGCGAATCAAGTCTGCGGCCTGTGTGATCGCCCACAACCCAGTCGCACAGGCCGCCATCGGAGCCAACACCGGCCCTTGGCTGCCCACTAGCCGCGCCGCCGCTAAAGCTGGTTCATGAGCCAACGCCCCCATCCAGTCACCTGTGACAATGCCTGGCGATCGCCTTTGTTCAACCGCCATCGCCTCCCACGCTTGCAAGTGACTGCGGCTAGACCCAATCACAACCCCACAGTCATTCCCCCACTCCCCTACTTCCCCACTCCCCAAACCCGCATCCTCCCAAGCCGCCGCCACAATCCGGCGCAAAGTCATTCCTACCCCCACCGGTTCCTTACCCATCATCGCCAGCGGCCCAGGGGCCAGATCTAAAAAAGGCTGACGAAGCGCGATCGCACTTTCGCCAGTTATGAGTTTCTGCCAAGTCGTCAGCGCTGTAGGGGCCAGCGCCGTTGTCAGGCCAATGCCTGTTACGACTACGGTAGGCGCATTTTTCATGAATTGATACGACCAGAGCCACTGCGCCTAACAAGGATGAGAAGCAGAGTCATTCAGCCGTTACTCAGCAGTCTCTGGCAATACCAAGTTATCCGCGCCTGCCGTTACTTTGGCAGCGCTAATCACATCGCCGAGCTGAACGTCATCGACCACATCCATCCCGTCTGTTACGTAGCCGAATACAGCATAGTCACCATCCAAAAAGGCAACGTCTGCCAGGGTGATATAAAACTGGGCCGAGGCCGTATTCACGCCAGAACGGGCCATGGCAACTGCGCCCCGGCGATGGGGCAGGGCCGGTGTTGCTTGCACGCCAGCTTCCGGAAAGGTCTTGCCGTAGACTGGCGCTTCTGCGTCAGCGGGCAAAATTTCCAATGGGATCAGGCGCGCTTCACCGGTTTTGGCATCAATGTAGCTGCCGGTACCAAGCTGATTAGTAGGCGTGTTGGGGTCAGTGCTTTGCGGATCGCCGCCTTGAATGACAAAAGGCTGGGGCGATCGCACCACTCGGTGAAAAATAGTGCCGTCATAGACGCCCTTTTCTACCAGGTCTACAAAGTTACCGGCTGTAATCGGCGCTTTGCCGCCATCTACCTCGACGGTAATCTTCCGACTGCCCACCGTAATTTCTACCGTGGCATTGCCCTCTAGTCGAGGTAACCCTTCAGTCAAGTCACTGGCTACTGCAACTTCGGTGGGCGGGGCGGGCTCAACAGCAGCGTCGGCTGCGGTGGGCGGTTCGGCGGTGCTACAGCTAGTGATGAGTAGTGCGATCGCCACCAAAAATCCCCAACGCTGCCTGGCCCCTAACCGCAAACCGTCAATCCCTAGAATCATTTCTGTGCTCCCTTATAGCCACAATGACTATACAAAATGTGGCTTATTGTGCCACAGCGTCGTCAACACTTCAATCCGGTAATTTACCGCAGGGAGAATGTATCAATAAATCGCCCAAATCTTACAGACCTTCCAGCGGAACTTGTAAAAAGCGGGCAAGTTCAGCACCCTGGTTTTCTAAATCCGCCAGCGAAATCGGCTGGCCTACCCTGGTCAAAGGAATATCCCCTTTGCCTTTCACCTTGAGATACAAAGAGCGTTTAGGATTTAGCCCTTCCTTAACCTCTGCTCGAACAGCCAGTAAATCTTTGAGCGGATAGCGCAGATCAATCTTCCGGTTTTCTCCGGGAAAACCTCGCCGCACAATCCGTGCTTCGCCTGCCGCCTTATCAAACTCGTTGTACCCGCTGCCAACGTTCCACGCCATGATTAGGCAAAGGTAAATGCATAGCAAAATCGCTGCCGTCCCATAAAAGGTCATGGCAATTCCCTGGGGAATGAACACTAGCTGAGCTGGCAAATCGGAAAACGGCAGCAGGTTGGTATGCAAGTAGCTAGATATTCCAGATAGGAAAAAGCCAACGCCGCCAATAGCCGTAACGCCCGCCCAGAAGTAATTACTGGGACGCCTTGCGCCTAAAATATCTCGACGAAGCGTACTTTTTTCAGAAGGCTTACCCGTCGGCTTGGACGCAGGCCCGCTAGCCGAAAAAGCAGGTGTTTTAGAAGCATTCATATCTGATGTGGGTAATTAGGTCTTCGTAAGGGGTTACTGCGGTAAAAGCAAACCGTTAAAGCAGCGTCTGTCAGTATCTTTGCTTACAGCGCTTAATAAATAGTATCTGTTTAACCGTTATTTGTTCAGCTAGATTCATATAAAATAAGCGGCCAAAATCTCTACTGTGAAAATTATTATTAAGATATTGCTGGCCTCTATGGGTGTTCTCTCTGCGAACCAATCCTTGCGATACCAGAGGGTTTGCCCTTTTTCTGTGCTTGCCGTCAATCGCTATTAACGGGGCTCATCAGCCAGAATCAATGCGTAATTTAGATATTTTTCGCTAAATAGCAAACTGAGAATTTACATGACAGATTGTAAAAATAGAGATCTATCTTTATGATAAGTACATGCCGAAATCCTTTATGGCAGTGATTTTTAGCTGCCTGGACATAAGGACTCATGCCATATTAAGAGGGTTTGATTAATGACCATAGCAATGGGACAAGCGCCCGCCGCACGGGGACGTTTCGACGTCGTCGATGACTGGCTAAAGCGCGACCGTTTCGTATTTATCGGCTGGTCTGGTCTACTCCTGTTCCCCTGCGCCTTCA
>JBAQZP010000153.1:0-9046 GCA_049791095.1 Phormidesmis sp.
TTAAGGTGGCAAAAGATGAGTTAGAACCGTTCGAGCAACAATGGCAGCGTTCTGAGACGTTGCCTAAGTGGGATGTGACGATTGTTCCGACATAAACGGTAGATTATTTACTTGCGAGTCCCTTAGATGTTATTGATCGCATTAACTACTGGGACGATACTGGATTTACCGCCGATGGCGAGTTTCGTGATGGCGTACTTTATCACGGCGGCTATGTTTTTTACCGGGAAAGATGAGCCCTTCAACACACTGAACAGCAAATGAAAGTGAATCACTAACTTTAACAGGGAAGACAATTATGACAAACAACAAGAAGATCGCATTGGTTACAGGAGCAAGTCGAGGACTGGGCAAAAATACGGCTTTGGCACTCGCTAAAAAAGGAGCCGATGTGATCGTGACCTATTGCAGCAGCGAGGCAGAAGCCAGTAGCGTTGTCTCTGAGATTGCAAAAATGGGCGGTAAAGCCGCTGCCCTGCAATTGGACACTTCCAGCACAAAAACCCTCAATGAATTTGCGGTACAGGTCAAACAGACGCTTCAAGATAAGTGGCAGACCGAGCAGTTTGACTTTCTGGTGAACAATGCGGGAATTGGGATCCATAAGCCGTTTGCCGAAACCACTGAGGACGATTTTGATCGATTGATGAACATTCAATTCAAGGGCGTTTTCTTTCTTACCCAAAAGCTGTTGCCACTGCTCAAGGACGGCGGACGGATTGTGAATCTTTCGTCGGGTCTTGCTCGCTTCACGCTGCCGGGCTACTCAGCTTATGCCAGCATGAAAGGCGCGGTCGAGGTGCTGACTCGATATATGGCAAAAGAGCTGGGACACAGACAGATTGCCGTAAACGTTGTGGCTCCGGGCGCGATAGAAACAGATTTTGCGGGCGGTGCAGTACGGGATAATCCAGAAATCAACAACTTCATCGCTTCGCAAACGGCGCTGGGTCGTGTGGGTCTTCCGGATGATATTGGCGGGGCGATCGCATCTTTACTTTCTGAAGACAACCGCTGGGTGAATGCACAGAGAATCGAAATCTCTGGTGGTCAGTTGATTTAATTTCAATCCATCTCAACAATCAGGAGAAACATCATGTTTAACGTAGAAAACAAAGTCATTGCTATCACCGGAGCCAGTAGCGGTATCGGTGAAGCCACCGCGAAGCTGCTCGCCCAAAATGGGGCAAACGTTGTTTTGGGAGCACGGCGGACAGACAAGCTGGAGAAGCTAGTCAAGGAGATTCACGCATCCGGTGGCACAGCAGAATTCAAAGCGGTCGATGTCACTGATCGCGAAGATGTGAAAGCATTTGTTGAGTTTGCCAAAGACAAATTTGGTCGCATTGATGTCATTTTTAACAATGCAGGCGTAATGCCCCTATCTCCGATGAATGCCCTGAAAGTCGAGGAATGGGACAACATGATTAATGTGAACATCCGAGGCGTATTGAACGGTATCGCGGCGGGGCTACCGATCATGGAAGCGCAAGGTGGCGGGCAAATCATCAATACTGCGTCCATTGGTGCCCATGCGGTAGTCCCCACTGCGGCAGTTTACTGCGCAACCAAGTATGCAGTTTGGGCAATTTCCGAAGGACTGCGGCAGGAATCACAAACTATTCGCGTTACCACCCTATCGCCGGGTGTCGTGGACACCGAACTTGGCTCTGATATCACCGATGAGTCATCCAAAGGCTTGTTAGAAGAATTTCGCAAAACTGCACTTACTTCAGAGGCGATCGCTAGAGCCGTTTTATACGCTGTGTCCCAGCCGGACGATGTTGATGTTAATGAAGTGATTGTCCGCCCGATCCGCCAGACGATGTAAACACATCATGGAGTTGAGAGGAAAATCTTATGTATGTAGTTTTCGGTGCGACTGGACAGACGGGGTCTGAGGTCGCTGACGCTTTGCTTGAGAAAAATCAGTTGGTGCGTGTCGTTTTGCGCTCGGACAAAGCCGCCGCTGCTTGGCGGGCGAAAGGCGCGGACGTTGCTTTTGCGGACGTAAGCAATTTAGAAGCGATGACCAGCGCGATGCGGAATGCGGACGCTGTTTACGCGATGAATCCGCCTGCATATAACGTTGCCGATATGTTCGCAGTGGCGAGAGAAATTGGTGAGCGTTACGTTGCTGCCATCAAAAATTCCGGCGCGCAGAAAATTGTGGCTCTTCCAGAATTCCCGTGGTAGCCGCTAGCATACCCTGATAGAATGGCGGATTATCGGCCTCTCTACTACTCTATGTAGTTGCTTTCCACGACAAGTCTAGGGGAGCAATCATCTCAACGGTTTCATCAACCGAAGCTCAACAGAGGGATTAGACCATGAATACATCTGCAATTCTTGTAGTTTTACCCATTCTCTTCACTCAAGCAATTCCGATGCACCCCCAAGAACCGACTGCGGTCGCCCAGAACCCAAACAATCCTTCGCCCCAAGCTGCTCTGGAGCGCTTGTTCACGGCTGCGCCGATTCAGCGGCAATGGTTTGCCGATTCGTTTTTGCAACAAATTCCGGTGCCTCCGGAGCAGGTGATTCAAGATTTGCAGACCAATTTGGGGGCGTTTCAATCGGCGCAGAGAGAGGGCGATCACTAAAAGCATATCCGCTTGTATCTGTGACTCCGTATTGCAGGCATTTTCAGGCTTTTCTAACTAAGAATGACAGTAGCAGCTTAGTTATTGCTTCCTCAAGTTGGCCTTCTTGCAGAAACTCTGGGCGCTCAATCACTGCGGCATGAACTAGGGATTCTATCGTTCGCTCCAGGATAAATACAGTTAATTTCAGATTCTGTGCCTGAATTCGATCATGTCTTTGCTCTAGAAACTCACGCAGCAGCATGAGGATTTTAGCTTCCGCAGAACTTTGGTTTAGACGCGGCACTTGCTCGCTTAAGACTTGATGCAAGGTGGGATCAATCTGGTGGGCAGCAACGCAAGCTTTGACTAACTCATGCAGCGCCAGGTCGATAGGTTGATGGGCAGTCTGGTTCACCACAGATTCTACAATTTCTGCCATCTCATCAATGTGACGCTCCCTCAGGGCGGTGATGATAGCTTCTTTGTTGGGAAAGTACTGATACAGTGAGCCAATACTGACCCCCGCTCTTTCGGCAATGCGATTTGTGCTGGCGGTGTCGTACCCGTCCTCGGTCAAAATGTGAGCGGCTGCGGTTAGGATTGCATCGACTGTCACTCTAGAGCGGTCTTGCTTTGGCAGTTTGCGGGGTGTTATGCGAAGTTTGCGAGGCATTTGGGTGGGGGAAATGAATGCGAGTTGATGAGCGTAAGCAACACTCCTACAATATGAGTTATAGCTCACATTAATCGAGGAAAGCCAAATGATTTTAGTTACTGGCGCAACGGGAAACAACGGGAAACAACGGGACAGAGATTGTCAAGCGGCTAGCCGCGCAAAACGTGCAAGTCCGGGCAATGGTTCGCGATCGCGACCGAGCAAAGGCAATCTCACTCCCACACGTTGAAGTAGTAGAGGGGGACTTTGATCGACCTGATACGGTATTGAGTATTTTAGCTGGAGTAGAGCGCGCCTTTCTCTTAACAAACTCTACAGAACACGCAGAAGCGCAGCAGCTTGCGTTCGTCGAGGCAGCAGTCCAGAGCGGTATAAAGCATATCGTTAAACTATCGCAGTTTGCCGCCGATGCTCATTCACCCGTGCGGTTCTTGCGTTACCATGCAGCAGTCGAAGCGGCAATCCAAGCATCAGGAATGGCATACACGTTTCTACGCCCCAACCTCTTCATGCAGGGCTTATTAAACTTCCGATCAACGATCGCCAGCCAAAACGCCTTTTATGCAGCGATCAACGACGCAAAGATTAGCGTAGTGGATGTGCGCGACATTGCAGATTCTGCCGTTGCTGCGCTCACTGAAGCAGGGCATGAGGGGAAGATTTACACCCTTACAGGATTGCAGGCGTTGACTCATGCTGAGATGGCAGAACAACTCTCCGCTGCGCTGGGTCGTCAGATTGCGTTCGTTAATATTTCACCCGAAGCCATGCGTGATCAATTGATTAGCATTGGAATTCCAGTCTGGCAAGCAGACGGACTGCTTGAGGATTACGCGCATTACCGGCGCAATGAGGCAGCGGCGGTGTTGTCTGGTGTGCAGGATGCGACTGGTCAAGAGCCGCGCAGTTTTAAGGCATTCGCCCAGGACTACGCAACAATGTTTAGCTAGGTGCTGGCTAACAAGTTGTTGAAGCGGACAGTTGGGCGATCCTTGCCGCAGTCATGACCAAGGTGGTTGCCCTCAGTCGCTACGGACAGGGTGACGAGGTGGCTGGCAGAGTCTCTGATCTCGCCACTCCTGAAGCCGCTTTTGTCACGGGCGCGAGCCTCAAAATTGATGGTGGTTTTACCGCTTAAACGAAACGTAATCAAATTTTCAATTCCTGAACTCAACCGGGAAAGCACGCTACTGAACTTGATGCTGCTGTAAGCCAGATTGGTAAGAACGTTGTGGGCATTCAGAGCAATGTAATGGGAAGCTTTATCAATCGGGCAGTAACACCATAAGAGTCCGAAAAACTACCATAAGAATCTGAAAGTAATCCAGTATGGAGACTTACTACACTTCAGATATACAAAACACTACATAACTCGAAGCTATAGATCTCTCACATTATGAAGCAAACACTTGAACAGAGAAGAAAATCAAATGACTCTTCTAGAATTTCCGGGGTAGCCGCTAGGCATACCCTGATAGAATGGCGGATTATCGGCCTGTCTACTACTATATGTAGTTGCTTTCCACGGCAAATCCAGGAGAGCCCAATCATCTCAACGGTTTCATCAATCGAAGCTCAACAGAGGGATTAAGCCATGAATATATCTGCACTTCTTGTAGTTTTACCCATTCTCTTTACTCAAGCAATTCCGATGCATCCTCAAAAACCGACTGCGATCGCCCAGAACCCAAACAATCCTTCGCCCCAAGCTGCGCTGGAGCGCCTGTTCACGTCACCGCCGATTCAGCGGCAATGGTTTGCCGATTCGTTTTTGCAACAAATTCCGGTGCCTCCGGAGCAGTTGATTCAAGATTTGAAGACCAATCTGGGGGCGTTTCAATCGACGCAGAGAGAGGGCGATGGCTACCGGATGACGTTTGGCCGAGGCAGTCTGTTGGCATTGATTTTCCTCAATGCTGAGGGGCAAATTACGGGGTTGTTGTTTCAAGATATTCAGTCAAATGCGATCGCCCTACCGGATGCCATCCGTCAGTTGCAGGCGTTGCCGGGAGATACCAGTCTGTTAGTGCTGGCGGGGACGACAGAAAAAGCGGCCTGGAATGCGGAGCGATCGCTGGCGGTGGGTTCTACCTTTAAGCTGGCAGTGTTGGCGGCATTGCGTCAGCAAATTGAGTCGGGGCAGCGTTCCTGGGGCGACGTGGTGACGCTGCAAGCGCAGGATAAAAGCTTGCCAAGTGGTCTTTTGCAGACCTGGTTTGACGGGGCGCTGCTGACGGTGCAGACTCTGGCAACATTAATGATCTCTCAAAGTGACAACACGGCGACGGATGCCTTGATACGGCTGGTGGGACGTGAGGAGATCGAAGCGTTAGCGCCTGCGAATCGTCCGTTTCTGACAACTCGCGAAGCGTTTGCCCTAAAATCTGCGCAAAATAGCGCTGTCCTACAACGCTACCGCAGTGGCAATACCGCCCAACGCCAACAGCTCTTAACAGAACTGGCGGAACTGCCCTTACCCAACGCCACTGAGTTTACCGGCGATCCCATTGCGCCGGATGTCGAGTGGTTTTTCACCAATCACGAGCTGTGCCAACTGATGGGTCGTGTGGCGGATCTGCCGTTGATGAGCGTGAACCCCGGTGGTGGGCTGGTCAATCCAAACGATTGGGCCAAGGTTTCTTTCAAGGGTGGCTCGGAACCAGGTGTATTAAATTTGACCACCTGGCTGGTAGGCAACGATGGCAAAACCTACTGTGTTTCTGCGACCTGGAACAATCCCAATGCAGTGTTAGATGATGGGCGGTTTTTTTCGCTTTATGGTGGAATCATTGCAGGCTTGAAGTGAATCGCACAATGTGCGACTCTCTCGCTTACCGCAGTATCAAGAATCGCTGAGGGTGATATCGTCACGGCACTCGACAACATCACAATGAAGAAAGCATTCACTTAAACAGACGGAAAGATTTATATGTCAGAGAGCAATAAGGCCATCTTAGAAGCGGCAAACGCAGCGATCGCTGAAGGCAACAATGAAGGATTCTTATCGTTCTGCGCCGACGATATGGAATGGACTTTTGTAGGCGACAAGACCCTTAAAGGAAAAGAGGCCGTTCGCCAATGGATGGCAAAGACATACATAGAGCCGCCAAAGTTTAGGGTCGCTAACTTGATCGCTGAGGATGATTTTGTCACAGCACTCGGCGACATCACCATAAAGGACGAAGACGGGAATGCGGCTGATTACTCGTACTGCGATGTCTGGCGCTTTCGCGGCGGTAAGATTGTCGAATTAAGGGCTTTCGTCATCAAAACCGAAGTCAAGGATGAAACCAGCAGCACGGCGTAAATAATCTGCAAACGTCAGAACGCGGATCTAGCCCAAGTACACGTCACGGGTGGTGAGTACGGACTGAACCAGGTTATAGACCCGGACAACATTACTAACGGTCGGCTCTTTCGAGGGATCGGCAACTGATGCTTGTCATTAAGTGACACTTAGTGCCATAATGTCACTTAATGACACAAAATAGGATTTGATGTTAGTCAATGGAAAGGATAATTGCGACGCTCAAGTGTCGGTGTGAACGGCACGACAGCAAACGAGCCAAGTCGAAAGGAGATGAGTGAGCAGCGACGCCAGCGGATGCGTCTGGAAATTTCGCGTGAGGCAGCGCGCCTGTTCTGGGAGCAGGGTGTCGCTGCTACAACTGGCGAGCAGATCGCGGACGCAGTGAGCATTTCGGTGCGCACCCTCTGGCGGTACTTCCGCAATAAGGAGAGCTGTGTCGAGCCGGTCTTGACGCAGGATGCCGAGGAGTTTGTGACAGTCTTGCGGCGCTGGCCTCGGGAACTCTCCCTCGAAGAGCATCTCACTGCATGGGCGACGGAGCGCCCCAAAGACCCCGTGACGCAGACCTACGACCAGGCCGTAATCAGAATGGCCGTGCTAGCCGACACAGAGCCTGCCGTCCGCTCGGCCTGGCTGATGGCCCACGATCACCTAGAACGCGAGTTTGTCAAAGTCATTGCAGATCGCCTACGACGCCCTACTGACGATCTTGAGGTGCGGATGCACGCAGCGGCAGCCAACTCGGTTCTGCGCGTTATCAGCGAAGACATCAGCGCCGCCCTGATGACAGGTGCCGATAGCGCCGCTATCAGAGACGGTAAACCGCTCGAACGCATGGCCCATGCCGTGCGTGTGTCCACTGGTGGCGTCCTCGGCGACCCTGTCGAACCCTGAAACCATTAGCAACCAAATTATAAGGAGTAAATCACCATGTCTCGCGATCTCCATAGCCACCCGCCGGAATCAGAAAAAACGACCGCCGGGTTCTCTACTCGGCCCACACCCGCCAGGTTCACACGTCCGGGCTGGCCAGAGGACATTGATTCAAAGCGGGTTGATCTCGTGCCTTGTCAGCAAGATTTGCAACTTCATCGGATTGGAACGCTGCTCTTAGCTGAGTCGCCCTCAGGCGATGTCACGGAGCGGCCTTACGTCGAATCATTAACCCAATTCTTGGTGATTCATCTGCCGCGACACCATTCGACTCCAACACAACCTATTCCATTACAGAACGGCGGCTTAACTCATACTCAAGCGCAGCGAGTGATCGATTATATTCGCACTCATTTGAATCGAGATTTGTCCCTAGCTGAGCTAGCAAGCGTTGTTAATATCAGCCCCACTTACTTTGCACGTTTGTTCAAACAAACAATGGGAACTTCGCCACATCAGTATGTAATTCAACAGCGAGTAGAACGGGCGCGAGCGATGCTGAAGAAAACAGATTTGGCGATTGCAGACATCGCCCTACGGGTCGGCTTCTCCAGCCAAAGCCATCTGACACAGCAGTTTAAGCGACTGACTGGAATGACGCCAAAACAAGTTCGTTAAACGATAAGTCGATAAGAATCTGACAAATTATTGTAAGAATCTGAAAGCGGTGCAGTGTTGCAACTCATTACACTTTAAGCATACAGCATTTAAGCACTCAAAAAAGAATCATGAAATCTCGCCAAAGCGCCGCCATAGAGCGGCTGCAACAAGCACAAAGCCATCCTGATCGAGCCTTTCAAGGGATTGAGCATGTCCGTAAGAATTGGTCTATCATCTTCCAGGACATCCCAGACTTTCACGCAAAGCTGGGTGGGATGGTCATTTCAGGCATAGAAGCGGATCGCATTAAGTGGAGTCGTTTGTATATGGAACCTGTGCAGGCATCTGGTGGGGGTTGGTCTAAATCACTTCTTCCCACCGTCATTGCCGCAGCGTTGGTCGGCGGGTTTCTGCCTGGTGAGGCGATCGCTTCCAATAATCCCCACCCACCGGGACTATCCCAAGAATCGCCCGCTTTGATAGCAACCGCCTATACCGATATCGCCCTACCTACGCTGCGACGAGGCGATCGCGGCGACAGCGTTCAACGCCTACAGCAGATTCTTCTAGACAATGGTTTTTTGGGAGCCGCCGCCGTCAGAGTAGGAAATCCAAGCGGTGTAGCGATAGATGGAATTTTTGGCCCTGTGACTGAATCGGCGGTGAGAGATTTACAGCAACGGTACGATATTCCAGTCACAGGAGAAATGAACCCTCGTACCTGGGAAGTGCTGGATATGCAGGAAAACCCCTACCGCTCGCCCCTGCCCTGGAAGTTATGATTCTGGATTAAAAACAACAAGAAAACAACTGATTAACTGGACAGTCCGAAGTTTCTGTTGAATAACTAGGTGGACAAAAGCGGTTGTTGCTGTGTTTCAGGCGGCTTTAATTTGACTGCGAGTAATTTAGCGAGAAGTAGAGTGGGCCTACGTTTGGCTA
>JBAQZP010000154.1:0-61362 GCA_049791095.1 Phormidesmis sp.
CGCAGTTTTCCCGCAGCATCCTTGAGCGTTGATTTGAGTTTCTCATCTAGCATCAGCGATTTCCTAAGCAGGCTCTATGACCACTTCTCTAGTCTACTCGGTACGCTTTTTTTAGGCGCTTCCCTAAGCTAATTTGCCTCCGGAGATGTATCATTTGATTCCAATTCTTCAATTTTTCAAAGCTATGCCCGTAACGCCGTCGCCACCTTTTGCTTTAGATAAGCGCATCGCTAATGCAACTTCAGGTAATGTCTCACCATATCCTATTGTTCCTGTTAATCCAGTTTTGTCTTTGTAGACCCTCTGTATATCGTTGAGCAAGCTCACTCGATATTGTGATTTAAAGAGAATGTTATCGCCTTCAGCAAAAATAACGCTTTTATGATTTTTCGTTTCTTTGCAGATTAGCTTCTTTAATTCAACAATCGCTTCACGTACTATTTGGCTTCGTTGCCTTACTTCATCCTCGTTAGATTGTTCAAATGCTGTATCTAGATAGTCTCCTGTAGAATCGCCATCAAATCCAAAATAGAAAGTAGTCTTGGATTCATCTATTGGGGTTTCAAGAACTTGAACGTCTACGATCTGACCATCCTGGTCTAAAAAAGAGCTTAGCGTCTTTGTCGTAAACTGTAAGAATGCAAACGCTAACTGAGAAGATAGTCTAGATTGAATAGCTGTTGTCTCCTTTGAATAACCATTGCCTATTGAAGGGTGAGCAATATCGTTTCTAACCGAAGTAATTAACCGAGTAAGATGCTCTAGTGTTTCGGTATTGATGAAATACTTAGGGTTTTTAGAAAAAATATCCCTCGTTTCATCTAGCTTCTGCCCAAGTGTTTTATCTTCCAAGCTTGCATTCTTCACAATGCTTAAGATGATATTTGCAACTTCCTCAACACCGGCAGAGGACGCGAAAATAGAGTGCCGATGGCTGTATGACTCATCGCTGACTTCACCCATTAAGCGAGAATTTACACCTGATAGTAGTGATTCTTTGAGGTGCTCAAGATCAACTTCCGAAGGTAGTAATTTGGTTAGGTTTCCTACAAGCTCATCAATAATTGATCGGTGGCGTAAAACTTCTGTATAGTTTAACTTTCCAAAAGTATCGAATTCCTTAATTGGTGGAAATTTTCGATACTCTATGCCTACATCTTCTTTTTCTAACTCACGATAGAAAAGACCAGACTGTTTTATTCTAGTAGGTCTGTCATCTGAAAAATCTACCTCTAACGAGTAGATGTTCTCAATATCAAGCACGTAAGCAAAAACGGCGAGAATTGACTTAAGGGATGAAATTCCGCCTGTTAAATCGATATAGTTTTGCGCGTTATCAAGTGGATTGACGATTGTTCGGAGTTGTTCTACGAGATCTCTAAATCTATCAACATTGGAATCTTCTATTTTCGCAACATGATGGACAAGACTAGTCGAAGAGATTCCATAGTGCTTTAATGCCTCTTGCCACTCTGTCGAGGCTGTAAGAGTTTGCAACGACTGTTCAGTATGAAATACGTGAACTTGGCGGAATGTCAGGGACTCGTCTCGAGTGTCTTCTCTGACCTGGAGAGTAGATCTGATGATGGCATTGATCATCGCAGGCACGTTTGTGTTTCCTGCTAGAACCAGTTTAAAATATTTTCGATAAATGTTCATTTTCGGTATAACACTCTGATGAATGGCAGTATCCGTATAGATGATCGGCTCGCTCTCAAACAGCCTGCCTCACCTCAGGCTTAATTGGCATGTAGAGCAGCTAGCATTGCATTCATATGAGTGAAAATGCGATCTAGCTCTGAAATAGCCTCCAACTCTGCAACTTCCTCAAGGGTTAGCTGGTCTGATTTTTTCCTTTCCAGTAGGTTCTCCATGCGAAGCTGAAGCGTTTCGCTGAATTTAAATAGCTGCCAGTTACCTACTTGATCGAGCCTGATCTCGTGAATGAGCGAAGAGGGTTGTTTAAGGGCTGTAACCATGGATATACGGGTTGATAACGTATGCACAGATAACTTTTACCGAAATTGTCAAAATTATAGCTTAGCTTTGTAGTGCCGCGATCGCACTATCAATCTGTGGTTGTTACACTACCCTAATGAATTTGACAGCATCAATCGCTTGCTAGCTCACTAATTTAATAGCTTGATGCATTGATATTTAGTTGTACAATCAAATAGTTGTAATAAGCAACTAATTTGAAAGTAAGCTCTAACGTTGATTTACAAGAGTCGTTGATTGCTCTAATTCGTGCGTTTGGCTTGCATCAGCCGCATCAAACGCCCTGCGGTCAGCCGGTTGCCGTAGCCGAGGCACATGCGCTGATGGAGCTAAGTAGTGCGCGATCGCTTTCGCAGAAAAAGCTGTCTGAACGAAATTGTCAGCCCTGAGTAGCCAATACGACATGTTTCGGTGTAAGGACTGTCGCCGTGCCTTCAATGAGCGGACAGATACGCCCTTCAACTTCATCGAAGTCCCGACAGACATCCTCTTTCAGGTGCTGCTTTGCCGCCTGCGCTACAAGCTCAGCTATCGGGACGTGGCTGAATTCTTTCTGCTGCGGGGCTTTCAGTTCACCCACGAAACGGTGCGAGACTGGGAGGAACGCTTTCTCCCTCATTTTACTGACCAAATCAGAATGAAGCGGCAGGGCAAGGTGGGTAAGGTGTGGCTGATCGACGAAACCTACGTCCGAGTCAAGGGCGTGTGGTGCTACCTGTATCGCGCATCAAGCATCGCTACTACCCGACTTTGGGCTTCGGTGAGTTTGAAGCGGCTCAAAGGTTTTGCCAAGCGGTAGACGAGATGGGCAACTTCTTGAGACCGCGATCACATATGGCAGAAGTCGTGTCTCTAGCTGAGCGCAGGGAGCGGTTCGTGAAAGGAGTTGAGGAACTGGAAGCCCTATTCAAGGCTGCTTGAGTAGGATGATGCTGAGGGAGCGATCGCGTTGCCGAAGATTCGGCTTAGTTTGGCTACTCACATCTGACAGTTTCCTTTTTTCCACTCTCCTCATATTAGGAGTATCGGGTGTTTCAATAGGGTGGTTTGCACGAACTGCGAAGCGTTTGGTTGATGCTCTGTGTTTTTAGTAAACAGTTTGGAAGGCTACGCTAGAGATTTAGAGAAAGGCTGATTTGTGGCTAACTTTCTCTACTACGTAGATGGTGAGTCGCTGTGTGTTAAGGTTACGTTGATGCAGATACCGTTACCGATGTTTTGTTACAAGAGCTGCAAGGCGTTCTTGCTTTGAATGTCGCAGGGTCTTTCAGAAGCTTGAACTTAAGTAGTTAGATAAAAGTTTGCGGAGACCTTCAGGTTATCCTAGGTGCTGTTGTTTATTATAATCACTCTTAGCGGAAATGACCTTGCTCAAGCGTCATTATAAGTAGGTCATGTTTACGATATTTACTCGTGATCGCTGTCTGATAATTCTGTTGAGCTGTATAGTTGCTGGGCTAGGCGTTGCTGCGGTCATTCGAACAGATGCTCCGGCACCTAGTTCTGTCCAGGGATTAGACTCTGTGTCTACCGCTCCCGTGCGAGTTATTGCATCGGGGCGGATTGCGCCAGCCGGAGAGAGCATTCGAGTAGCCGCCCCGGTGGGTGCTCAAGTCGCGAGGCTAAGCGTGAAGGAGGGCGATTCAGTTGAGCAAGATCAGACTTTAGCGACGTTGAGTAGCTATCCAGAATTACTGGCTAAACGAGACTTGGCCGCTAGTGAGCTGTCCGAACTGAAAACGCGATCGCAAACGCAAAAGGTGCTCAATCAAGGTGAAATTCTTCAGGCGCAATTTCAAGTTGATCGGATAGATACGCCTGAGGCGCTGCAAATTCAGGCGCAGCAGGCCGCTGTGCGACGGCTTACAGAGGAGCTGACGCAAGCGCGTATCGTCAGCGAAAGAACAGAACGACTTTATCAGCGGGGTGCGCTGCCCCTGCAAGACTCAGACAGTCGGCGGCTAGCCGTTCAGCAGGCGCAGGAGAATCTTATTCAGGCTGAGGCTGTCCTGGCGCAGCTAGATCAATCTAGAGAGACTAATCTACAAATTGCTCAGTCTCAAGTGCAGCAGGTAACGGCTGAGTCGGCGCTGATTGGGGTCGAGTTAGCGTCGGCTCGCCAAACGCTGGCCGTAGCCGAGGCTCAGCTACAGCAAAGTATTGTGAAAGCGCCTCAATCGGGGCAAATCCTGCAAATTTTAACTCGGCCAGGGGAGGCTATGACGCCTCAAGGTATTTTGACGATGGGCAACACCCAGCAGATGACGGCTGTGGCTGAAGTGTTTGAAGCCGATGTCAGTCATATCCGGTTGGGGCAAACTGCTCAAATTAAAAGCCCTGCTTTGGCAGAGGTGCTGGAAGGACAGGTGAGCAAGATTGGTCAACTGGTGTTTAAGAACGATGTGATTGGTGACGATCCGACCGCCCAGGTGGATGCGCGGGTTGTGGAAGTGGTGGTTGCGCTAGATAGCAGTACTTCAGTGGTTAATTTAACCAACCTGCAAGTGGATATTGAGATAGAGATGGATTCTACTCAGGCAGAGCGCCCGCTGTAACGTTGATTTACCCATTGTTTTTTTGAGAAAGCAGAAGTCTTGCCTTTTTGCTTTAGTCTAAAGCTATTCTTATCTACGTTGATTCCTTGTGGCTAACTATCCTCGCTCTCAAAATATCTATTTAGCTTGGAGAAATCTGCGACAGGCTAAAGTTCGACTGATTGTGGCAATCTCTTCAATTAGTTTTGCCACTACTCTAATGTTTTTACAGTTAGGCATCCTTCGAGCAATTCAAAGGTCTGCGAGTTTGCTATACGACAACTTTAACTTCGATATTGTTTTGGTTTCGCCGCGATCGCTAGACGCTAGCTTTACAGTGCCCTTTTCGCGCCAGCGGCTATATCAGGCGGCGTTAGAGCCTCAAGTGTCAAAGATTATGCCGGTTTACCTTTCTTTTGGACAGTGGCGTCGCCTCTCTACAGCTCAGCCAAGAGGTATTTTTATGATCGGGTTTGATTTGCAAGATCCTATATTTAGTACGTTGGACGTTGACGCGAGTTTGGCGTCGTTGCAGCAGCCGGATCGGGTTTTGTTTAATCGATTTTCTCGTCCGGAATTTGGCGATCGCTACCCCGGTTTGCAGGCAGAGCTGCGAGGGCGGCGGATTGAGGTGGCCGAGCTGTTTGAGCTGAGCAATACGCTGCGAGCCGATGGCATGGTGATTCTGAGCGACCAAAATTTTGCCCGCCTGCACCCAGGCCGCTCGCTCGATCAAATTAACTTAGGGCTGATTGCAGTGGCTCCTGGAACCGATGTGGATGAGCTGGTCGTACGGCTGCGCCAGCGGTTGCCAGCTACCGTGAGTGTGCTGAGTCGGGCGGAGGCGATCGCAGCCGACGAAACTTACTGGATCTCCAACAACTCGATGGGGTTAATCATTAGCCTACAGCTCGTGATGGCCGTTTTGGTCGGAGCGGTCATTATCTATCAGGTTTTGGTAGCTGATGTGAGCGAGCGGCTTTCGGAATATGGTGTGCTTAAAGCGATGGGCTTTAGCAATCGCCAAATTTGCTTTTGGGTACTACAACAGGCTTGGCTCCTATCGGTGTTGGGAGCGGTTCCGGGCGTGGCAATTTCAGCCGGTCTGTATCAGATCATTTGGCTAGCGACTCGTCTGCCGATTGTGATGACTGGCGGACAGATGCTGGTAGTGCTCTCGCTTAACTTCAGCATGTGTAGTGTATCTGGCTATTTAGCCGCGCGTAAAGTGTTAACAAAGGAGCCTGCTGATGTCTTCTAATCGTCAGCGCCGTAACCGCTATGCTCGTTGGTCTAGAGGCTGGAGCCGTTTATCTGTTCATTTATTTACCACGTCTCTCTCCTGGCGCAATCTTTGGTATCGCCAGGCCCAGTTCATGACGGCGCTGGCGGCCATTACCTTTGTAGTTTTTCTGTTGTTTGCTCAGCTAGGGGTTCGCCACGCTTTGGCAACGACCAGTGCGGCTTTTGTTGAACATTTAGATGCTGATTTGGTGATGGTGAATCCTAAACGCTACGTCAGCAATGTTGAGCAGCCCTTCAGCCGACAGCGGCTGTATCAAGCTAGAAGCCTAACATCAGTCACTGCCGCTTACCCTCTGTACATTACTTTGGGCAACTGGCGACAGATAGAGAGTCCTCAGGGTAGACCGATTCGAATTCTTGCCTTTAACCCAGACCAGCCGGTGTTTTTGATGCCAGAGGTGCAGGCCGTTCAAAAGTCGCTTAAGCTGACCAATACGGTGTTGAGCGATCGCCAATCAAGACAGGTTTATGGACGGCTGAGCGCTGGTGTCCGCGCTGATTTATCGGGACAGCCGGTTACTGTTGTAGGCGAGTTTTCTTTGGGGGCTACCTTTATTAGCGATGGCAACTTGATTATGAGCGATCGCACTTTTATCAAGCTCTTTGCCAATCAGCCTTCTAATTTTGAAGGCGGTGTTCGTAGCAGCTTGAATCAAGTTGACATTGGCTTACTTAAAGTAGCGCCAGAGGCTGATATTGAGTCTGTTGTGCGCCAGCTTAATCTCCGGCTACCCGCTGATGTCGTGGTTAAACCTAAGCAGCAGTGGTTACAAGAAGAGGCAGCTTTCTGGCTGCGATCTACGGCCATTGGATTTATCTTCGAGCTAGGGGCAGCGATGGCTTTTGTGGTTGGTATTGTTATGGTTTACAACGTTATTTATACAAACATCAACAACCATTTGTCTCAATATGCCACGCTGCGGGCGATGGGTCATCCTCATCGTTACTTGCGTCAGATTGTGTTTTCTCAGGCACTGATTGTTGCCGTATTCGGATTTATTCCGGGGGTTTTCCTCAGTCTGGGTTTCTATCGTGTTGTTAACCTGCTAACGGGACTTTTGATGGAAATGGAGTCTGCAATTTTATATCAGGTGTTTGGCCTGACCCTATCAATGTGCTTAGTCTCTGGCCAGATTGCGCTGCGTAAACTCAGAGCCTTAGATCCGGTCGATGCGATGCGCCAACACATTTAATTGCCTTGGGTTCTGCTTTCTTCTATTGTTGTTCTTTTTCTATTGTTTGACTATGCTAACCCCTATCATTGAAGTTCAACAGCTCAATCACTTTTACGGGCGTGATCGGCTACGACGACAAGTGTTATTCGATATTCATCTGTCTTTGCGGCCTGGTGAAATTGTGATTATGAACGGCCCCTCTGGCTCAGGGAAAAGTACGCTGCTTTCTCTGATCGGCGGGCTACGCTCGGTGCAGTCGGGTGGTTTGCAAGTGTTGGGCCAAGCGCTACAGGGTGCGTCGGATCGAGCGTTGGAAAACCTGCGGCGGCAGATTGGGTTTATTTTTCAGTCTCATAGTTTGCTAACGGCGCTGACGGCTCAGCAAAATGTGCAAATGTCTCTGGTTTTAGATCGGCGGGTGAACATGCGGGAGGCTAAGGTGCGATCGCGTCAAATGCTGGCACAAGTTGGGTTAGCAGACCACTGCCACCAGTACCCTCATCAGCTTTCGGTGGGGCAACAACAACGAGTGGCCGTGGCCCGCGCTTTAGTTCACCAACCGCCCTTGATTCTGGCTGACGAACCTACTGCCGCGCTAGATAAAGTCAGTGGCCGTACCGTTGTTGAGCTAATGCAGCAGCTAGCCAAACGGCAGCAATGCACGATTCTGTTAGTTACCCACGACAGTCGGATTTTAGACATTGCGGATAGAATTATTGAGCTAGAAGACGGCTGTCTTACTACGCCACAAAGCGTATTGGAGGCCGTTTTATGAAGAAAACAACCTTCGTTTTACGCGCAGGACTTGCCTGCTTGCTGGTGCTGCTCATCAGTGGGACAACTATTTATCAGAAATCAACAAATACACCAAGTTCCCCTGCTGCCTCACAGAGCTGGATTGCGCGAGCTTCAAACAGAAAGTCTGCTGCTCGTAATCCGATTATTTTAGTCCCTGGCCTTTTTGGCACCGGCCTAGTAGATAAAGATCAGAAAGTTATCTGGGGCGAATTTGAGCTAGACAGCAACCTGCTGGATATTGCTTTACCGCTTCAGGCTCAGTCACCGGTTGACGCGTTGCAGCCGTCGCAAATTCTCCCTAGCTTACGGGTCAATATTGCTCGTTGGCATCTAGAGCAAGATAGCTATCGGCAAGTTTTAGAAGCGCTAAACCTTACCCAAGATTTGCCGACATCTCAATCTCCTCAGCCTGTATCTTCTGAAACTGTAGGGCAGACGGTTCCTAACCTTGAGTTTGCCTACGACTGGCGACGCGACAACGTGAAGAATGCTCAGCGCTTGCAGTCTTTTATTCTTAAAAAACAAGCCGAGCTGGCTCAGCAGTATCCGCAGCGCTACCATGGCGACCCATCACAGGTTAAGTTCGATATTGTGGCCCATTCTTTAGGATGTTTGTTGACTCGCTACTTCCTTCGCTATGGCGATCATGCCCTGGGTGAGCAGGGGGCGCTGCCGTCGATTACCTGGGCTGGTGGGCGCTATGTAGATCGCGTTGTTTTAGTGGGGCCACCTAACGGCGGGAGTCTAGAGAGCTTTGTTAATCTTGCTCAGGGGGAGAGTTTGAAAGAGCTTAATGTGTTTTCTGAACCTCTGATTGCTTTGGGGGAGTTGGTAGGGCCTTGGAACATCGGGCCGATGACGCCAACGAACAATCTCACAGTTTTGGGCACGTTTCCTTCGATGTACCAAATGATGCCTCGCCCGCAGTATTATCCTATTGTTGAACCCAGCGCGATCGCGCATTCAAAGGGGGCCGATTTGTTTGATCTCAAGGTGTGGGAACGGTGGCAATGGGGATTACTCTCTCCGACTCAAACCGACAACTTGCAAGCGCTGCTGCCAGGCGTCACCGCAGCCGAAGACCGATATCAGATCGCTCATCGCTATCTGGCTCACTGTTTGAACCGCGCTCGCCGTTTTGCACTGGCGCTAGACCAAACGGCTCAAAATTCGCCAGATGTTAATTTTGAGCTTCAGTTAGTTTTGGGCGATCATCTGCCGACGCCTCAAATTGTCAACATGGATACAAAGGGAAAATTTAGTATAGGGACAACGTCGATTGGAGACGGTGTGGTGTCTCTGGAAAGTGCGCTATTGGCGTCTTCAACGGGCCAAAGTTTGAGGAAGTCCACAACCATTCCCTGGTCTAGAATAGATTTTTATGATGCAGACCATACTGAGCTGATTCAAAATGCTGAGGTTTTCAAAAAAATTACAGATGTAAGGCATTAGAGAAAAAAGGAATTGCTCACTTTTCAATTGTCCATAGGCGATCTAGATCGCGCAGGTAGAACAGGGTGAAGCAGGCTGCGAGCATGGGCCAGGAGGCAAAGAACAGAATGTTGGTGTCGGCAAAGGGGGCAAGATATTTAGGAAATGATACGAGGAACGACAAGCGTTTTGCGTCGGCGTGCCGCCATTATCTTCATCCATTCTGGACGGCTAGATTGTCCCGCTTGATTCAGGTCTGCAAGTTTGTGGATGTGGTGAACTTCGATTTTGTCCCTTGACCCACACAGTTCGCATTCCTGCGTCAGAAGACGCTCTATCAATTCACTCCGCTTGCTCCAGATTCGGCTATGACTCTGGTCATGGAGAGCGTAAAAAACCGGGGGAAACGTTGAAAACTCGTTGAGTAGTACAAACGATTTCATCGAGTTTCATGCTGAATACCAGCGTTGGCTGTGGGTTGCGATCACTAATCCCAATATTTGAAAGGCGTACTCGTAGCATCGGTGAAGTAGCGACCGATGACCAGAATTGCCACTGCTGCTGAAATGCCAATTACGGCTAGTAACGTTTGTACCGCTCGGCGCTCTAGATTGCGGACGATGATTTGCCCTACTGGGAAAGCAGGCGCTGCAATCCTAGCCGTTCCAGTACGGTGGCTTGATACATGGCTGGCGGTTCGGGCCGCATCGCCTCGGCAGGGGGAAGTGAAACCGCTTGCTGAACGGCGGTGACCGTGCCAAAAACGGCGGCTACAGCGCTGACACCAACGGCTGTCAATAACAGATAAGGTTCGACGCGATATTGCAGGACGGGAAAGTGAAAGTACAGCGCATAAACTTGGGTCATCATTGAGCCTAACCAGACGCCCAGCGCGGTGCCTATGACAGCGCCGCCCAGCGTAATTACCAGCACCAGTTTGAGGTAGTGAAAGCCCACTGCGAGATTGTCGTAGCCAAATGCTTTGAGGACGGCAATTTGTTCTCTTTGGGTGCTGACCAAGCGGGCTAAAACTAAATTGAGTAGAAAGGCGGCGATGCCTAAGAAGACGGCAGGCACGAGAATGGCGATCGCAGACAACCCTTGAATTTCACTATCGATGAGCTGATGAGACACCTGAGTATCTCGTCCGTAGGCTCCTAGCCCGCCATAGGGTTTGACAAGCTGATCGAGTTGAAAAAGTACGTCTGCTTCGTTTGCCCTCGGCATCAGCGATAGGGCCACGTCGTTGAAGGCTCCCTTAAGATCGAAGGCGGTGGCGATCGCCTCCCGATTCATCCACAAAATGCCAAACCGCTGATTATCAGGAAACAGCTCGCCGCCGTTGACCTCATAGATATACTCTGGTGACAGCGCAATTCCAACCACTTGTAGCTGTTGCCAGCGCTCGTTAATGACAGCACCTAACTGATCGCCAATATCTAAGCTGTTGGCAGTGGCAAAGGCTTCGCTAATCAACACCTGATCGCGTCGTCCCGGTTCGATGTAGCGGCCCTTACGAATGAATAGATCGTTGAGCATCGGGGTCTGGACTTCTGGAATTGAGATCAAACGCCCGGTAGCGGGTTCGTCCAACCCTGGTACATCCAGATTCACATTCATGACTACTCGCGCCTGCACCTGCTGCACACCCGGAATTTCAGCAATCCGCGCTGCGAGTGAATTAGGCGCACGTTTGAGCGGGACGAACACATCAGCGAACCGATAGCGGTCGTAGTAAGTGTGTTGCGAGAGCTGAAGGGAATCGTAGGCGCTCATCATCGTCACTAGGCAAGCGATGCCACAGGCGACAATTAGCGTAATCGCAATCACCTGACCTTTAAACCGAGAGAGATCTCGCAACAGTTTTTGATCGAGCGTGTTCATCAGCCATCTCGCGGGCGGTGAGGCTAGGGATGAGATTGTAAAACTGGAAGACGAAGCCGACATGTTCGCGGCGAAAGCGGGTGAGGGTGCGATCGCTCGCCACCGCTAGATCCTGCCCACGAAAGAGCACCTGTCCGCTGGTGGGCACATCCAAGCCGCCCATAATATTCAGCAGCGTCGATTTGCCGCTGCCAGAAGCTCCTAGCATCACCACAAATTCGCCTTCATTCAGGATCGTAGGCGCTTGGGAGCTGCCTGCCAAGTTAAGATTAGTTGCGCTCGTACTGTTAGCTAACGGATGGAGAAAGCAACGCTTAAGCGTATCTGTACTGGCTATCAGCAGCCTACCTTTATTTCAGGCGCAGATGCAGGCAATTTGTTAGTACGCTATCAGCTAAAACCTATCTTGACTGAGGCAGAAAATGACGCAGCACTCAGCCACGCTCAAAAACTTGAACATCGATTACAACGGACATCTGAAGAAGATTCATTTTGAGAACTGCTGGTAACGCTCACCGAAAAATTTGAGGATGAACACTATCCAATACCGGCAGCATCGCCCGATAAAATTTTGCGTCACAGATTAGAGGCAAGTCATACCCAGGCGACAGAATTCAGGCTACGCCAACGCCTATGCCAGGGGGTGCCTCCGATGGCTGAGCGTAGTCGCTCGCAAATCTTTCGGCGGTCAGCTCCAACGATTTGTGATGCGGTGATCGCAACTAACTATATTTTTGTATCATGGAGGAAAGTTACTCGCATGTAATTAACTCAGTACACTCAATGAATAGCTTACTGTCTCGTATTACCCAAACTCCCGGTCAGTGTGGTGGCCGCCCTTGTATCCGGGGAATGAGAATTCGGGTGAGTGACATTTTAGAGATGCTAGCTGAGAATGTCAGTACCTCTGAAATTTTAGAGGATTTTCCAGATCTAGAAATTGCAGATATTCAGGCTTGTCTCGTATTTGCCGCGCGGCGTACCGATTTTTCCCGGTTGACTGCATGAACGTTTGGGTTGATGCTCAACTACCACCAACCTTGGCAGGTTGGCTATCCAGTAATTTTGAGTTAAAGGCTTCGGCTTTGCGGGATCTTGGATTACGCGATGCGAAAGACGTTGAGATTTTTAAGGCAGCACGAATTGCCAATGCTGTAATCATGACGAAAGATAGCGACTTTGTCGATCTTGTTTGTCGGCTAGGAATACCCCCTCAAATTATTTGGCTGACTTGTGGTAACGTGACAAACCGAAACCTACATCGAATTCTCTCAAGTACTTTGACTCAGGCTTTAGAGAAATTGAAAGAAGGCGAAATCATCGTAGAAATTAGCAGCTCATAAGCATACCTTGTTGTTTTTGATCCTTATTCTTTTGACTGAGGAGAAGATTACCCTAAGACAATTGGCAGATTCTCATAAGTATGCCAGCCGGGTCTGACTTGCAGCTTCAGCGCTGAGGGATCGACCGCTAAGCGCAAGTTAGGATTGCGCTTGATCAAGTTAGTCAGCGCGATCTTTGTCTCCATCCTGGCCAGCGGCGCACCCAGGCATGAGTGGATGCCGCTGCCGAAGCCAAGGTGTTTATTAGGAAAACGCTCGATGTCAAATACTTCTGGATGCTCAAATACGCTCGGGTCGTGATTAGCCGCGCCTAAAAACGGCATGACTGCTGACCCTTTAGGAATCGTGACCTCATGCAGCGTCACATCTTCTAAGGCGTAGCCAGGCTTTGTCCCTTGAACAGGGCCAATATAGCGAAGGATCTCTTCAACAGCGGATTCGATCAGTTCAGGTCGGTTTCTAAGCTTCTCTAACTGATCGGGATGCTGCAAGAGGGTAAGTACGCCGTTAGTAATGAGCTGCACGGTAGTTTCGTAACCCGCAACAATCATCAAAAAGACCATACTAACTAACTCGTCTTCGTTCAGCTTTGCGCCTTCGTCCTCTGCCTGAATGAGCTTAGTGAGAATGTCGTCTTGAGGATTAGACCGCTTGCGAACAATTAGCTCGCGGATGAACTTAGATAAACGGGGCAAGTCCCAAAGAAGCGTACGCGCCATTGTCCAGCCTGAGAAGCCATCTTTTAGGGCAGTGAGGCCGTCTTTGAATTTAGGCATATCTGCGTCATCTACACCCATCATTTCCCGAATGACTTTGACTGGGATCGGTAGGGCATAAGCTTCTTTGAGATCGACCGTTCCTTTTGCCTCGGCTTTGTCCAACAGGCCGTAGGTCAGTTCGTCAATTCGCGCTGACATCTTTTCGAGCGAATGCCGAGTGAATGCCTGATGCACCAAATTTCTTAGTCTGCGGTGGTCAGGCTCGTCCTCAGTAATCATGCTTTGTGCCATCAGTTGGGTTGACTTGGGCATGGGGAAGGGCATTCTGCCGCCGCCCGTTGCTGTGGTGCGGTTGCGGATGAAGCGGGGGTCTTTGAGGAAGTCTACGCAGTCGTCGTAGCGAGAGAGAATGTAGGCGTCTATGATGCTAATTTTGCCTTTGAAAACGGGCGCTTCCTCTCTCAGCCATTTGTAGTACTCGTACTTGTTATCGGCAAAAGCTTGTGAGCTGAGGTCGAGCGGAAACTGCAACTTTTGAGTGGTCTGTGTCGTAACCATTGACGGTCATCTCCTGATGAATAGGTAGGTTTAATGAAAGCGAGCTGAGAGGTTTTAACCCAGCACGACGGGTAAGTGTTTATAAGAATGGATTCCAGGTGTGGTTTCACACTCAAGTTCAGAAGGGTCTATCGCTAAGCGTAGATTAGGATTCCTTTTGATTAGGTTAGTGAGCGCAATTTTGGCTTCCATTCGAGCGAGGGGAGCACCTAGACAGGCGTGGATACCGCTGCCGAAGCCGATGTGTTTGTTAGGCGACCTTTCAATGTCAAATACTTCTGGGTTCTCAAACGCTGCTGGATCGTGGTTGGCCGAACCGATGCAGGCGGTAACGACTTCCCCTTTCGGAATGTTAACGCCACGAATCTTCATGTCTTCTTTGGCATAGGCTAACTCTGTGACAAATACGGGACTGGTGAACCGTAAGATCTCTTCTACTGCGGATTCAATCAGGTCTGGATTTGCTCTGAGTTTTGCTAGCTGGTCTGGGTGCTGGAGTAGGGCGATCGCACCATTCGTAATCAAATGCACCGTCGTTTGGTAGCCCGCCGCGATGATCAAAAAGATCATGCTGACAATCTCATCTTCGGTTAGCTTCTGACCCTCTTCTTCCGCCTGAATCAGGCCAGTGAGCATATCATTGCCGGGATTCTCTCTTTTCTTGTCAATGAGTTCGCGTATGAGGCCGGACAGACGTGGCACATCCCAAAGCATCGTTAGAATAATTCGCACACCTGAGAACCCTTTTACAATGGCCTCGATGCCCCCGTAGAATCTGGGCATGTCTGAATCCGCGACGCCGACCATCTCTTGAATGACGGTAACGGGGATGGGCAGGGCGTAGGCTTCTTTGAGATCGACGGAGCCTTCTGCTTTGCTTTTGGCTTCTGCTTTGTCGAGTAGGTTGTTGGTGAGTTTTTCGATGCGATCGCTCAACTCACTCATGGACTTTCTCGTAAAAGCCTGATGTACCAGACTACGCAACCGCTTATGGTCGGGCTCGTCCGTCCCAATCATGCTGTGCAGTATCAGCTCAGTCGATTTTGGCAGTGGAATAAAGGAAGGCAGCAGCGGGGTGCTGGTGTCGATGGTGCGATTGTCGCGGATGACTCTGGGATCTTTGAGCAGGGCAACGCAGTCCTCGTAGCGAGAGATGACGTAAGCATGTCCGGTTACATACTTGCAGCGAGCCACTGGCGCTTCCTGACGCATCCATTTGTAGTATTCGTACTTGTTGCTGGCAAATTCTTTTGACGTTAAGTCAGGCGGCGTTTTCAGCTTACTAAATGTCTGTGTGGTGGTCATGATTTATTTCCTTTTGTGATAGTGGTTATGAATTTTTCAGCCAGGTACGGACTTCTTCAGTTTGCAAGGCTTTAAGTACCTTAAACGCTTCTTGAACAGAGTGACCGATCAGACACATGACTGAATAGTCACATTATAGCAAGTCAAGACAGGCTTGCAAATGAAATGTTTAGAAATGCGTCGAAAGGGACGAGAGCAAGACTCATTAAGGCGTCCATAGGGCTGTAGTGCACTCCAGCTATGCTAGAGTTGGCATAATTATTGTTTATGTTCTCCATGCCTTTCAGAAAAAGTCAAAACGCGGCATTTCTACACCTAAACAAGACATAGAGCTAGTAAAGAGTCGGCTTAAACGCGTAAAAGATCATTACAAAACGTTTTCATGGAAAATCTACCTCCAAGGTTTCTGTTTTTGGCGTGAGCTGCACGTACAGGCAGGGAATCACAATCAGCGCGATTCCTGTTGCCGCAATCAGGCCAAAGATAATCGCACTACATAGCGGCATCCAGGTCGGCGCACTAAAGGCTAGCGGAATCAGGCCGATGATAGTTGTGATACTGGTCGTCAGAATCGGCCTGAGTCTGTCTGATACCCCATGCGCTGCTGCCCTGCGCACCGTCATCCCATCGCGCTGATAGCTGTTCATGGTGTCAACCATGACAATCGCATCGTTTACGACAATGCCGACCAGCGCGATAACGCCGACAAAGGCCGAGAAGGAGAACGGAATCCAGGCAAGGAAAAAGCCGCCCAAAGTGCCAATCAAGGCTAACGGAATTGTCAGCAAAATGATAATCGGCTGACGGAAGGAGTTAAGCTGCAATACCAACACTGCAAACACCATAAAGATGGCTAGCCCTAGCGCCTGACCCGCAGAGCCAAACGTTTCGGCCTGCTCCTCTGCCTCACCCGAAAAGCTGTAGGTATAGCCCGGTGGCCAAGCTGCCTGCAATTCCTGTACCTGCGGCTCTACATCCGCCAAAACTTCACCTACGGTGCGGTTCGCCGTCTTAGAGAGTACGGTGACCGTCCGCGCTCCGCCTTTATGCGTGATTGACAGTGGTGTTTGCCCCTGCACGGTGTTCACTACAGCGCCAGCAGGAATCACCGGATCATCTGAATTGGAGCCAAAGAAGCGAATTAAAGAGAGTTCATCGCGCCGGGTAGGGCCACCGACTTCCCCATTGCGAGAAGGCCAAGCGGTACTGAGCCGAATCTCAATATCCTCCTGATTGCCGCCAATGGCAAAGTCTCCGACATCTGTCGCCGTCATGTAGTAGCGAGCCTGGGCAGTCACATCATCTTCGGTGAGACCGTAAAAGTCTAGCTCTTCTCGCCGGGGCAACAGCTTCAGGTCAGCTTGAAGATTGCCTAAGTTATCTCTAACGTCGCTTGTTCCAGGCGTTTGTCGCAGCACGTTTTGAATTTGGGCCGAGATTTGTCTTAGCTCGGTGATATTGCCACCGACGACTTCGACCTGAATTGGATCGCCTGCCCCTGTCGAGCTTTGAGCGCTCACCAGCAAAGACGCACCAGGATACTTGTCTAGAGCCTGATTTAACTCAGCTCGCAAATCATTTGCATACTCATAAGAGGCTTTTTCGCGGTCATCTTCTGGAATGAAGATAGCCGAAAAACCAAGCTTATAGCTACCTTCGCTAGGCTGAAGCGTCCCGGAGCTAACCAGATTACTCCCCTGCCCAGTGTACTTAATCACGTTTTCAAAGTACGGCTTCTGACGCAAAATATCGCCAATGTCGTCGGCTACTGTTTGAGTCACCGCCAGGGTCGTGGTTGGCGGCAGATCTACGTTTACGCCCAGTTTCAGTCCGTCTTCTTCTGGGAACAAAGTAACGGGCACTTGGCTAAACGCGAAGATGGATGTGATAAACAACGTCACTGCAAACAGCGTCCAAGCTCTTGCTGTTGCCTGATTGCGGACGGTATAGCTCAGGCTCCAGCGCGTAAACTTTTCTGAGGCTTTTTCACTGAGCTTATCAATCCGAGACTTGGGCAAATCTTTTGACACACCCGCCAGCAAAAAGCGAGAGAGCGGAATATCAACCAGCAGCGCCACCACGAAGCTCAGCACCAGGCAAATTACCGCTGTAATCGGCAGCAGCCGGATGAAGCTGCCCAGCGTGCCGCTAATGGCCATCAGCGGCGTCATGGCCAGAATGGTGGTGAGCTGGCCTGCAAAGGCCGGAGCCGCATAGGTTCTCACCGTCTTCAGCGCGGCCTGATTAAAGCTGAGCTTGGAGACAAAAATCGCCTCGTGCATCCCTTCCATCATCAAGATGAACACATCGACTAGAATGCCAAGCGCCAGCACCATGCCGATGAGTACCATCGTATTGAGGGTTTGGCCCATCAGCCAAAGGACGGCCAGTGCCCCTAAAAAAGTCAGCGGAATCGAGAGACCGGCAATCAGCGCCTCTCGCCAGGACAGCGCGATGAACAAAATCACAAATACGGCTGCCATCGCCTGAAGCGCGTTCACAAACAAATTAGTGAGCTGCTCCCAAATCGCTTCTGAATCATCAGCCGTAATCAGATAGTCAAGACCGGGCGGCCAGGTATTAGGGTCGTTTTGAGCAACGTCGATCTCAGCTTTGACGTTATCAATCACCTCAATGGTGTCTTGCCCCGGCACCTTTTTGACCGAAACACTGACTACAGATTCATACTCAGAGCCCTCTACGCTAATCGCAGCGCGGCTGCTTTCAGGCTCTAGCTCCCGACGAATATTGGCAATTTCACTGAGCCTGATGACGCGCCCGTCAAGCCGGGTAATCGGCAGGTCGCGCAGGTCTTCGATACGGCGAAAGCGACCGTAAAAGCGAACTTGAGTGCCGATGTCGTTGCTTTCAATTTCATCGAGTGGCACGTCTGTATTCGCCGCGCGAATGCGATTGGCAACCGTCACGGGAGAAACGCCTAGAGCGGTTAGCTCGCTAGGGTTCATTTGGATCTGCACGACTTCATCTCGCGCTCCGCCCAAGTTCACCTCGGTGACACCGGCTACTTTCTCTAATCGGTCTTGTAGCTTTTGGGCCGCTTGTGAAAGCACGACCGGGTCAAGATCGCCAAATAGGGCAATCGTAACAATCGGCGCATCGCTGACGGAGACGGCCTGTACGGAAGGCTGATTGGCTTCCCTGGGCAGATCTGCTTCGGCTTTGGAAACCGCATCTCGCAGCTTTTGAATGGCCTGGTCGGGGTCTACGTCGGTGCGGAATTCAGCGTTGATTAAAGAGAATCCGCTGAATGAGGCACTGTCTAAACTCTTGAGCCCCTCAACAGATTTCATTTCGGTTTCTAGTTCGTTGGTGATTTGCTCGATAGTTTCAGGATCGGCTCCGCCCCAAGTGGTGGTGACTGAGGCGATCGCCACCGCAATATCAGGATTCGACTCCTTCACCATCGACATGTAGCCCAGGCCACCGCCAACTACCAGCAGCACCGTTAATAAAATGTCAAACACCGTGCGCAGAAAAAAGAAGCGCATAATAGGCGACGCCTTTTGAGCATTCTTTTCTTTCGGGTCTGTCGGGGGTATAGATTCACCCGAACCTATCGAAATATTGGCCTGATTCATCGGTTATTCTCCTTGCATTGAGACGAAATCAGACGACGAGATTTTCACCTTCGCGCCATCGACTAGGCCATTTTGTCCGTCGGTCACTAGCTGTTCGCCTGCTTCAACTCCGCGCAAAATCTCCCGCTGGTCAAGCCCTTCTACGCCTAGCTCTACCTGCCGCTGCTCCACCGTATTTGTCTCTTCGTTTACTACAAATACGTAGGGCACCTGATCTCTGAAGACCACTGCGTTTAGGGGCACTACCACGGTGTTGTTTCTTTCGTCCGCCGCGACCCATAGCGTCACGCTCTCACCGTGCTGAAGATTTGCCGAGCCGCTTATTACCCGAGAGACCATTTGAATGGAGCGATTGCCGGGACTGACTGCCGGATTCACCGCATACACTTCGCCTCGGGCCTCAGCACGATCTGTCAAGTTGCCCCCCTGACTGCTCTGGTCAGCAATTTCAGAGACGCCAGAAGTCACCAGCGTCGTTTGGCCAGTGCGAACGCGATCGCCTGCGGACGTTGACAGATCAGCCGTCACCTCAAACTGGTTCGGGTCAATCACGACAATTGGCACCCGGTTCAACAGCTCCTGATAGTTGCCCGTCTGAGAAGAAACCGCTTGCACGCTGTAGTATTCGTTCTCGCGAATGTTGAAGTAGGCGACGATGCCGTCAAATGGCGCGTACAGGCGAGTCCCTTCTAGCGCCACTTCTGCCTGATTCACCCGAGAGCGGGCCGTCTCAATTTGTGAATCGGCGGCTTGAAGCTGCTGCTGTGCGGCAGAAACCTGAGCCTGCGCGGTGTCTACCTGCGACCGGGCCGAACTGACCTGTCCTTGAGCCACCTGAATCTGAGCGCCCGCGTCGGTCACCGTAGCGCGTCTGTTGTCCAGGTCGCTCGCAGAAGTCGCTCCCTGGTTGTACAAAGTCTGATAGCGCTGAAACTCTGTTTGCGCTAAGTTTCGGGCCGCCTGCGCCTGGTTTAGCTGAGCCTGCGCTTGAGTGACCGCAGCCCTTGCCTGAGCGACCTGAGACTGGGCCTGCGCTACACTGGCCGCTTGTGCGCCTCGTTGCCGGATGGCTTCATTCACCGCCGCTTCAGCCTGATTCAAGTCAGCTTGTAGGTTACGGTCATCGATCTTCGCGAGTAGCTCTCCTTGTGAGACGCGATCGCCCTCTCGCAAATTCCGTCCCTCGCGATCCACCACGTAGGTAATATCGCCATCCACATCAAAAGCCAGATGCTTGAACCGAACCGCTTGCACGGTACCCTCGCTCGAAACCCAGGCTTGAATCGCGCCTTCTTCAGCGGCGACGGTTCTAACAGTCAACGGGGCTTGTTCTGCCACCGATGCTTCTTCAGTACTGTTACTCGCCAGCCGGTAGGTAGAGAGCCCGCCAATTGCGAGAACGACGCCCAAAATAGGGAGCATCCACCATCCTATTTTCCATTTCTTAGGTGTATCGTCTTCTTCAGTCGTACCTTCAGGAAGTGAGACTTCAGAAGTCGGCAGTGACTCTATTAACTCAAGCTGAAACTCAGATTCTGTAAGCTCGCTGGCGGGCTGATCGACTGTTTGGGACATACGCTTGCTAGAGAAGATTTACTGTGACCCATGAGTCACATGACTGGTTAGTCACACTATAGCAGAGAAATCACACTATCTACGTCGCATAAAGATAGGAATTGAGCTTTAAATAAGTTTTTGGCAACCTTAGAAAAAGACGAAAGCCTAGCTACACAGCACCCATGCCGCGCTCAAGTATCTGAATTAGCTCGTCAAAAATGCGCTCGATAGCTGGCATATCTATTTCAACGTCGCTGCCCTCTGCTAGCTTGCGCGTATCTAGCGACAGCTTTTCTGGAATGAAGTATCGAAGACTATCGCCAGCCGTCAAGATCACAAACGTAGCCATCTCAGGATCTAAGGCAGAGCGCAAATCGCCGCTGGCAATTCCTTTTGCCACTAATTCTCGCACCGGCTGTTTACTAGCCGCTTGAATTTTCTGAAAAACAGTTTCCTTAACCGGGCTATCGCCATAGACAGCGCGGTTAAGAATTTGGCTGAGCTGCGGATACTGGGCGCTAAACTTTGTGCTGGTCACAAAAAGCCAGCGCAGTTCTGCAAAAAAATCTGCGAACTGTTCGCGCTCCCGCGATATCTGGAGAAAGTCTATTCGCTGTTGGCTAGCAGTCTCTATGAGGTACAGGTACAGATCTGTTTTATCTTCAAAATACTGGTAAAAGCTGCCTTTAGCGATCTTAGCCTGTTTGACAATGTTGGAAATAGAAGCGTTATCGTAGTCGGCGCTGGCAAATTCTGCGATCGCCAATTCAGTAATCTTCTCGCGTTTTTTGTCTGGCAGGTTGAAGAACGTCTGATTAGGCATGTAAGCAATGGTGAGTCGAATGTACTATAATGTGACTATAGGGTCATATTATAGCCGAAAAAGTTCGATAGTGAAATATTCTCCTATACGTTGGGTTTATGTGTGTAGCCGACTTGACTCTACAGCTAGCTGTAGGAAAACGCTATGTTGACGCCACCGAGGATGCTGCTAAAGAGCGGGTCTATGAGTACCGCATAGAGAATAACCGAAACCTGGAAAAGCCGGTCAAGTTCTCAAGCTTTTCACGGATGACAGCATTGCTGAAGACGCCACCTTCCAGACGGTTCAGGCCAAAGCCTTTGAAATTCTCGACCGTCAAAAGCTAGACTTCGTGGCTGAGCATATCGTCAGTCAAGCGCAGTTCGATGAAACCGCTTTTCAATGGGAGCACGTTGACAAGCTCGCCGCTCAGTTTAAGTGCAACTTACGGCCAGTCTTGCTATCGGTTGAGTTCTCCACGTCGGCGGCAGGTGCGCCGCTGATGAGCGCGATTGACTTCCTCAAAGATGCTTTTCAAAAAGGGCAATCGCCCTGCGGTCGGACAATATCTCAGTGCTGGTCAAAAAGGCTGTGCCTAAGAGAGGAATGCGGCGACGAAGGTGTAAACGGGGCATCGGCTCGAATTCCATTCAAAGGCTCGTAGCCAACATAGCAGACAAATATGAAACAGGAATTAAATTACTGAGGGCTGTCTTTTACTGTCATTGTGCCGCGAAACATGTTCATGCCACAGTGAAATGTGTAGTCACCTGCTTTTTCAGGCACGATCTCCACGGTTGCTGTTTGATTGAGTGGTAAATCGACTGCTTTGTTGAAGTCAGGCAAAATAATCTGCTCTAAACAACTGCTAGGATCTTTTCGCAAGAAGTTTAGCTGCACGGGTTGGCCTGCTTGCACCACAATCTGGTCGGGAGAGTAGCCGCCATCTACCGTTATGTCTATGGCCTGAACGCCGTCAGCAGCTTGGGCAGTTTGCGCCTTGGTTTTGCTCAAGAGAAACCACCACAGCTCTAGGCCGATGAGTCCAGCACCTGCTGCTGCTATCCCTACTTTGAGTCCCAATGGTTGCTCAATGCGTCGGAACTCACTGGTATCGGCTTCAGACATTTGGGCGTGGGCAGCGTGCGGCGCTCCCATCAACACACCGACGCTCAGCAGGCTCCCGACTATCCATTTGTTAAGCGATCGCTGAGCGCGATAATCTCGTAATTTCATGAGTACATTCCTTATCTTGCGGGCTTTTCTAGCGGATACCTTTGGGCTGGAAGTTGCTCAGGCGGAGCGCATTGGTGACTACAGAAACGGAGCTGAACGCCATCGCAGCCCCGGCAATAATCGGATTCAACAACCAGCCAAAGATAGGGTAGAGAATGCCAGCGGCAATCGGAATACCAGCGACGTTGTAGATGAAGGCAAAGAACAGGTTTTGCCGAATGTTGGCGATAGTGGCTTTGCTGAGTTGAATGGCAGTAACGATGCCTTGCAGGTCGCCGGAGATGAGGGTAATGTCACTGGCTGCGATCGCCACATCTGTTCCCGTCCCAATTGAAATCCCCACGTCGGCCTGAGCCAACGCAGGCGCATCGTTAATCCCATCACCCACCATCGCCACCTGTTTGCCCTCAGATTGCAATTGCTTAATCTGCGCGGCCTTTTGGTCAGGGCGCACTTCCGCAAAGACGCGACGGATGCCGACTGCTTGCGCGATCGCCTCAGCCGTCTGCTGGTTATCACCCGTCAACATCACCACTTCCAAACCCATCTTCTGCAAAGCGCTCACCGCCCGCGCCGACGTTTTCTTCAGCGCATCAGAAATTCCCATTAGTCCTTCTGCTTTACCGTCTACCGCGATCCAGGCCGTGGTTTTAGCTGCCGCTTCCCAAGCCTGCCGCTGAGACTGGAGCGATGCGGTATCAACGTTCAAGCTTTGCATCCAGCGCTCGGTGCCAATCTGTATCAAATGGCCGTTAATCGTGCCCTGTACGCCTCTGCCAGTCACCGCATCAAAGTCTTGAATGCCGGTCATTTTCTTCTTATCGACGCCTTGAGATTCAGCATAGTTTACAACCGCCTCAGCCAGCGGATGTTCTGAATTTCGCTCAACCGCCGCTGCCATCTGCAATAGCTTTATCTCGTTGCTATTTGCAGTTCCTCGCACGGTCAAATAGTCTGTAACCGTTGGTCTTCCCTCCGTCAGCGTTCCAGTCTTGTCAACCACAACAGCTTGCAGCTTATGGGCGCGTTCTAAGCTCTCAGCGTCTTTGATCAAAATGCCATTCTCAGCGCCTTTACCCGTGCCGACCATAATGGATGTGGGCGTTGCCAAACCCAGCGCACAGGGGCAGGCAATGATGAGTACGCCGACTGTAGTGAGTAAGGCCAGCGTGAGGTTGCCCATGATTAGGAACCAGAGGACGAAGGTGGTGATTGCGATCGCGATAACTACCGGCACAAACCACCCTGTTACCTGATCTGCTAGCTTCTGAATCGGAGCCTTTGAACCCTGCGCATCCTGCACGAGCTGAACAATCTGCGCCAGCACGGTATCTTTACCGACCCGCGAAGCCTTGAATCTGAAGCTACCCGTTTTGTTGATGGTTGCGCCGATAACCTCCTCGCCCTGCTCTTTTTTCACCGGAACAGGCTCTCCAGTCACCATTGACTCATCGACTGTAGAAGTACCTTCCGTCACTTCGCCATCAACCGGAATTTTCTCACCGGGGCGCACAATGATGATGTCGCCAACAACAACTTCTTCAAGCGGCAAGTCAACTTCTTCACCCTGTCGCATAACGCTTGCTGTATTCGCCTGCAATCCAATTAGCTGCCGAATGGCATCCGACGTTTGCCCGCGAGCGCGATTCTCAAAGTATCGGCCTAGCAATAGCAGCGCAATAATCACGACCGCTGCTTCGTAATAAACTTCTGGTGCTAGTCCTTGTGAAAGTAAAAAACCAGGGAACAGCGTGACAAAAAGAGAATAGAGATAGGCCGCACCAGTGCCGAGCGCTACTAGCGTATTCATGTTGGCCCCACGGTGCGTAAAGGCTTTCCACGCACCTACGTAAAATGATTTACCACACCAGAACAAAACGGGCGTTGCTAAAACAAGCTGTAGCCAGGGGTTATGTAGAAACGTTGGCCAACCAGGGATATCTATCCCGAGCATTATCGGCAGCGTCCCCAAAATCAGCACCACACCAATGACGCCGCTAATGACCGTCTTAGTGAGTAGTGCCTTTTGCTGTGCCTTGCGCTCTTCTTGCTCTTTGGCGTCCTCTTTCCCAATACCTAAGTCTTTCCTTTCGTCGGCTTCGTATCCGGCATCTGCGACCGCCGCCTGAATCTTTTCGAGATTAGTGTTGCGCTCGTCATATTCAACGCTAGCCTGCTCAGCCGCGAAGTTGACCTGAACGCCAGTGACCCCTGGCACCTGTTGTATGGCTGTCTGAATGCTGTTTGCACAGGATGCGCAGCTCATGCCTTTCAGCTTCAAGGTTTTTGTGGTCATACAAGGGGACTCCTCTCTAGTAGATGTTTTCAGTCGCGCTCACGGGGCTTAATCTAGGAAACAGCGTAGCCAGCGTTTTTGATGGCCTGCTTGATAGAAGACTCAGAAGAGTCTGTTTCAACCGCGACCTGCTTTGTCTTCGGATCAGCTTCAACCTTTGCGGTTTGATCCACTTTTTTGATTGCATTGGTAATTGTCTTTACACATGAGCTACAGGCCATGTTGGGAACGTTGAGTTGCAGTTTCATCATGTACTCCTTAGTTTTGCGTTATCTACCTGATATGTTATCTACCTGATATGTTGTCTTAACATGGCGTCTCAGGTGACTGATCGTATCAGTGCTACTAACGTAAACCCTCTAGTTAGGTAGAGAGTCAAGGGGTAAAAAGAATATGCCTTGCCTCTCCGGGAAGATATGCATCAGGACGTGCGATATCATTTCAAGTAGACTTAGTGAGTAAATATGAAAACTGCTACTCAGCCCGCTATTTTGCCGCTGTTTCAGGCGATCGCAGACGGATACCGTGTTCAGGTAATTGAGCTACTGCGCGACCAGGAACTCTGTGCCTGCGATATTGCCAAAGCGCTTGGGATTAGCCAGTCTAAGCTTTCTTTTCATCTGAAGACACTGCGCGACTCTGGCCTAATTGAAGGCCGACAAGAAGGCCGATGGATTTACTACCGATTGAACCTACAGCAGTTCATCGTACTAGAGCAGTACATAGCAGAATTTCGCCGGTTTAGTCCGATTCTGCCTACCCGAATTTGTCCTGACTAGCTCGGACAAACTAATTTTCATTGAAGCGATTTCCTCTTAAAGGTATTCCTGCGTACTTGACATTTCAACTTTAATTGAAATAATAGTGACATCCAAGCCTATTGGCAGGAGAATCACATGGTACGGATTGCGATTAATGGATTTGGCCGCATCGGTCGGTTGGTGTTGCGGGCTGCTTGGGGCTGGCCAGATCTGACGTTTGTTCATGTCAATGAGGTTAAAGGTGGCACTGCCGCAGCGGCCCATCTGCTGAAGTTTGATTCGGTACATGGCCGGTGGCAACCAGCGGTAGAAGCCGCTGGAGAAGATCGTTTTTTAATCGACCAGCGCCCCTTAAGCTTTAGTTCGTGCAAAACGCCGGAGGAGGTGCCCTGGGAAGATCTTGGTATTGATATGGTGCTGGAATGCTCGGGCAAGTTTCGGACGCCAGCGCTATTGGAGGGCTACTTCAAGCGAGGCGTTAAGAAGGTGATTGTCGCTGCACCTGTGAAGGAAGGTGCGCTCAATATCGTGATGGGAATTAATGACCATTTGTACAACCCCGATGAACATCATCTGCTGACGGCGGCTTCTTGTACAACAAACTGTCTGGCCCCTGTTGTGAAAGTCATGCAGGAAGGGCTAGGCATTCGGCATGGCGTGATTACAACCATTCACGACATCACCAATACGCAGACGATTGTGGATGCGCCCCACAAAGATTTACGGCGAGCCAGGGCCAATAACTTGTCTTTAATTCCAACGACGACGGGTTCTGCGACGGCGATCGCTAGTATTTTCCCTGAACTCACCGGCAAGCTCAACGGTTTAGCCGTGCGAGTACCTTTGCTCAATGCCTCCCTGACGGACTGTGTATTTGAAGTGAATGCGCCCGCCACTGTTGAGGACGTTAATGGACTGTTCAAGCGAGCGGCGCAGGGGGAACTTAGCGGCATCTTAGGCTACGAAGAACGTCCTTTGGTTTCGATTGACTATAAAGACGATCCGCGCTCGTCCATCATTGATGCGCTCTCGACGATGGTGGTGGATGGTACGCAGGTGAAAGTGCTGGCTTGGTACGACAACGAATGGGGCTATTCCAACCGGATGGCTGAGCTTGCACAGAAAGTCGCAAGGTCTTTGACTTAATCAAAGTCTCCTTAATTGACATCTCTTTAACTGGCATTTCGATTCAACTATTAAACCGACTTTTGAGGATGCACAGGCGCTATGGGTTCTTTACCAAGTTTCGATCAATCCGGAGTTCGTAACTATGCTTTGGTAACCGCTGCCTACTGGGGCTTTACGGTGACTGATGGTGCGCTGCGAATGATGGTGCTCCTGTATTTCCACACACTGGGCTACAGTCCGTTTGAAGTGGCAATGCTGTTCTTGTTCTATGAAATCTTTGGCATTGTTACTAATTTATTTGGGGGATGGATTGGGGCACGTTTTGGCGTCAAACTCACGCTGTATGGTGGGATTGCTATGCAGATTGTCGCGCTGTTGTTGCTGACGCCTGTGAATGAATCGTGGGCAATTGCGATCGCGGTTCCCTACGTCATGTTTGCTCAAGCGCTCTCAGGGATGGCCAAAGACCTGACCAAAATGAGTTCTAAGAGTGCGATTCGGCTGGTCATTCCCAAAGAAGCCCAGTCGTCTTTGTTTAAATGGGTGGCGATTCTCACCGGGTCAAAGAATGCCTTGAAAGGCGTGGGCTTTTTCTTAGGCGGGGTGTTGCTGTCGGTGTTTGGCTATGCTAGTGCGCTGGTAATCATGGCGGTGGCGCTGTCTGTGGTGCTGTTGTCTAGCCGATGGCTACCATCGGGCATGGGGAAAATCAAGGCCAAGGTGAAGTTTCGCCAGTTGTTTTCTAAAAGCCCGGAGATCAATGTTCTCTCAGCCGCTCGTTTTTTCCTCTTTGGGGCGCGGGATGTATGGTTTGTGGTGGGCTTGCCAGTGTTTCTCTACAGCGGGCTGAACTGGTCGTTTGAGCAGGTGGGTGGGTTTCTGGCGATTTGGGTGATTGGCTATGGTCTGGTGCAGTCGTCTGCGCCGATGCTGTTACGGCGGTTTGGCTCGGGGCAACCACCGCAGGCAGGCACGATTCGGTTTTGGACAGGGGTTTTGATTGCGGTTCCGGGTGCGATCGCCCTCTCCCTCCAAATGGGCTTACCCGCTGCGCCAACCATCATCATCGGCCTGATGCTTTTTGGCATTGTATTTGCCTTTAATTCAGCCGTGCATTCCTATCTGGTGCTGGCCTACACCGAAGATGACAACGTGGCGCTGAATGTGGGCTTTTACTACATGGCCAATTCAGGCGGAAGACTCGCAGGCACTGTACTCTCTGGCTTGATATTTCAGCTATACGGATTAGTGGGCTGTTTATGGGTGTCTACAGTCTTAGTTCTGTTGGCTGAGCTAGTCACGTTGAAACTGCCTAGCAAAATTCTTATGGAGGCTATCGGTGAAAGTCAATAGCTCTATTGCAAGCCGCTATGGCTTCGATTTAAGCGCTAAGAAACGAGGCCAGCAATCCACCCGCCAACCACACATAAGAAGCCACAGCCAGCCAGAGCAAGATCTTTTCTAACAGGTTTTGATCGTCCGAACCCATATCCATATCGTGACCCTGCTGTTTTTTCTTGCCGCTAAACCGAAGCCAGGCTAAAACGCCAGTAATGGCTAAAAAGATAAGATTTAAAAAGAATGTATAGTCGATGGCAAATCGGCTTTCCTGGCCGCCGCCGCCACCGCTGCTTTGAGGCAAAATTCCGAACAGTGCAAACCCGTAGTGAAGCGCTAGTGCAGTGACCACCAGTGAAGCAAACAGCAGTCCGACAATGTATAGCGCCATTTTCCAGCCGTAGTACTTAGCGTTCACTCGAATCACTGGGAAGACTACCAAATCGCTAAAAATAAAGGCCATGACCCCGCCGAAGCTGACGCCATTACTGTAGAGAACAGCGGCTAAAGGAATGTTGCCCATCGAGCCAATGAAGGTAAAAAAGGCGGCGATGGGGCCCACAATGACGTTTTCTAAAACGGCAAAGAATCCAGGATTACCACCGCTTTGCCCCGCACCGATGAACAACGTTTGAAAGAAGGCAGATGGCACAAAAACGGCAATGATGCCTGCAATCGTAAAGCCGACGGTGACGTCTTTCCACACCATGCCCCATTCCATGAAGTATTTTTTAGAGACTTTTCGCCAGCCGTCAATGCTCTTAATCTTTTCTTTCCAGTCTGTATCGCCGCCTTCACTATCGTCCTCGCCTTCCTGGTTGTGCAGCCGTCTTCTCACATTGCGAAGCATTTCTTTAGGCCGAGCCAGCCGGTAGAATAGCCATGAGAAAAGAATCAGCAGAATACCGCCAACATACTCGCCCACAACGAACTGCCAGCCCAAGAACACGGCAATGATAATGCCTAGCTCAATCACCAGGTTGGTAGAGGCCAATAGGAATGCGATCGCCGGGATAAAGCCCGCCCCTTTTTTAAACAGGGATTTGGTGGTGGCTAGCGCAGCAAAGCTACAGGAGCTGGAGATAAAGCCAAAGAATGTGGCGAGAGCAACGCTGCCTTTGCCCGCATCGCCCATGGACTGTTGCATGCGATCGCGTGTCACAAACACCTGAATCATACTGCTGATAATATAGCCCAGCACAAAAGCCCACAAAGCCTTCCAAAAATAGCCCAGGGAGGTCAGCACAGCCTCGCCATACAGGCTCCAAAAGTTCGCATTTTCCATCGTTAACGGTTTGTAGGGTTCCTGTTGATAGCCGCAGTTGCCTGGTCTCTTCAATGAAAAACTGCCCCAAGCTACAACAGCCTTCAGCAGCACTTAGGAACATACCAGGCACATACGAGCGCATTTGATCATCGCTGGATTGCCCATGCAGGCAATTCCTTAATCAAAGCTAAACTAATGTTCCTCTTGTTGAAGGAGCATAATAATGTTTCCTTAGAATGAGGTACATATTAGAAGTAACAAAATTTACTTATGCGTACACCACTCTTTAGAGATAACAGCAGCTTATCTCAGAGGAGATAAACCCATTTCATCCTGATTTCACAATTGAGTGCTAGTAACGACCTATCAGCACTCCTCTACAACAAGGCAATATTTCTAAATGTACCCATGCTTAGAAAAGCGATGGCTGCATGGAAAACCGCTGCTGAAACGATCGCACAAAAAAGATTTATTCAGGTTCAGGACGTTATCCGTGATATCTTGTGATATTTAAATCGGTTTGGCAATTTCAGAGTTACACTTCTGTATAGCTTTTAGCTTGTAAATTAAAGAGAGGCAAACATGACATCTGTAATGGTTCCTTCAAAAACATCTGCACTAAAGCAGGGCAATCTAATCGGCGGTGATTCGGAGATTTCCTCTTCTGATGCAATTTCTAAAGCGCTTGTACTCATTGGGAAAATGTTTGGGCTGCTTTTGCTGTTGGCCCTATTTGCCCTATCTCTGGTGGTTTGGGTATGGATTGCGAGCTTCCGCAGTGGCTGGCAGTTTTGGGATTGGGCCAAAGAGAAAAAGGACGCAGCAATTTCCACAAGCCTGTTCTATGGCCTGATTGTTCTGATGATTTCGCCAATTGTTATTTTCTTTGACTGGTCTCAACAGGTATTGCCTGGCTGGCTAAAGCTGCCAACTGATGTGCCCCTGCGCGACTACATTGAGCAGCAGCTCGACATAGATCTGGGCGAGGGTTTTCCTTTCTCTCCCAAGCCGGAAGTCTCTGAGGTGCAAACGCTATTGGAGAGCGAGGTAACGGAAGACAATCTTTAGCATGAAGATTGACGAAATACTTTGAGATAAGATGTGCGATCGCAAGAGCCCTATCTTTTTGCAGAAGTGGGCTCTCTTTATTGAAAATTTGACTGCCCCGGCTTTTGCTGAAAACCTTAAGACGCAGACTCTGGCTCTGGCGGTGTAGAAACGGGAACGGGAATAGCTGTTTGTCCTTCCTCTTCTTTGCGGGTGATGAATGACTTCAGAGCGTGGGCGACAAACCCAATAAAGAAGGGGATAGTCACTGAAAGTATAATGAAGAAACCAATTTTAAAGAAAAGCATAAACGTTCCTTTGGTGTAGCTGCTTGTAATTATGGGTGAGCTGCCAGCGCGGATGCATGAAATGTTGCGAAAGATTATTGTTTAAGCCAGAGGTACCTCTACGTATGTGAACAACTGAAATGTTTATGTGTAGCTGAGTAAAAGCAGTGAGTTTCTTCGTTTTTTTTAGATAATATGATGCCGGCTGTGGGACTAAATGCCGCTTTATTGACCGCTTTATTTTGAGAGGATCAGCCGATGGGTACGAGAAGTTTGACCCAGGCATCTACGACTCATCCATCGGAGGCTTTTGCTGCGGCGGGGGTGCTTCAGCGATCTCGAATTCATGAAGAAGCGGAAGAAACTGTTGAGGCGAAGGACAGCGGATCTCAAATACCTGCGGCTGAGCGGTTTAATCGGGGATCGGGTTTTAAGCAAAACTTTAGTCGGGTGCCGCTGCGATCGGCTGGCATGACAGCCGGACTGCCGGTGGTGCAGGCGAAGCTAACGGTGGGGCAAGCGAGCGATCAATATGAGCAAGAAGCTGACCGAGTAGCCAATCAGGTGATGGCGATGCCGGGGCCAGGGCACATTCGTCACACCCCGAGCATTCAGCACCTGAACCCCAAGCTGGGCGCTCAGCGGCAAATGAGCGATTTGGATGAAGATGAAGACGAAAAACTAGTCCAGGCGAAGGGGAATGGGTCGCGAGTTGCCCCTGCTGAAGTTGGCGCGATCGCCGGGATCTCTGAAGGGCTTCAAATCAGCCGTGGAGGAGGGCAGCCGCTGTCGCCGTCAGTTCGTAAGTTTATGGAACCTCGTTTTAACAATGACTTCAGTCAGGTACGGGTGCATACGGATGGGGCCGCAAATTTGCAGGCGCAAAAACTGAATGCGCAGGCGTTCACCCACAAGCAAGACATTTTCTTTGGAGCGAGACACTACACGCCCGAGTCATACGCTGGACGGCAACTGCTAGCCCATGAACTGACACATGTTGTGCAGCAATCGGGGGGAGGCGCTCGGCTAGGGTCAGTGGTGCAACTGCGGACTCAACCCAATGCTTTACAGCGCAGACAACTCCCGAATGCAACGCAATTGCCTATTACAACACCATTAATTGTAGAAGAAACCACTGAAGAAGACAGCTCATTCACCGCGCCCGAGCGAGTGACGCCCACCCCCGCCGATCGCTCAGACACCGATTCAGACATTGATAACTCAACCACCGACGATACTCAGTCCGTAGCGCCTGCTGAAGCTGGTAGCACAGCCGCACCGAGCGCTCCTAGCGTGCCTGATGAGGCAGGGCACAACGACATTGAACCGCTGATGCCCAAGCCGCCATCAACGCTTTCGCCAGCAGCCCGAGGTCGCCTGGCACATTCGCAGGCGCAGGCGAGTCAAGCGGCAGCAACGAGCGCTGACTTACCAACGGCTGAAACAAATACGGCAGCGGCGCGGGGAGCTGTTGAAGAACCTCAACAAGAAACAGAGGCAAGGGCAGAAGGTGACCTGGTTGCGGCCTTAGGAGAACGCCCTGAACCCAGCCTGGAAATTGAAGCGCTTTGCGAGAGAATTCGCGCCGTCATTAGATCAAAGCGTCCGCCCGACGAGGACGCTTTGATTAAGGCAGATCCACAAGAAGCTGCTAGAGAAGCTGGCAATCAGCTCAATCAGTCTATTGAAGGTAATGTTGGGCAGGTTGGGGGAAGTTACGACCAGCTCAACGAACCGCAAACCGGAACACCTCAACAGCTACCAAAGGAAATTGAGACGCCACCAGAGCAGGTAAACACCCCTGAAATTGGCGCTTCCGCAGCTACGCCCGATCCGGTACCTGCCCAAGCTGTGTCTTTAGACGGGGATGTCGCGGCCAGTGCTGCCCGTATAGACGCGGCAGGGATGAATACAGAACCGGCTCGGCTAGCGGCTGAAGGAGACCTGGAGGGGCCGATTGCCACAGCTCAAGCCACCCAGGGTGAGTTGAGCGAAACCGCCCAGCGAGATCCGGCAGAGGTACTGGCTCAGCAACAGCAGGCTTTATCGTCTGCCAGTGGCGACATGGCAGCCTTGCAGGAGAGGGCTTTGGCAGCCTTAATGGCATCCAGAGCGGGTACCGTCACTGGGGTAAGCGGACAGCAAAGTGCCATGATCGGCTCCGAAGAGCAGATGAGGGCACAGATAGGCATACAGGCGCAGCAAACTTTTACAGCAGCTCAAAAACAGGTTAATACGCTGCTAGCGCCGCTCCAGAGAAATGCCATGAATAAGTGGGAGCGCGGCAAAACGGTCTTAACCACTCAATTTAAGCAGCGCCTAGCCGATGTTGAACGATGGGTTGAGGAAGAATATAGCGGTGTCATCGGCAGCATCATTGAATATTTTGCTGGATTGCCTGACTGGGCCGTGCGAGGGTACGAACGGGCGGAGAAAGAGTTTGGGGATGGCGTTTGTGCGCTGATTCATGAAATCTCGACTGAGGTAAATTCTATTGTCGCGACCTGCGAGCAATTGATTGACACGGCGCGCCAAGAAATTGAAAAGCTGTTTAGTAGTGATTTGCCTGAGGAGTTGAAAGAGTGGGCTGAAGGGGAGAAAGCGCGATTTGGGGCTCAGCTAGATGGGCTGCAAAATCGGGTGACAAAGACTCGGGATGGGCTGAATCGGGATTTGGCGAACCGGGCGGCTCAGTCTGTGCAGGAGGTCAGAGAGGAGATTCATGCCCTACGGGAAGCTGCGAAGAGTCTATTAGGCCGAGTTTCATCTGCGGTGGATGAGTTCTTAGACGATCCTGCGAAGTTTGTGATCAATGGCTTGCTGAAACTGCTAAGTATTGCGACATCGACATTTTGGCGGGTGGTTGATCGCATTAGTCAGGCGATTGATTCGATTGCCGACGACCCTTTAGGGTTTGGGCGAAATTTACTGGAAGCGGTTGGTCAAGGATTTCAGCGATTTTTTGACCATGTTGCCGATCACCTGTTAGGGGGCTTTCTGGATTGGCTGTTTTCTGGGCTGGGTGCCATTGGCTTACAGGTTCCTCAAGATTTCTCTTTAAAGAGCGTGATTGGCTTTTTCTTAGATCTGATGGGCTTTACCTGGGCGCGGATTCGCCGCATGTTGGCGAAGCATATTGGCGAAGAAAATATTGCGCTGATTGAAAAAGCGTTTGAGCTAATTTCTGAGCTGATTGAGAAGGGTATTGACGGCATTGTAGAAATGATCGAGCCTTTCTTGAATTTGCAATCCATGCTAGATCAGGTAATTGCATCGGCGGTTGATTTTATTAAAGACGTGATTACCACGCAAGTTAGCGTGCGCATTTTAGCTTTGTTCAATCCGGTTGGGGCTATTTTGCAGGCCGTTGAGGCTATCTACAAGGTGCTGAAGTGGATATTTGAAAATGCAGCGCGCATTTTTAGCCTGGTTGAGACGGTGACCGGCGGCATCACCCAAATTATTGCGGGCAATGTGGGGGGAATGGCTACGGCGATTGAGCTAGCACTAGCTCGACTGCTGGTGCCAGTGATTGATTTTGTGGCGAGTTTCGCTGGTCTGAGCGATTTGCCTGATAAGGTTGCTGATACGATTAAGGGCTTTCAGGAATGGATCGGTGGCATTATTGAGCGGGTGATTGATGCTTTGGCGGAGAGGGCGAAGGCGTTGTTGCGATCGCTCAAGATAGGCTCAGATAGTGATGAAGCCGACATGAATGGCGTCGATCCTAGCGACCATGCGGCTTTTGCCCGTGCTGCGGCTGAAATGCTCAAAGCAGTGCCGTTCACTGGACATGATTCACCTATAGCTGCTGCCAAAGCCTTTGCCGCTGAAAAAGAACCTACCCTTAGTGCCCAACTAGAGGAAGGCATTGGGCTGCGTTTTGTCTTTACCGATGATCCAAACGAGCTAGCCGATGGCGATTTGGATTTCTCTGTTGTTATTGCGCCTAATACAACTACCCATGAGGATAAAGTTGAATTAGAAGTTAATGGGGAAATAGTGACGGTCTGGATTGTGGACGACAAACGCATCCGTCTGTCTCTAGACCCTGATGACCCCCAGTTTGATGCCCTCATTGCTAGGGAAGCTTCGCCCGAGCGGGTTCTTTCAGACGTGATGAAATTAGACTTGGATATAGACAGACGTACTGCAGATGCATTCATTGAAGAACTAAACTCGCTCGGGATGCTCAGAACAGATCGAGCCCGCCCTCTTCTTATATCGTTTGCCCAGGTGGGGCCAGGTTCACCATTAGACTATCTTCAAGAGAATCTTCGGCTCGGTAGGTCGAGCCGAGCAGCACGACAAGTCCCTACTGGGAGGGAGCGGCAGCTTTTGGTTGACCAAGGAACCACAGCAGAAGGAGAGCAGCGAGAGACGCTTTCGAGCTATGCTAGCGTTTTTTGGGAATCCTCTGTCGGGCAATTTGTATCTAGACAGGTGCAACGTGATCCCTCTCAGGGAGGCAGTACGGCAATTGAGTTTGTCTTTAACGGCGAGGGACAGCCCCGAGTTCGGAACCTTGGCATCGTGCGGGTAGGCGATGACGGTGCTATTGAGGAAATCGTTGAAATCACAAATGAAATAGAATCTGTTGAGGCATTTGTTTCACTGATGGAAAGATCTCGTTGGACGGTGCGTCTGGGGTAGCTTACAATCTTTTTTGAACGGGATGACTTACTCAAAAAAAGTCGCAATATGCTTCATTACAATCCAGTGTCACTTAGTTATACGTTGCAGTCACGGGTTGTAGCCGGTGAATAGAAGTATACCTGAACTGAATATAGAGGAATTTAGCTATGCCGCTGTCGCATATTGACGAATTATTAATGATGACATCGGATGAGATTGATTTCGGTACGTTATCTGAGGAGATCTTAGTCCAGATAGCTTTGTCTGACGATCCATTTATTGCGACTGAGTCGCTTGGAGAACTTCAGTATCGTCAGAGCAATCTGACAAAAGAAGTCGCTAAAAAAATTCTGATATCTGTTAAAGGAGATGCCTATTTGAAGGCTGCTGCCTTTGAGACACTACTAAAATTAGACGTTGCATCAAGCCTTGACTATGTGCGTGAGAACGCAAAAAAATGCCCTCCTTATCTATTCAACGCAATGGTTGAAGCACTGCTCGACAACGCAGAGAGCTTGGCACTTGAAAGATTAGACCCTAGAACGCTGAAGGCTTTTTTAGAAAGAGCCGAGGGAAGTGTCGAAGATTTAAACCGAAAGGCGCTAGCTGAACTTGAGACAAAATACTCCCTGTACTCGACATAGCAGCTAGCTAAATAGTAGCTAGCTAAAAGTCAAGATTATAAATATTAATGCTCGTATCAAGTTGCTGTATTTTTTATACAGGGTCGATTCAAGTATCTACCTGAGCATTCGCAATAGTGAACAACTATAAACACTTTTAACTTCTAACGTTACAAAGCTGGTAAAAAATTGCGGCAAGGGATAACTTTGGTTTATACATATCAAAAACAATTGATATAAAGACCTTTCACTAGTGTCTTTTGTTACTCTTTGATATTCTCCTGTACGGATTGCCCCATCTATGATGGCTCAACCTGTGCGGCATACTAATGGAAAGGATTATTGCCTGTGACCACTTTTCCAGGTTCGCCAAAGCTGCCCAAAGGCTCGATTGTTGCAATTGATGCGACAACTAATCAGGTCGTCAGCACGGTGACCTTTCAATACAATCCGGTGTCACTCAGCCGCACGCTGCAACCTCGGGTCGCAGCCGGTGATGACAATACGCGAGAAGAAGCCCTGCGCCTGGAAGGGGCTCCGACTGAAACCCTGAAGCTAGACATTGAATTTGATGCAACAGACGCCCTCGAAAAGGCCGATGCGACAGCGATTGAGTTTGGGGTTTATCCACAGCTAGCGGCGCTGGAAACGTTGATTTATCCTACGACGGGACAGGTGGTGACCAATATGGAAATGGCTGATGTTGGCACGATCGAGATTGTGCCGGTGGAGGCTCCGCTGACGCTGTTGTCTTGGGGAAAGAAGCGAGTCGTGCCCGTGCGACTGACTGACTTTAGCATCACAGAAGATGCCTATGACGTAAATTTGAATCCGATTATGGCAAAAGTCTCGCTGGGGCTAAGGGTGCTTAACTATGATGATTTGCCTTGGGGATCGCTGTCTTCTAAGCTGTTTTTGGCACATCATCGTCAAAAAGAACGGATGGCTCGGAAAGGCGGGTTACCAAATCCGGCGGCTATCAGCAGCGTTCGCATTTAATCCTCTCTGTATCTATTGAGGCAATACTGTGTTTGACCATACCAGCCGATATTACGATTTAGAAACAACAAAGCACAGAATGCCAGACGGTCGGGAGATTGCCTACAAGCGTAGGCGGCTGGTGCCACCGGGTAAGACCTTTCGATTGCTAAAAGAGGTGACGGTCACTGAAGGCGATCGCCTCGATATCATCACCTACAATGACCTGGGCGATCCTGAGCAATTCTGGCAGGTATGTGACGCTAACGACACGATGAACCCCAGCGAGCTAACCGCTGAAATTGGCCAGACAGTGCGTATTCCCATTCCAGAGGCTTAGAAGCGAGCGATGCCATTTGGGATTAATCTGACGCTGTTGATTGGGGCTACTGTGCCCAAACCCGCCTCCCGAGAGCTGATGGAAGCGTTGCACAGTGTAGAAGTGAAACATACCGATGAAGGCAGGGCCGGTTTTCAGATTGTGTTTCAGGCGGGCCGGGCTGGACGGAGGGATTTGCAAGATTACAAAATTGCGAAAAATCCTTTACTACAAGTGTTTAACCGGGTGATTTTGGTGGTGAGAATGGGGGCAGCGGCAGAGGTATTGATGGATGGAATTATTACAAATCAACAACTGTCGCCCCATCCAGAGCCGGGTAAATCGACCTATACCATTACGGGTGAAGATGTCAGCGTAATGATGGATCTAGAAGAAGAATCTACCGAGCATCAGGCTCAAGATGAGGCGACGATTGCTCGGCTGATTATTGCCAAGTATGCCAAGTATGGGCTGGTGCCACAGATTGTGGATCCTGCGGGGTTTCGCGATCGCCCCACCCCCAACGAACGCATTCCCACCCAGCAAGAAACCGATTTGCAATATCTTCAAACATTAGCCCAGCGGTTCGCCCATGTCTTTTACATTATTCCTGGCCCGACGGCTGGGGCCAACGTTGCCTACTGGGGGCCACCTCAGCGCAAGTCTCGACCGCAAAAGGCATTGACCGTCAATATGGGATCTTTTACAAATGTAACGTCAGTGAATTTTCAAAACAATGCCTTAGCCGCCGCTGGCGTCACTGGCAGCGTCCAAGATCGCAAGACCAACAATATTCGGCCCGTTCAAGAATCCCGAACCGACCGCCCTTTGCTCGCCAGGCAATCGGCGCTCACCAGCCAGCGACACAAGCGCGTGAGGCAATTTCGAGAGACCGGGCGTGATGTGGCCCGCGCTGATGCTAGGGCGCAGGCCATGACGGATCGCTCGGTAGACGATGTGGTAACGGTATCGGGCGAGCTGGAAACGGTGCGATATGGCGGCTTGCTGCGCCTGCGCGGTTTGGTCGGCCTGCGCGGCGTCGGCAACAGCTATGACGGTCACTACTATGTAAAAAACGTCACCCACACTCTGGGGCCTGGGCAGTACAAACAAAGCTTTACGATTACCCGTGAGGGCCTGGGCAGTACGGTTCGGAGGGTAGCGGTATGAGAGAGTTTTGGGGTAAGTATCGAGGTAAGATCACCGGGAATAAAGATCCGCTGCATTTGGGCCGGGTGCAGGTGACGGTGCCCGCCGTGTTTGGCGAGGGGCGAGCGAGCTGGGCGCTGCCCTGTACGCCCTACGCAGGCAAAGACATTGGCCTGTTTATGGTGCCGCCTTTAGCGACAAACATCTGGGTAGAGTTTGAAGGGGGAGACCCGGACTATCCAATTTGGAGCGGCTGCTTTTGGGGAGATCGGGAGCTACCTTCACAGGCCCGTGTAGAAGAGCCTGTGAAGGTTCAAGTATTTAGAACCAAAGGGGCGACGCTTACCGTCAGCACGGAAGAGAAGACTAAGGGCATTGCACTAGCGGTAGAAAAGCCCATGGTAGAAAAGCCGCTAAAGCTGGTGTATAACCCCGACGGCATTGAGCTGAACCACAGTGACAATATGACGGTGAAGGTGCTGAGTCAAAGTGAGATTATTGAGCTGAAAAATGGCGATCGCACGACAGTAACGCTAAGTAAAGACAGCATTCAGCTCAAGGAGAGCAACATTGAAATAAAGCTAACGAACAACAGCATTGAGCTGAAGTGCAATCCGGCAGAGATGAAGTTGAGTACGTCTTCAGGGATTGAGCTAAAAAATGCGCCAGCAAAAGTAGCCCTTAGCTCGTCAGGGATTGAGCTGGCGAGTACCCCGGCGGGGGTCAAGATTGGGGCGGCGGGAGTAGACGCAAATAGTGGCGGACTAGGGAGCATTAAGGTATCTCTGGCGAGCGTGAATGTGAATAGTGGTGCGCTTGAAGTGACTTAAAGAGGATGGACGAATGCCGGGTTTTTTGCTGAATACGAACTCTATAGTGCTGTGCGCCCATAGCGGACAGGCTAAGCCGACGGTGCCGAACCCGAGGGTAAAGGTGATGGGGGTGCCCGTCACTACTTTGGGGCCGCCCTATGTTGTGGCGGGCTGCGCAAATCCACCACCGCCCGCCAATGTGGGGCCTTGTATTGTAGGCAACTGGATTGTGGGGGCGCTGAGAGTAAAAGCCATGGGGTTGCCGGTGTTGTTGCAAAGCGCTCAAAGCATTTGTGTGCCGACCGGAACGCCGCTGATAGTGGTGATGGCGAATGCCAGAGTTAAAGGAATGTGAGCAAACAAAATACAAAGGAATGTAAGCAATGTCTGTAAATATCAACTTTCCTGTGTATATTAATGAAAAGGGTCAAATCGCTGACGCAACTCCCGATCCTCACGTGCGTCAGCTCATTGAACAGGTACTGTTTACGGGGCCTGGTGAGCGGGTGAACCGCCCAACCTTTGGCAGTGAACTACAACAGCTTTTGTTTAATCCCAACAGCCCAGAGCTGGCCGCCGCCACTCAGTTTTTAGTCCAGGGTGCGCTAGAGCAATGGTTGGGCGATGTGATTCAGGTAGAAGCTGTAGATGTTGAAAGTTTGGCCTCGCAGCTCACTGTTACCGTGCAGTATATTGTTCGTCGCAATCAGTCTCGTCAGGTAACGGAGTTTATCCGAGAGTTTTAATGTCAGTTTGCAACCAGTTTTCGTCAGCAGTTTTTAGATAAGTCTCTGGATAAATCTCGTTTATGGCCATGCAATACTCTTGTAAAAATGAGCGACGGCGCACGGCCATTCGTGAGCTGGCAGATCCTGCGTTGCTAAATGGGATTGATTATTTGGAAGTTGCGGGCGATCACAAGACGCTAGAAGTGCATTTTATTCATCCGCTGAGCGAGGGGATGCTAACGGCTGAGAATGTTGCGATCGCAGGCGGCACTCGTTTGCGCATGATTCAAATCCAGTCTGTGACCAGCATTGACCATCGGCTAATTGTGCGAGTCGCTCAGATTGGAGATTTTTCGACCTATACTTTACAGCTAGTAGAGTCTCCTTTTGTAGACGATCCGCCAGCGGGAATTGATCCGCAGCTAACCGCCGTGAGCTTTTCCTTTTGGGTCGATGAGGTCAGCGAGTTTGACTGTCAGCCGCCTGCTGAGCCGCTGGCAAAGCCAGAGCCGCTGCCTGCGATTGATTACTTGGCAAAAGACTATGCGAGCTTTCGGCGGCTAATGCTCGATCGCCTGGCAGTTGTGACGCCGGACTGGCAAGAGCGCAATCCGTCCGATGTGGGCGTGATGCTCGTAGAGCTGTTGGCCTACAGCGCGGATCATCTCAGCTACTATCAGGACGCGGTAGCGACAGAAGCCTATTTGGAATCTGCCCGGCGGCGCGTGTCGGTGCGGCGTCATGCCCGGCTGCTGGACTACTTTATGCACGATGGCTGTAATGCCAGGGTGTGGATGGTGATTAAGTTTGGGAAGCTTGATGAGTCAGAGCGCGAGACGTTAGCCGGGCTGGTATTGCGCGGGCCGGATATTCGCACGCAGCGTCCAGGAACGCAGTTTTTCTCTCGCAGTTTGATTCCGGCGGGCGTGTTGACAAAGGCCGAAAAACAATCCTTCGATGCGGCGATCAGGGCAGGTGCGCAGATGTTTGAAACGCTGCACGACATCGCGCTGTATCCGGCCCTCAATCAGCTTTGTTTTTATGCCTGGGAGGATGATCGCTGCCGGTTGCCGAAAGGCACGACCAGCGCTACGCTGATGGACTTGGATGGCCAGCTAGATAAAACGCTGGAGGCCGGGCGAGTGCTGGTTTTTCAAGAAATTGTTGGGCCGCTGACCGGATTAGAACAAGATGCGGATCTCTCGCATCGGCATGTGGTGCGGTTGACCTGCGTGCGCAGTATGGTAGATCCGCTGACAAATCAGGCTTTGGTGGCGGTGGAATGGGCTGTAGAAGACGCGCTGCCTTTTGATTTGGTAGTTTCTAATGTGACGGCAGCAGATCAACCCATTGAGAATATTACTGTGGCCTATGGCAATGTGGTACTAGCCGATGCGGGACGCACGCGCCTACCGGCAGAAAAGTTGCAGGAACAGCCCGGTTGGGAGAAAAGAAGACCACGGCTGCGGGAGCGATCGCTGACCCGGCAGGGCTATGTTCAAAATGAGTATCGGCAGTGGGTAAGGTTTGACCCAGCGAAACCGGCAGCGGCGGCGATGCAGTGGGCCTTACGAGATGTGAGACCGGCGATCGCCCTGTATGAAGCGCGTTTGCCGAATGAACAACAAACTCAAGGATCAAGTAACGGATCTGGCAGCAGATCTGGCGGCGCACAGTGGCAGGCTAGAGCAGACTTGATGATGAGCGATCGCTTTGCCAGAGACTTTGTGGTTGAAACCGAAGAAGACGGGCAGACGTTTTTGCGGTTTGGGGATGGGATGCTGGGCAAGCGACCTTTGGCGGATGTGCCGCTGTACGCGCTGTACCGCACCGGGAATGGTCGTCAGGGCAATGTAGGGGCTGGCACGATTGCCAATATAATGCTGCATGGTTATAACCTGGAGCCCGAGGCAAGGGCGCATTTGAGCCGGTTGCAGGGCGCGATCGCACAGGTGTATAACCCGCTGGCAGCGGCAGGCGGGACTGAGCCAGAGGCCCTAGACGATGTGAGACGGGATGCACCGCAGGCGTTTCGGGTGCAGCAGCGGGCGGTGACGGCTGAAGATTATGGCGCGATCGCCCAGCAATATGCAGGGGTGCAGCGAGCTTTGGCCACGCGGCGATGGACAGGCAGTTGGTATACGATGTTTATCGCCATTGATCGCGCCGACGGACGGGTGATTGACGAGCCCTTTAAGCAGGGGTTGTTGAAGTTTTTAGCCGAATTTCAGCTAGCAGGACATGACATTGAGATTGAAAATCCGCGATTTGTTCCGTTAGATGTGGCGCTGACGATACAGGTAAAGCCAGATTACTTTCGCAGCGCGGTGAAAAAAGCGCTGCTGGAGACCTTTAGCAATCAGGTGCTGCCCGATGGCCGTTCGGGATTTTTTGTGGCCGAGAAGTTTACCTTTGGCCAGCCAGTGTATCTCAGCGAGATTGTGGCGACGGCCATGCAGGTAACCGGTGTGCTTTCGGCCCAGGTGACCCGGTTTGAGCGCTGGGGAGAGCCCTCGCAGCAGGCGTTAGAGGCGGGGGTGATTCGGTGCGATCGCCTCGAAATTATCCAGCTAGGCGGCAGGTCTGGCTCGCCTGAAGAAGGCCAGCTAACCTTGAATCTGGAGGGCGGACGATGACCTCACAGCAACCTCCACAGCGCTTTCCCAACAGGCCCGGTCTGGCGCAGTTGGCCTATCGAATTGGTGACTATGCCAGCGTCAAAGAGAGACTGATTGCCCAACTGCCAGAGACGGTAAACTTTTTGTTGCCGGAGGCGTCGAGCGCTTCACTGGCAGGACTAACCACCCGCTCGCAGGATGACTTTGCGATCGCCCTGATTGACGCCTGGGCAGTGGTCGCCGACGTACTCACCTTTTATCAAGAGCGGATTGCCAATGAGGGCTATTTGCTCACCGCCACCGAGCGCCGATCGGTGTTAGCGCTGGCGCGGGCGATTGGCTATGAGCTAGATCCGGGCGTAGCGGCGAGCACGTACCTCAGCTTTACCGTAGAAGAGGCCCCGGATTCTCCTACGGTGGTTGCGGTGCCAAAGGGCACCCAGGTGATGAGCGTGCCGGTTAAAGATGAGCTGCCGCAAACGTTTGAGACGGTTGAAGATTTGACAGCTTACCTGGCGTGGAATGCGATTAAACCGCGATCGCAGCGGCCTCAGGTGATTGATGAAACAACAAAACAGCTTTATTTGAGTGGGACGAGTACAAGGTTAAACAAAGACGATCTGTTGTTGATTGTCGATGCGGCAGCAAAGGCAGTGACCCCTACGCAAAAATATGTGCTGAAGCTGAGCGAGGTAGAAGAAGATACTGACGCGGATCGAACGCTGGTGTCTTGGCAACGGTCGTTTCCGGCGATTGAAACTCGGTTGCAGCAGCCTCAGGTGTTTGTTTTTCGGCAGCAGGCGCATTTGTTTGGCTACAACGCGCCTGACTGGGAAATTGTTCCCGCAGAGGCCAAGCTGGCGGCGGTGGCAAAGGGCGGCGGCGCGATTCAGGGCGGCGTTTTGCGCTCACGAGATAATGGCGCAGCTTGGGCGGCGGTGAGCCAGGGATTGCCCAATTCTGATATTTTATGTATGAGCGCACGGGGGCAGGCGCTGTTTGTCGGAACGCCAGACAAGGGGGTTTTTCGCTCTTTGGACGGCGGTGTAACCTGGGCGGCGGCGAATGAGGGGGTGACCAGCCAGAATGTACTGGCGCTGCATCGGGCCGCCGATGAGAGTGCTTTTAATGGCGCTGTATTTGCCGGAACCCCTAATGGCGGCGTTTTTCGTTCAAAAGATGGCGGCAATAACTGGGTGGCGATTAATACAGGAACTGTTCGGGTAGAAAGCCGGGGAAATGACGAATGGCAGTCTATTAATACGAGTTTGCCGAATACGGTGGTGCGATCGCTGCTAACCTACAGCAATCAGAGCAATCTTGGCACAGGCACGATTTCGAGTGAGGGCACGACCGTCCGAGGAGACAATACTGCATTTGTGAGTGAAGTGCGTGTGGGTGACGAAATTACCGCACTTGGACAGCAACGTACGGTGACGGCTGTTAATTCGGAGACTTCACTCACAATAAACGCTCCATTTTCATTGGCAAGCTTGCCATCGGACACTGAATTTTCTGCCTCAATTAATGTTAGTTATCGTCTAGGGTCTTTGTCTCCTTCAACCCCTCGCAGTTTAACGGTTCAGAGCGGATCTATTTCCAGCGAAGGCAATCAGGTGCGAGGAGAAGGGACTCGCTTCCGCGAATTGACTAACTTACTTGAGGAAGTCAGAGCGTTTAATAACGTTACGAATATAGCCTCCAACATTACCATTACGGCGGTCGGCAGAACGCTAACGGTCAATCGAATTGATTCTGATACCCGCTTAGTGACCAATGGTTCATTTACCCGAAATTATTTAGATGCGGGGACTGCATTCTTGCTGCCGACATCGCGATTCAAAAGCTTTATTTTTGTCGGTACCGATGAAGGCATTTATCGCTCTCAAGACCAGGGCGAAAACTGGATATCTCGCAATTTGGCCGAACAGATTGTTTCCGCCTTGCATTATGTAGATGACGGCAGCGTAGTGCTAGCAGCTACAGATATTGGCATTTTCCGCTCTACAGATGATGGTCAACAGTGGAGTTCTAATACCTTTAGCGAAGCCAGAAAAGTGTTCTGTTTATCAGGCTATGGCGCTCAGCTATTTGCAGGAACGAGCGCTGGAATTTTGCGCTCCACCAATCAAGGTCAAAGCTGGTCGCCAATTTCCAGCGGTGATTTGGCTCAAAGCTCGGTGCGTTCTTTGGCTACTTATGCAAGAGGGGGCGATCGCTATTTGTTTGCAGCCACCAATCAGGGCGTTTGGGTCTCTCAAAACAGCGATCAGGCTGTTGTTGATTGGCAGCTAGCCAGTGAAGATTTGGTAGCCCAGTCAGCGACGGTGCTGGCCTACAGTGAAAGCACAAAATCGCTGTATGCGGGCACTCAGTTTAAAGGCTTTTTGCCGACAGACGTCAGCGAGTCGGCAGCGCCTCAAAGCAATCCGCAGTCTATTAAGGCGGAGTGGCCCGAGTTTGCGCTTCAGGCTTTACGCCAGGTGGATTTGGATACGCTGTATCCGCAAATTTTGTCTGATAGCTGGATGCTGTTGTTTCGCGATCGCCATCCGCAAAACCCCCAACAGGAAGCCGAGGCGCAGGTTCGCGCTCACCAAATAGACGATGTAGCAGCTATAGATCGCAGCGACTTTGGGCTCAGTGGCAAAATCACCCGCTTAGCTTTAAATACCGATATTGTTGAACCTGAAAGCTTTGGGTTGCGTAGTACGCAGGTGTTCATTCAAAGTGAGCCGTTAGCGCTGGCGCTTGAACCGCTAACGGTAGTCGATCGACAAAGTGAAATTTTCGCCGATCCGGTCGCGAATGACACCCTGTATTTAAGCGGGCCAGTACCCTTTTTACAGCCCGAACAAACCGTAATTGTAAGCGGTCAGCATATGCGGGCTCGCCTGGCGGAGGTGGGGGGCGTGCTGCGAGCTGAATACGAATGGCAACCGCGTCACCAACATCTCAGAAATCTGGTGATCAACATATTATCGGTCTCAGAAAATGTGTTGCAGTTTGTTGGGACTGACGAAGGGCTCTATCGCTGGCAGGGAAATGAGCACCAGTGGGAGCCAATAGCCGCGTTAGATTACAGGGTAATTCGGGCGGTTTGGCAGGACGCACGCTTTGGCGAAACTCTCTTAGTAGGGGCAGATCAGCGGTTGTATCGCTCACCCGATCGGGGCTTAACCTGGCAAATCATAACGGACAGTCAGGGCTCAGGCATTTCAGAGACCGTTGTTAAGACCATCCTTGCCTATGAGGTGGAGCCGCAGCCAGCCAGCCAGATGATTACGGCAATTAGTGGCGTAACCCTACAGCTCAGCGCTCCTGCTTCTGACTTGAGCGTAGGTGATGTGATTACCGTTGCTGACGCTGTAAATAACAGCGCATCAGCACCCCAAAGCCGGGTGATTGTTGCAGTTGAAGGTAATAGTCTCACTGTAGATGCGGTTTTTCAGCCAGCGTTTGCTTTGGAAGATAACCCAGAGGCGAGGGCATTATCTTTTGCTAACGGCGGTAAGCTGTTGTTTGTTGGCACTGAGCAAGGAATTTATCGTTCCACAGACGATGGGCAAACCTGGCGATATTTGAGTGGGCTGCGATCGCATCAAATCAACGATCTGAGTATTGTTTTGATAGGAGAAAACTACGAGCTATTAGCCGCTAGCGATCGCGGCCTGCACCGTTCACAGAACAACGGTGAGCGCTGGTCACCCATCTCAGAAATTTCAAAACCCGTGTTGTCTCTGTTTCCCCGTGAGCTGTTGCAATCAGCCGGATCGCAGGCTGACGATTATCTGTGGGCGGGCACTGAGCAGGGGCTCTATTTTTCTGCCGATCGGGGCGTAAATTGGACGTTGTTGTTGGGATTGCGCGATCGCCAAATTCTCTCGCTGGCAACACACACTATCCCCAACAGCACTCAAACAATTCTGTTTGCCGGATGCGACCAGGGCGTTTATCGTTCTCGCAATCAGGGCCAAACCTGGGAGAGCATTGACGCCGGGCTACCTGCCAGCGCGGGTCGGGCGTTGGTTGTGCTAGGCAATAACGTGGTTGTGGGCACAGAGCAGGGCGTTTTTGCCAGCGCGAAGGGCGGCGATCGCTCAGATCCACTGCGCTGGGGGCCTAGCAATACGGGCCTAGAGAATTCTCAAGTGCTGTCGCTGGCGGTCAGTGCTAGCGGCACTGAGGCTATGGTAGGTACCACGGCAGGTGCGTTTTACTCGACAGATGGCGGGCGGCGCTGGCAAGAACTTTCAGACGGGTTAACGCCCATCACCAGCCCCAATCCGCTGCCAGTGTCTTGTTTGCTCGCCGCGCCCCAAGACAATAATCCTGCCTGTTGGTATGCCGGAACGCCAGCAGGACTGTTTTGCTGGCAGTCTGCTGAAGAACAGAACGAGCCAAAGGAATGGCGATCGCTCCATACCGGCCTAGCCTATACCGACATTTTGACAATGCACCTGTTAGGAACAGACTTGTTGGTGGGGACTCGCACGGGCGGTCTGTTACGGTTCAGCCCCAGTAATATCTCTGGTAACCCGGCTGCTGGGCGCTGGTCGCCAACGGCGCTGAATAATACAGATGTTCAAACTGTGGCGATCGCAAACAACTACTGGTACGCAGGCACCCGGCGCGACGGACTGTATCGGTCACTCAATAGTGGCCGCACCTGGCAACAAATTACTCAAGTTCGTTCCGGTAGCGGCACCTTAACCAGCAACGGGCTAACCCTCACCTGGCGCGGGCAAGGCTTTGATGGACGGCTGGCGGCGGGCGATGTGATTACTGCACAGGGGCAGTCTCGTACGGTGCTGCGATCGCCCGCCTCAAACAGCGGGGTATTCACCATTGATCGGCCCTTTAAGCCAGATCTAGAGCCCAACACTGCTTTCACCATCAATACGGGGCTGACGAATCGCAACATTACCGCGTTGGCCGCTGTGCCAGTGGCCGGGAAGCCGCCGACGCTGTACGCGGGGACGGCGGGTAGCGGCGTCTTTCGCTCGCGGGATGGGGGCGATCGCTGGACGCAGATTATCACCAACTTAGAAGATTTAGAAATTCGTACCCTCATGCTCGAAGGAGCTGAGGTTCTATGGGCAGGCACCGCGCAAAAGGGCGTCTTTCGCTCGATTAATGAGGGCGATTTGTGGGCTCCGGTCAACACCTACCTCACCAATCTGGATGTTCGCGCCCTGGTTCGTCCCAATCGTGACTCATCGCTGATGGTAGGCGGAATCGGCATTTTAATTTCTGACGATCAGCTTTTGACCACGCCTGTGCAGCGCAACGATTTGGTGCATCTGCTCAGCGCCCCCAAAACCCAGGTAGTTAAGGCAGAAGAAGTTCGATCGAGCAGGCAGATAGAAGAGTTTTCCTATCAAGCTTGGGCGGTGCGCACCCTCGCAGGCATTGAGGGCATCATGCGCACCCCGCTAAGCCGTCCTTACCCTCTCCTTCCCGCTGATGCTGAAGACCCAATCGTCAGTGAAGTCGCGGTGATTCAATATCCTCCCACCAGCCAAAAGCGGCCCGTGTTATTGCTCAAAGACGCGCTGACCTACAGCTACGATCCGGCGACGGTGAGCGTTCATGCCAATGTGGCCGCCGCCACTCACGGCGAAACCATTCAAGCCGTCCTGGGCAGCGGCGATGGCAATGAGACTTATCAACAGTTTGAACTCAAAAAGCCACCTTTAACCTATGTGAGTGCGCCGACAGCCAGCGGCTCGCAAAGCACCCTGGATGTGAGGGTAGAAGGCGTTTTGTGGGCGGAAGCCCCTTCGCTATACCCGCTAACGCCGCAAGATCAACAATATGTAGTGCGTATTGAAGACGATGGCACCACTAGAGTCAGCTTTGGCGATGGCCGGCGCGGTGCCCGGCTGCCCAGCGGCGATGAAAACATTACCGCGACCTATCGCAGCGGCATTGGCACAGACGGCAATGTGAGCGCCCGGCAGCTAACTATTCTAAAAACTCGGCCCCAGGGCATCACCGACGTCATTAACCCGCTAGCCGCCACTGGCGCAGCAAACCCAGAACGATTAGAAGAAGCCCAAGTGAAGGCTCCCCCGACGGTGCGCACGCTCGATCGAATTGTTTCACTGCAAGATTTTGAAGACTTTGCGCAGGGGTTTGTCGGTGTGGGAAAAGCCCAGGCCGCAGCGCTTTGGAATGGCGCAACGCAGCTAGTCCATATTACGGTGGCGGGCATTCAGGGGGCCGCCGTCCCAGAGGTTTCTCGGCTATACCGTCAGCTAGTGCAGGCGATCGATCGGGCGCGAGATCCCATACAGCAGGTGGTGATCGCTAGCTATGACCGACAGTTGTTTAATGTGGAGGCCAGGTTGTTGATTGATCCGCGCTATGAGTCAGAGGTTGTTTTACAGGCGGTGAAAGTGGCCTTGCAAGAAAGATTTCAATTTGATACGCAGGCGTTTGGTCAGGCGGTAACGTCAGCCGAGGCGATCGCGTCGATTCAATCAGTAGCAGGCGTCACGGCAGTTGACTTGGACGCGCTGTACCGGGTGGGTGAAAGCAAGGAACTGGCGACGACTTTAGCAGCGTTGCCAGCGCGGTATCTTTCCCAAACCATGACACTAGCCCCAGCTCAACTGCTGTTGCTTAACCCGGTTGGAATTCAGCTAGCGGTGGTACCTGCCTTATGACTCAACATACGATCCAACCACTGCCGACAAACCCCACCTCGAATGCCGCCATAGAGACGGTTGCTAACGAGCGGCTGTACCCTTTGCTGCCTGCTATCTATCGCATTCGTGACAGCGCGGTGGGTGAACCGCTGCGGGCGTTGCTGGCCGCACTGGAACAAGAGCTTAATGTCTTGGAAGGAGACATTGACGCGCTGTATGACGACTGGTTTATTGAGACCTGCGCAGAATGGGTGGTGCCCTACATTGGTGATTTGTTAGGGGTGCAAGATTTGTACGCCGCCAATTCAGCGGCCTATGGTCAGCAAGAGCGGCGGGCGTACATTGCCAATACCCTGAGCTATCGGCGGCGCAAGGGCACCACGCCTATTTTGGAGCAACTGGCGCGAGATGTGAGCGGTTGGCAGGCCAGAGTGGTTGAGTTTGGTAAGCTAGTCGAAACTACTCAACATTTGGATCATCTGCGCCCCGGCAGTACTACAGTTAACCTGCGAGCAAACAATCAACTGCAAGAGATTGGCACGCCGTTCGAGCAGCAGGCGGCTTATTCGGTTGAGGTGCGATCGCCCCAACAAGGCGGACGCTACGGGCTCTCTCACATTGGGCTGTTCATTTGGCGGCTGCAAAGCTACCCGATGACGCGATCAATGGCCCGCGCGGTAGCAGGCCCCGAGCCCTGCGTAACAGGCCGCTACTATACGTTTAGCCCGTTGGGAAAAGCAGACATGCCGCTGTTTAATCAGCCCCAAACAGAAACAGATATCTCTACGCTGGCGCAGGAGATTAATGTGCCTGCGGTGCTGCGGCGACCGGTGCTAGCAGCCGAGCTGTTGGCGCGTCGGCAAGCCTTTGTCGCCGGAAAATCGCTGTCGGGAATTCGCTACTTTGATAGCGATCCGGTGTTTCAAATTTTTGTGGATGGTCAGCCCACGCCGCTGCCACCCGAAGATATTTTGATTGCCCGGTTAGATCGCGATCGCACAGACAAAGACCCCATCTCAGAGAAATCTCCCTGGCTCAAGCCAGACGACATTGTAGCCATCATGAGCAGCGTGAGCCGTGACGATCCGGCCCTGTTAACCAAGGTGGTTGCGGTTGACCCCGAGCTAGGGCGGCTGGTCTTTTTTAGCGAAAGAACTCCGCAGCGCGTAGAAGTGAGCTATGCCTACGGGTTTAGTGAAGATGTGGGCGGCGGGCCTTATGGCCGGGCATTAGCGGGCGAACAAACGCTGCCCGAAATTGTGCTGTCGGATGAGTTAACCTTGCCCCAGCCGATTGATCCGCTGCGTTGGCATATCCAACAAACTGCAACCGCAGATCCTGAGCCATTGGCGACGGCAGTGCATTTTTGGAATCAAACCATTATGGCCTGGCAGGGGCTAAAAGATGAAACGCATTTTCCGTTAGGGAAAGTGACTATCTCGCCTGTACAGGTGGCGCAAATCGGAGAGAAGGCAATCCCGTTTGCGCCGGGGATTGCGGAAGATGGCCTCAGGGTGCGTTTTGGGCTTTGCGAGAACGAGATTGTGGTTCGTGAGGGAGTCGCAATCGACCGTCAGGGACGACGTCTGGCACTGCCCGTGGCCAAAAGCTTTGATTTTACCCGCTTGGGCCTCGATAAAATGCCCAACTGTACGGGCGTTTTGGTGCTGGCGTATCAGAATGAGGCCATACCGCAGATAAACTTGCTGTCGGTAGCGCAGCTAGAGACGCTGCCGGTAGGGCTGGTGATTCCGCTGGCAAAGCTGACGGTTGATGCCGCCAACCAACAGCTCACAGGGCTGGACTTGAGTGTCCGCATTCCACTGCGGCCCGGCATTGTTCAGGGCTTGAGCGTGGGCAAGCGACCAGGCACCTTGGAAGCTTGGATTACGGCAGGTAATGGGGTCAATGCCAGGGGCGAGCAGCTCATTCTAGGAGCCAATCAGGGGATTGATTTGCGGCCTCATCAGGGTGAGCGACGAGCGATATTGTTGGTGCAGCAGCAGGGCGAATGGACGATTCAGCTATTGCCGCTGGATGATTATAAAAGTCTGGCTGTGCCCTTCATTTACTTGGCAAGTTTAGATATTCCATTTGTCACTGTTGAAATTAACGATCCGCTCAGGCCGCTGCCCCCTTGGACTGTAGAGGGTTTGGCAGTAGCTAGCTTGCCGAATTCATCGCAGATAAAGCTCTCGTCAGGCTCGATTAAGCGAAACAACAAGATTTTGATTGAGCTAAAAGCGGACACCATTTTGGATTTGAGTGCCTACGCGGGACGCAGCTTGACTGTGTTCGTCTCTTTGCGCTCTGGGCAGGGGTTGCCGCTGCCTGATCTGGCCGATGAGGCTTGCTTTGTTGGCGTGGTGCCGGTAGAGCCAATGGGCCCGCAGGCTCGCATGGGGCAAATTGTGATTGGCGATAATGGTACCTACAGCGGCGATTTGCGCATTTTAATGACGCCCGATCGACATTTGCAGGTGGTGGCCGCAGCGGGATATCGGCCTCACATTTTAGGAGATGTTGGGGTGTGGGCGATCGCACCCGACAACGATGACAGCTTCGATCCAGATTCTCCTCATCTGCAAGGCTCCCATCGCCCAATCCCTGGCGAACTCACGCTAAACGGCTTGTTGATTGAGGGCGCAGTGCAACTGTTACCCGGCAACCTGCGGCGGTTAAGCCTGGCGCATTGCACGCTAGCGCCCACGAAAGGGGGCCTACAGGTGATTGCGCCTGAGCCAGTTGTGCCTTCAGAAGAACCTGATACGGAAACCGAAGAAGATATTTCTTTGATTGCGGTGTTAATGTATGGCATCGCGATTCTGTGGCAGCTCATCTCTCAAGATTTGGGATTGTCGTGCCGGTCATCTTCGCTGACGTTTACTCGCACAATGCAGCTATTTACAGCGCGTTTGCTGGCATGGGTCGCTACCTTAGAGCGGGTCTGTGAGGGCAATCAAACCGATTGGGCCTGGGAAAGCAGGCAGGATCATGCTGATTTGGAGATTTCGCTAGAGCGGACAATCACCGGGACAATTGCCTTAGCAAAAGCTGTTCCTCATCTGCGGCTGATGGATTGCGTAGTCGATTCGGGTCAGGTCGGTACGAGTGCAATGGCGATCGCCGCACCTGGCACAGCATTGTATGCGCTCACTAGCACAGTGTTGGGCCGGGTAAAGGTGCGATCGCTCTCCACTAGTGACTGTCTCTTTAGCGAAAAAGTGATCGTGCAGCAAAGGCAAACGGGCTGTGTCCGATTTTCTTATGTGCCGATTGCCTCACGCACCCCGCGCCGCTACCAGTGCCAGCCTGACCGCGCCCTGGCCGAAAGTCTTACCACCATTCCCGGCGGAATTTCTACCCTGCTAGTGCAGTCTACACTCGCTCAGTTTCCGCTGGTGCTGTGTGGAACGTCTGGCGATGGGCTCTTTCAGTTTGGGGTTAATTCACCTGCACCGAATAAAATGCAATGGCTCAACCACAGCCAATGGCAGGACAGAAGCGGCAACTTAAGCGATCGCCACATCACCGCGCTAGCGGCAATTACGCGGCGCTATCCCCATGAAAATTTACCAGCCGCCCCTGAGGACAGCGCATTAGATACGCTCATAGTAGGCAGCGCGAATGGAGAGATTTTTCATACGCCAATTGCCGGAAACTTAAGGGCAGAAGACTGGCGCACCGTGCCCTTTCCGGTCATGAATACGGCTATTTCTGGTTTGTGGCCAATTCGCCAAAGGGGGCTTGGCAAAGTCACGGTTACCGGCAATCAAGTCAAGGGCGAAGGAACAGATTTTGTTCATGAACTGCAAGTGGGAGATTTGTTTAGCCTCGACAATCAGGCGATTCACCGAGTCGCGAGGATTGACAGCAACACTGAACTCACCCTGACGAACAATCACGATCTGGACATTGACCAGCCGAGTGCCTATGCCGTCCACAGTTTTTGGGTGACAACGGCGGGTAGTGGGGTGTGGAGAATTCCGCTGGAGGCAGCCGCGACGGGCGAATGGCAGCCGGAAGATGAGGTTGCTTTGGCCCAATGGCAGCCGGTCAATGAAGGTTTAACCGATAAAGTGGTGACGGCCTTAACGCAAACTGACGATGGGCAGCTATGGGTTGGCACGGCCAGCGAAGGCGTATTTCGCTTAAGCCGTCACAGTCAGGAAGGTGCAGTGCGAGCAGTGTGGGTAGCCGAGAATACAGGCTTGTGCTCAAAGCGGGTGCGATCGCTCATCGTCGATACTCAACAGCAGCTAGTGGTGGGTACGGCGGCAGGTGTTTTTCGGCGAGAGGCTGACAGCGACTGTTGGCAAGGCAGCGATCTCAATCACTCGGAAGTTTCGGCGCTGGTGGCCTACCGGTCGCCGATTGTCGATATCTCTGATCGCGACCATCTGTTGATAGCAGGTACCACTGATGGTAAAACATTTCGTTCTATCGATGGCGGCGAAACCTGGACAGCGCTTAGCCTCGATGTGCGCGGCACTGATATTACAGCGTTGGCAGTAGCCAGCCAAAAGGCGCAGGATGGCTCGACTGACTCGATTGAAATATGGGCTGCGACAGCAGCAGGCGACGTGTTGTTTTCTGAAGATGACGGCGATTTTTGGCAGTCTCGTCATCAAAGCTTGCCCCACATGGCCGACAAACTTCGGATTTTGCAGCGCTTGCAGCCGCTGTTTACGGCGACAGACTATGGGGCACCGGGCTACGGCCAGCTCGCGGAATCATGCGCTTTGGCACTGCGCACGGGGGCCGAAGATGGCGCAGAAATGGGCGTATTCAACAGCCTAAAGCAGCCGCAGCGAGAGGCAAATCTGCGAGCCAGCATCGATGAATATCTACGCTTTGGCCTGACGGCTGGTATTTTTTACATGACCTGAGGAGAGATTTTATGAAGGGCGATTTTACTCGGTCTACGTTTAGACCCCAAAAACACTACACCAGCGTTCGTATGCAGCAGGGCCGTTTGCAGCTCGATGCTGACTGGAACGAGCAGGCCGATATTCAAAATTATCTCCGTCGGGCTCAAACGGTTGATATGATTGGGGCCGGTAGCGGCGCAGCCAGTGTTGAATTGGCCACTGGCAAGCGCAACGAGAACGGATTCAGGGTATTGCCGGTTGTTCTATATGCTAAGCCACAGGTAGAAGATGGTACTCCAGCAGAGGAGGATACAGCGAGCAGCGCAACCGCCATCACAGATTTAGCGCTGATTCCGGGCCACTTTTATGCGAGTGGTGTTTTGTGTGAGTTGGAAGAAGGCTCAAATTTTGACGCAGAGTTTATCGCGATTGATCCCATTCAGGTGGCTGTTTCGAGCCTGACAGTTGACGGGCGAGCGTTGGCCGTTGGGCAGTGGTTAACGCAGGTGACAGCATTTGGGATTGAGGGGGGCGATCGCCTCAACGGCTGGCAAATTCGATCAATCGACACCCGAAACCGAGTGTTAACCCTGGACGGTGATCTGGTTGAGGACGCCGCCGATTCGGATAGTCCAAGCGACGATACCTCGGCTGCTGTACCTGCTTTCGAGCCAGGGAAAATACGCCAGCTTCGCCGGTTACTGACCTACTTCACTCAGCCTAACTACCCCAATCCACCCGCGTTAAAGACGTCAGCTCGGCAGATTCTGTATGTAGATGCCTGGCAGCGACATGTCACCGCTATAGACGATCGCCAAATTCGCGATAACGCACTTAACGTCCCCGATACAACAACGCGGACTCAAACCGTTTGGCAGCTAAAAGCACTGCCTGCGCCAGACGAGGAAACTCAGAGCGTAGACGACTACTGGCAAGATTTTTTGGCAGCCAGGCGACAGCCAACCGCTTTTTTGAATGCCTGTGCGGGCTTGTGTCGCGATGGGAGGAACAATGGGAATTTGCTGCCCTTACGGCTAGAAAATCAGCTCTACCGCGTCGAGATTCATACGCCAGGCGGGGTGACCAACAGCAATGGCGAAGGCGCAACCTTTAAGTGGTCGCGAGATAACGGCAGTCTGGCGAGCGAGGTAGAATCGGTCGATAAGGTGCGCAGCATTATTCGCATCCGGCAGTCTAATCAGGAAGCTTGGGGTACGACTCAGCCCGGCCAATGGTTGGAACTTACCACCGAAGAGCGAGAGCTAAAAATAGAGCCGGGTGTTTTAGTGCCTTTTGTGAGTGCAGTTGGCAATCAAATTACCTTTGATGGCTCCAATATTGTCGGTGGCAGCGACCTGCCCGAGAAAATTACCAAGATCCGACGCTGGGATCAGCTCACCGATGAAGGCACCATGCCGCTACAAGAGACCTGGATCGCGCTAGAGGCAGGGCTTAAAATAAAGTTTGGCCCAGATAAAATTCAAAGCGATCCGCCTGCTCAATCCCTAGCAATTAACTCAGAGATTGAACAAACCTTGGGCCAAGCGCCTGCCTTAGGCCAGAAATACCCTGAGTATAAAACAGGAGACTATTGGCTGATTCCCGCTCGCTCTGGCCCACAGGATATTGAATGGCCCAATGACGGTGCCAGTGAAGACCCCAGCCCTATCGCCCAGCCACCGGCGGGGATCGATCATATGTATGGTTTGCTAGCAGTGACGAATGCTGCGCCAAACGAGCCTGTGGCAGACAAAAGAGTGGTCTTTCCACCTTTGTTGCAAGCGTTAGACCGGCGTGGCGGTGTTATTACCGGTGATTTAACTGTCCAAGGTACCTTTACAACTGAAGACTTTAATGTCACAGGTAATTTTAAGGCAGATACTTTTAGAGGAACAACCTTTGAAGTAGCGCTAGATCCTACTTCAGACTCTCCTGAGAAGTATGGCTCTATTCAAATTGATGAAGCGACTAAGCAGATTAATTTTGTCGCCGATGCGGCAGAAAGCTTTAACTTTGCAAGTGGATCGGTGAATGTTGCAGAAACTTTGACGGTAGCGAAAAGGGCAACCTTTGCCCGTGAGAATGGTCAAACTGTGGGGATTGGTCGAGACTCTACAGGGGCCAAGCTGGATGTCATGGGTGATGTTAAGGTTACCGATACTCTAGAGGTGACTAAGGGTGTGATCATTGGCCCTGCGATCGCCCGATCTGCTTTTATCTTGGATGTCAATGGCGATCTTCGCACAGTGGGTAGTGGCTTATGGGCGACCACAGCAGACAGCCGCGTAGATATCGGGGCTGTTGCCCCTAGCGTGGCGGCTTCGAGCAAACTTTTCGTTGCAGGCGATACCTATATTGACGGTGCGCTAGAAAGTGACACCCTAACGCTGCGCAATGGGGAAATCACCAGTATATCTGCCGCCAATCTGACGCTGAAGACGGGTAGTGCCACTCGGATGACGGTCGATCGCACTAATGGTCATGTGGGCATTGGCCCGTCGGCTCCTAGCGATACCTTTATGCTGAACGTGGAGGGCGATATTCAGGGGGCTGCGAATAGCTTGTTTGCAACCAACCCAGATAGTCGTGTAGAGGTGGGGGCGATCGCGCCCGACACCCTCACCCCCAAACCCAAGCTCTACATCAAAGGAAATACTGTCATTGAAGGAACGCTCAGCAGCAACAACCTGATTTTTCCAAACGGTAGCCTGCAAAGCCCAACCAATACCAATCTGACGCTAAAAACAGGCAGTGCCACCCAGATGACCATCGCCCACACCACAGGGCACATTGGCATTGGCCAGGCCCCTGACAGTAACGTTAAAGTGGGAATTTCTGGCAATTTAGTCGTTTCTGAAGTAGTTGCTTCAAACTCTGTTTCAACCCTTGTCGCCAGTAACGGATTTGTTGGGATTGGCAAGCGAGACCCTGACAAAGCGTTAGATGTCATTGGCGACGCTAGCGTTTCTAACGCCTTAAGCGCTGATACTTTAACTACCAATACTTTAACCGCCAGTACTTTGAACTCTGATACTTTAGAGATCTCTCAGAAGGCAATCTTGGCCACGGCAAACGACAGCATGGTCTGCATCGGTACCGAAGCGCCCCCCGCCGCTGCCCCAGAATCGGCAGACCCAGCCGATCCCAAAGTGAAGCTGTATGTTGAGGGGAATATTACGGCTCGGGCAATCGGGGCGCAAAACTTTGCTCAACTCTCTACTCGAACGGTAAAAACTGATATTTCGGCGCTCTCTTCTCAAGATGCGCTGGTTCTGCTGGGCCAGTTGAATCCGGTTAAGTTTATCTACAAAGAAGATGCCGAACAGAACCTTTCTGCTGGTTTTATTGCAGAAGACACCCCAGATATATTGACTTCGGCCAACCACAAAGCCATCAAAATTTTAGACGTAGCTGCCGTCGTCACCAGAGCCGTAAAGGATCAGCAGGTGACGATTTCGAGGCTAATTGAGCTGGCGAATAAACAACAAAGTGATATTGAGAACCTGTCTCAGCGGCTGGCCCAATTAGAACATAAAAATGTTCCTCCCTAACCCATCGCGTCCTTTATCTCTCTTCATCTAAAGTCATCTATTTAACTGATTCAACCCACTGCGAGGAATTTACTCATGCCGGTAACCCCTACCTATCCAGGTGTTTATGTCGAAGAGCTGCCCAGTGGCGTCCGCACCATTACGGGCGTCGCCACCTCTGTAACGGCCTTTATTGGCCCTGCCGAACAGGGGCCGACGAGCAAAGCAGTTCGTATTCAAAGTTTTGCCGGTTTCCAGCGTCAGTTTGGGGGCCTGTGGGTCAACAGCATCATGGGTCACATGGTGCAACAGTTTTTTCTCAATGGCGGCGCTGATGCCTTAATTGTCAGGGTGGTGGGCGAAGGTGCAGCCAAAGCGACTGCCAATGTGAGCGGCCTACAGTTGGTAGCAGCGAGTGAAGGGGAATGGATGAATGGCGATGACGAATCTGGTATTCGCGTCAAAATCGACCACCAAACCAATCCGCTCAGCCGCGACGAGACATTGTTCAACTTAACAGTGGAAAGGCTGATTCCTGACCAAGCCCCACTTCAGCTAGAGAAATTTCGTAATTTGTCTACCGATCCTAACGCTTCTAGATACGTAACCGGTGTGTTGGCAGAGAACTCTGACTTGGTGAAGGTTGCAGCTAGCGCTGAGGAAACGGGCGTGCCAACCGGTAAACCAGGCGAGGGCGAAAGTCCATTTGCTGGCGGGGCAGACGGAAATGCGCCTGCCTACGCCGACTATCAGCAGTCTGAGGCTAAACCCGGAACGGGCTTGCAGGCATTGGACAAGGTAGATATTTTCAATCTGTTATGTATTGTGCCGAATGCACCCGATACCAGCGTCGCTGATGAGGAAGATGGCAAGACCTTGCTGGGTGCTGCCCTCAGGTACTGCGAGTTAGAGCGAGCCATGCTGATTGTAGATCCGCCTTCTAGCTGGCAAAAACCGGCTGATGTAGAGACTGATACCAGTGATATTCGAGCGTTACTGCGCAACAAAAACGCAGTTGTTTACTACCCTCAGGTGCGGGTTCCCAATCCCCTAAAAGAGAACCGCTTAGAGAGCTTTCCGCCATCGGGACTGATGGCGGGGGTGATGGCGCGCACCGATACTCAGCGAGGGGTGTGGAAAGCGCCTGCTGGCATTGAGGCGACGCTTTCGGGGGTGCGGGCATTTTCTTATAAGCTCAGTGACGCTGAGAATGGTCGGCTAAATCCGCTGGGGGTTAACTGCCTGCGAAACTTTCCGGTGTATGGCAACGTTGCCTGGGGAGCGCGCACCCTGGAGGGCGCAGACCAGCTAGCGTCAGAGTGGAAATATCTGCCGGTTCGTCGATTGGCGCTGTTTTTACACGAAAGTTTGTATAGAGGAACGCAGTGGGTAGTGTTTGAACCCAACGACGAGCCGCTATGGGCGCAGATTCGGCTGAACCTGGGTGCATTTATGAATAATCTCTTTCGCCAGGGTGCTTTTCAGGGGAGTACGCCCAGGGAAGCTTATTTTGTGAAGTGTGATAAGGAGACAACCACACAAAACGATATTAACGCAGGGATTGTGAATATCGTGGTGGGATTTGCGCCGTTAAAGCCAGCGGAGTTTGTGATTCTTAAGTTCCAACAAATTTCTGGACAGTTAGAAACTTAAAGAGTCTCAACCCTAGCCCGCTTTCCCAAAGATGAGGGCTTCAGCAATACAAACAATTATTCATGAGGAAACGAACATGGCTCAATTTAGTGTGAATGCTCAACGATTTGACCCGTACAAAAACTTCAAGTTTCGAGTGAAGTGGGATGGTCGCTATGTGGCGGGCATCAGTAAAGTAGGGGCGCTAAAGCGTACGACTGAGGTGGTCTCTCATCGGGAAGGCGGCGATCCGAGTAGCCCGCGTCACTCGCCGGGCCAGTCAAAGTATGAGGCGATTATGCTAGAGCGCGGGGTCACTCACGACAAAGACTTTGAACAGTGGGCCAACAAGGTGTGGAATTACGGTTCTGGGTTGGGGGCGGAAGTCTCGCTAAAGGACTTTCGTAAAGACATTATTATCGAGCTGATGAATGAGTCGGGGCAGGTGGCGATCGCCTACAAAGTCTATCGCTGCTGGGTATCCGAATTTACCTCTGTGCCCGAGCTAGACGCCAATGCAAACGCGGTGGCTATTCAGAGCATTCAACTGCAAAACGAAGGCTGGGAGCGTGACTATGACGTCACTGAACCCTCAGAACCGTCTTTCTTAGAGCCCGCATAACCGAAGTCCGTTTACTTTATGCTCTCTTCTATGGCTTCTTCTATGGCTTCCTCTACAGACTCTCCCGTGCAGCCGCTTTCTGCTGAACAAATGGTGCGTTTGTGGGAAATCGGTCAGCGTCAGCGCCCGATCGATCGAGCGCTGACCTTTCTCCTGTTTGGCTGTCGGGGGGCGTCGTGGGAGACATTGGCAGGGCTTAGCATCGGACAACGAGATGCGTCTTTACTGCTGTTACGAGAGCGTACCTTTGGCCCTCGGCTCGACAGTTTAGCGACTTGCCCGGCCTGTCAGGAAAAGCTCGAATTTACGCTATCGACGATTGATTTGCGGGTTGAACAGGGTCGCACTCCCGTCCATCACTTTCAATCCGAGGGTCTATCGATCCAGTTTCGACTGCCCAACAGTACGGATTTAGCGGCGATTGCGCCAGTGAGCGATCCGGCAGCAGCGCGGCAGAAATTGGCAAGGCGCTGTGTGTTGCAGGCTCACGAGGGTGACCAGGCGTTGGATTTTGAGGTGCTGCCAGAGCGTGCGATCGCCCAGCTCAACCAACAGCTAATCGCAGCCGATCCTCAAGCCGAAATACTGCTAGATCTCACCTGTCCCGCCTGCGGGCATCAGTGGCAAACCCTGTTCGACATCGCCAGATACTTTTGGACAGAGCTAGCCGCCCAGGCTCAGCGCTTACTGTCAGAAGTCCATCAGCTTGCCACAGCTTACGGGTGGCGAGAGGCCGATATTTTAGCGCTATCTAGCACCCGGCGGCAGTACTATTTGGAGCTAGTGAGATAATGGCTGACTTTCTATCTCGATTAGTCGCGCGATCCTTTACAGAGACTGCTTCGCCAGCCAGTTTCGATTACGTGTGGCCTGACATTGCCCCCCAGTTTTCAGATCCCCACCCTACGGCTTCTGTTGAGCCTGATACTGCCGCTAACGAGGCTTTCTCTTTACCTGCGGTGATGGAGCCTACACAAACGCAAACGGTCGCAGCAGAACCTGCTCTAACAGAACCCGTCATCAAATCTGTTTTTCCTACAGATTCTGTTTTACCTGCGCGTTCCAACTCTTTAGGATTGTCCGTTCAACGTCCGATTCAACCTGAAGAATCGTTCTCTTTACCCCTTGAACACCCCATTCAACTCAAAGAACCGTCTGCACATCCTGTTCCTGTCTTATCCGAGCCAGACGTCACACCTGTGGTATCTCCTGCGATCGCCGCAATCACATCACCTACCCCAAGCTCAGAAACTCCTTCCATCCAGTCTTTTCAACCGCCTTCAGAACCACCACGACGCGACAATCAGCCGCCTGCCCCCAGCGTTACGCCTCCCCTGGTAAAGCCTGAACCGGTAAAGTCTGAACCGATTGAGCCAGTCATTCGTGCGGCTCAGTTGCCACTGTCTCAACCAATAAAGTCTCAACCGATAGAACCTCCTTCTGACCCTCTGACTTCATCTGTAGACTTGTTGCGATCGCCCCCAAAACCTCAACCAAACCTCATCACAGACGGCCCTACTCCAGACAGCCCCCTCACAACAAGATCAACGCCTGCCCTAGTCTCTCCAGCAGCCATTCCTCATCCCATTCCCTCGACGCTTCAACCCTCAATGCTTCAACCTCAACCTATTCAACCTCAATCAGTCCAACCCAATATCAACGCCCTCCCTAAACCCATCCTTCCTGGTCACAATCTATCCGATCCTTCCCCAGCAGCCGAACCAATACCCTCAATTGAGTCTCCATCAATCAGACAATCGCGCCCCCCCTTTCGCCAACCCATTGACACAACCTACCCAGCCAGATTAGCCACCCCCCAAACCC
>JBAQZP010000155.1:0-6898 GCA_049791095.1 Phormidesmis sp.
CGCAGTTTTCCCGCAGCATCCTTGAGCGTTGATTTGAGTTTCTCATCTAGCATCAGCGATTTCCTAAGCAGGCTCTATGACCACTTCTCTAGTCTACTCGGTACGCTTTTTTTAGGCGCTTCCCTAAAATCCCAAAGGCATAATTGCGATCGCCCCAAGCATTCATGACTCAAACACTACGTCCTCGTAAAGGGCTGCAAATGTGTCGATAAAGTCAACACTTTCTAAAGCAAATTTCTCTTGCTCAGGGGTATAAGATTGCAGTATCCAGAGCCCTGCCTCGCTGCGGCGAAAGCACTCCACCCTTTGATGGCGCGTGTTAATAAGAACGTATTCTTCCAAGCTCTCTAAGGTTTGATAGTCAATAAACTTATCACCTCGATCAAACGCCTCAGTGGATTTAGAAAGCACTTCTACAATCAGCTTAGGAAAGCGCTTATGATCGGAAGTCTCCTGATCGCGGGGGTCACAGGTGACCATCACATCAGGGTAATAAAAGCGATTACGAGCGTCCAGGCGAGCTTTCATGTCAGAAATATATACCCGGCAGCCCGTCCCCCGCACATGACTACGAAGCAACGCTGCCAGATTGAGCGCAATTGTGACGTGAGGGTCACTGGCCCCGGCCATGGCATAGACTTCGCCATCAATGTACTCATGCTTGATGGCACTTTCGGCCTCTAGCTGAAGATATTCGTCAGGTGTGAGATAGTGAGGGGCGGCAATCATGGGCTTATCCGTCGATCCGACTGCCACTACAATAGCTCAAAAGGCTCATACAAATAGCTTTGCAGAACTGAAGCATGGCGCAGAAACTCCGTTAAGTGGTCAAAAAAATCCTTCCAGAGCGCCTTACTGCTCAGCCCCTGAGATAAAGTATCGTCGGGTTATGTCTCTAGGCGCTATGGCTTCTCCTTCTATTTGGCAGCTTCTCAGGCAAATGATCGGCTATGCCAAGGGGCTCTACTGCGCCGATACGCTGCTGTGGCTGTTTATCGCCGGGCTACCGATCATACCGGGCGTCCTCATCCGTGAGTTTTTTGACAGTTTGACTTATGAGTCTCAAAGCTCTCCTTTTGTCTGGATTGCGCTGCTGCTAGCCGTGGGAACAGCCAGAGTGATGGCCGTCTTTACGGGGCGCATTACCAAAACTCAGCATCGTTTTCTCATGAGCGCTCTGGTTCGCCATAATCTGTTATTAGCGCTGCTGAAGCGACCGGGTGCAGATCTGACAATAGGCCGCGCTACCGGTCAAAACAGGTCTCCTGGCGAACTGCTCAGCTACTTTCGCGATGACGCCAGTCAAATAGAAGATACAGTGGCTGGTATCAATGAGATTTTTGCTGAGGCGGTGTTTGCAATTGTTTCTGTAGGGCTGCTGCTGAGCGTGAACGTTACGATGACGGTACTGGTGTTTTTGCCGCTGTGTGCGATCGCCCTCCTCATCCACCAGGCCGAACACCGAATCAAACGCTATCGCCGCGCCAGCCGTCAGGCGACAGGGCAAGTCACTGGCCTGATCGGCGAGCTGTTTACGGCGGTGCAGGCGGTTAAAGTGTCTGGGGCCGAAGCCAGATTGTTGAATGAGCTAAAAAAGAGAGGCGATCGCCGCCGTCAGCTCACCATTCGCGACCAGGTTTTTACCGCCATCCTCAACTCAGGCTTTGAAAACATCGTCAGTATCGGCACCGCCCTGATTCTGCTGATCGCCTCTCAAAATCTCGGCGCTCAGGGCACTCTTAGTGTCGGTGACTTTGCCTTGTTTGTTTACTACCTGTCATTTATCACCTACTTTCTGGCCTTTTTGGGCAGCTTTCTGGCCGTTACCCAGCAGAGCGAAGTATCCTTCGAGCGCATGTTCGATATCGTTGGCAGTCGTACTGATGTGCAAACTGAGACGGTCAAACTACAAACTCCGCTCACTTATCCCCATCCGCTTTACCTCAAACCCTTGCTGAGCGCTCAGCCCTCGCTGCCGCCGCTCGCCCCCGCTAAGGCCCGAAAGCCACTTCAGGAACTGCGCGTAGCTGACTTGACTTACCGCTATCCTGATAGTGACAGGGGCATTCACAACCTTAGTTTCACGCTTAAACGCGGCAGCCTGACCGTGATTACAGGCTGCGTCGGCGCAGGCAAAACGACACTCCTGCGAGTCTTGCTGGGGCTGTTGCCGATGCAGTCGGGGCGTTTGCTTTGGAATGGGCAACCCATTCACGATCCTGCCACATTCTTAGTGCCCCCACAGGCGGCCTATACGCCTCAGGTGCCCCGGCTGTTTAGCGCTTCTTTGAGAGATAATTTATTGCTGGGACTGTCAGATGTAGAACTGGGGCGGGCGATCGCCACTGCTGTTTTCGAGCCAGATCTCGCCGCTATGCCCAATGGCCTTGAGACCCTGTTAGGATCCAGTGGCTTCCGCCTGTCGGGCGGGCAAAAGCAACGGATTGCAGCGGCTAGAATGCTGCTACGTCAGCCTGAGCTGCTGGTGTTTGACGATCTCTCCAGCGCGTTGGATATCGAGACTGAGCAACGCCTGTGGGAAAAGCTGTTTGACAGGTCGGCTACCCCTGCGGACTCCCCGACCTGCCTGGTTGTTTCTCATCGGCCTGCCCTGCTAGCGCACGCCGATCAGATTGTCGAACTAGAAGCCGGACGAATTAATTTCTCAGGGACTGTCAATGACTACTACGGCGATCGCTCGACCAATTAATTGACAAACAGTCTTTCGCCAGATGAACAGACACAGAGGGATCCTGCCTACAGTTAAAAGAATACTCACGAAGTCAATTCGATGCTCATGCTTAATAAAGGGTAATCTGCTGTAGTATTAATGGGAACCGATCCCGTTAATACATCCCGCTCGCAATTTTTGTCTACTCCTGCTGCTTGCCGCTATGAGTCTTTCCCCAGCCTGCCTGAAGCAACATGCTCAAGAAGAGGCGATCGCCAAAAAATGGCTTTTGCGAGGGCTCCTGATTGCAGCAGGCGCACACTTGGGACTAATCCCGCTGATGGCTTTTATCCCACCGGATGTGATCGAACCGCCCGAGCGAATTGCGCTGATTGTAACCGGGCCGACCGATCCGGTCGAAGCGCCTGAGGAGATGATTGAAGAAGCGCCGCCCGAAGAGAGCGTGGAAGCGCTGACAGAAGCGATCGCTCAAGCCGAACTCGCTGCCCAAGCTCAGGTTTCAGGCGGCTCATCCCCTACCCTGCCGCCGCCGATTGCCTCGTTCCAGCCAACGTCACAGCCAGCGCCTGACTCTCCGGTTACACCAGCGGCGTCCGAACCGACCGAGCCTGAGGTGAACGAACCTGAACCTAGCGAACCGGTCTTAGACGCTGAGACCAAAGACCCTACCGAAACAGCGGCAGAGCCTTCTACAGAAGCCGAAACTGAGGACTCTAAAGTCGCTGACCCATCAGAATCAGACGAGCCAGAGTCGGAAGAGCCAGAGTCGGATAATGCTGAAAGCGACACCGAACCGGTGGAAACGGCTGCCAACAATACTGCTGCCGAAGATACCGATCTCGATGCCCTGAGAGACCGCCTGAGACGGGCTCGGGAACGGCGCGGCAGTGAGAATGCGGATGAGAATGCAGGTGAGGGCGAGGCCGAAGAGACGCCCGCTGCCTCCGCTGGAACTGGCGCTAATGTCGCACGGCGTGACGGGCCATCTGAAGGATCAGGGTCAGGATCTGCTGCTGGCGATGGCGATGGCGATCGCAGCGGCTCTAATACGGTGAGCTGTCGGCGGTGCGATCGCCCCGCCTACCCCGAAGAAGCTCTGGAATCAGGCGTAGAAGGTTCCCCTTCTGTCAGCCTGGAATATGACGAAAATGGCAATGTGATTGGCACGGTGCTAGAGCGGTCAAGTGGGAATGCTGCGTTAGATCAGGCGGCCCTGGAAGCAGCTCGGAACTACGAGCTAGACAGCGGTGGGCGCAGCGGTTCAGTTTCGGTCGAGATTGACTTTGGGATTGAAGGATCGCAGCGATCGCGCGCCGCCCGACAGCGAGGCGAAAGAGAATCTGTCAGTACACCGCCGCCCGAAACAACGCCTCAAAGAGAAGTCGTCCAAGAGCCTATAGCACCCGAACCCGAGAGCAGCCCTTCCCCAGCACCCACATCAGAACCCGTTGCACCAGTTGCCGAACCTATTGCGCCAGTTCCCGAACCTATTGCGCCGGTTCCCGAACCCGTTGCACCAGCACCGGAACCTATTGCACCAGCACCGGAACCTATTGCGCCAGTTCCCGAACCTATTGCACCAGTTGCCGAACCTATTGCACCAGTTGCCGAACCTATTGCGCCAGTTCCTGAACCTGTTCCTGATGTAGGAGCGCCGCTATAAGCCTGTTGTATCTAAACCCTACGGACTTTTGCCCTCAGATTACGCCCTACTTAAGTTATAGCTGGAAAGTTATAGCTGGAATAGAATAAAAACACTGCCGCCAGAAAACTGCACGGAGCAGCCTCATAGTGTTAACCTCACAAGCTAAAGACATCAGCTTAGGCGAGCTGCATCGTGAATTTAATTTGCGGCCTATTTCAGATCAAGGTTTCTTCGATGAGTGGCGTCAGGTGCTCCCAACGCTATCAGCGTTTGAGCGATCGCAGCTAGCACGAGTGCAACAAAACTATGTGAACTTATCAGAGAGAGCCTTTTCTGAAGAAGCGGTCAAAATGGTCGTACTCTCTCCCCTGCTAGACTTAGCAGATCTTTATCGCGCTCCTTTTGAACTCTACACAGAAGAATCAGCCAGCCAAAAAGCCGCTGGCCAAAAAAGCCTGTTCTTCTGTGAAAGCCGTTCTTTCGCCAAAGACATCGCCGAACACTTGCGTAACTGACCTCTCTTTAATTTCTTTAAAGCTTACCGTAAGTCTTGCGGGCGGGCCATTTGTCAGTTATCAATACCTCAGCATTGGCTTCCCTGTATCTAAATCCAGGACAGATATCTAGTTCCTCTAGATTTTCTTCCCCAAATCTTCCCGATTCCCTACCATTATTAGCCTAACAGATTACATCATATATCTGTTATTGAGAACTGTTTTGACTTTAGCTCTTTTAACTCTACGAACAAGAGGTGAAAACAATGCAATCTGTGCCCGTTTGGGTACAACCTAATCGACTCCTGCTAACTTTCAACTCCAAAATACTATTCAAAAAGGGAAAAACAATGGCAACTATTGACGGAACAGACAACAACGACATTCTCTCGGGTAGCTCCGACAACGACAAAATCAATGGTAAAGCGGGTGATGATGTTCTCATGGGTCTTGCAGGCGATGACATCATTGAGGGCGGAGATGGCAACGATGTCCTTATTGGCAATCGCGGCGACGATTTTCTAGAGGGCAACAAAGGTAACGACACGATGCTAGGCGGTGCCGGAAACGACATTCTGGAATGGGACGACGGCGACGGGAGTGACCTCATGGTGGGCGGTCACGGCGAAGATGTGGTGGAAGTCAATGGTGCGGTTGCCGCCGGAGATGATTTTGCTCTTCAGCAGCGTGACGGTCTGGCGATTTTTGATCGGTTAAATTTAGTGCCCTTTACCCTGACCGTAGACGAGTCAGAAACCTTTGATATTGAGGGCAAAGGCGGTGACGATCGCCTAACGGTTGGCGACCTTGCCGCTACCGATGTCAAGCGGGTAAAGTTCTCTGGTGGAGCGGGCGACGATACCCTAGATGCCAGTGGCAGTAGCACGCCGATTGAAGCCTACGGCGGTAGCGGTAATGACACCCTCACCGGCAGCAGCGCAGCGGATATTCTCCGAGGCGGTGACGGTAGTGATTTTGTCAAAGGTGGAAAGGGCAACGACACCATGATTGGGGGTAGAGGCAATGATGTCCTCGTGTGGGAAGATGGCGATGGGAGCGATCACATCAGTGGCAACCAAGGGCGAGATACGGTTGGTGTTATAGGCTCCGTCAGCCAAGGGGATGAGTTTACGCTCAATCAAGAAGGCAACCTAGCGATCTTTGATCGCGTCAATTTGGTGCCCTTTAAGCTCACCGTAGATACTTCCGAAGCCTTCGTTATTCAAGGCGATGTTGGTAACGACAGTTTGGATGTTAACAATCTCTCTCACACCGATGTCAATGTCGTCCAATTTTCGGGCGGCGAAGGGAATGACCTTCTAGATGGCAGTGACACCTACACAGAGCTAGTCGGCAGTGGGGATGCAGGCGATGACATCCTAGTGGGCGGCTTCGCATCCGACATTCTCGAAGGCGGAGATGGAGACGATATTCTCAACGGGCGTGGCGGAAATGACACGCTAACGGGCGGTGCCGGGGTTGACTGGTTCGACTTTGGTGTGGGCTCGCCCTTTGACAAAAACAAACTAGGGATTGATATCATTACTGACTTCACAGATGAGTTCATTCGACTGGAGCGGGCCACCTTTGGCCCTATCGAGTTAACAGATATCCAGATTGTTAGCGATGATGCCGCCGCCGCCCTCAGCGACGGGCTAATTACCTATAGTTTGGGCACCGGCAACCTGTTCTTTAACCAAAATGGCGCTGAGTCGGGTCTGGGTGAGGGCGCTCAGTTTGCGACTCTCGCAGGTGCGCCCAGCGTGGTAGTTCAGAACTTTGAGATTGTGGATAGCTTTCCAGTTTAGGACTAATCTGTTGGCTTGAATAGTATCTTCACGCCGGGTATCAATGCTGCAATCCGGCGTGAAGATAGATTTTACATTGGCCGCTCTCATCTAATGCAAACAATCGCCACGTTTGTTTTAATCAGCAATCTTGCTGTTATGTAATCATCAGAACTCACGGTTCGCTGAAATAATTCGTGAAAAAGCAAATTGCCATAATGAGAGTGTAACCCGCAGCAGAGTAGGCATCTATGGCAGAGCTAATCGCGAACGAACGAGT
>JBAQZP010000156.1:0-37473 GCA_049791095.1 Phormidesmis sp.
GCCGAACCAGCCTACGTAGAGGCGGTTTTCGGTGCTGGTGACCCACTGACAAAACTGCTCCCACAACGACGCGCTTTGGCGTGTTTGTAGAGTAGTAGTCATTGTTATTATTCCGTTAGTTAGGTACGTATTAGGGCGAGACATCTATCACTCAAAAAGAAGTAAACTTCTGTTTCGCTCTGTAAACAATATAGGTTGCTGTGTGAAGAAATGCGTTTCTCTTAACAATTAATTCGGTATTGGGTTTTTGTGCGATCTTATTTGGTTTGACTGCCGATTTCCTGCGTAGCTTGAGGGTTTGGGTTTAGAAGTCAAAGTATATGTATGGGGATGCCTCTGAGGGGGCGAGTACCCAGGCGAAGTAAAAGCAGATGGGGAGCAGCAGTACTTTTACTGGCCAGCTAATTTGTACCTTGAGCCCGCGCTGGACAGTGTAGGCGACGCCCATAAGGGCAACGATGCCAGTCAGCAGCAAGGTGATTTGCGGGCGGTTAAGGCCAAAGAAGGATTCGTAATAGACCTTTTGGGCGAATTGGACGTCGGCGGCGTGATTGAATAAATGGCGGATTGCCAGGCTAGCGTCGGCCAGGTTCGGTAGCCGAAAGAAGATCCAGCTAAAGAAGACGACAAGCTGGGTGAGCGCCCAGGCAATGACGATTCCCGGCCCACTTGCCCAGAATCTTGCTATCAGCTTGACTCGTTCGGCAGTAGTTTCGCTGAGCCGATGAATGGTGAGGGCTAAACCGTGAATTGCACCCCACACAATGAAGCCCCAGCGATCGCCGTGCCAAATCCCAGCGACTAACATCACCACCATCAGGTTGAAGCAAGTACGCATCAGTCCTTGCCGGGAGCCGCCCAGTGGAAAGTATAAGTAGTTGCGCAGCCAGTCGCCGAGGGTGATATGCCAGCGCCGCCAAAAGTCGGCAATGCTGGTTGCCAGGTAGGGAAAATTAAAGTTTTGTGGCAGGTTGAAACCCAGCAATAGGGCGCTGCCTCTGGCGACATCGACATAGCCGCTAAAGTCGAGGTAAAGCTGAAGGCCGTATGCGAACGTGAGCAGCCAAATGTCGCCGCTGCCTGCTCGCGGTAGGTTGCTGGCGCTCAGGTTTACGAGCAGGCCAATGTGGTCGGCAATCAGCAGTTTTTTGACTGCGCCCGAGGCAATCAGCCACAGCCCTTCGGCAACCTGATTCATAGGTGGAAAAGAGAGCCCTTTGAGCTGGCCTTGAAAGCTGTGGAAACGGGTGATTGGCCCGGAAATTAGCTTGGGAAAGAACAGTTTGTAGGCGGCGAATTCTATGGGGCGATCGCACGCCGGTGACCCCCGATACACATCTACCAGGTAGGCAATACATTCAAAGGTAAAAAAACTCAGACCCCAGGGCATCAGCCAGGCCAGGGTTGTGCCCTCGGTCAGCGCGTTTATCCCTAGCACCGACAGGGTGGATAAAAAGTATTTGAAGCCCAGTAGCAGCAGCGCGTTGAGCGTAATTCCTCCCCACAGCAGCCGGGTGCGCCGCCGGTTCCAGTCGGCTTGGGCATATTGCCAGGCTTCGTTGGGAATGCGCCAGTCGAGCGGGGTGCCCAAAGCTTTGCCAATGCCATAGTTGAGGCCAACGAGTACCAGCATCAGCGGTACATAGTGGGGCTGCAATGTCGCATAAAACAGGACGCTGCTAGCGAGGATTACCCACAGCTTTAGCCGCCGATTGGGCACCGCCCAAAACAATAAGGCTACGCCAAGCAAAAAAAGACCGTAGAGAATAGACGGCTGAGTCATGTTGTAGAGATTATTTTTGAATGGATGGTTCTGTAGGCAATGCGGTGAAGCCGCTTAAGGGGGGTTACTCAATGGGTTAGGGTCTGGCGGATAGGGGCTCGCTGCGCAGGGGTTCGGGCCAGGGAATAAGCGGGTCTTGGGCGAGCCGGTTAGAGACCTGATAGGCACCGTAACGGTTGAGATGGCTAGGATCAGAAAAGTAGTCGTAGCGCTGAGGCCAGAGCCGCCCTAAGTCGCGAAAGGTCATTAGACGCGATCGCGCCGCCATTTGCACCATATACTGTCGAAATTCCGCTTCAGCCTCACGGCGATGATTGTCTAAATACTCATCAGTCAAGGGCGTATTGATAAAGATCAGCGGAATATCCTTCTCGGCGGTGAAAGTCATGAGCTGATTTAAAGCATCTTCCTGCTTGCCCTCTAGCTGAAAGGCTTTGTAGTCACCGTCGTACGCACCTGCGACGCGAGCGTGATCTTGATAGTAAGTAGCCGGGTTAAACCGGGTAGAGAGTGCCAGAAAACCGTCGAAATCGATCATGCTGGTTTCTGTGGGCGCACCCGTCGGCGTGTCGCCAGTTTGGGTGCTTTCATCTATGCCAGACATTTTTGGAGCAAGCGTCCCAAACCCTTGACCCAGGGCCGCTCGGATTCTGCCGCGATGGGTGTAGCCAGAAGACGCCCGGCCAAACAGTTCGCTGAGCTGCCGGTCGGTGGCTTTAGTGCGAACCGTCAGTTGATCGGCCAGGCTACTCAGCGCCAGGTCATTAATGCCTTGTGGGGTGTCAGCAGCTTCTAGCTGACGGTAACCTTCGGAAACCATGATCGCATCAAACGTCACGTCCGTACGACCGCTGTTAAAGGCCCGCGCCCCGTCTGTCCATACGATAATTTGCGGTAGCTGATCGGGTGGAATCAACCGCCGCACGATTAAATTGACGACCTGCGCCGTCGCGCCATTAACGCCAAAATTAAACACACTCAGCCCCTCATGGCCGCTGGCCCCCAGTGCCTTTTGCAACGCCGCCGGATCAACGCCGCGCAACGCCCGCGAGCTGCCAATGACCAGCACATCTGGCGGGCCTGATTGAGCGACTCGGCGACGATACAGGGCGAGCTTTTCGTCTAATTGCTGGCTGCGGAATGAGGGCAGCGTCGATCCGGCTAAGAGCGCCGCCGTTGAGACAAAGTCTTGCTGGGGGCTATAAATGAGTTCGTCGTCATCAATTGCCGAAGCCGTAAAATCGCTAAAGTCCTGACCATCGTCAGCGGCTGGCCAATCCTGCGCGCTCCAGCGATCGCCCCGGCTCGAATCATCTCTATTGCCAGCGCTTGGCCAGTTCAAACGAGCCAGTTCGTCATTGAAGGTTCTTTGCCCCGCCTTTTCCGCCTCGGCCTCAGCCCCGCTACCGGACGTCTGAGCCACTGGCAGTTTTGCTGGCTGAGATGCCTGCCTAATCGCCTGACCCACCATAAAGTCAAACTGCACGGCCAGCAGCAGACCGACCGCGCCCCAAATCATAGCCATTCTGGGCCCATCGCTTTGAAAAGCTCTGGGGAGAGACGCAGGCAGCTTGCCCTGCAAGTTTCCGTGGTCTTCGGCGGGTGTAAATAGCTGGCTTTTGAGCATCACATACCGCAATCCCCGAGTGAGCAGCGCCGTTAGCTTAATCTCTGCTTCAGCCTCACCCGCTGCCGAGGCAGTGGCCAGGCTTTCGTCGCTGACTGGCGTAATCAGTTCACCGATGTAAGTTTCTGAAGCCGCAAATTCGGGTTTGGCCTCGGGCACCAGGCGCTGCCGGTGGGCGTAGTCTGTGCCGTGAGTCCACATGGGCTGCTTTTGCCCCGCCCGGCGACCGTACAGGCGAATGCCCTCGGCCCATTCAGATACCTTTAACGGCTCTAGCGTTTGACTCACTAAGGGCACGATCGCGTGCTTTGACGGACATACGGGCCCATCGGTCATCACATGCAGCAGCCGGTCTTTTTGCAAAAGCTGTACGCGAATGCCGCCGGTTGATAGCTGCTCTGTAAGGTCTGGATTCAGCGCTCTCGTCAGACAGTAAGCCAGGGCTGGCAGGTCTGCTTGAGCCGCTAAGGTATCTGCGCTTTCGGCTAGCTCAGGGTTTTCTGCCGCAGGCAGTTCAATGCCGCGCAGCCACTCTGGACTAATATCGTCGGTCGAGGGGCCATAGAGCATGGCCCGGTGCAGGCCCTGGGGCGAAAGCTCATTCAAAAGCTGGGCAATGTCGCTGACCAGCCCTTCTACATTTGTCTGCCCCGCCGCCGAATGAGTGACGCTGTTGTCAGCTTGAGCAGGTTGGTCACGAATAGAGTAGCTAATCAGGTGCAGCGTCGCTTTTTTGACCTCGCTGACCAGCTTCAGGCCGTACTGCTTGGAAACCTGGTTGACCAATCTGCCTAAAGCGGGTAAATCTCCCCACTGAGCCCACTCGCGCAGCATTTCTTCGGGCGGGGTCAGATCAACCCGCAGTCGCCAGTCGGAGGCTGCTTCGCCGGTGACCTGAATCGTGATGACCGCGTCTTGAAACTGGCGTAGCTGTAGCTGCCTGAGACGCTCGGCAATCGGTTCGGCAATCAGCAGTGGGTCGGGGCTGTAGCTGGCCTCACAGAATACCCACAGGCGAGAGACGAGTTTTTCTGCTGGCGTTTCTGTCGGGTTCTCAACTGTTTTGTCGGCGGTTTTGTCGGCGGTTTTGTCGGCGGAAGCGGTATGAACTTCGATTACAGCCTTGGCGCGGCGAGCCTTGCCAGGTACGACTCTTGCACTGACTTTAACGCCGACATCCAGGGCGCTGAGGGCTTCACTGAGATAGCGGGCGATCGCGCTCGAATCTCCATGCCGTGCCAAGATCAAATCGGATAGCTGCTCAGGCGATTTAGACTCAGTTGGGACTGGCGCTAAGGGAGGTGGCTCAGTAGCCGTAGCTTCAATGACTTCGGGCACCAACCGCTCAAGGTGATGATCCAACCGACTGAGGTAAATCGGTGCGCTCCAAGTGGGCTTAGGATCTAGCTGGCAGCGGCTGTAAACGTAAATTTGATGAATTTGCGGAAATTCTGCTTCAATTTTGGCCTTGAGCGCGGGTTCCATCAGCGATCGCACCAGGCGCAGCAGCACATAGTCTCGGGGCAACGCTTCCTGCGGCGACTCACATAGCACATGCAGGATATTTCCTCGTAACCTGACTTTCACCCTGGTATCAGGGCGATCTTCTGGCCGCAAGACGACTTCCTTTAGCCAGGGAATCAGCGTAGTCGGATCGCTATTGATTTGCTGTTGAGGGGAATGACCTAACATACGTAGCTATAAAAGAGCAGACACAAGTCACCTGAGCTGATCACCTAAAATCTGTTGCCTGGGCGTGATCGCAAGCGCCCCATTTGTAGAACTGTTTAGCACCGTTGCAAGGGCGATTCTAGCCGCCGCAGTGCTCGCTGCATTCTAGGTCACTCCTGTGCATTTTGCACGAGTAGATTCTATGCGAGGGCCAAGTAAAGTTTCAACGCAACTGATCTATAAATTTACGTACGTATTTGGGGTGACTAAAGCAGCCACTGCGACAGCGCAAATCGGGCGATCAAATTCCTTGCCTGGGTAAGAACTTACTATACTCACTATATATAAGAGGTTCTATATCGCAGGTAAATTCATGCAGTCTTTTCGTGAGCCGTCAGCGCGATCGCATCCCACGCTTTCTATACCCTTGCCATTAGCCACCGATCTCGCCCTTGGCCTGGGGACAGTGCCGCTGCTGCTGTTACTGGCCTCTAGCCGGTTGGTAGCCGAGGGTCTGACTCAGCTAGGGCAGCAAAGTGAGGAGGTTTTTCGGGGCGATCGCCTCCCTACGCTACCGCTGATGGATTCGTCACCAGCAGCATCCATCGACCCATAAAGTGCGCGCCACAAACTGGAATCGCCACGCCTTTGCAAAAAGACAAACAAATGTAAATGGACGAATCGCCATATTACAGAGCGTAAAGACGTTCCAGGACGTCCCTAAAACTCCTACAATCATTTCGAGCGCCCAGGATGATTCGTTATCTCTAATAGGCCGCTTATATATACTTAAAACGCCTCCTTTGACCTCCTGAAGTCTCCTCTCTAATCGCAAGGCCCCTATTCAAAGCAAAAGGTAAGATGCCCACGACTCTACCCGCAGATGTATTGACAGACGCTGACATTATTCAAGCTACGGCTACTCAAGACTGGCTGCTGCGCCATCGACTCAAAAGCGTAGAAGACACCTGGGCCGCCGTGCTAGAGGATGAATGCGGCCCGGCCTTAGTAGCCCTGCTAACCCGGTTACAAAAGCTATGTGCCCCCGACGGCCAGGCCGACGCCGCCGACGCTGCCCCGGTGCTGCGCCTGATCGAAGAGCTAGAGCTAAGCGACGCCATCAAAATGGCCAGGGCATTTGCGCTATACTTTCAGCTTATTAACATTGTCGAGCAGCATTACGAACAGCGCGGCCAGCAGCAGCAGTACCGGGCCGCTTACGAAGATGCTGCGATCGCCTCGGCTGAGCAAGCTAATCGGAATGGTCAAGCGTCCGACCCTCAAAAACCCCCTACAAGTGGCATAGAATCCAGTCCCGATGCGACTAGCTCAGAGGCGGGCCGCGACGTCGGCACTTTTTACTGGCTATTTCCCACCCTCAAAAAGCTCAACGTCCCGCCCAAAATGATCCAGCGCCTGCTCGATCAGCTAGACGTGCGTTTAGTCTTTACCGCGCATCCTACCGAAATTGTGCGCCACACCATCCGCGACAAACAGCGGCGCATTTCATCGATTTTGCGTCAGCTCGACCGCGAAGAAGAAGGGGCTCGCGCCCTGGGTTTGGTCTCTTCTTGGGAGATTAAAGCCCTGCAATCTCAGCTCGTCGAAGAAATTCGGCTGTGGTGGCGCACTGACGAGCTGCATCAGTTCAAACCTTCTGTCCTCGATGAAGTTGACTTTACCCTGCACTACTTTGATGTGGTGCTGTTCGACACTATTCCCCAGCTCTATCAGCGGATCTGCCGCGCCTTGCAGGGTACCTTTCCCACGCTAAATCCACCCAAGCAAAGCTTTTGTCGGTTTGGCTCTTGGGTGGGTAGCGATCGCGACGGCAACCCCTCTGTCACCCCACAAGTCACCTGGAAAACAGCCAACTACCAGCGCAATATGGTAATCGGCAAGTACCTGGGTTCTGTGCAAAATCTCACTCAGCTTTTGAGTTTGTCTTTGCACTGGAGCGAAGTGTTGCCCGACCTACTAGAGTCGCTAGAGCAAGACCAAACCCAGATGCCAGACATCTATGAAGACCTGGCCATTCGCTACCGACAAGAACCCTATCGGCTAAAGCTTGCCTACATAGAACAGCGCTTGCTGAACACCCGCACGCGCTCTCAAAAACTGTATAACGGCGACTACTTGCAAGAGCAAGAAGCCAACTTAGAAATCGGCGTATCCAACGGTCAAATTTACCGCTCAGGCGATGATTTTTTAGACGAACTCAAGCTCATCCAAACCAACCTCAAGGAAACCGGGCTGGTTTGCGAAGACCTGGAAAAACTCATTTGTCAAGTCGAAATTTACGGCTTTAACCTGGCTCAGCTCGACATTCGCCAGGAAAGCACCCACCATTCGGACGCCATCAATGAAGTGACAGCGTACCTGGGGATGCTAGCCACACCCTACAACGAGCTGAGTGAAGATGAGAAAAACGAATGGCTAATTAGTGAGCTAAAAACGCGCCGCCCGTTGATTCCGGTCGAGCTGCCCTTTTCCGAGAAAGCGGCTGAAATTATTGCAACTTTCCGCATGGTTCGTAGACTGCATCAGGAGTTTGGCCCCGGCATTTGCCAAAGCTACATCATTAGCATGAGCCACACCGCTAGTGACTTGTTGGAGGTAGCGCTACTGGCCAAAGAGGCTGGACTCTATGATCCGGCTACGGGCGTGGGTGCGCTCAAAATTGTGCCCCTATTTGAAACGGTAGAAGACCTTCGCCGCGCCCCAGAGGTGATGCGTCAGCTCTGGGAGCTGCCCCTGTACCGCTCGATGCTTCAGGGCGGCTATGAAGCGATGAAACTGGCTGAAGATCAGCCTGAATCAGCCGAAACGGCCTTGCAAGAAGTGATGCTGGGCTATTCTGACAGCAATAAAGACTCGGGCTTTTTGAGCAGCAACTGGGAAATTCACAAGGCCCAGCAGGCTTTGCAGGGCATAGCAGATAACTACAATGTGGCGCTACGCATTTTTCACGGGCGCGGTGGTTCTGTGGGGCGTGGCGGTGGGCCTGCCTACGAGGCGATTTTGGCCCAGCCCGGTCGCAGCGTCGATGGGCGCATCAAAATCACTGAGCAGGGTGAAGTGCTAGCTTCTAAGTACAATCTGCCTGATTTGGCACTGTATAACCTAGAGACGGTGACGACAGCCGTGATTCAAGGCAGCGTACTGGGCAGCAGCTTTGACGGAATTGATTCTTGGAATGAGGTGATGGAACGGCTGAGTGTCAGATCGCGCCAGCACTACCGCGCGCTGATTTACGAGCAAGATGACCTCGTAGAGTTCTTCCATCAGGTCACACCCATTCAAGAAATTTCTCAGCTTCAAATCAGCTCTCGCCCGGCTCGCCGCAAGGGTAAGCGTAATCTGGATGGCCTGCGGGCAATTCCCTGGGTCTTTAGCTGGACGCAAACTCGCTTTTTACTACCGTCCTGGTACGGCGTGGGGACGGCGCTGCAAGAATTTGTCGATGAAAACGAAGAAGAGCATTTGAAAATGCTGCGTTACTTTTATGCGAAGTGGCCATTCTTTAAGATGGTGATTTCTAAAGTAGAGATGACGCTGGCGAAGGTGGATTTGCAGATTGCCCAGCACTATGTGAATCAGCTCAGTAGTGACGAAAAGCGCGAAGATTTTCAGAAAATGTTTGATCAGATTGCGGCAGAGTTTTATATGACTCGCGCAGTCGTACTGTCTATTACCGATCACACTAGGCTGCTGGATGGTGACCCTAGCTTGCAGCGCTCTGTGCAGTTGCGCAACGGTACCATCGTGCCGCTGAGCTTTTTGCAGGTAGCGCTGCTGAAGCGGCTACGGGAGTATGGCAATGATGCGGTAACGGGGCGGGTGCGATCGCGCTACAGCAAAGGCGAACTGCTGCGAGGGGCGCTGCTCACGATCAACGGTGTCGCGGCGGGTATGCGCAATACGGGCTAACCATCAGCAGGATACCAAGGCTATGCCAGCGGACAAAACTATCCTGATTTTAGCGGCCAATCCTTCTGATACGACGCGTTTGCGTTTGCCTGAGGAGGTGCGCGAAATTGAGGCCGGGCTAAACCTATCGACGGGGCGCGATCGCTTCAACCTCATCTCGCAAGGGGCCGTCCGCCCTGAAGATTTGCGGCGATCGCTGCTAAAGCACCAGCCGCAGGTGGTTCACTTTTCAGGGCATGGCGCGGGAGAGCAAGGGCTCATCTTTGAAGATGACCATGGCCAGGCAAAGCCGATTAGCACTGACGCTTTGGCGCGGCTGTTTGGGCTGTGTCCGAGTGTGGAATGTGTGCTGCTAAATGCCTGCTATTCGCAGGTGCAGGCGCAGGCAATTGGGCAGCATGTTGAGTATGTGGTGGGGATGAATGATGCCATTGGCGATCGCGCCGCCATCAAGTTTGCGGTGGGCTTTTACGATGCGCTAGGCTATGGCCGCTCTGTACCAGAAGCCTATGAGTTTGGCCTGGCGGCGATAGATCTCGATGGGATTGATGAGACGGCGACGCCAGTTTTGTTAGTTCGCGGGGTCGCGAGCAAAGGGGACGCTGGGCCAGATGTTGGGCCAGATCTAGCATTGGAGGAGCCGGAAGGGCTGGTGCCGGTGGGATCGCCGTTTTATATGGAGCGATCGCCCATTGAAACGGACTGCTATGAAACGGTGATTCGGCCTGGATCGCTGATTCGGATTAAAGCGCCTCGGCAGATGGGGAAGACGTCGCTGCTGGTAAGGACGTTGGATTGGGCGCGATCGCAAGGCTTCAAAACCGTGCGACTGAGCTTTCAAGAAGCCGACACCCAAACGCTGGACGACCTCGACGAGTTGAAGTTTATATTCCCCTCAGCATCAACCGCTCACCGTTTAACGTCGGCCTGCCCGTCGAGCTACGAGAGCTAAACGCAGCAGAAATTGCCGCCCTAATCGACAAACACCAGCTAAGCCTCAGCGCCCATCAAAAGCAGCTTACCGGTCTCGTCGGCGGACATCCCTACCTGCTGCGAGCCTCACTGTATCAGCTAGCCAGGGGACGCATCAGCCTTAGCCAACTGCTCAGCGAAGCGCCTACCGAGGGCGGATTGTACAGCGATCATCTGCGGCGGCACCTGCTGAACCTAGAAGCAGACGATCGTTTGGTCGCAGCCTTTCAGCAGGTGATTCAGGCGTATCGTCCGGTGCAGATTGGCTCTACCGAAGCCTTTAAACTAAATAGCATGGGGCTAGTGAGGTATCGCGGCAACGAAGTGGTGCCCCTGTGCGACCTTTACCGGCAGTATTTTCGCTTGCGATTAGGAGGCTAAATCCGTGGTACAGCAGCTAGTATCCAATCTTCCCTTTGAAGATTTTGAGCAATATCCCGACAGCGACGGTCAACCGATGGCAGACAATACCCAGCAGTTTCGCTGGATTATGGTCATCAAAGAAAATTTGGAGCGGCTGTTTGCCTCAGACCCTGATGTTTTTGTCGCGGGCGATTTGCTCTGGTATCCGGTAGAGGGCGAGCCAAAGGGCGTCAGGCTACGGATGCATTAGTAGTGTTTGGCAGGCCCAAAGGGGACAGAAGATCCTATCAGCAGTGGAAAGAGGCAGACATTGCGCCGCAGGTCGTGTTTGAGATTTTGTCGCCAGAAGAACATCCAGGAGAGATGATGCACAAGCTCAATTTCTCTCAGCGTTATGGCGTGGAGGAGCATTACATTTACGACCCGGATAGTGAGGAGTTAGCCGGGTTGCAGCGCTTAGGCCAGTCGCTTCAGGTGATCAGTGACATGGCAGGCTGGATGAGTCCGCGTTTGGGTATTCGCTTTGTGCCAGAAGAGGAAGAAGGTACGGGTGGGCTAAAGATTTATCGGCCCGATGGAGAGAAGTTTCTGACCTTTGTAGAGCTGGGCGAGCAGTTAGTAGCTGAACGGCAGCGTGTTCAGTCATTGGAAGCCAAGCTTCGAGAGCTGGGGGTTGATCCAGAAGAGATATGAGTAGCGGCCTGAACAGCAGACATAACGGCGAAAGTGATGACATCCCGACGGCTAAGTATCGCTATCAGGTAGGCGGCAGCCTTCCGGCAGATGCCCAGACTTATGTGGCGCGGGCGGCGGATGCGGAGTTTTATCGGGCGCTGAAGGCGGGGGAGTTTTGCTATGTGCTCAACTCGCGGCAGATGGGGAAGTCGAGCCTGCGGGTGCGGACGGCGCAGCGGCTACAGGCAGCAGGACTCGTCTGTGCCTCGTTGGACATTAGCGGCCTGGGGACGACGGGGCTAGCGCCAGAAGCCTGGTATTTTGGCGTGATTGATGGCCTGGTAGATCGGCTAAACCTAGAACAGTATGATCCTGAGTTTGATTTGGACGACTGGTGGGAGATTAACCACCGGCTGCCTGCGGTGCGGCGGTTTGGCAAATTTTTCGATCTATTGCTGCGGGCGGTACCTCAGCAAATTGCAATCTTTGCAGACATTTCGAGAGAGGGAATTTGCTTAGTTGATGCGGTCACAGCACATGCTAGGCAATACCGACGCCCCCCAGTCCCCAATTTTGGGGGAGCCAGAACGCAACTGAAATAGATGACTTTAGGAACATTCTCGCAGTACATTCAGAGCCCCAGAATTGGGGACGGGGGCGTTAGATGACTATGCGATGTCCTGAGTTTAACTGTACCGATCTACTTATCTAAGGTCGGAAGAAATTTACTTAAGGTCAACAGCAGCCTGCTTAAGATCAGAAACAGCCTATCTAAGATCAGAAGCAACCTACTTAAGATCAGAAGCAATCTATCTAAGATCAATAGCAACCAACTTAAGATCGACAGCAGCCTACTTAAGGTCAGAAGCAGCCTATCTAAGATCAGAAGCAGCTTATCTAAGATCAGAAGCAGCTTATCTAAGATCAGAAGCAACCTAACTCAAGATCGGCGTAGCTTACTCAAGATTGGCAGTCCCCTAAGCCAGATCAGCTCAAGTCTTCATCAAAATACTCTGTATGCCTTGCAAGGTTCAAAACGCGATCGCACAATCCTCGTTACCAGAGCTTCCATAAAATCAACCCTACTGAGCCAACAATCGGCATTCCGTAAACCAAACTATCCCATCATAGATAAACATCGCATTGACTTATGCCCCCGTAGTAGGGTATTACCTGCATAATCAAGCGGATTTGGTCAGAAATTTTATACTTCTAACATTGACGCTTACCTACTGTGAGGAGTTCGAGATGATCACTGGTTTGAGCAAGCGTCTGGCGGGTTTGGCCGGATTTGCTTTAGGGGGGCTCGCGATCGCCCTTTCACTACAATCACCCGCCCAAGCACAAGCCGCTTACGGCAGTTATGTCGGCATCGGTGCGGGCGTTGGCTTTGGCGACGGTAGCGATTTGTCCTTGGTGCTCAGCGGACGCTACAACGTTCTGGAATTGCCTATTTCTATTCGTGGTACGGCCTTTATTGGTGATGGCTCCGCTTTTGTGCCCACCATCTCCTACGATTATCCGCTCAACTTCAACACAGAGCTTTACCTGGGCGCAGGCGTGGCGATCGCCAGCGATGGCTCTCCCGTCGGCGACGACTTTGCCTTCGTGCTACAGCCCGGCATCGACTACACCATGACCAATAGCGACCTAGTTATCTTTGGCAATGCCATTTTCGCCATTAGCGGTGATTCTGCCACCTCCGTTCAAGGCGGCGTAGGCTACCAGTTCTAGAGGACTCACTCACGGGATCAAAAGAACAGAACCTATGTACTAAATTACAGCTTTCCGCTACTATAGCTCCATCTATCACTGCTGTTTGTGCGATCGCGGTGATCCATTGAGCAAGAGTTAACATGCGCGAGCTGCGTCCACTAGGATCTGTCATTCAGGGCTCTTTGAGTAAAGGGCTAGAGGTTCGACTGCACCCCGATGTGCTGGTCGAAGAAATGCGGGTGGGTAAATTTTTGGTCGTGCAGGGAGTGCGATCGCGCTTCTTTTGTATGCTGACCGATGTCGCTTTGGGCACCGCGAGCCAGCGTATATTAGCCAGTCCGCCAGAGCCCAGCAATATCTTTCTGCAAGAGGTCTTGGCCGGTTCAGGCACATATGGCACGGTGGATTTGACCCCGATGCTGATGTTTACGCCTACAGAAGGCAGGGAAAGCGGGGGAGCCGGGGGGCAAGGGAGAAGCTCTAATGGGCTGGCGTCTTATACAGCGAATTCTAATGCGCCGATTGAGCTGTTGCCGGTAAAGACCATTCCGAGCCACTTTAGTCAGGCTTATGACGCTTCGGAAAGAGACTTTCGGGCGGTGTTTGGCTGGGAAGATGACGTGCATCGGCGCAATTTCGCGATTGGTCAGCCAATTGATATGGATGTGCCCATTTGCATTGACCTCGATCGCTTTGTCGAGCGCAGTAACGGCATCTTTGGCAAGTCGGGTACCGGTAAATCTTTTCTCACCCGTCTAATTCTCTCGGGCATTATTCGCAAGCAGGCAGCGGTAAATCTCATTTTTGACATGCACTCGGAGTATGGCTGGGAAGCGGTTAGCGAGGGCAAAGAGTTCAGCACGGTAAAAGGACTGCGGCAGCTTTTCCCTGGCCAAGTGCAAATTTTCACGCTTGATCCAGAAGCGACCAAGCGACGCGGCGTTTACGATGCGCAAGAGCTATATATCAGCTTCGATCAAATCGATGTAGAAGATCTGATGCTGATTAGCCGCGAGCTAAACCTATCAGAAGCTAGCCTGGAAAATGCCATTATCTTGCGCAACGAGTTTGGCAGCAGTTGGATTAATCGACTGTTGCAACTGAGCAACGAAGAGATTCAAGAATTTTGTGAAGTAAAAATGGGCAGCAAATCGTCCATCATGGCCCTGCAACGCAAGCTAACTCGCCTAGCCGAGCTAAAGTACATTCGCAGTAGCTGCCCGCATAACTATGTGAACCAAATTTTGGAAACCATAGATGCGGGTAAGCATGTGGTGATTGAGTTTGGCTCGCAGTCGAATATGTTGTCGTATATGCTGGCGACAAACGTGATTGCCCGGCGCATTCATGCCAGCTATGTGAAAAAGGCCGATCGCTTTTTGCAAAGTAAGAATCCGGGCGATCGCCCCCAACCGCTCGTAATCACCATCGAAGAAGCCCACCGCTTTTTAGATCCGGCCACCGCCCGGCAAACGATCTTCGGGGTGATTGCCCGTGAAATGCGCAAATACTTTGTAACCTTGTTGGTGGTCGATCAGCGTCCCTCGGGCATAGACAATGAGGTAATGTCTCAAGTCGGTACGCGCATCACCGCCCTGTTAAACGATGAAAAAGACATCGATGCCATCTTTACCGGCGTCTCGGGCGGGCAAAGCTTGCGATCTGTTCTATCCAAATTAGATTCTAAGCAGCAGGCATTGCTGCTAGGCCATGCGGTGCCGATGCCCGTGGTGGTCAGAACGCGCCCCTATGATGAACAGTTTTATAAAGAGATTGGTGCAACAGACTGGGGCGAGATGCCAGATGAGGTTGTTTTTAGGGCGGCTGAGGGGGCGATCGCGGATTTGGGCTTTTAATTATGAGAGGTCACCCTATGCCACCCGTTTCCTATCCATTTAGAATTATTAGAAGCATGGGTCGAAGCACACGAGAATGTCTTGCTAGAACAGTGGCAGCGAGCAATGAATAACGAAAGTGTTGAAATTGTAGGATAATAGAAATGCTTTGGAATAAGTGGAAAACGGCTGCTCGCGATGAAAGTCTTTGGATAGGAGTAGACGAAAAAGGATTACTAAAAGCTGAATATCTGGAAAACTTCGTTCTCAGGCTTTGGTTTGAAGAAAATCTCGATGTTTCCATTTACGACTTGGACTGGAAACCCTTCTTATTAGAAGAAGACCCTGGCACTGTCTTGATTCCCTTACGGGACGTTAAGCGTTTTCGGTTTGTCAAAGGGGACTATGACTGATTTGGCCTAATCCAGAAACAGGGGAATATGACGAGGCTGCTATTGATTTAGCACCTGAGTGCGTTAGGTTCTTTTGTGAACAATATGGCATTTTGGTTAAGGCGGCGAGGGCGGCGATCGCCGTTTAGCAATCATTAGAGACTGATAGACATAAAGAATGTAAGTTATGACCGATCTAGAACTTTTACAACGAATATCATCTGATCCAGCGGTACTTGTGGAGAAACCCGTCATTCGAGGCACGCGGTTATCTGTTGATTTTATTCTTAATCTTCTGGCTCACGGCGCTAGCTATGGCGAAATCATAGACGAATATGAAGGGCTAACATCCTACGATATTCAAGCTTGCCTGCTATTCGCCTCACAGTCCCTTTCAAGCACAGCGTTTATGCCGCTAATAGTAAATTAACTCACAGTATTCAAGCCTGACACTCAAGCCTGACATTCAAGCCTGACATTCAAGCTTGGCAGGACTATCGGCTTGTGGCTTTGCGGCAGGGTGCAGAGGCTGTTTCAGGGCTGACGGCTACCGGTATTCGGGCCTTTGTGAGTTGGGCTTGGGGCATTTGTGGCCTGGGCCGGTAGAAGCTGGCGGGATGAGGGCGAGCAGATACCACTCGGCTGGGCTGTTGTATGTCCCAAGCGAGACCGATGGAACTTAGCGCTTTTATGAACCACCAGCCAGGGTCGTACTGCTTGGGCTGGAGGCCAAATTGAGCAGATTGTGGGAATATTTGATGGTTTTGCTGCCAGCTTTCGCCAAAAGAGAACAGGCAAAGAACAGGGAGATTTCGCTTTTGCACTGCCACCCCTTGAACTGAGTGTAAGCCGCACTGATTCGATGCATACTCTAGCAGCCAATGTCCGGTAATGCTTACCGCGATGCGCATATAAATGCCCCAAAAAACCCAGCTCCAGCCACCAAAGTGGTAAAAGGCAACTGCCCAGGGTAGCTGCTGTAGCATCCAGGTTTGCTCTAGCCACTGATAAAACCCATTGCTCGAAAGCCTGGGCTCGTAGCGGAAGATAGGCGGATAGTGAAGCTGGAGGTCGCAGTGCAGGCTCAAAATCCAGTCAACTACAAGGTTTTGACTGTTGGAATAATAGTCGTGGCAGCGGGACTGACGCTGTGCCCATTCACGCATGTCGTGTTGCTCTACCAAGGAGAATGGCCCGCCCAGTCCGGCGAGCACGCCCAGATAAACTAACGTGTTTTCTAGCCATTGGGGGCATTGAAAGCTGTTATGAATGAGGCGGCGATGAATGCCGACTGAATAGCCAGCACAGAGGGTGACAAAACTTGTAGCAACGAATAGCAAGAAGCTATCCCAGCGGAAGGTCGCGTAGCCGCCAAGCATAGCCCCTAGATACATGAAAGTCACCCAAAGCGATTTGGTCGGCGACCAGTACGCCTGAGCGAAAATGGGGCTAGAGCGCCCTCTGTTAGAATCTATCCTGGCCGTTGGGTGAGGGGCGATCGCGGCTTTGATCATGGCTTCTAGAGACAAGGAACATTTGAAGCAATATCTGGAGTTATGTTGACCTTAATAGTAGAGCGATTCTAGTTTGGTGACGGCATAAATCTAACGAATGATTTACAGAAGCGTTCTGGACTTCAACCCTTGGACAGACTCGGCGCATTTCACCGCTCTGCCCTCGGACTATCGCGATTTAGCGCCCGAAGTGCTGGGAAATGATTAGGGTAGTTTTGCTGGAATGTTTGGGTGGAGATTGTAGCTTAGATAAAGCATTGAGAATCAGCGTAAGGAAAGGCAGTTATGGCTTCGCAGACGGCGGCAGAAAAGTTCAAGCAGGCGCTGGCGCGGATTGAAGTGGATTGGCTGTTTGAGGCGATGCCTTTGCTAGATGAGGTAATTGAGGCGCAGCCGGAGTGGCGCGAGCCCTATGTGCAGCGGGCGCGGATACGGCGACGACTGAAGAATTATGAAGGGGCGATCGCAGACTATGCCAAAGCCCTAAAGCTAGCGCCCACCGCGCAGACCTATCTGGCCAGGGCACTGGTATGGCTAGCGATGGAAAAGATAGAGGGCGCGATCGCCGATAGCCGCAGTGCGATCGCCCTAAACCCAAAGCTAGCAGGCGCTCATCGTTTACTGGGGAAAGCGCTGGGGCTGTTTGGCGATGGGGTGGGTGCGATCGCCGCCTACAAACAAGCCGCCCGCTGCTACATCGACGAACAGGATAAGGCGAATGCCCAAATTTGTATAGATAGAATTGAACCGCTGCGATCGCTACCGCCCTTACCGCCAAAGATCTCCTCACAAGCGCCCGCAGACGTTCCTTCAACCATGCCCGCAGAGAAGCCCGCAGAGAAGCCAGTAGCCAGCCCAACTGATGTTAAAGCGGGTAGTGCTACGACGGCTGTTCTCATCAAGTCTTATTTTAGACAGTTGCCGGTTGTGGAAGTGTTGTTTGACGGGATAGCAAAATTCGATGTGGTGATTGATCGGAATGCGCCAAATTCGATTATCACTCAGCAAATGGCGAATCAGTTGAATTTAGATCTGGTGAGCTATCGGTATGTGTATTTAGCCGATGGCACGCCGATGGAGCTATCGATTGCGCGGCTGTGGTCGGTTGTGATTGGGACGACAGTGATTACAGATGTAGATGTTGCGATCGCGCCCAACAACGCAACAGTAGTACTCGGCAAAGACTGCTTCAGCGCCTACAGCATACGCATCAGCGGCAACGAGATGACGTTTATCCCTCGTCGATGACGCAGATGCACAGAGCTTTTAAATGAAATGTTGTTTTATGGCCTAGTAATTTCAACGGCGACAGTGCCGCTGAAGTTGGGGATAGGGGGCGTGGGTTTGGTGACTTTTACATTGATTTGCTGGATGCGGCGGTCGCTCTTCAGGGCGTGGGTCGCTACGGCATCTGCCAGGCTCTCGATCAGCTTGTATTGTTGGGTTTGAATGAGTCTTGTTGTTTCTTGAACAATCTCCACATAGCTGTGGGTGTCTTCTAAAGCGTCACTTTTGCCAGCGGCAGAGAGATCGATAGAGATTTTAAGATCGACAATAAACCACTGGCCCAGCACATTCTCTTCTTTGAGCACGCCAAGGTAGCCGAAGGCTTTGATGCCGTTGATATGGATGATGTCCATTAAATTTCTAAGTCTTGGTGAGTAAAGGGTTTAGCATTCTCACCTGTGTAGGTGGCTACAATATGGCCGTCGCCGATGAGCTGATATTTGTAGGTGACGAGTCCTTCTAACCCAACGGGGCCACGCGGGGGCATTTTTTGAGTGCTGATACCGACTTCTGCGCCAAAGCCGTAGCGGAAGCCGTCGGAGAATCTAGAACTACAGTTGTGGAAGACGTTGGCAGCGTCCACTTGGGACATGAACTCGTCAGCGGCTTGGGGGTCGGTGGTCGCGATCGCCTCCGTATGCTTCGAGCCGTACTGACTGATATGCGCGATCGCCGCTGCCAATGAATCCACCACGCGAACAGCCAAAATCAAATCACTATACTCAGTTGACCAGTCTGCTTCGGTTGCCATCTCAATATCTGGCAAAACCTGCCGAGATTTTTGATCGCCTCGTAGCAACACGCCTTCAGCCTGTAAGGCTTTTGCCAGCATCGGCAGGGCTTCATCAGCGATCGCTTGATGCACCAGCAAAGTCTCGATAGCATTGCAGGCAGACGGATAGCCGACTTTGGCATCTACCGCAATCCGGGTGGCTTGTTCGAGGTTGGCGGCTTGATCGACATAGAGGTGACAAATGCCATCGGCGTGGCCAAGCACTGGAATGCGCGTGTTGTTTTGGACGTATTGCACAAAGGCGTTAGAGCCGCGCGGAATGATCAAATTCACATAGCCGTCTAGGGCCAGCAAAGCGTTGGTTTCTTCGCGGGTGGTCAGGAGCTGGACGGCGTTGGGGTCGTAGCCGGCATGGCTGATGCCCTGGCGAATGGCCTGGACGAGGGCGGTGCAGGAGCGAGTGGCTTCGCGGCCCCCTTTGAGAATGACGCCGTTGCCAGATTTGAGCGCGAGGGTGGAAATTTGCATGACCGCATCGGGGCGCGATTCGAAGATGATGCCGAGGACGCCGAGGGGGACGCCGATGCGCTTGAGGGTAAGGCCGGTGTCGAGCTGGCGGTGCAGGGTAACTGCGCCGGTCGGGTCGGGCAGGCTGGCGACGCTGCGAACGCCCTGGATGGCGGCATCGAGCTTGGTGGCGTCGAGTTTTAGCCTGCCGTAGAGGGGTTTGGCGATGTTGTCGGTAAGGGCGGCTTCAAGATCTTTTTGGTTGGCGGCGGTGATGTCGTTGGCGGCGGCTTCGAGAGCCTGGGCGACAGCTTCGATGATTTGATTTTTGGCGTCTGATGAAAGCTGGGCGAGCTGGCGGGCGGCCTTTTGGGTTTGCTCAGCGATTTGTTGAAGGGAGAGTTTAGTGGGGGTCGCGGTAGTCATAGCAAGGTAGTCATGGCGAAGGTGAGGAGGAGCGTTTGATTAGTTTATCAAGCTGTTGGGCGATCGCACCTCCCGCCCCCGGCTCTCCCATCCGCTGCTTGCCATTTTCATAAATCAGATGTAGCCGATCGGGATCGCTGATGATCTGAGCGATCGCCGGCCCAACGTCTTCTGGTTTATTCACCATCTGAATAGAAGGGCCCAGCATTTTGGCTTGGACAGTGGCGAAAGCTGGGGTGAACTGAGGGCCGTTGCCAGGGAGGGTGATGGCAGGTTTGCCGAGGCCGACGAATTGTTCGGTGGCGGTGCCAGCGGTGGCGATCGCAATTTCAGCCTGATGCAAGCAATCGCTGTAGGCATCATTAACTAGCAAAAGAGTGACACTTTGTTGAGTGAAAATAGGATAGGAACCGGGCTGAAGCTGCCAGCTAGAGAGCGGGGCCTGGAGTTTTTTGAGGGAGAGACTGGAGGCGATCGCCGCCAGCAAAATCAGCGGACGTCGGGGTAGCGCCTGGGTAAGGCTCGGCACCGCAGCGATGATATTAGCCCAGTTTTCATAGGCTTCCATTGGGCGCGAACCGGGCAACAAGACAATCGTCAGCGGCGTGGTCGGCTGCTGCTTTTGAGTGACATAACGGGCGGTGGCTTTGGCGCGATCTACGCCAGGGGATAGGCCGATAGATCCGTTAGCGGCCTGAGTCTGCGAGTCAACAGCAGGTGGCTGTAGAGATGATTTAACTAGCTCGCTCAAAAGGGCCGTCAGTTTTCCAGTCGGGGCTAGGCCGTCCATCATCGGGTTGCCGCTGTACTGAGCCCGAATGCCGAGGCGGTTTAGCTGCTGGGCGGTGAGTCCGTCGCGAACGAAGGCGGCTTTGCAGTTGGGGCGTGACATCAGCCAGCGTTCCCAGGGCAGGTAGACAGAGCCTGACCAGCCCGCCAGGTTTTCGGCGAGTGTGGTGGCTGGAAGTTTGCCACGCTCGTCCCGGTGCCAGTATTCGGATTTGGCGGTGCCGACAAAGGCGTAGGGCAGGCCGCTGCGGTAGGCAAAGATTAAAGGAACGATATCACCGACGGCAAGAATGAATTTGTCAGTTTGCCTAGAGCCAGTTTTTGACCAGGTTTTGAGGGCGGATAGCTGCGATCGCGTCAAAGCAATCAGTCCCTGATTCATATCGCGCGCAAGCTGCCGGGCGTCTCGGTTCAAAAAGCCGCCTGAGGGCAGTACCTGAGTGCGGCCAATAATAGGGATATTTATAGACTGGTAAGGACTGCCACTGCCCGTGATCGGTAGGGCTGACAGGCTAATGTCAGGATGACTTTGCCGCAGCGGGGTGAGAATGTGCGCTGCGATCGCATCTTCACCATGGCCGTTACTAATGCATAGCAATTTCATGACAATCCCTAAACGAGTAGCCTATATGACGGTTTTGCTCGATTGCTGTAAAGAAGCATGTTTTAAACAAGGTTCATTGGTAAATCGTCTCAAAGTTCGGGTAAACCTAAAGATAATATTAAGGATTCATATGGATGTCAGTCTTCTTCGTCAGCTTTGGTCAGTGGTGGAATCTTTCCCTAAGAGTAGGATTTCAAACTTAGATGATTCAAATTTACTGCGATCGCTGGTCGATTCGCTCCAGTCCGATCCAGCCTTCGACCCCGGCAATTTGCCTACGATTAGCAGCTACATCAACGCCCGGATTCCCCTCATCCGCGAAATGTCTCAGCAATCATAACGATCGTCCCCTGCTTTTGTCGTTCCTTCAGACAAGCCTGTAAATGACAAGTTTGTAATTTTCTGCGATTCACTCCGCGACTTTGGGAAAGCGCTGAATTTCTCTGTAAAAATAATGATAAGGTTGAGCGCAACTGACGTTGAATGAGTTTGACAAGGGTTCAAAACGCCTTACACCAAAGCTTCTTAGGAGTTTGTTCAACCTGAACAAAACAGCTACCGACTTTTGTCGAATTAGCTCACTTCTTGAGGATTTGTACCGTCAAACACATTGAGCTGATTGTTCTCTCTTTTCTAGAATTGCGTGAGGTTTGGTATGAAGAAATGGGGCCTGATGATTGCTCTTGGCTTGGGCGTTTTACCACTGGTTGGCTGCGGTGCTCCTGGCGGCGATGAAACAGCGGCTGGAGATGGCGAAGACGCTGGCGCTAGCATTGGCAATAGTCGCTTACAGACTGTTATAGATCGCGGCACACTGGTCTGCGGGGTAGATGGCGGTATTCCTGGCTTTAGCTATGTAGAAGATGGCGAATATGCGGGTATTGACGTCGATACCTGCAAAGCAGTTGCCGCTGCTTTATTTGACGATCCAACCGCCGTAGAATACCGCGATCTGGACTCGACTGAGCGCTTTGAAGCCCTCAAGAGCGGTGAGGTTGACATGCTCGCGCGCAACACCACCTGGACGATTAGCCGCGATACTTCGGTTGGTATGGAGTTCGCCCCCACCACTTTCTACGATGGGCAGGGGATGCTAGTGCGGGCAGACTCGGGCATCACTGACCTGGAAGGTTTTGAAGGCAAATCAGTCTGTGTAGAGACCGGCACAACGACCGAGCTAAACCTGACTGACCAAATGCGTCAGCTCGGCGTTACCTTCGAGCCTCAAACTTTCCAAGACGCAGATGCTGCCTACGCTGCCTACGAAGCCGGAAGCTGCGAAGGCATGACCTCTGACAAATCTCAGCTCGTCGCTCGCCGCAGTACACTCTCCAACCCTGAAGAGCATGAACTGCTGGATGTCACCATGTCCAAAGAGCCTTTAGGCCCAGTGACCATCAACAACGACTCCGCCTGGTTTGACACTGTCAAGTGGGTAACCTATGCCCTGATTGAGGCCGAGGAGCTAGGGTTGACGGCTGACAACATCGCTGACGCTGCTTCTAGCGAGGATCCCAACGTTCTACGCTTTGTGGGCGCTGAAGGTACCCTGGGCGAAGACATGGGCCTGCCCAACGACTTTGCAGCGCGGGCTGTGAGCGCGGTCGGCAACTATGGCGAAGTTTATGAACGCAACCTGGGTGCGGGCTCTCAGTTCGAGCTGCCTCGTGGTCAGAATGCGCTGTGGTCTGATGGGGGCCTGATGTACGCTCCTCCGTTCCGTTAGTACATAGGCGCTAGCTGTCTAACCCAAAGCGCAGGAGACCCGAAATCTCTCCTGCGCTTTTTTGTGCAAACACATATGCAAACGAGTCGTGGCTGCTTGCACATGTGTTTGCTAAAAATTACTTTCCGTTAAATTAGATAACAACCTGGGTAATGAAAGCCGTATCGGGCTCAAAACCTTGCAGCTAAAGGCTTATGATGAATAGCCAGATGAACCTTCCTACCATCGCCTTACCCAGAGCAAGTTTGCAGACTGTAAAAATGCAGACGGAAAGCCGTTCATCATTGCTGGCATAGTAGCGAAAGCGTACAAAGAATATATGGCAAATACCCCCTCTAGATCCGCGTCTGGCCTGCGAGCCCTGCTGCGAGACGAACGGTTTTGGCAAGTAGCCTTTCAGATAATAGTGTTGGTGGCTGTCGCACTGACCTTCTCTTATCTGTATGGCAACCTTAGCGACAATATGACTCGCCGCAATATTGACTTTGGCTTTGACTTTTTCAAAAATCCAGCCAGTTTTTCGATTGGTGAAAACCTTTTAGGCTATAGCTCTCAAGATTCTTACACAAAGGTTGTTCAAGCGGGCATTATTAACTCTCTGCGGTTAATCGCAGCTAGCGTGATTACCGCGACGATTGTAGGCGTTGCCGCTGGGGTGGCGAGCTTTTCTGATAACTGGCTGGTGCAGAAAATCAGCCGAGTTTATGTAGGACTGGTGCGAAATATTCCGCTGCTGCTACAGTTGTTCTTTTGGTATTTTGCCGTCTTCTTGGCAGCGCCCAGGCGAGAGAATCAAATCGTGTTTCCGAGTTCGGAAAATGCCTGGTTAGTGGCCAATAATAATAACTTGAACATTCCGGGGCCGGGCTTTCCGGGCGAGGTGTGGGTGGGCTTGATGCTGCTGGTGCTGTCGCTGCTGCTGTTTGGCCTGCTAGTGCGGGCGGTGAATGCGTTTCGCGAGGGTCGCTTTGCGGCGGGGCTGTCAGGCTGGGTGTCGCGAATTGGCTACATTGCTTTGATTGCCGCCGTATTGGTCGTGAACTATTATCTGCTGTTTAGCAACTCAGCCGAAGATAGGCTCTTTTTTAAGGGGGGCGTGATTGCCCTGTTTACGAATGCAGCGGGGCTGTGGATAGTGGCGCTGTTTGGGCTGGCGATCGCGATGCTGGTGCTATGGCGATCGCGGCTCAAGGTAATGCTGGAAGGCGGGCAAGATGGCAAAGCCTTTCTGTATGGCATGATTGCCGTCGGTGTGATTGCCCTGCTCATCGTCATATTTGCCTTTGACTGGACGCTGCCAACGGTGATAGAAGGCGGTGGCGCAACCGGGGGACTAGAAATGTCGATGCGATATGCCGCCGCGCTAACGGGCCTGACCTTTTATACCGGGGCCTTTATCGCCGAGATTGTCAGAGCGGGCATTCAGTCGGTCTCCAGGGGGCAGTGGGAAGCGGCTCGCTCGGTGGGCCTCAGTAATGGCAAGGCCATGCGGCTGGTAGTATTTCCGCAGTCGCTGCGGGTGATTATTCCGCCCTTAAACAGTGAGTTTGCCAACCTGGCGAAAAACTCTAGTTTGGCCTTTGCGGTCGGCTACCCTGACCTTTACTCGGTGGCGAACACAACCTTTAACCAAACGGGCCGACCAATTGAAGTCTTTTTGGTAATTATGGCGACTTATTTAGTCTTAAACCTGCTGATTTCTCTCAACATGAACCAGCTCAACAACGCCGTTCAATTTAAGGAGCGCTAAGCCATGACCTCTAACATTCCAGAGCTAAGTTCAAGGCCCATAGAGCGCGGCGCACCGAGAGTTCAAAAAATAGGGCCAGTGGCCTGGGGCCAGAAGCACTTATTCAACAGCGTTTTCAATAGCGTGCTAACGGTGGCGCTGGTGATTATTTTGGGTTGGGTGCTGTTTGGCATGTTGACCTGGGCGCTGACGCTGGCGAACTGGTCGGTGGTGGTCGATAACTTTCCTGAGTTTATGGTGGGGCTATACCCGCCTCAGTCCTACTGGCGACTTTGGTCGGTATTCGGGATTATTTTGGCGTTAGCGGGGCTGAGCTGGGGCGTGCTGGCTCGCAACCAAAAGCAGTTGTTTGGTCGCAATGTGCTGATTGGGTTTGGGGCGATCGCGCTCCTCTCACTCATTGTGCCCATGACCCGCTCCAGCTTTTTGTACATCTTCATCGGGCTGGGTTTGCTAGCCGCTGGGGCAGTGGCCGGGCGGGCTCTGGGCCAAAAGGTATCGGGGGCAGCTTCCTGGATTTCAGCGGGGTGGTTTGTCTCTTATTTTGTGGTGCTGTATTTAATAGGCGGCGGCCCTTTCTTTGGCCGGGGCACGACCGCGCCCAGTTTGTTCTACAGCATCGTGATCATGCTGGGCGGCAGCCTGATTGCCGGATGGCAGCTCTCCAAGCGGGTTTCTGTGCCTGCTGTGCCCGCCTGGATTGGCAAAATCATTCTTTTTCTGGTGGGCTTTATCGTGGTCTACCAGGTGCTGTGGCGATTGCCCTACCTGCTAGGGCTAGACTTTGGCCTGCGCAATGTCTCCACCAATAGCTGGGGCGGGCTTACCTTAACCCTGCTGCTAGCAGTAAGCGGGATTGCCCTGTGCTTCCCGGCGGGCGTAGTGCTAGCGTTGGGGCGGCGCAGTAAGCTACCCATTTTAAGGCTTTTTTCGGTGGCTTATATCGAGCTGATTCGCGGCGTGCCGTTAATTTCTATCTTGTTTATGGGCCAGGTACTGATTCCGCTATTTCTGCCGCCAGACGTCCGCCCCGACCGGGTTGTGCGAGCAATTATTGGCCTCACTATTTTCAGTGCGGCCTATCTGGCCGAGAACGTGCGAGCGGGTTTGCAGGCCGTTCCTCAAGGGCAGGCAGAAGCAGCACAGTCTTTAGGACTCAACAAGCCGCTCACCACCGCTTTAATTGTTCTACCGCAGGCGCTCAAAACCGCGATTCCGGCCATTGTTGGCCAGTTCATTAGTTTGTTTCAAGACACCACTCTGCTGGGTATCGTGGGCTTGGTAGAGCTATTGGGCATTACTCAAAACCTGCTAGCAAGTCCCAAATACCTGGGCGATTACAAAGAGGCTTACATCTTTATTGCCGCCATTTACTGGCTTTTCTGCTACGCCATGAGCTACGGTAGCCGCAAAGTAGAATCGGCGCTCAACACAGACTTGCGCTAGTGCTTTTACCTTTGACTGTTTGCCTTTGACTGTTTGCCTTTGACAGACCTTGACTCTGGCAGACCCAGGTTTGCTTTTTACTGACCCCTTACAAGGATCCACACCGATGACTCAACCTGACATGCGAGTACCCATTCCTTCTGAAAACGGCACCGTTCAAAATGCTGCTCAAAACACTGTCCAAAATGCTGTGGGTACAGAGGCGGTAATTGTCGCTAAGGACGTCCAAAAGTGGTACGACAACGGCTTTCATGTGCTCAAGGGCGTCAGCATGAATGTGTATAAGGGTGAAGTGGTGGTGGTGATGGGGCCCTCCGGTTCGGGTAAGTCCACGTTTATTCGGACGTTTAATGCCCTAGAGCCTTATCAGGAAGGCAGTATTGAGATTGATGGAGTGCTAATTGCCAACGACCTCAAAGATATTGAGGCGGTGCGCCGCGAAGTGGGCATGGTGTTTCAGCAGTTCAACCTGTTTCCGCATTTAACGGTGCTGCAAAATGTGACGCTTGCGCCGATTTGGGTGCGCCGCTGGCCCAAGGCCAAAGCCGAAGAAATTGCCATGCGCTTATTAGACCGGGTTGGGATTGCCGAACAGGCGCATAAGTTTCCGGGGCAAATGTCGGGCGGGCAGCAGCAGCGGGTGGCGATCGCGCGATCGCTCGCCATGCAGCCCAAAGTCATGCTGTTCGACGAGCCCACCTCCGCCCTCGACCCAGAAATGGTACGCGAAGTGCTCGACGTCATGCGCAACCTGGCCAAAGACGGCATGACCATGGTATGTGTTACTCACGAGGTCGGCTTTGCTCGCGAGGTCGCCGATCGGGTTGTGCTGATGGATGGCGGCGTGCTGGTCGAAGAGAATACGCCAGATGCCTTCTTTAACAATCCGAAAGAAGAGCGAAGCAAGGCGTTCTTATCGCAGATTTTGTAGAGAAAAGATAGAAGGATGCAAGAGAAGTCCCCTTCATCCTTCGTCCTTCTGTTTACATAAACTTGCCCGCCATTCCCATCATGTCGCCCATATCGACGTCACCATCGCCATCGCCATCTAAAAAGGCGGTGAGGATGGGGTTGCTGTCGGTGGCCGGAACGCCCTGCTTTTTGTTGCCCGCGCTAAGGAATTGCATTACTAGCGGCAAAACCATTGGCAAAATGCCCTGTACCTGATTGGTGTTGAGGCTGGTTTTAGCTGCGACTGCCGAAATCATTTCGCTGAGCTGGGCGTTGTTGAACAATTTGGGGATAACGGCTGCGCCATTGCCCGAGCCTTCTTCAATCAAGGCTTGGGCCGCGCTGTCGCCTTCTGCCTGGCGTTTATCTTTGAGCGAAGAGCGCACAAATCCGCCGATTACGGACATCGCCTGTTGCATGGTGTCCGAGTCAGCATTGTTTTGCTGGCCGACTTGCTTGGCTGCGCCAAGAATGTTGGTGAGTTGACTGGCGTTTGCTTTGCGGCTAGGGTCAGCGACGGCCTTCATCACCTGATCAAAAAGTCCCATAGTGTATTCCTTCTTAAGATGAGTAAAACGGGGGATACCAACGGCATTATACGGCAAGGGCCTATTGTAAATAGTGTATAAAGCCGTATAAAAAGAGATATTTTTAGGGTCTTTGAGGTTGGGCTTTGAAGATGGGATGAGATGGCTTGATGTATAAGGGAGATAGCTGAAAGTAAGGAATCTACAAATGGCGATGGTGCCGCACTCTCCCTCTGTTGTTAAGCGACTGGTCTGTTTAACGGTGCTAGCGAGTATGGCGCTTTCGGGGCTGGCCTGTAGCGAGAGTAATGGTTCTGCCAATGCCAATACGACGAGTACCAGGGCTGCGATCGCGCAGCTACCCACCTTGGCAGATGATGGCGGCTCGACTTGTGAGCTGAAAGAGTCAGTGACTTCGCAAGGGGGCCGCTATAGCACCAATGTGGATTTGACGGCGAGTGTAGCGCTGCCGGGCGAGAGCGGCGTGGATGTGGTGATGACGCCAAAAGGGGCGATCGCGGCTGTTAACCAGGGCGATCGCGCGGCATTATATTGGATAGATCCGGCGACTGGAGAGATTGACTATACGCTGGATCTTCCCGATACGGTGAGTGATATCGCTTTTGATGGAAAAGGTATTTTAGCGATCGCAACTAAAAACAAAATTGCGCGACTAGATATCGCTAGCGCTGTCGTCGTCAATGAAATTAAGCTAGACGGTGTAAGCCGAGTAGCGTTGTCACCGGATGGGTTTATCGGAGTCATCTCGGGTCAGAAGGTTCATTTGTACGATGCGAGCAACACAGAAGTCTTCTCAAAAGTGCGTGATTATGTGGGGGTTACCGATGTAGAGGTGCGTAGCTGCGGAAACAGCCAGCTTGTTTACGTTACGAGCTTTCGCAATACCTCATTTGTCGATTTAGAGAACAAACGCAATCCAGTCCAAATTGCCCGGCTAGAAGCCTTGGACTTTACCGGAGACGTGCAGTGGTCTTTATTTAGTGACAGCGCCGATACCATTAAGCAAAATGTGGCCGACACGCGGCTGTACCGGGTGACGCTAGGGCGGGATGGTTACCTTTATATTGGCGGAGAAAGTGCGGGTACGGCGACTATTTTTCGCTGGCGCGGGCAGCCGATGAGCGAGGAGGAACAATATGGAAAAACCGATCCTTTCCTGACGCGAATTGATGAATACTCTCAGTTGCACAACAGCGGCGCTGCCCATTTGCCCTACTATGCCAGGGTTCACCCGACTGAAGGGATATTGGTGACTTCGCAAATGAGCTTTCCCCGGCTCGAAAATACCAAGGCGAATGCGATGCGTATCGGCGACATTGCCGGGGCGGCTGATGGCAGGCTGTACTTTGGCGGGGCGGCAGGGGCGGCTATTGCTAATCGAGAGAATTTAACAATTGATGGTGCGCCGGTTGGGGGGTATGAGGGATGCGATCGCGCCTGGATGTCGGTTGCGCCTAATTTCAAGGCCCGTAATTTTTGGACAGTGCTGTCTGAAGCAGGCGGCAAAGGGATAGTGCAAGGCGTTGATGCGGGCTATGGTTACAGCGCCGCGTTGAGCAATGCGGAAAGTGGCACGGTGCCGGTGACCAGGGGTGAACAAGACAGTGCTGTATTTCTGAGCTTCACAGCCGAATAGGTAATTACGCTTCGGCTACTTACCTTTGACGGCTTAAATCGCTTCAGGGTCAATGCCTAGCTCACGTAGTTTATCAGCTAGTTTTGTAGAACGCTGTTGTTCTGAGGTCAAAGCTTGGGCAGCAGCACTGGCTGTTTCCTGAGCTGCTTCTGCTTCTGCCTGAGCTGCTTCTGCTTCTGCCTGGGCCAAGATAGCCGCCTCATCGGGCGTGGGGACTAGCTTCCCATCCGGTTCAAAGAACCTCAGTTGCTCGTTGTGGGTACCCAGATATAGTTGAAGCTGCTCGCTCCAAAGCCATCCTTGTTCGGTTGCTTCGATAGGTTGATACTGGCCGCGCAGTAAGGCAAAGCCTGCAAATTCTTGGCTGTCTGGATCGAACCAAAAATATTCTGGCGTCCGAAATGTCTGGGCGTACAGGTGCTTTTTGAGGCCGCGATCAACCTCGGCTGTAGAGTCAGACAGCAGTTCTACAATTACGTCGGGATATTTACCGTCTTCTTCCCATACCATCCAGCTTTTGCGGGGGTGAGGTTGCGTGTTGAGGGCAACAAAGAAGTCGGGGCCGCGAAAGTCTTCATTTTTGCGTTCGCGGGGGCTGTAGTAAACGGTTAAGTTACCTGCGGCAAAGTAGTCGTCGCGGTCTTTCCACAGCCAATGTAGGCAGTTGAGCAGCAGCATCATCTGCCGCAGATGAAGGGTAGTTTCCAAGGGGGGTTCGTTGCTGTCGAGATCGCTAGGGGGCCAAACAACACCATGCTCTTTGGGGGGTTGAATGAGCGTTTGTGCTGATGATTTGTCGGGCGCAGCGGCTGGAGGTGTCATGGGGAAATCATAGATGTGTCAGGCTTGGCCTATAGTCTATCAATGAATGCTTGGGTCTGATTGGGGTTGGGCAAAAGCTGCTTTTGCCCTTTGCCGATTGGCTATTCACGAAAAACTATCTCGAAACCTTCCTGGGTGAAGTGCTTATCGTGCATCAGCTCAGCAAAGACCGGGTTCATTTGTCCTGTAATGCGCGTTTGGGGGCTCCGTAGATGTAGTGGTCGTGTTCTACTGCACCATCTGAAGGGAGCGTGTCTAAGATATCTGCTGGGATGTCTGAAATCAGTTCTGTGACAAACGCAGCAAAGGGTTGTTCTGGCACTTGTTGTCTATAGTGCTGCATTTTAGTGAGCCGTAGAAGCGTCAACATCTCTTCTACTAACGTATCAGGAACCTGCTCAATTTCCTGGATCAGTAGCTCTCTAGGTGTCATAACCAGTGCATCTCTCGGTTGCTTCCTCAAATGATATCTTACCAACACAGTCGGTATTGCTCATTGAGAATAGTTTGGGCAATTTGAGCTAATGCCTGCTGGTTATGAGTAAATATGTAAGCAATGTGAGTAGATGTCTTTTGCTTTTCTCCGAATCGGGTGGTCAATTGTAGAAAATATTCTGTGATTTTAAGGGAAGGGGAGGGCGATCGCAACCAACACTCCGTCCGAATCAAGTAACGTCGCCTTTGTATCGACAAACACCACGCCATTATGGAGTAACGTTTCGGTTCCGCCCTATGCCAACACTAAAATACTTTCCGATTCTCTATCTGCAAACTGACTAATCGTGCCAAAGTTGTCTCTTAAAATCTGAATAATCTTTGACGTTGGACTGTTGCCAATCCGAAGATAAACGAATTTGGGTGGATGACCATAAAGTAAACTACGCTGATGAAAGTCAGAATCTTTGGAAACGATCACAAAATCATTCGCCTTGGCATATTCCCAAGTAATACCGTCATCAGTACTCGTAAGCGCCAAGGTTTTGACATGCTCAGAATTAGGATACAAATCGATAATCCTGTAAATAATCCGATCTGACAGGTTTTCATCTAATAGCAGTTTCACAGCGTTGCTACAAATAACCTTTTCTCACGATCGGCTGCAAAAGTAAGACAGGCTTTTATGTCTTCTAAGGTAAGTTCTGAGAAATCTTCTAGGATTTCTGCTTCAGTCATTCCACCTGCTAGATACTCCAAGATGTCGTACACAGTAATTCGCATTCCTCGAATACAGGGCTTGCCGCTGCGTTTTCCAGGCTCAATTGTGATGATGTCTTGGTAGTCCATAACATGACAGTGAGTAAAAATCTTCGCTTAACCCCATTATATCTTCAAGAACCAGTAGGGCGTTGAAATCTACCGACATCCTTGACGTACAGCCCCAACCGATAACCTAAGTCGCATAATGACCCAAATCAGCAGCGGCTAGTGACCTTGGCATCTCGACTATTATCTTTCAACCGTCCGCTGCATTTGGACTGTTAGCCTGTGCCGTTGGGACAAGCGCTTGGTTATCTTGCATAATCCTGATTAAAAATCGTAACGCTTCATTGACTGCATCAGCACTAGGAAACATCTCTGCAACATCAGGTTCCAACCGCACAGTTGCTCCACCAAAACTTTTCCTTCCAGAACCTAACTTCCTGACTCGTACGATGCAATCAACAGCCGCCCTCGATTTGACTCTCCGACAATAAGGTATCGCTCCTCATCTTCAGAATGGTATTCCAACAGGCCAATCCTTGCCAATATCGCTTGAGATTACTTGAGAACTTAGTATAAGCAAACATGTAAGCAGTTTGAATAAATGTCTTTTGCTTTTCTACGATCGGGTGGTCGATTGTAGAAAATATTCTGTGATTTTGAGGGAAGGGGAGGGCGATCGCACCCAACACCTCTCCCAAAGCAACAAACACTCCCTCAATAGCAGCTTTTACAATTTGCCAATCAACAATCATCCAATCAACAACGACTAACACTTGTTGCATATCAACAATCATTCAAGCAATAACAGCTAACACTCGTTGTGTATCAATCATCATTTAAGCAATAACGAATAGCACTTGTTGCGTATCAACAACCATTTAAGCAATAGCGGCTAACATTCGTTTCTCATCAACCATCATTTAAGCAGTAATGGCAAACCACATCTCTGACAACAGCAAAACTCCCTCAGGATCTAGCAGAACCTAGCCCCTTCCCCCTTCCCCCTTTCCCCACTTCATCCTTCATCCTTCATCCCTCCTACTTTCAGAGGTACCCCTCACAAACCCCCTCGTCCGCCGCCTTCTGCCCCTCCGGATTATTCTGCAAATACCCTGCAATCCAATCACACCCCCGCTCCAGCAAACTCTCCAAATTGCGATCCCACAGCTTCACCGTGCCATCACTACTGGCCGAGGCAAGGGTGTTGCCATCGGGGCTAAAGCTAACGCTCAAGACCCAGTCTCGATGGCCTTTGAGGGAAACGAGTTCTGTACCCTTTCGGTTCCACAGCTTCACTGTATCATCATAACTAGCAGAGGCAATCGTGTCGCCATCGGGGCTAAAGCTGACACTCAAGACCCGGTTTCGATGGCCTTTGAGGGAGACGAGTTCTGTACCCTCACGATTCCACAGCTTCACCGTGCCATCGAAACTAGCTGAGGCAATCATGTTCCCATCGGGGCTGAAGCTGACGCTGTAGACCGGCCCTTGGTGGCCATCAAGGGTAACGAGTTCTGTACCCTCACGATTCCACAGCTCCACCGTGCCATCGGAACTAGCTGAGGCAATCGTGTTCCCATTAGGACTAAAGCTGACGCTATAGACTGGGCCTTGACGGCCATCAAGGGTAACGAGTTCTTTGCCCTCACGATTCCACAGCTTCACCGTGCCATCGGAACTAGCAGAGGCAATCGTGCTCCCATCGGGGCTAAAGCTGACGCTATAGACCCGGCCTTGATGGCCTTCGAGGGAAATGAGTTCTTTGCCCTCACGATTCCACAGCTTCACCGTGCCATCGGAATTAGCTGAGGCAATTGTGCTCCCATCGGGGCTAAAGCTGACGCTATAGACTGGGTCTTGGTGACCATCGAGAGTAACAAGTTGTTCTTTGCCCTTACGATTCCACAGCTTCACCGTGCCATCGGAACTAGCTGAGGCAATCGTGCTCCCATCGGGGCTAAAGCTGGCGCTATAGACCGTGCCTTGATGGCCTTCGAGGGAAATGAGTTCTTTGCCCTTTCTATCCCACAGCTTCACCGTGCCATCTTCACTGGTAGAGGCAATGGTATTCCCATCGGGGCTAAAGCTGACGCTATAGACTAGCTCTTGATGGCCTTCGAGGGAAATGAGTTCTTTGCCCTTTCTATCCCACAGCTTCACCGTGCCATCTTCACTGGCAGAGGCAATCGTATTCCCGTTGAGGTCAAAGCTGACACTCCTGACCGTGCCTTGATGGCCATCAAGAGTAACAATTTCTTTGCCCTCAAAATCCCACAGCTTCATCGCATTATCGGAACTAGCTGAGGCAATGGTATTGCCATCGGGGCTAAAGCTGACGCTATAGACCGGGCCTTGATGACCCTCAAGGGTAACGAGTTCTACACCCTCACGATTCCATAGCTTCACCGTGCCATCTTCTCCGGCAGAGGCAATGGTATTGCCATCGGGGCTAAAGCTGACACTATAGACTGTGCCTTGATGGCCATCAAGGGTAACGAGTTCTGCACCCTCACGATTCCACAGCTTCACCGTGCCATCTTCACTGGCAGAGGCAATGGTATTGCCATCGGGGCTAAAGCTGACGCTATAGACCGGGCCTTGATGACCCTCAAGGGTAACGAGTTCTGTACCCTCACGATTCCACAGCTTTACCGTGCCATCTTCACTGGCAGAGGCAATCGTGTTCCCATCGGGGCTAAAACTAACGCTATGAACCTGGCCTTGATGGTTATCGAGACGATTGCGCTCTCTAAAAGCATGAGGTTCTTGCAGGATGAAAGGACGATTAGGATAAACAGCTTGCTGCAAGGTGGCTAACGAAAGCGCCGCCATTAGGGGTGATTTCCATAGCCGTTGCTTTACACTTTGCTCTATTTGCACCGCTGACATCAACGTTTCTATAGATTTGTCAGCCAAAAAAAAAGCTTTATTAGCATTGACTTCTGCCCGAAAGGTTTGCGTTTCAGCTCTGCGCTGCTGTAGCACGGCATATATGCTAATGGGCACTGTTATAACTGTTACAACGAACAAAGCAAAAATTGTTGCCTGAGCCCTTTGTAAGCGTTTGACCCAGTTTACAGGTAGGTGTTCCTTTACCCATCCCTCATCAAAAACACTTTGATAAATCGCATTACTCACATAAAGCGAGCCCTTCGCATAGTCCCTTCGCACAATCCCCGACAGCTTTAGATGCGACTTTGTCAGCGACTGTTCTTCATCCAATACGGTCTGTTTGTCGCGCCACACCTCGCGATAGGTCGTCAACACGTCATACACACTGCTATTCTCATTCGGCGTCCGCTGCGTCAGCATATCTCGCACAAACAACAAATTATTGTCATTTCGGTCTCCTCCCACCAAAAACAACGTTTCCACCAGCCGCTGCACCCCATCCGCCGTCCACAGCTCACGCTTCTCTGACACAATCGCCTCACACAGCCGCTGCGTCAAATACGGGTGCCCTCCCGTCCACTGCAACACCCATTGCAAAATCTCCTGCGCCTGCCCCTCATCCGCTGCCAACCCCGCCGCCAACGGCGCAACCTCAGCAGCAGTAAAATCCATCAGCGCCACCCGCGTCCCCACATTAAACGGCGTCCGCTGCGGATCGCTAATCAAATCACCCGGACTCGCCACCCCGATGAGCACAAACGACAATCGCTTAAACGCTTCCTTTTGCGACCTGGCCACATAGAAATATCGAATCGCAATAAAAAAATCATCCGTAAACTTCAAACTCAGCGTCGTGTCAATCTCATCGACAAACACCGCAATCCGCCCATCCACCTCTTGCAGCAACACCTCCTCAAAAAACTTCGTCAGCCGCTGCGTCACCCCCAGCTTGTTATGCTGCTCCCACCATTCAAAGATGTCCGTATCGAACATCAACGTCTCATCCATCTCCGTCAGCAGCCCCAGATACCACTGCTCTGGCGTTACCTCTGTGCCGATTTTAGTGAGGTCAATAATCAGCGACGTAATCCCTTCCGCCTCTAACCGCTGCGCCGTTTGTACCATCAGGCTGCTCTTACCCATTTGCCGAGGCGTCAACACGTAGGCAAACTGTCCATCTCGACAGAGTTGCAACAGCTCGTCGTCTGCCTGGCGAGACAGATAAATCCCACCGCCCGCCTGCACAGTGCCGCCAGTCGTATAAATGGTTTGACACTGAGCCATGACGATTACCTACTTGGAACTATGGATAAAAAATTCGGTTAAAAGGCTGCTTACGGTACCGGCGATAAATATCAAAGTCTTTATCTAGCGTGGCGATTTCTGCAATGTCGAGTCGTTCAGAAATGCTGACCAAAGACAAGTCTGAGAAATCTCCTGGCAAATCGGCATACTGCTCATTGAGTTCAGCAATACGCAAAAAATCATCTGGCAGCAAGGGCTCGCTAGCATATATCCCTTGAGCTAAATGACTCAGAAAGCTATTCTGTAGTCGCCAATCACGGGCTAATAGCCACATTGATTCGGCGACACATCCAACCGTTGTAATTAATTGACTATCGCAGCCTGCCAAAAAATCTATAACGGCTTCGTGATATTGATCTGCCGGGTTGTAAAATGCGACGATTAGGCCAGTATCTATTAAAGCTTTGGCATATCTACTCATGGCGGGCTTGATGACGAGCCTGAATGTGCTCGGCAATCATCGCTTTACGAGTATCCCTATCAGATAAATCAGCCGGTAAACCGCTAGCAGATAGCACTTCTTCCGGGACGCCGCCCATGCGTTCTAGCACTGTTTGTTTAGGTCGATGATTGCTGAGGCGATCGCGCAACACCTGCTTCAGCAACTCACTAATCGTAATCTTCTCCTCCTTCAATATTTCCACTAAATATCTTTCAGTTTCATCATCTAAATTTATACTCAGCATCAACAAAGTCCTCCTTTCGATTAAAGTTAATTCTAAACCCTGTTCAACGTCTAAAAATTCCCTCTGTATCAGAGTCAACCCCTCAAATACTCACCAAAATAATTCGCATATAGCTGATTGCGCGCAAACACCCGCTGCCCCTCCCGATTCACCAACCCCGCCCCATGCAGCCGAAAATAAATCCGCTCCTCCGCGCAGGTCTCCGATCGCAATATTCTCAGCAATCCTTTCACTAACTCCGGACTACTCGCCAGCCGAAATAAATGATTGCGCAAATGCGCCCCAAATGGCCCCTGCTCATCCGTTGCTTGGGCAAACAGCTTTGCCGCCGTCCACTGACCGCTGCCGACCAAGTAAAGCGATCGCCTCACCAAATACGGATGCCCGCCCAGCAACCCCATCAACTGCTGAAGCTGCCCTACCGTAAACGGATGCTGGTGCCGTTCGTTCAATTCATACACCTGCTCGGCACTAAAATCTTGCAGTGACAGCACCTGCCCCACATTAAATGGACTCTGATTCAAATCCGCAATCAGTTGATAGGGTTCCGTCGAAGTCACCAGGGCTAAATCCAAACGCTTCCACAGGGGCTTCGTCGCCCGCTGATTGTGCCAACTGCGCAACATGCTAAAAAAGTCATTGCGAAACGGCGTGTCAAAAATGCGCTCGACTTCATCCATTGCCAGCACCAAAGGTGCGTCCAGCGATTTCAAAATATGTCGTCCGACATAGCGCGTGCAGCGTTGCGTGTGGCCCAGCGGCTTTTGCCAGTAGCTCGCAAAGCAATCTTCTAGCTCTAACTCATCCGTCAGCCAAAAGCAAAACTGCTGATAAAACTCATCCGCATCTTGCAGCGCCGCCCGGTCAAATAGCTGAAAGTCCAAAAACGCGACCTGCTTGCCTGCATTTGCGGCCTGCGCCATCACCCGGTTTAGCAATGAGCTTTTACCCATTTGGCGAGGGCCTTTGATGGTAATGGTCACCCCTGGCCGCGAGATAGTCTCCAGGGCGATCGCATCCACCGAGCGCTCCACATAAAACGCCGACTCCAAATCCATCGTGCCCTCGGGCAACTCCAAAGGCTGGGGCTGAGCGGCGGGGGAAGGCTGCGGAATCGGGCCAGCAGATTGAGAAGCTGTAGCAGAAGATAGCAGGCGCTGCTTTTGTTCTGGGTTGTTAATAGAGAGAGGGTTACCTGCGATCGCCCGTCCCAACTCCTCAATCAACCCCGCTGTATCATCCTCACTTTCCCAAACCGCCCAGTTAATCGGATCCAAATACACACTCAGCGGATACTGAAACGCCTCCTTGTAAGCCAACCGCACCGGCAAAATCCGAGGCTTCCCACCATTATCTTCCGAAATCTCATGCGCCAGCGCCACCTCCTGCTGCACCATTTCGCTCGCCACCGAATTCTCCGACAGCAACACTATCAGCACATCCGTCCGCCGCAGCTCCGCCTCAATCTGCGCCGCCCAGCGCGTCCCCACCAGCATCGCCTGGTCAATGAAAACTTCGTGCTGTTGCCCGAGCGCTTCATACAGGGCCAGGGCAATGGGTTCGTCTGGCTGCACGTCTCGCTTGTAGCTGATGAATATGCGACTGGCGGCGATTTGGATATCACGTTGCGTATTAGAGATGGTTGAGGAGCTGGATTGCGAGGGCTCAAACCAACCTACGAAAT
>JBAQZP010000157.1:0-9274 GCA_049791095.1 Phormidesmis sp.
GCTATCGCGCGATCGCGCCAGTCCTGCTTGAATATCTCGCATCTCTTCATCGAGCCTCAGGCGGGCGGTTTCAGTCGGCTGCACGGCTAAAATTAAAATAGTACGCGGCGATACCAGCGGCTGCACCGGTTGCTCTGTTGCTAATAAAAACTGTTGCAGTAAAGGCAAGATAGTTTGCATATCTTCTTGGTTGGTAGCTGCCACCCTCAAGATTCGGCCATTGCGTTCTATTTCCATCTCTATGTTTTTAGCGGCGGCGCGATCGCCAATATAGCTAAACACAGACTTAAACCCATCGGCTTCAGCTTCGCCTGTTAGTACACCCGGCACAAAGCCGCCGGATGACTTATTGCCTTCCGGTGGTGCAGGATCTACCGCGCTACCTACCGTTTCTACCGCTGCCATCTCTTTTAGCTCAGCTAGCAGCCGCATCGCCTGCTCGTCTTGTTCTTCTGTATCGAGGTCAGGGTCAACAAACTTTACTGTAAACTTTAGACTAGCTGCGTTTGACATAGGCTTTCAAGAACTTGTTATTGGGCCAAAGGGCTATTCTTCTTCGTCAAGGAGAGGAATAGAGGAAAGGTCGAATAGAGAGGCGATCGCACTGCGTGATTGATCTAACTCACTGCTCGACAGCCGCCCCGTTTCCGCATCGCTGACTACAAACGAATTCTGTTGTCCCTTTCCTTTTTCAGTCGCGGTCACTGTCAAAATGCCATTGAGATCAAAGTCAAAATGCACCTCTATTTGCAACGCACCCATTGGTTTAGGTGGCAGTCCTTCCACTTTAAAGGCACCTAACGGGACATTCTCTCGGGCGACAGCATTCTCCCCTTGATATACTTCAATTTCGACCGCCTCTTGGCCGTCGAAGGCGTTTCTATAGACTTGCGATCGCGATGTCGGAATCACGCTATTGCGCGGAATAATCGTACTAAACATATCCGGCATGATGCCCGCCGCCGTCTCCATCACAGCCGCAATTCCCAGTGAATGAGGCACGACATCGACGAGAATAGAATCCACCGCTTCGCCCGCTAAAACGCCCGCCTGCAAAGCCGCCCCTAGCGCCACACATAAATCAGGATTAAAGCTGTTAACCGGCGTTCCCACCAGATGATCTTCCACCATGCTCTGCACCAGCGGAATCCGCGTCGAGCCCCCTACCAAAATTGCCCGGTCAATGTCGGCAGCGTCCATTTCGGCATCACTCAAAGCGCGATCAATCGCGTCTAAAGTATCTTTCAGCAAAGGCCGAATCAGATCCTCAAAATCTTCTCTTGAAACTTCCGTTTCTAAATGCAGTGCGGTTTCGCCCTCACTGGCCAAAAAAGGTTCGCGTACCGTCGTAAAAGCGCTTTCACTCAAGGCAATTTTGGCTCGTTCAGCCGCGTACAACAACCTGGCCTGCGTCGCGGCATCGGTCGGGGTTTCGCGGTCGTGGGCCCGAGCAAACTGGTTGGCAAGATAGCGCTGCAATTGCCTATCAAAGTCATCGCCGCCCAATCTGTTGTTGCCGTGGCTAGCCAATACTTCTGTCACGTCACCTGTGATTTCAACAATAGAAACATCAAAGGTGCCGCCGCCCAAGTCGTACACCAGTATGTTTTCGGTTTCTCCAGAGCGATCGTCAAAGACCAGGGCCGCCGCCGTGGGTTCATTGAGAATTTGCAACACGTCTAGTCCGGCAATTTCTCCGGCTTCTTTGGTGGCCTGTCGCTGCGCGTCGGTAAAGTAGGCCGGTACGGTAATCACGGCCTGGGTAACGTCTTCTTCTAGCGCTTCTTCGGCCCGCTGTTTGAGTACTTTTAACAGAATGGCCGACACTTCTTGAGGGCGATAGTCGCGATCGCCTAGCGTCACCGTATAGTCAGTTCCCATTTGCCGCTTAATCGACTTCACCGTACGTTCAGGCGCAGCCGCATATTGCCTCAGGGCCGACTGCCCTACCAAAAGTTGACCCGTTTCACTCATGCCTACATAAGACGGCAACAGCTCTGCCCCCTCTTCGTCTGGAATCACCCAGGGTTGTCCATCTTCCAGGGTGGCCACGAGTGAATTCGTCGTGCCTAAGTCAATACCAACAACTTTACTCACGAAATACTCTCCTTTGGATGGTTATTTTCTGTGGGGGCTTTGGCCACGATGACCTGCGCTTCTCGCAGGGTGCGATCTTTCCAGCGGTAGCCACGGACGACTTCTTGTAAAACAGTATTTGGTGGGGCGATCGCATCCACTTCCTGACCCAAAGCGTGCATTACCGTTGGGTCAAAGGGCTGCCCTGTAGCCGATAAAGGCACCACCTGATGCTCACTCAATACGCTCAGCATGGATGCTCGAATCAGTTCTATGCCTTCTTTGGCATTGGTAACCACATCAGCCGTTTTCGATGCGGGGGGTGCGGCGATACCAACCCACTGCTGCCAGCGTTTCCACCAGCGTTTCCACTGAGGCAGCGGCTGGGCGGCAAATTTCAAAATTGCCTGGTGGTTCTTTTCAGCTTGCTGCCAGTGAGCCTCAGCGCGATCGAGGGCATCGACCACAGTCAGGAGATCGCTTAATAGCTTTTCTTGCTGCTGGCGAAGCTGTCTTTTTTGAGCCGCTCTGTCTCTGGCTGATGCTTTGGGCTGTTCTCTGGATAGGTCTTGGGGCGATCGCGTCATCTTATCAACAGTTCAAACTAAAAGGTCAATAAAATTAAATCATTTAAACTCATCGCTGCCGCCGTTTGCGCCTTCTGTTTCAACTGGGCCAGCAGGGTTTTGTCTAACTCAGCCTCAATCGGCTCAATCTCAAAGAAGTCATCATTGACTTTAGGCGCTTTCCGCAGGGCTTCATAGGCGGAACGAACTGCCTTGAAGTCTTGAGGATGACTGTGTGCTGGAAACTCTTTTAGTTTGGTATGGTAGGCGGTTTTAATTTCAGCGGGGGTGGCTCCAGCAGAGATGCCGAGACGGTCGTAATGGTCTTGCATGGGGATGCTCGGGTAGGGGCTATGAACAGGGCGGAATTAACGGTGATGCTAGTATTTTCTTTTTTTAGAAGACTTTCGCCGTGAAGACTTTTTGCCCGACCGTCGCGGCGGTGGAAAAGAGAAAGGATCGATACTGTCATCGAATGGGTCATCGGCAAAAAACCCACCGTCATCACTTAGCTCGGCCTCAATCTCTGGCATCATCCTCGCTAAAATTTCGGGCGGCACCTTTTCACCAAAAGCTTCTCGGGCCATGCGCTGAATCATATCTGCAATGTCTATCTGACTCGGATCGCCCAAAAAATCCATCTGGGGGCCGACCACTCGCCGGGTCAGCGCTTGAGCTTCTAGCCAGTCTTCTTCTCGAAACGCTTGTAAGGCTTCGGCATCTTGCAAACGCCTAGCAATCTCAAAGCCTTTGTCGTAAAAGGTCTCGTATTCTCTAGAACCCCTGGGATGGAGGGTCGCTCTGGCTAATAACAACTTTGGATTTTGAGTTTCTTTTTTAGCATAGGCTTCAATCAGCGGCAGTAGCGCTCGATTGCGGCCAAAGTAACGAAGCGCTAGCTGGGCTGTAGCCAACACGTCCGCTGGCTGAATAGCAAGATTCAAGATAGGTTCAATGGTAGGTGTTATTTCACCCGGAGCAGGAGAGGCGGTTGCCAGAATTACCAAATAGGCTACATCCGCACCGGGTACCTGCTGCGACGACAGCGCCGCTATCTTCTTCACATAGCTTTTTTGCAGCGCGGCAATCCCTTTTTGATTGCGTTTAGAATGCTGTTGCACAATCAAATAAATCGCTTCGATAATCTCGACCTGTTCGGCAGGTGAGTGCGAGGCTAATAATGCTTCCCACTGAGGAACGGCTTGCTTTTGATTAAGGGTAATTTTTTGACCGCTGCTGGGTGCGTCGTCTGCGGCTGCTAAAAAAATGCTAAAGGCTTTAAGCGCTGGTGAGGGGCGGCTATGGTCTTCAACAAACTCTGACATCATTTCGTAATGTTGAAACGTCAGCGCTTCTACCCAGTCGGGCAGTTCTATTTCAGTATTGACGTCGGCATCGCCAAATTTTTGACCAAATTTGCGGCGGATAGCTTTGACTTCGTCTGGATCGTCTGCGAGCGATCGCACCAGCATCCCATACACCTCTTCAAACTCGCAGCCTCCCTCCAGCGCCTGCCTCAGCAGCGGCATGGCTTCGTCTGGATCGCCGTGACGAGCCAAAATATCCAACCCCTTACGCCCCAGCACCTCTGGATGCTCCGGCGAAAGTTTCTCGGCTTCCTGTAGCAGCCGCTTAACCTCCCGGTAACGGCCCAAAGACATCAAACAGTCGGTTGACCAGCAGTACAGCTTCGCCAGCGTCGGGTTCAGCTTTGCCGCTGGCCACTTCTGAGGATTTTGCCTGGCATCGCGCTTTACCCAGTTCACAATCTGCGTAAGCTGTTGCTGGGCCTCGTCATACTCTCCCGACAGCTCCATCGCCTGATAGAGATTTAGCGCCAGGTTGGGATCAAAGTCACTTTGATCTTTGAGGGCATGGCTCCAAAAATCAGCTACGCAGCCAATCTCACCTTGTTGAAAAGACTGGCTGCCTGCCGCCAGCATCAGTGGACGATACAGCGCTTGAAGTTCTGGATACTGGGCGATCACCTCATCAGGGAAGTCGAGAAAAAGGTGAGCCGCATCGTGAACGTTATCTTTGAAAATAAAATTCAAAAATTCTAAAACCCAGTTAGCGCTGGCGCTTTGTTGGTTGACTTTCTCTAGATAAGAAAAGTCAACGGGCCCGCGGCCTGTGTGGGCCACTTGCGCCGTCACCAGGCGATGAATGGCAGGCGACTGCGGGGGCTGCTGGCGCTGAAAGAAATTTAGCCTGGAGCCGGGCCAAACTGTGGCTAAATCATCTTCGGCGGCGGCCCAATCGCCTCGCTGCTGGTGGCTATAAGCTTGCCAAACGATTGGCTGATCGCCGGGGCTGACCGGTTTGCCCATGGTTTTAAATTGAGCAAGGGCGTCGGTTAGATTGTTTGCTTTGAGGGCGATCGCACCCCTCGCCCAGCGCAACTGAGGCGCGTAAAAGCGCTTAGTCTGCGTTTTGATCAGGCGCTCAACCTCGTCGGTCTGATCGTTCAAAAAGAGCAGCTTCAAGTAGCAGCCGCCCATCTTTTTAGGCAGCGTTTTGTCTTCAAAAGCAGCTTGAAATAAATTCAGAGCCTCTGCTGTTTTCTCTTGAGCCAAGAGGCATTTGGCTAGCCAATAGTAGGTGTCGTCACGCAACCCCAGATCAAGCGCCTGCTGTAGCGCATTAATCGCCTGAGTGTATCTAGCTTGCTCAAACTCGTGCTTGCCTCGCAGCAGCCAAATGTCAGCTTCATTTGTCTTCAGGGTTTGGTCAGGATCGCGCTTCAGGCCCTGCTGTAGCTTACGAATGGCGGTAGCGTACTTGTCCTGGTCAATCAAATCTTGAATTTGCTGCTCCAGCGCTTGGCCCGAAGCCGCCATTTGCGATAGCTGTCGTCGCAGTCCTTTGCGCTTAGCCAAAATTTAGTCCCCTTTTGCTGGCGATCGCCTAACCATCTGTGTACCTACGCATTTTTAGACTAATCAATTTTACGGAGAACTTCGAGTTCTGTAACGGCTTTTTAAGCGTTCAGGCAGTGCTAGTCCTTTTGCAGCATTTCCGAGAAATCAAGATTTTCAGCGGCCAGTACCATGATTGTCGGCGGCAGTCCGGCAATTCGCGTCTGAATCGTTTGATAGTATTGGGTGGGATCGCCTTTCGGCACCGCCAAACCCAAGAAGACCAAATCAGCCGTTGCTGAAGACTTCTGTAAAATGTCGTCAAAAGGACGGCGCTTTGCCAAAAGAATTTCTGACTTTGCACCGATGCGAAGGCTTTCGGTCAGGTTCGTCAAATTGGCTTCAGCCGCCTGGGCCGCCGCCTCGTCAGAAACCACTAGCTTCAGGCGAATTTCTGCCGCGCGCCATCGCCAACTTGTACGCAGCAAATATGCCAAAATTAGCATTAGCCCCCCGTTAGACTGCAAACCGCCCCACCACACATCTATTCGTCGCTTTACATCGCGGCCAAACATGGGGGGAAACAAAGAAGCCTCTGAATGATCCTCGTCATCTTCGCTAACTTCGATCTCGTCTCCTCTATAAATGATGACGTTGCGCTTGGCCTCATGACACATTTGAATGGTTTTGAAATAGCGATCAATACTCTTACTGTCGCCTCCTTCACTGTCACCTAACAGAACGGTATTGGGCACGAGCGGCCCCATGCCATAGGTTTCCAAAAGCTGCTTAGCGCCGATAAAAGGATCGTCCGCCGTAATGATTTTCGCAAATGCCTGTACGCCCTTGCGCTCTAAAAAGTCGCGCAGAATACCTTCGGCTTTTTCTTGTTGAGCAATGCTACGCGATCCGCTCGGTAAAATGCTGGCGACGGTAATGAGTGCCCGGTTGTGAGTAAAGGCGCGGGCCATTTCAATCAGATGCCAGCGCTTGGTCGGCGTACCCGACAGCACTAGCAAGTGAGGCCGCCAGTTTTTAGGATCGGGGGCATCGTCAATGTTTAGCAGCGCGGTGCGCACAAGCGTCATCCATACGCCCTGGCGCACGTCGCCCCAGGTGCTTTCAATTTGGCGGCGCTCTAGCCACACGTAAATCAGCGCCACAATGATTAGCGCGACGATGGTGGCGATCGGGTTGATCAAAAACATCACGCCAATACAGCCAAGGGCACCGAGCAAAGACAGAGACCAATGCACTTTGAAGGTGGGCCGGAAGGAGGGGCTTTGCAGAAAGCCTTCGATGCCTGCGGCGACGTTGAGCACCATATAGGTGGTGAGGAAAAACATGGAGAGGACGGGGGCGATCGCATCCAAACTCCCCAAACTCACGACCACCAGCACAATTCCCAAGGTAAACAGCGTCCCTAACCGGGGATCGTCCGTTGGGCCATTGCCCTTGCCCAACCAGCGCAGCGGGCTGGGCAAAATGTTATCGCGAGCCAGCGCCTGCAAAACGCGGGGCGCACCCAAAATGCTGCCAATTGCACTAGAAAGTGTGGCCCCCCAGACCCCCAGTACAATCGAATCAATCACATACTGACCGCCAATGGCGATGCGCTTCATCACCAGCGCGTTCGGGTTAATTAACGCCGCCGAAGCGGTCGGGGTGCGGGTCACCAAAATAAATGGGATCAGCATGTAGATGATGTAACCCACCACCACAGCGGCGATGGTGCCGCGCGGAATCGAGCGAATCGGATCTTTTAGATCGCCCGACATATTCACCCCCGCCATAATGCCGGTCACCGCCGGAAAAAAGACCGCAAATACTGCCCAAAACCCCACTCTTGGAATATCGACAGAAGCCGCATCCGAGGGAATAGGCACCACATCATGGCCAAATACCAGCGCCAGCAGGGAAACGAAGATCAGCGCCATAATCACATACTGCGCCTTGATGGCAATATCTGCTGAGGCCAGCGCTAAAGCCGTTACCAGCACCGTCGTAATCAGCGCGACCACGACAATATTGCTTCCTTTAAAGACGGCTTGAAAGCTCTCAGCAAAACCGATGGTGTATAAGGCCACTGACAGCGCTTGGGCAAAATACAGCGGAATGCCGACTGCGCCTCCGGTTTCGATGCCTAGCGAGCGGCTGATCATATAGTATGCACCGCCCGCTCTGACGACTTTATCGGTGGCGATCGCACTAATCGAAAGCGCCGTCAAAAACGTAATCGACGTCGCGATTGTCACAATCAACATCGTTTTGGGCAGTCCTACTTGACCGACGACCCAACCGAAGCGCAAGTACATGATTACGCCCAAAATGGTTAAAATCGAAGGCGTAAATACGCCGCCAAAGGTACCCAATCCGGTCGCTTCGTCCTTATTGGGCAAAGTCTTCTGAGGCGTATCTGAAGTCATAGAGTCTCAAAAAGATAGGTTTTGTATTGCAAGTTTAGGGTGAATCTATCTACATGTTTTATGTTAAAGCCGTCCTACAGTTTAGAGGGCCGTGCTCCTTTCGGCGATATCACCGCTTACACAAAATTGAGCAATAGAGTCTAGTGTCCTTATATTCCCAATCCTTCATCTATGAGCAACCCTGCTGAATCCACTTCTCAATGGCAACGCCTGCTCAAAAATGTGGGCACCTGGCAAGGGTCATTTACGCAGCTATCGGCCACAGGGCAGGTTATGTCAGAGGTTGCCACCGAAGTAGCGCTGATTGCCCAAGATGATGGCCGGGCGATGCATCAAGAAGTTCGCCGTTATCCTAAGGGCGAGCCTGCTCAAATACAGGAATTAAACTATCGTTCGCTTAATCGGGCCACCTTGTTTTTTGAAAACGGCGCATTTTCTCAGGGCTCTATGCAATGGGGGCCTTTCTCAAAATTTGGTGCGGAGCTAGGGCTGATTGCCGGTGAGCGGCGGCTGCGGGCGGTGCAGCTATTTAATGCTGAGAATGAACTTGAGCAAATTACCCTGATTCGTGAGCAGTTAAAAGGCAGCGATGCGCCTGAGCGAGCACCGCTGAAGGTTTCGGATCTAATCGGCATCTGGCAAGGCGAATCGGTGACTCAATATGCTGATCTGCGGGTGGGGCGATCGCAATCCACCCAACTCATCGTTGAAGCCATTGGTCAAAACACTAGCAGCGACCAGATTCGTCAGACCCTTCACTTTGAAGCGGGCAGCGCCCCCATCATTTCTACAGGCACCGTCACTGACCAAAAGATTTCTTTTTCAGAAGGCACTCAACCCGTGCAGGTATTGCTCCTGCCGGACGGCGCTTCAATCACCTGTCCCACTAAAATTACCCCTCGCCAGCCTTTATTTTTGGAAGTAGGCTGGCTGCTAGATGCTCATACTCGCCAGCGCATGATTCGCAGCTACGATGCTACAGGCGCTTGGGCGAGCCTGACGCTAGTGGATGAAAAGAAGGTGTAATGACTCAAAATAAATAAGCTCATCCGAGCGAGAAAAGACGTTCTCGCAAAGAATTTTTTGCAAATCTGATTCGACCTTCGGGGGAAGTAGCGACGGCTCGCCGACCAGATATCGTTGTGCTGGATGAGACAGTGCTAGCCAGTGAGCCCCTATGGGAGCGAGAGCCCGCGATTACCTTTGGTCGCCTCTATCAAGCTATAGCCATCCTACGTGATTTGTGAAAACGAGCCGTACATGTTCATTTTTGGAAAGTCGAAGATGGCCAAGTCTAAGAACTGTTCAAACAAAAACTTGAGACCTTGGAAGGATGGCTGTAGTCCCG
>JBAQZP010000158.1:0-24501 GCA_049791095.1 Phormidesmis sp.
CCCTTTCCCCTTTCCCCCTTTCCCCTTTTCTCTTTTCCCCTTCTCTCCCGAGACCGCCGTCATGCTTGAAAACATTACGAACTTAATGCAGACCGTCTATCAACACTTTCTTGATTTGTACAAACAAGATGAGCCCTCGTCAGAGGTCTTTTTAGCCTTTGAACCGATCGGTTGGGATATTGATCCAGACAGCTACAAACTAAATCCATCAGACTTAGATTTTTTTCCTGCGAAGGCAACTGAAAAACTAACAGAACTTACCGATGACATTCCGGCCATTGATGCCGATGTCTTTCGCCGCACCGATAAATCTGTAGAAGAAACCTATGGCAGCTTTATTTTATATGGGGGAACGCCCGGCACAAATGATCAAGGTGAGGTTGACTTATTCAATCATTTGAAGGCAACCTCCAAGCAGAAGTTTGAAGATACTAAAATTGGCAAGCTTGGCCAAATGGGAATTCAGTACCGTCCCGCCTACGCCGATCCGCAAGATTGGTATGACCCTGCGCAAACAAACAACTGGACAACTTATACCTATAAGATGAGCGCCGAGCAGACGACTTCACAGGGAAAACCATCCGAAACAAAAGTCCCTACCAAACCTTCAAAAGGTGTTTTTCAGCCAGCTATTCACCGATGGCAGTGGCAAGTGCTCCCTCAAGATTTAGCGCCGGTTTTAATTCAACCTCAGATTATTAAACAGGTCTCTCTGGATCCTAGTTTGGTTGACAAAGCCATTAAAGCAGGGGCAAATAAACCAATCGCGGCTCAGGTAATAGATCCTAAGCTGAAGTTTTCAAAGAATTTGAATACAATTAGAAACTCAAATGCTCAATTCTCAAATGCTCAATTCTCAAAACGGTCAGTAGCGAAACCTGTAGCGCTCAATATGACGCTATCAGAAAAAATGGTTTCAAAAGCTGTTTTGTCAGAAGTGGCTACGGCTCAAGTTAATGTCCAGAGCCCGACTGTTAATGCGGAAGTAAGACCAGTGAAACAGATGATTGCCCCGGTCGTGCTTGACAGCATTCGGCAGCAAATCATCAAGCCACAGACACCTGTAGCGCCGGTTGCGAGTGCTGCCGTGCAGGCATCTACAAAGGCTATATTGTTAGATAGTACCTATACTCAAGCAGTAGAGTCTAACCAGTTACAGCTATCTTTTCAGTACTGTCTTGTGCGTGTACAGCGGCCTTGGTTGTCGCATTCGTTGCTACAAACCAAAGGGTGGTATGTGCCAGGCTACGAGGCGGGAGAATTCTCGAATGGAACTTTAGACAATAAAGGGCTTTTTCCTGCCTTGCCAATTTCTTTTATTGTGGTGAAAGACCTGACTATTTCTGGATGGAGTCAGTCAGAATTTAAACATGTTGAAAAGGCTATGGCGCTGGGGCCTTTTTCTTTGATAGATCGAAAGCTGAGCGAGCAGAGTCTGACATGGCGAGGAATGCAGGTGATTGGATGGATTTCGCAGGTAATGCCGTTTATGCCACCGCTTTCTGATCCAAACCCAGACTAGTGCCAGGGCAGAGGGCACCATCTTTAATGCCTCCAGATTATGACCCTGAGCGGATCAGGTTAGATAAGGTGACTTCCCAAACCAATCGCGGTTGAACAAAAGCAAGCAGGTATCGGCGAGCCTGTTCTAGTGCGGCAAGGGTATCGGGGCCAGCAATCCCCTGTTGCCAATAGCGGTGCTGGAGATAGTCGAGTAGCCAGAGTTGAGCTTCGGTGTCTAGCGCCTGATTGATATCGCGAGCTACTTCTAAGGCTGCTCGTAACGTCTTGGGTGGGGTAGCCAACTGAGTGAGCAGGTCTGACGGCAGTGCCTGCAATTGCTGCCAGCTCTCAATGGCATGACCAGGGGAGCCCTGGGCGATCGCAATCACTTCTTCAGATTGCAAAATTTCGCTATGCCCAGTTTGAGTCAGCACGGCGGCCATTTGTTCGCCATTCAACCGACGAAAGGGAATCGTCTGGCAGCGAGAAATCAGGGTCGGCAGTAGCGCCTGCGGATCGGGAGCCATCAGGATAACGGTGGCCTGACCGGGCTCTTCTAACGTTTTAAGCAAGGCATTAGCAGCGGCTTCGGCCATGCGATCGCCCTGTTCAATCACCACCACCGCTCGCGGCGATTCCAACGCAGGACGGCTGAGAAAACGGGCAATGTCACGAATTTGTGGTACCCGAATACGCGGCGGGCTCTTGCGTTTGACGCCGGCCTCGGCAGCTTGGGCAGGGGTGAGCAGCTTGCCCTGATGCAGATAAGTAGGTTCTACCCATAGCAGATCGGGATGATTGCGATCGCGTATTCGCCTGGCCAAAATAGCAGACTTTGAACCGTTTAAATCCGGCCCGGTTGGCCGCAGCAACAGCTCAGCAAAGCCAGCGGCAACCAGCGATTTGCCCGTACCGGTCGGGCCCACAAACAGGTAGCCAGGAGCAATCCGGTCAAGGGCGACGGCCCGCTTAAGTAAGGCGATCGCCTGCGCCTGACCAACAATCGCCGAGAACGGGTCAAAAGCAGTTACAGAAGGGGAGGATACCACTGGGCAATGCGCTGGTGAATAATGGTTTGGATGTGAGTGGCGATCACGTCAATCGGGCGATCGCCCGCAATTTCTTCGGTCGGGCCACTGCTAAGCGCCGCCATTTCGCCATTTGCCGCCGCCAGGGCCGCAAAGCCCTCGCTCACCCGCTGGTGAAACCGTTGGCTAGCCTGCTCTATGCGGTCGGCCTGGCCGCGCTGATGCATTCTAGCAAGCCCAATAGCCGGTGATACATTCAGCCAAAATGTCAGATCGCTTTTGAGCTGAGCGTCGATTTGGCCCTCACAATAAGTCGTTGCTATCCGGTTTAGTGCGCCAATCAGTGAAAGACTTAGCTGACGGCCATAGCCCTGATAGGCAACGGTAGAGTCGGTATAGCGATCGCATAGCACCCAGTAACCTTTTTCCAACCATGGAACCAATGTTTCTTCCACATGCTGCGCCCGGTCGGCAGCGTACAGTAACAGCTCAGCTCTGTTGGCAATCGGCGCTTCAGCGGGCAATTCCCCGTCCACCAAGCGCCGCCAGCGCTCATCTAGCAATAGCTGACGAATCTGCTGGCCCAAAGCATTGCCGCCAGGCTCGCGCGTCATTTTTACCCCCAAGACGCTGCCAGTAGACTGCAACAGATTAAAGGCTTCACTCTTACCCAGCCAGTCGTATAGCCTTTTAATTTGAGTCGTTTTACCGCTGCCTTCTCCCCCTTCAAATACAATCAGCTTTCCTCGCATCGCCCAGATCCTTGCATAATTTCCCTAACCCACCCCAGCGCAATTAATGCCCGCACCAACACCTACCCTATGCCCTATTCCCTATTCAGGTAAACAACGGTATCCTGATCAGTGTCTATAAATAGGACTTAGCAGGCATGCAGCCGCAGTTTTCGTTTTGTCATTCCATCCCGTTATCTTGTAACGTTTTATGGCTCGCTACACCAACTTCTTTATGACTGGCTTCTCGCAAGAGAAAATTAGTCAGGCCCTGGTTACTGCGCTAGAGGCTTGCAATCTTACCTTGATCTATCAAGATCCGGTCTGTATTGTGGCGAAGGAGCAGCCAGGTCAAGTTTCATTTTCTCAGCTAGCCACCATAGAGCTATTAATTAGCCCCCCCACGATTCAAACCGGCGGCTCGAAGATAGATTTGGTCGTAAAAAATGAAGAGCTGCCACTGCGCAGGCAAAACCACTGTCATGAAGTATTTTTACAGGTAAACCAGGCCATCTCTCAGGCAAACGCTCAAGATGACGCCCAAAGCGTAGCCAGTTGACGCTCTTTTTTCCACTTTTTCCCGATTAGAAAATGACTAGATAAGAACTACCGAATAAGAACTGTAAGTGAGATGGCTCAATCGCTCGGGAACGCGATAGGCTAACAACGGCAGCATTGCGTTTGGGGAGGGGTGTGCTTTATGTCAAAGACTAAGCCCAATACGGGGGCCAATATTAGACGGCCAGATATGGGTGAACGATGGCAGCAGCGCATTTCTCAGCCGCACGGGCAGCCTGGGCATGGGCAGCCTGGGCACGAACAGTCTGGGCACGAACAGTCTGGGCATGAGCAGTCTAAGCATGGGCAGTCTAGACACGAACAGTCTGGGCATGAGCATAAAGACCACGAGCATCCTAACTTTCAAAGCTTTAACACCTACCGAGCTGAAGTGCGGCGAGTGTTGTCAATTACCCTGGTGCTAAATATTGCCGTCGTCGTGCTGAAACTAGTCGTGGGCTGGTGGACGGGCTCTTTGAGTTTGCTGGCCGATGCGCTACATAGCATTACCGACAGCGCCAATAACGTCTTGGGTTTAGTTACCAATCAGCTTGCCTCGCCGGTTCCCGACCGCGACCATCCCTACGGACATCAAAAATATGAGGCGGTTGGCGCGTTGGGCATCGCTGCATTTTTGGGCATTGCCTGTTTTGAAATTTTAAAGGGCGCAATCGAAAGGTTGATTGACGGCAGCGAGCCAGTGACGATGGGGGCGCTATCGCTGTGGTTTTTACTGGCGGTGCTGGGCATCAATATTTTCGTTGCCTTTTATGAGCGGCGAGTAGGCAATCGCTTGGGTAGCAACATTTTGATTGCTGATGCGCAGCATACCATGAGCGATATTTGGATCACGATTGCGGTGCTTGGCGGCCTTATTGGCGTTTGGGTCGGGGTGCAGTGGCTGGATGTATTTTTGGCGTTTCCGGTGGCGCTGCTGGTGATTCGCAGTGGGTGGGTGGTGCTGTCGGCAAATCTGCCCTGGCTGGTCGATGAAATGGCGATCGCACCCGAAGCCATCCATACCGAAGTTATGAGCGTACCCGGCGTCCTCAACTGCCACAGCATTGCCTCACGCGGGCTGCTGGGCCGCAAGGTCTTCATCGACATGCATTTAATTGTCGAGCCGCAGGATGTGTTGAGTGCGCATGAAATTACCGAGCGCGTAGAGCAACGGCTAGAAGAAGAATTCGGCTCGACGCGGGTGACTATCCATGTAGAGCCCCACAGCTATGTTTCTGGAGAACTTACCTACGGCAACCCCGAAGGCGTTCATCAATAAGTAACTCTTTAGACCCAAAACCAGAACAAATTAAACATAAAAGCCTGTAATGAACTTACCCACCTGGATCACGGTCTCTCGCTTGCTCGGCGTCCCGATTGTGTTGATAGCGCTACTCGATCCAACAGATTTTCGCCGCTGGGTAAGTGTGATTGCCTTTGTTCTTTTTGCGGGGACAGATTGGTTAGATGGCTACCTGGCGCGCAAACTCAATCAGGTTACAGAGCTGGGCAAGTTTCTCGATCCGTTAGTCGATAAGCTGCTGGTGATGGCCCCTTTAATGGCGCTAGTCGGCCTGGGCACTGTGCCTGCCTGGGGCGTGTTTTTGATTCTGGCGCGAGAGCTGACGATTTCGGGCTGGCGAGTAAATCCCACCTTTCAAAAAGGCAGCGTGCCAGGGGCCGGGATTTGGGGAAAGGCAAAGACGGTCGTGCAGATTGTGGCGATCGCCATCCTGCTAGCCCCTGTTTCTGGCCCTTCTGCTGGCCCGTTTGCCGACGTTTGGCAAACCTCGGGCATCGTCTTGTTTTGGGTCGCCGTTGCCCTCACCTGGATCTCAGGCTTGCTGTACTTGTTGCCTGCTAAGCCTGCGACAGAATAGTTTTTAGACAGCAGGCAATCCCCGGTGATGCTTTTATTCAAACGCTTTTATTCAAACGCTTCTATTCAAACGCTTCTATTCAAACACTATTTTTCAATAGCCGCTTCGTATCAGCCAGAGATAGCAATATGTGAGCCGGTTTCATCCTTACTCACATCTATACGGGTTTGGAAAGCTTCGCGAAAATGAGGCATGTGGGTGATGGTCAAAATGCAGGCAAAGTCGGGCGCGATCGCCTCAATCGCCGCAATCAATCGGTCACAGCCTTCCTCATCTTGCGTACCAAAACCTTCGTCCACAATCAGCATTTGCAACGCTGTACCCGCTCGCATGGCCAGCAAACGAGCGATCGCCAGTCGAATAGAAAAGTTCACCCGAAATGCCTCCCCGCCAGAATAGGTTTCGTACGGGCGAGTGCCGCGAGCGTCAGCGATCAAGATATCGAGCGTATCTATGAGCTTTTTATGGCGGCGTCCGGCCTTTTGGGTCACAAACTGCACATGCAACTGATGGTCACTCAGTCTGCCTAAAATTTGGTTGGTCTCGGCTTCTAGCTGGGGCAGTAAGTTTTCGATCATCAAAGCCTGAATACCATTGCGGCCAAACGCTTCGGCCAGCGATTTGTATATCCGGTACTTGTGACGAATGTCGGCTAACGCCTGCTGCTGTTGTTCGTGCTGCTGCTGTACAGTCTCTAATTGAGAAAGCTGTTGCTGCAATCTGCCAAGCTGCGAAAGCTGGCGATCGCGTCTCTCTCTACACTCAGCCAATTCTGCTTCTAGCTCAGCGATACTTCGCTGCGGATCTGTTTGCCCTTCTAGCTGATGATTCAGCGCTTGCAGGCGTCGCTCAATCTCTTCAGTCTTTGCCGCCGCCGTTTGATAGTGAGCCGTCAGATGAACAAGATTATCTTGTAAGGTCATCTTCTCGCTGATGGCTTGCTGTAATGCTTGATATTGGGTCTGCCAACTGTCAGCCTGTCGTAGCTGCGCTCTAAGCTGGTTGTGCTGCGTCAGGCTGTAGTCAATTTCGCTTAACCGCCGATTGACAGTTGCCAGCGCCCGGCAAACCGGATCGTCATCAGGCACAGTCGCGCTTGTTTGCAAAGCTTTCAGTTCTGCTTCTAGCCTGGGCTTTTGACGCTCAATTTGACCAAGCCGCCGCTCGGCCTGCTGAATTTCTGCGTACTTGAGTTCGCTCCAGCGGAGGCGATCGACTTGCGATCGCAGCAAAGCATGATTGCGATCGTCATAGTTCATCGCCGCGATTTGCGATCTCACCTGCTGCAACTCATCTTGCAAGGTCTCGGCATAGTCATTTTCTTGCAAGCAGCGCTCCAACTGAGCCCGCTCGGCGCTCATTGCTTGCAGCCGATCTTGCAATGTATCTGCCGACGCTAGCTTGGCCTTAAGCTGACCGCGTTCTTCTAGCACGGGCGCATATTTAGCCAGTTCTTCTTCCAAAACGCGATATTCCTGACGCAGCACCTGAATTTCACGTTCGCTGACGGCCAACTGCTCGCGAATAGCCCAAATTTGATTTTGTACCTCATCTCGCTCTTCTAGGGTGCGATCGCGCAATGCCTGCCAATCTTTCCCCTTCAGCGGCTGCTCACACAGCGGACAGCAAGCCTCATCGGGGTCTGCAAGCTGCGCCAGGGTTTGCTCAAACCGGGCAAGCGTAACTTCATGGTTAAGCTGATTGGCCTGCAAACGCTCCATAAAGCTGCGCCGCTCTAGTCCTTTTTGCCTGAGGGCTTCTTGATATTCTCGGCGTTGTTCTAAATAAGCAATCCGATGAGAGACTTCCGAAGCGGCCTGCATAAGCTGCGGAGCCTGGGTTTGCTGAGTGGCCATTTGCGACTGCCGATTGCCGAGTTCTTCTAATCGGGTGACTAATCGCGTATGCGCCTGTTCGATTTGGCTCTCTATTTGGCGTAGCTGCTGACGCAAGGGCGCACTTTGGGCTTCCATTTTATCGAGCTGACGGAGTTCTTTTCTGGCAGCTCGAAGCTGTTCTAGTTTGCCAATAATACTGTCTTTTTTCGCTAGCGTCTGCCGACTGTCCTGTTCCTGCGCTCTAAGCTGCTCTAGCTGCGTTTCCAGGCGAGTAATTTGGTTTTGCTGTTGCTGCTGCTGCTGATTGAGCTGCTGCTGAAGTTGAATCCGCTGGCTTTGCGCTTGCTGGTAGGCGTGAAACCGTTCGGCTTGCTGTTCTTCGGTTTGTCGAAGCTGGACTAGCTGTTGATATTGCTGCTGAATGCTGTCCGCGCGTGTCAGAATAGCTTCAACTTGCTGAAGCCGTTGCTGCGCCTGGTTCAAGGCCGCTTGTGCGTCTTGACAGGTGGACTGTTGATACTGCAACTGCTGCTGCGCGAGCACTAGCTGCTGTTGCTGTCGAGTTTGCTGCTGCTGCTGCTGCTTTAGCTGGCTCAGTCGCTGCTGCTGCTGTTGTAAGGTTGCCTGCTGTTCTTCTATTTGAGCCTGTAGTGTTTGGTGAACCTGCCTGGTTTCTTCTCGGGTTTCTATCTGGGCAGAGAGCTGACAGAGTAAAGCCTCTAGCGGCTGAATCTGAGCTTTGTAGCTGCGGGACTGTTCTTTGGCTTGTTCGGCCAGGGCATCGTACTGGTTTAGCTTTAGCAGGTCGGCCAGTACCTGCTTGCGATCGCGTGGCCCCTTCAGCATAAACTCATCGGCCCGGCCCTGGCGCAGGTAGGCAGAATTCACAAAAGTGTCGTAATCGATTTTGATTTGCTGAAGAATATACTGCTGAGTCGCCCGTACGCCCTTTTGGGTGATGCTTCTAAAGGCAGTGTAAGGATCGGCAGAGTCTGTTTTGAGCTGAAATTCTAAAGCGCTGGTTTGGCGGTGACGGCGGGTGCGAATAATTCGATAGGTTTGGCCGCTGTGCTCAAAGCAAAAGCTCACCTGGGCTTCGTTTGCGCCCTGTCGCACAATGTCATCTTCGGCGCTGACGCGGCTTTGGCCCCACACGCACCAGGCTATCGCCTCTAGCAAAGACGACTTGCCAGCGCCGTTTGGCCCACAGACACAAGCCACATGCAGCCCATCAAAATTCAAGGTCACCTCGCGGTAACTCAAGAAATTTTTGAGAATGAGCTGTTTGGGAATCATGCGCTAATCTCTGTGAGAAATGCAGGTGAAAAGTGCAGGTGAAAAGTGCAGAAAAAATGCACGAGCCCCTACTCAATCAGGATCCCGGCCAGTTTTATTGTATCAATACAAACGATCTTGAGTACGAATGATCTGGTTCGATCCGGTTTTTAAATAGGTGCGATCGCAATCGATCCGGCTAACTTATGATGCCAATGATGCCAAACTTCGGACAAGTCAGCGAAAAGCATCTCTCCCATTCGAGCTATTCATCTCTCTCTTTTGCCAGAAGCCTAAGCCCCGCCATCGCGATAGCTTAAAGCCTGTTAAAGCAAGGAGATCTTACCTATATGCTACAGCGGCTAACTAGCGCCATCAATGACATCTTTCAAACCATCTATCAAGCCTGGCGTGCTTTACAGCCCCAACGATTTGTGGCGATCGCCTTCGTCGGCTTGTTTTTGCTCACCACCAGCGTAGACTCGGCTGATTTGCCAGGCAGCACCAAAGCAATGCTAAACGACATGATTGCTCGGGGTGCAGAAGGACGCCCTGTAACCACCGGTCAGTGGCAGTCAGAGAACCAGAAATTGCAGGGCAAGCCCGGCAAGCAAGCCAAGCGAATTGCCAAAGAATCCGCAGACGCCGTCGGCGAAATGGGAGAAATTTATCCCGGCAACGCCAAAACCGTCCTGCCTGGCATGAGCAACAAGTCGCTTGAAAGAGACGACTAGATAGCAATTCTAAATAGCCGATTCGCTCATGCTAGCGAGTCAAATATCTTCAGCCTCAGTCCCCAAAGATTAACCGGGGCTGAGGCTAGCTTTTTAGCTAACGTGTTTGTCAATAATACGAGCGAGCCCTGGCACCGCGTCCGCCACATCTTTTTTAACCGATTTGCGCAGCTTCTTATAAGAAGACCCGATAATACCGCCACTCGCCTTACGCTCAATGCGGGCGTCCGTCGTACTCAAAATTACATCAGCCGTACGCTCGCTATTTTGCGACAAATACATCACCGGATCGCCCTGCTGCACGCCCTCGGCCCACAGCGGATCTAGCGCGCCCATAATCTCCGGCAATAGTCGCTTAATTGCGCCCGGAACATAGTCGCTGCTGATACCTTTGACAACCCCATAAGTTGCCTTAAAGGCAATACCTGCAAGACCACTCTTTGCCGCCACTTGCTGCTCGATAAGCTGCGTACAGTCAGCCGCAATGCCATCACGGATGGCTTTGTCTTGAATTTTACGAGTAAGTTCCATATCAAAGATTAATTAGTTTGAAAGTAATAGCAGTCCCTGACCTTTCCAAATTAGGTGAAGCCTGATCCGGAATGTCATGAGTTTCTTCTAGGCGGCTATTCTCAGCAGCCATTCTAGACAACTTCTAAACAGCAACATCTACTTTAAAAATGCTGTCTAGCGGCTTAGCTTTAGATAGCCGGTCCCAATTAATTTCTGCTAAGAACTCATCGGGCGCTCGGGTTTCAACGACATCTACGCCCCACTCACCTAGCTGCAACGAAGGCGGGCCACCCGTCGGCGGGGTTGTCTTAATACCACCCAAAGCCATCACGGTGAAACCCTTAGCACTGCTTTGCTGACGATAGTTAGCTAATGCTTCAGCGCATAGTTTTCCAGCATCTTCAGCGGTATAACGAACTTTGGCATAGCGCACCTCAACAATCCAGTGAGGATTATCAATCAGGGCACAATCAATCGCCACTTTATCTGCAAATGCTTTGACAAAAACATCTGCGAACTCTTCTCGGTTGAGTGAGTGAACTTCGCTTTCGGGCAGGGCGAAGTTGTGAGAAAGAAGCATTCGTGAATCGGGTTGATCTGCCATAGTTGAGACTTCGCTAAGCGACGTACGATACCGGCTAGCTGTACAGGCTGTAAAAGCCACAGAAGCCGTTTAATAGCGTATCTGGTTTTTGCGATTCTGGCATCTCCCCTTTGCAAAAGTAGTTTTTGTTTATGAAAATAGCCCCTTTTCATCCAGCTTTTCCGTTTTCACCGGCAAAGCTATCCTTTTTCTACGGCTGGATTATCTTAGTCGCCAGCGTCTTGGGCGTCATGGCTAGCATTCCGGGGCAAACCATCGGCGTCAGCGTCTTTACCGATCATTTAATGGCCGCGACTGGCCTTTCTCGCTTGCAGCTATCCAATGCCTATTTAGTGGGGACGCTCACAAGTGGATGCCTATTGCCCTTTGGCGGCAAGCTATTAGATCGGTTGGGGTCTCGGCGGGTGGCCGTGTTGGCAGCAATCGGGTTAGGGCTAACGCTGTGCTATTTGACGGTATGCGATCGCCTTGCCCTCACCCTCAGCACCCGGCTACCCCTCACATCCACGACACTCGCCGCTCTACTGATCATCCTGGGTTTCGTCAGCCTGCGCTTTTGCGGCCAGGGAATGCTGACCATGACCAGCCGCACAATGCTAGGCAAATGGTTCGAGCGCAGGCGGGGCCAGGTCTCTGGCATTGAGGGAATTTTTGTCGCCTACGGATTTTCGATTGCGCCCTATTGGTTTAGTCAAGCGATCGCGGCCATCGGCTGGCGCGGCACCTGGCTCACCCTGGCGGCCATCGTCGGCTTTGGCATGAGCACCGTCGGCTGGCTGCTGTTTCGCGATAATCCCGAAGAATGCGGCCTAAAAATGGATGGCGAAACCGTTTTAGCCCAATCTCGGCGCGAAGAAACTAGCCCCCCAGCAACCGAGCCAGCCGCGCTTTGGGGCTTGACCCGCCGCCAGGCTTTGAAAACGCTTGCCTTTTGGGCCGTGACTTTGGCCTTTGCCGCTCAGGCGCTTGCGTTTACCGGCATTACCTTCCATATTGTCAGCATCGGCGCAGAAGCAGGCTTAGCCGAGGCCGATATCGTCAAAATATTTGTGCCAAACGCGATTGTTTCGACGGCGGTAGGCTTTACGGTCGGGCTACTGTGCGATGGCGGCAGCACGCCCACCAAGAATCACAACCGACTTCGCCTAATTTTCACCGTGATGATGATATTTCAGGCCGTCGGCATCGCCGCCTTTGCCAACTTGAACCAGCCCGGCATGTTCGCCGCTGCCGTGGTTGGCCTGGGCGTTAGCATGGGCTGCTTTAGCACGCTCACCACCGTCGTCCTGCCAAGATTTTTTGGCCGCGCTCATCTGGGCGCGATCGCAGGCGTTCAAATGATGATTATTGTCATCGGCAGCGCCATCGGCCCGTCACTCTTGGCCAACTTCGAGGCCGTCACCGGGTCTTACAGGGGTGGACTTTATACTTGTTGTTTATTTGCCCCAGTGGTGATTGGGATGCTGCTGTTTGTGCGATCGCCTCCCAGCCTTTTACAAAACAGAGAGGTTTAAAGGTTGCGAAAGCGCCCTTTTGACGAATCCCCCCCCAACATATAATTTTCTACAAAACCCCCTCGCCCATGTTCCACGACCTGCTTGCCACCCAAAACAGAGCCCTCGTCCTTCAGTTTTACAAAGCCTTCGACAACCGCCGCCTCAGTGAAGGGCTCTCTCTGCTTTCTTCTGACCTAATCGCCCATATGGCAGGCATAGAGAAGCCCCTTAACCAGGCAGAATTCGCTCGCATGGGCACCGAAGTATACAACGCTTTCCCCGACGGCCTGCATACCTTTACCCAAATCGTCGCGCACAAAGACACCGTTACCACCTGCGGTTTTTTCACCGGAACTCATTTGGATACCTTCCAGGGCATTCCGGCCACGGGTAAAGCAGTTCGTTTTGCGGTGATGCATATCGACCGGGTGAGCCACAGCAAAATCGTAGAGCATTGGGGCCAGGGTGATAGCTTAACGCTGGTGCAGCAGTTGGGTGTAAAGCTGGTGCCCAGTCCTGGCACGTTGTTAAAGTTAGGGCTGAAGGCCAGTAAACACATCACAGAAGACACTTTTGCGCGGCTACGGGCGATCGCGCAGCCTGACTACCCTGCCGAGTCCGCCAAACATCAAAAGCCTTGCCCTCAAGACCCACCGTTATGAAAAGGGCATGTATCCTTTGGTCAGGTAAAGAGCTGTGGCAACTGCGCTCAAATCTCTCTCGTGACGGAGGAAGCTACGGTTGCTTCGCGGAATCATAGAAAGGCCAAGCAAAGCGACCACCGCTTTTGCAAAACCTTATTTCGGAGAAAATCACAGCACCATGGCTGATACAACAAATTTAGCAACCAAGCTTGCCGACCTCAAACTCTTTCAAGATGTTTTAATTGAAAACGAACAAAAGCTATTGAATGCAACCAGCGACTCAGACATCAAAGAGCGCCTAGAGAAAATCATCAATCAAGATAAAGACAATCTGGGCACCATCGAAAAGGCCGTCGCCCGCCTTGGCGTAAACTCCGAGCCTCGCGACATTACCCAAATGCACGCCGACAAAGTCAGTGAGATGATGAGTGGCTCCGAGCTAACAACCTACGACAAGTTCTTTCAGCTAGAGCTGCTAAAGCACCAGCAAACCATGACTGGCCTGGTACTTCACAAAGCTGCTCAGTCACTCGATGACGAGCTGCAAGACGCAATGGAGCCTTTGAACAAAGTTAATTTTGAAAACCGTGCTCACCAGGAAGTGCTGAAAGGTGTGCTTTACTTTGTCGGCACTCGCGAAATTGCTAACAAGGAGCCAGACATGGGTCTGTGGGCCAGCGTGGAGCAGGGGATTGCGGCCCTGAAAGGTGCGGCCAGTAGCGCTACTAGCTCTTCGTAAGGGACTCTGTAGAAATCTGAATAGCGAGCGATAATGTATTGCGTTGTGCAAACGACGTAGGCACAGCGATAAAGAGCATTTCGCGATACATCGAACCCACCCCGCCCTAGCGGGCACCCCTCCCGAGAGGGGATTTGTCCTGGCTGTGAGGCTTTGGGCGATCTAACACACGCTAGCCTCAACGCCTGACGTAGATCCCCTCTTGGGAGGGGTGGCCGCAGGCCGGGGTGGGTCGGCAACTTGAGCTACCAACCGACTAACACTAGACATATACCATACGGCGCTATGGCCCTACATAGGTAATCGCACACTAGGAAAAATTCATAATCTTCTTGAAAAATTCTATCTTGTTGCCATAGGGGGCGTAGCGCCAGTCTATATCCAGCCAAAAGGGCTTTTTGAGGACGCTTTTGAGATGAGAGAATCTATCAAAGGTGGTCTGGCCGTGATACGCGCCGATGCCGCTATTGCCAACGCCGCCAAAGGGCATTCCCCAAATGGCGACGTGCAAGAAAACATCGTTGAGGCAGACGCCGCCCGAAGAAGTTGCAGAAAGAACGGTTTCTTGAAGAGATTTGCTGCGGGTGAAAAGATAGAGGGCTAAGGGCTTGGGGCGGGCGTTGATCTGCGCGATCGCCTCTTCAATCCCTCTGTAAGTCAGCACGGGCAACACTGGCCCAAAAATCTCTTCCTGCATTACTGGCGCGTCCCAACTCACATTGTTTAGTACTGTCGGCGCAATATAGCGGTCTTCTCTGTCCGTTTGACCACCGATCAAAATCTCTTCGCCCTCTATGAGCTTGGCCACGCGGTCAAATTGGCGATCGCTCACCAACCGAGAAAGGTCGGGGCTCTGCTGCGGATCGTCCCCATAAGCTTCCTTCAAAACCTGTTGCAAAGTCTCTAGAAACTCGGCTTTAATCTCTTCATGCACTAACAGATAATCCGGAGCCACGCAGGTTTGCCCTGCATTTAGAAACTTTCCCCAGACAATTCGCTTAGCCGCGACTTCTAGCTTAATGTCTTTATCGACAATGCAAGGGCTTTTGCCGCCTAGCTCTAGCGTTACGGGGGTAAGCTGTTTCGCCGCAGCTTCCATGACAATTTGCCCGACGCGCGTACCGCCTGTGAACAAAATATGGTCAAACTTTTGCGCGAGTAAAGACTGGGCAACTTCTACGCCGCCTTCTAGCACGGCGACATATTCGGGCTCGAAGATAGATTGAATGAGCTGGGCGACCACTCGGGAGGTGGCCGGCGCGATCTCTGAAGGTTTAATCACGGCGCAGTTGCCGGAGGCGATCGCGCCAATCAAAGGCGAAATCAATAGCTGAAAGGGATAGTTCCAAGGCCCAATAATTAAAATAGAACCCAATGGCTCGGGCTGCACCCAGGCAGATGCCGGCATTTGCGCCAGCGGCACTCCGACCTTTCTCGGTTTGGCCCAAGCTTTCACATGCTTTAGCACATAGCTCAGCTCGGCCAATACTCCAATCTCAAAGTAACCCTCAAACTCGGGTCGTCCCAAGTCATCTTTGGCCGCCTGTACAATCGCGTCCTGATGTTCTAGAACCGCCTCCTTTAGCTTCTTTAGCTGCGCGATACGGTAATCAATTGGCTTAGTCTGGCCCGTAGCAAAAAAGGCTCTTTGTGCCTGAAGAACCTGCTCGGCAGACAAAAGTGCAGAAGTCGGTGGGATAGAAATAGCGGTCATTCAGATTGCAGATAAGGGGACTGCCCTTATTCTACAGACTCAGTCGGTTCCAAGCTGCCATAACAGCAAGCCAAACAATTCATTCGGCTCATAATACCCCCCAGTTTAAGGTGGAATGCCTTAAAATATGCTCTTATGAAGCTGAAAGATTTAGTAAACACAATTTTTATAGATCCTCGCAAACTAACCGACTATGCTTTATCTCCAAGCAACCCTAAGGGCAAACATAAAGCCTTTTTGTTTAAAAAACGTTTGGGCTACACACAAAACAACTACCAACTTCTTCTAGCGCAAATAGAGTCTCAGGCACTTGAAGCTGAAGCAATACCTAAACACAAAGATCGACATGGCCAGAGATATCAGATCGATTTAAGGATTCAAGGCATACAGCCAGAGCAAAAAGAGACCGTTCGCACAGGTTGGATTGTTCCGCCTAGCGCTCGGCAAGCAACCCTCACCACCGCTTACATCAAGAAAAACCATGGCTAAACCAGAGCTGTTTGACGTTGTTGAACTCCTTGTCAATCTACCAGAGCACGATCAATCGATCGGTGGCCAGGGCACGATTGTCGAATGCTATGATGACCACGACTTTGAGGTTGAGTTTGTTAACGATGATGGCGAAACGACTGCCCTCTGTACCTTGTCTAGTGAACAGTTTATCGTCGTTTGGAAGTCAGCTACTCAACAATGGCTTCCTACTGCCGAAAAAATCAGCGAAATTCTTAGTCAGCTTTCAGAGAACAAGCAAGAAGAGGTCTTCAACTATGCTCGTTCCATTTACCAATGAGCCCAGACCAAATTTTCATAAGACTTAGTCAGCTTTTACAAAGTCACCAGGGCTTGCCAGCCGAAAAAGGCACCCATGCCAATGACAATGGTGAGCAGCAGGTTTCGAGTAGTGGCGCTGACGAGGATGGCGGCGATCGCACCCACTAACCGAGCATTCAAATAGCTTACTTGCAGCGTTCCATCACTAAGCAATACTTCCGGTACTACAATGGCGGTCAGCACGACGGGCGGCACATAGCGCAGTGCATTTAATAAAGCGGGCGACAGCTTGATGCGACTGCTCGCACCAAACATCAGATAGCGAATGCTAAAAGTCGCGATCGCCATCCCCAAAATCAGTAATACTTCATTCATGATCGTTGACCTTATTCTCCAGAGTTATTTGTTGAATGCCCGTTCGCTAATGACGCCTGCGCTAATGCCTGCGATCGCCGCCACCATCAGCCCTAACTTATTCGGCAGCGGATTTGCCAATAGCGCCACGATCCCGGCAACCGCGATCGCAATCCCCATCGGCCTTGTCTTTAAATAAGGAATGGTCATGCCAATAAAGGTCACCGACATGGCAAAGTCCAGGCCCCACTCAGTCGCATTCGGAATCATTTGGCCTGCCGTAATGCCCAGCCACGTGCAGAGCAGCCAGTTGCTATACATTGCCAGTGCTGCGCCCAGGTAGTACCAGTGTTTGTAGGGAGTGCGATCGCCCGCCTCATACCGCCGAATCACCACAGCAAACGCTTCATCGGTCAGCAAAAATGCCAGCGGCACCTTCCACCGCTGCGGTAAAGACTTCACGTACGGCACCAGGCTGACGGCATACAGCAGATGTCGCAGGTTAACGACAAACGCAGTCAGTACAATCAGCAGCCATCCGGTTTTAACCGCCACCATCCCGACCGCGATAAACTGCGATGAACCGGCAAATACAAGCGCCGACATCGCCATCGCTGCCCCAATTGAAAGGCCGCTGCTAACCGCTAAAGTGCCAAAGATAATGCCAAACGGAATCGCCCCGACAATTAGCGGAAAAATGTCGCGAGCCCCTGTAAGGAACTCCGATTGAGGGGTTTGCCGCCTGTTTAAAGGCTGAGTCATAGGATAAGAATCTGTCATTGATACAAGCCACTCTCGATCTGCTGACGAGTGTAGCTTTCGCCCTGCTACTCATTCTTGTACGTTTTTGCAGCCGCGTGCATATTGCCCCGGCGTCACCCCCACCATCCGCTTAAAGTGCCGGTGTAAATGGCTTTGATCGCTAAAGCCGGTTTCTAAGGCGGCATCGGTAATCGACCAGCCTGCAATCAAAAGTCGCCGCGCTTGATTGACCCGCACATAGTTGAGATAGGCGTGAGGCGGCAACCCTACCTGCTTGCGAAACACTCTCAGCAGCCGCAAAGGCTTCAACTCTACCAGCGCGGCTAATTCCTTCAAAGAGATATTATCGGTGTATTGATCGCTCAGGTAGTCGCGGATTTGTTGAACCGCGCGATGTTCTTTGCCGATGGGTGGGGGAGAGGGGCGATCGCACGCATACCCCTGCACAAGCTGCGCCAATCCCCACAAAAAGCGAGACTCTCTTTCTAAAGGTGAAGGCGAAGTTTCGAGCGTACGATGAAGCGCGATAAGCTGCTGATTGAGCCGCCGATCGTGAATTACAGGCGAGGAAAAATAAGGCATTGCACCAGAGCGCTCGGTCAGCTCTGTTGCCGCCTGCTGTAACCACCCAACCGCAGGCAGTAGGGTACGATACGTCCAGCCTGTTTCCAAAACTGCATGGCCGGTGTGCATTTCACCCGGCTGTGTAACCACCACGCTGCCTGCCGGAGCCACACAAGTTTCACCGCGATACTCAAACGCCATTGCCCCGGCTTCTACAATGGCAATGCCAAACCCTTCATGCGCGTGCTTGGCAAAGGCATAGGTAATATAGGTCGCGTGCAGCATTTCCAGGTCATTCAGCACTGGATCTCGCCAGAATTTAACAGATTCTTTTGGGAAGGCCAACGCGCTCATAGATCTGACAAAGTATCGTCCGTTTAGTAGTGTAGCGACATCAGCAGACGGCTGTCTTGTACGTTTTTTCTGATTCAGCGACGTATTGCCCTTCGCAAACAGGCTTTGTTTTCTTTCTTGTCTTCAAAATTATTGCCTCTGCGAAAATTTGCTGTCCCACTGTAGCGGATCTGGCCTGTAGGCTGTGATCAAAACGACCGGCTTATTACATCCTTTGGCAATGCCCCAGACAGCATAGACAGGGCTGCCTTCTTTGACCCTTCTGTAAGTAGATCAGCATGATTAAACTTAAGTCACAAACAGAATTATTGAAGCCCCCGTCCCCAATTCTGGGGCTCTGAGTGCATTGAGAGAATATGCTTTGGGGTCAGTCATTTCAGCTTGCACTCTGGCTCCCCCAAAATTGGGGGCTGGGGGGCATCGGCATTTTATAAACAATTGAGACAACCTACTTACACAAAAAAGAGATGACATAAGCCATCTCTCTAGGAGTGCATTTACCGAAGGAAAAGTTGTTGTTGAGGGTGCCTTGCTTAAGCTGTGACGGCTGTGGGGGCTGAGGCGGCAAGTCGAGGAGTGCGGCGGCGATCGCTCAGCCTAGTCCCCCCTGCCATTTCATACTGGCTGCTGTCTTTGCCAAACTTTATTTTTACGCTCATCAGCACATTTTCAGATGAAATAATAATCTGTTGTTCTTGCTTTTCTATGGCATTGGCCGCATCGTCTACGGTAGAAAGCAGCGCGTTGTAATTATCAATGGCTAGGCGAAGGCCATCGACATCCTTGGTAAATGAGGCTATCGAGATGCCATTGCCCAGGTCGAGCTTAGGATCAATCGAGCGGATGCCTGCGAGTCGCTGCTGGGCTTTGAGCAGGGCAGCAGACTTTTTCTTACGTCTTCCCATAGGAAACTCCTACATGATGGTTAAGTTGAGAGGGTTTTTGTCGCGAATGGCGGCGGCTTGGCTTTTGCGACTGCCGCTTCGCTGACGTTACAATGCCCGCTACGGATGGTAAAAGGCACAGCAGCCGCTAGCGATAACTACGGAGGTTTTGCACCATCAGGAATCATTTGGGCTGATATGACTCGTAAAGTTACGGGTTAGGCAACTGTTTTTGTCACCTGTAGAGAAGTTTATTTGAGATCGGGAGAAAGCTATTTGAGATCGGGAGAAGTTTATTTGAGATCGAATAAAAGGGTATCTGAGATTAGGAAAAAAATATTTGAGATCGGCAGCAGGTTATTTGAGATCGAGTGAAGGAGTATCGAGATTGGGAAAAAGATGTTTGAGATCGGCAGCAGGTTATCTAAGATCGGCAGCAATCTATTTGACATCAGGAAAAAGGGCATTTGAGATCAGAAAAAAGCTATTTAAGTTCGGTAGTTGCACCTGTGAGTTGGGTAGCTGTACGTTTGGGTTGGGATGCAACCTACTTAGATAAAGGCGTGAGCTGTTTGAGTTAGGGACGAGAGCCTTTGACGCTTACAGTTCTTCAATGGCCTTTTGCGCAAACTCTACTAGCGGGGCGAAGTCGATTTGCTCTCCTAAGCTGGCCGCTGCTTGAAACGCTGCAATGGACGCATCGCTCTGCTGAAGCTGACCATAGCGCTGCCCTAAATAAAATAGATTCACGCCTTGGCCGTATAAGCTGCCGATTTGCTCATACAGGGTTTGAGCCAACTGCAAGTAAGCCACCCCTTGCTGAGCATCCGCTTGCAGCAACCCCTGCGCCTGTAGCGTGTTGGCTTCGCCCAAGCGAGCACCCACCTGCCGATAGATCGCTAACGCTGCCGCATAGTTTGCGATCGCTTCATCTCTTCGGTCGAGGAACTGCAACACATCGCCCTGCGCCTGTAGCGCATCGCTAAATAGCCTATTTCCCTCATCGTTGTTAGGTTGCCACTGCTGCGTTAGGCGCTCGTATTGCGACAGCCGGGTAGCGTTGTAGCCGCTGAGCTGTAGCACCATGTCACAGCTACTGTAGCGATCCTCTTCGTCTGTCTGTGTCCTAATAAAGTCGAGGGCGATCGCATATTCCCCTAGCTCGCAATAGTGATGAAAAATTTCTTGATAGGGGATCGTGGCTTCTAGCTTATCGGTTGCCGTTGTGGCTTCTGGCTTGTTGGTGGCCGATAGGATAGGTGACTTTATGCTTTGGTAGTAGGCGATCGCCCGCCAATGAGCCTCCCCTGTCGCCTGAGCCTGCAAATAGCGCTGCACCAACGGCTGAAACTCAAACAGCCAGATTCTTTCATCGCCCACCTGCTGCCTTTTGGCCTGCAAGATCAATCGTTTCACCAGCTTCCGCAGCGCTGCCACCGTCACCTCCTCTGAACCCATCGCCGCCGCGCCCGCCCGCGAAAAAGGCCGTCGATACACGCTCAACCCCGGCAGCAGCGCCGCCATCTGCTCCGGCAATCGGGCCAGCGTCGCCGCCAAAATTTGAAACCACAGGGGCATAAATCAGCTTTAGTCTAAAATACTAGAGCAAACCAGCCAAATCAGCCGAACGGCAAACTACCAGAAAAATTCTCTCATTCCTCTCTTATAACGTTATTCACTTCACGGCGTTCAGGAATATTGGATAGTGGCCTGGCGATCGCCGCAAATTGAAGTTTACCGGCGGCAAAACGCTCAGTTACAGCTAATCGCAACCCTGCTGACAGCAGATAGGCTAACTTCACCGTTGTTGCCAGGGTTTAATTGTGCCGTTGATAGTATCTTTGAACAGTAGTCTTCTAGGAATAGTGGCTTTTTATGAACAGTAGTTTTTCAGAAGGCTACCTCATTGCCCGCACCTCATCCGCACTCAACCCCAGCGCCTCAGCCACCTGTTCCACCTCAAGCCCCATCTCTATCAGCCGAATCACCGCCGCCCGCTGCACCCGATTAGCCTTAGCCTCAGCCACCGCCGCCCGCTCTTCAGCCTGACGGCGCTGCTCAGCTTCTTGCTCAAGGGCAACCTGCAATTCATCAGGAATTAGCAATTTCTCACCCGTATCCTCGCGATAAAACCCGATGATGGTATCGGCTATCTCCACCCGTAGCTGCAACGGCTCAGATCGACCGTCCGTAATCGGTTCATAAACGTTCTGGCGCAGCCGATAGCCACGCAATTGCTCTTCAATCCATTCGCCTCTAGGGTCATACAGCCAGTATTCCGTCACACCAAGCTGTTCGTAAAGATTCTTTTTGAAAATGCGATCGCGCTCCTCCGTCCCCTTAGACGTCATCTCAAAAATAACGCTAGGCACCTCGCCCTCTTCCCAAATTTTGTAACTATCCCGCCCGCCCGGTTCGACATTAAAAATCACCATCACATCCGGAGCCACCCGCGCATTGGGCTTGCCCTCAACGTAATACATAAACTGGTCGGCCAGCACCGTCGCCCGCTGCCCCGCCAAATAATGCCTTAGCACCATCAGCGTCGTCATCAGCACATAGAGATGATCAAACGTTTCAGCCACAGGTTCACCATCCGAGACAGGATAAATAATGTCGGGTTCACTTTGTTTAACTAGCTGGCTGACCATAGCGCTTATCCAATATCTCTAGTTCTTTTAATTCTACGCGCTGTGCCCGATCAAGGCAGAAAACATCACCGAAGCTAGGACGCATCTGCACGCCCTAGCTTGAAGGTAGCTCAATGTCACGCAGCCATATTAAAGTCGGCATATTGCCAGGCTGAGGCAAAACGCTGCTGAACCCTTCTAGCCGCTGCCGCTTTACCCTGAGCCGCTAAGCTGTCAGCGATCGCCCGCAAACAACCAGATATAGCAGTACAATTAAATGTGGCTCGTAGCCGGATATGTTCAGGTATGGATGTTCAATATCTTTTCAACTCTTCAGGGCAGTGGATTGCTTTCCGCCTTGGCAAATACGTTTTTAATACCGAAGGTGAATGGATCGGCTGGCTGCCCTGGGAGGAGCCTGACGTCGTTGATAAGAGCGGTAATTACTTAGGAACAATATATCCGGAAGGCAGATTTTATAAAACCTGTTTCAACCACCTCAGGGAGTATCCTGGCTATCCTGGCTATCCTGACTATCCTGGCTATCCTGGCTATCCTGGCTTTAAAGGATTTTCCCCTTTGCCAGCAGGCACAGAAGATTTAAAGGAGCTATCGCTGGTTTCTTAAATGTTAGAAGGAAGTCTCTTTAATCACTACCCAGAGCGTCCCGAAAACCGCGCTGCAACAAATGCATATCTTATTCTTTGTAGCGCTCATAAAACAGCCTCGTCATTCTTGGATATTTTCAACAGCACTCAGTCAACGCAAGCAGCTACCGATAACCCGACTGACGAAGAGCAAGACCTGCTTCGGGCCATGCTTATTTTTGCCTCCGCTGGGCTAGACTCAATGGTTAAGCAACTGGTTTCAGAGGCACTTTCGTGCGTAATCGAGCAGAATGAAGGGGCAGAGAGCCTCTTTAAGCAGTTCATCGAAAGAAGACTCAATCGCTCAGAGACGCAGGACAACCGCTTTCTAGCCAACATTCTTGGAGATGCAAATCCACGTAAAGTGCTGCTTGACGAACTTGTTTTCAGCATCACCTCACAAAGCCTTCAGTCTGTCGATCAATTATTGAAAACAGCAGCATTCTTCAACATTGAGTCGAGAAGAATTTGCGAAAATCCGAAAAGCCTTCGACAAGTTTTCCAAATGAGAAACCAAATTTCTCACGAAATGGATGTTGATCCCAATCAAGCTAGCGGAAACCGAAGGCCGAGAACCAAGGAGCATATGATTGAAGCCACTTCTGAGCTTTTTTTGGTAAGCAAAAACTTTCTCAAAGAAGTTGATTCTCTGCTTGGCTGAGGGCCGAAGCTGCTGAGCTTGCTGAGACTCAGTCAGAAATTAATCTGGCAACACGTAAGCAGGAACTTCTGCCAAGGTGACGTCATTGAGCTGGCGTACTTTCAAGTCTTGATAAAAGTTCTCTTGCAACAGTTCTACTTTCGATTGGGAGGTGAGAAACAACAGCCCCCAGAAGACGCCTACTTTCTCGTGCTTGTAGTCGGCTTCGCTCAGTTCGCCTTCAATCGGCCCGCCCAAGATAGCAGGGCGGAAGCTGGCCCAGTGAGTCAGCAATAGCTCAAAGTCCATCCAGTTGACAGTATCCTCGAAAACATCGTCCCAGTGATCTTCCAAAAAGGCATTGAGGGCGTCGGCAATTTCATTCAGGTTTTCTTGGTGGGCAAGTTCGGAGATGGCGCGGACGGCGTCTTTTTTGGAATGGGGTTTGGGGCGACGCGATCGCACTCTCGCAGGCTCACTCATCGCGGCGGCGATCGCCTCCAACTGATCGATCAGCTCACTCAAGCTCACCTGTCGCTTAGCAGGCGGCGGCGCGACCGCGCGGCGGTGAATATGCTGCTCCAGGTTACGCGGCAGTTCATTTGTGCTGTAGTCCAAATCATCCTCAAAAAAGTCATCCCCCTCAGGCGTTTCTTCCGGTTGCTCTAGCTCGTGGCGCACGAGCGTATCAGCTTTGAGCAGCACCAGCATAGAGGCATATAAAAAGGCTTGCCCGGACTCTGTCAGGCTCGACTCGTAAGATGAACGGCCCTGCTCTGTAGGCTTTTTGACAATGGGCTGGTCTTGCAGCGACTTGAGGAAGCGATCAATCACGTCAATAACCTGCACGTCCCAGGGGTCGATTTCGCCTTTTTCGGCAAGATCAATAAGGAATGCGATCGCGCCCTGAGCCAAAGAACTGGACATAAAAACTAAGCAGTAAGCTATTAGAGTAAAGGGCCTAACATAGTACGAACGCACCCTAGTACGCTCATTCTACAAAAGACTTATAGATGTGGCACAAAAGATTCGATATTGACTGAACGATTTACGACTGAACGTAAGCTTCGTCCGTGTCCTCGGCATTGGCCTGAGGCAGCATCGGTAGCTGTTCTAGCTCTACCTTATAGCGCTCTACATCTTCTTGTAGCTGCTGAATTTTCAGCTCTCGCTGCTCAATTTCGGGGTTCTGCTTTACAACCGTTTGCAAATGTACCCATACGCTAAACACCCAGGCCAGCGTAGCCCCAATCCCAGCGGCGATAATCAGCTCTACGCTCAGTGGCGCTTCGACATCGACCCCATTCACCACATGAATCACAGAAGGTGTCGTATTCTCGATGCCAAACAGCACCAGCGCCAGACAAATTACGAAAATCACTACGAAATTGACTTGCTTCATAGGTTTCGCCTCAGCTCAAAAAAAGAGTTACATCAAGATTTATTCGCCAACACTATAGCCGCTAATGGCGCGATTAACCGTCTTTTTACAAAGACGATCATCAATACACTAGCTGCGCATCACATAGCCGACGCCGCGAACGGTTTGAATTAAGCGGCTTTCGTCGTTGGCTTCTAGCTTCAGGCGCAAATAGCGAATGTAGACTTCGATGATGTTAGAGTCGCCCATAAAGTCGT
>JBAQZP010000159.1:0-29143 GCA_049791095.1 Phormidesmis sp.
GTGCCCCTTTTTTTGCTTTTTGGCAACCCTGCTCGCGTCGGTTGCGGTGCGCTACCTGTCTCACCCGGCTTTCGCTATTCCCGTCAACCGCTGTCGCCTGCTCGCCTATCTCCACTGTCGCCTAATACCCTCGGCTGCGATTGCCAGAATACAGAAATTGCAGTCGATTTCGCCAGCCGGGCGTTGTTTGGTTCTCGATGTAGCCCGTTATTTTTAAGGGCGCGATGGTGTAACTATCAAAGGCAATAAACTCACCGTCTTCATCTTCGTCAAACTCTCCCTCTTGCCATGAGACAGTGCTGCCTACATTCCAATTAGAAGCGGGCTGCCAGTCTAGGGTACCTTCTATACCGTAGGTACGGCGAGGCGATCGCACATTACGCAGCTCGGCAAAATCATCGAACACAATATCAAATCCTGAGTCGGAGTAGCTGTAAAAGCCTGCCAAAGAAGCTTGAACAGTATTCCAGTTTCCTCTTAGCCCTAGCTCATAGTTGTCTACCTTCACGGGCTCGGTAATATCGAAAGCATTCTCCAGATTGTCCAGGTCAGCCGGAGGCCGCCTGAATGTACGCCCCAAGTCCGGGAAAGAAAAGCCCTGACCAAAGCTAGCGAATGCGCTCACGTTATCGGTAACATCGGCTACTGTCCCGACATTAAAGACAAATCCATCGGCATTGATGTTACCGCCTGTAATATCTCTGGGTGGCGCTGGGTTGAAGGGATCTCGAATCTGATAGTCATCAACACTGGCTTGAAGGTTAGCGTAGCGAGTGCCCCCGTTGATTGTCAGCCAGTCTGTCGGCTCCCACTGGAGCTGAGCAAACAGGCCCAAGTCGTTGAAAGTATAGGGTGGAATAGAAGTTTCTTCTCCGATTTTGCGAAGAATTAAACCACCGCTATTGTCAAATTCTTCTGTGTCGAACACGTTTCTGGTTTGAGAAATTCTTTCGCTAGCGTAGTCTAACCCCCACAGCAAGCTGATCGTTTCTTCCGAGTTGAAGGGGGTGTCTACCTGTAGGCGGGTGCCAAACTGGTTGGTATTACCGTTCGTAACTGTGATGCCTTCCCCTCCAAATATGCGGTTGTCGAAAGGTGGATCCCCATCAATAGAATAGCTTCGATAGTAAAGCTGTCCTAGAAATTCGCTCCCAAACAGATCTTCGTTGCTGTAGCTAAGAGACAAATTCGTGTTGCGATATAGGGTACCGTCTCTAAACCCAATCACCTGTGTACCTTCGGGTCTGCGAATCAGCTGCGCTTTCTGAATGCCTGGAATATTGTCGGTGCTAGTATCTTGAATGAATTCTGAATCTCGCTCCGACTGAGTAAAGTTGCCTCGAAACTGAATCCGCTCTCGCTCGTTTAAATCTAACCCCAGATTTAGCAAGGCATTTAGACTATTCGTGTTATCCAGATTTTGTCCTTCACCGACGCGATCGCCCGCCGCATCGTATGACTGACCCAGAGAATCCAGCGTGATACCGCCTGTAAAGTCAAGGTTTCCGCTTCTGCCCGAAATCTGCTGAGAGGCCGTAAACCCTAGTGCGTCGGCAGCGTTTGTCAAAGATGAATTAACGCCTATTTCTGTTGTGTGGACGAGCTGCTCAGTTGGCCTGCGCGTAATGATGTTGATGACGCCGCCAATCGCCTGCCCGCCGAAGATCGCGTTAGGCCCCCGCACGACCTCAATACGTTCAATCGTAGAGGGATCAAGACCCGCTAAGGGGGCAGAGAAGGTGTTGTTGCTATTGGTATCTTGAGGAATCCCGTCAATCAAAATGCTAACGCCCTGCCCCCGGAGGTTAAAGGTAGCGGGTGTTCTGCCAGAAGGTGGGCTGGCCCCTGGAATAAGCTGACTTAAAATGTCCCTGACATTACGCCGACTGAGCCCTGTCTGGGCTTCTAGCTCTTCTCGGGTGATGACGGTAACGGATCGGGGAATATTGTCCAGGGTCTCTTCCCGGCGAGTGGCGGTTACCGTGAGCTGTAGAGCCTCTTCTGGCGGCGTTTCCGAGCTGTTGTCTACTACTGCAACGCCGGGGCTCACACTCACCGTAAGTCCTTGTGAACCAGCGCTGGGCTCTACGACGGGCGGCGCTTCTGCGCCTGTAATGGCGACTTCAACGCCGCCTGTCGCGTTCGATACTTGAACCAGTGCAACACCCTCGACGGGGCCGAATTCCTCAAAGCGATCGCCCTCCGGCAATGCCAGCACTACACCGGGAATCTCAAGCACAACAGCATTTCCAACTGTAGAAACAGACGGCACAGGTAGGCTGCCTTCAGCGACTAGAACAATCTCAAAACCAGCGTCTGTCTCCAGAATCTGTACGCTAGTAATTTCTTGCAGTGTTGACTCGCTGACCTGCACAAACCAGTCTTCCGGACTTCGCCCATTTGCCCAGCCAGGCCGAGCGCCAATAGCTTCAGCGCTACCGATGAATAACATCGCGCCTACCAGTGATTTGGCTGCTAACGCTATCAGCCTTTTATCTGCCGAACGGCCATTCCCTTTCAACTTCATTTCTCTTTCTCCACACACCTGTACTCAAAAAGCAAGAAAATACTTTTATTGAGAACGTTTGCCAATAGATTACAGGTAAATGAAGTCAGCCCGGTGCGCAAAAGTTTACTCAGCCGGATCGTTTTTCGCCCTAACCGGATCTTTGACTGAGGAGATAGGCTTTAGGATTCAGCCCAAATTGCTTGCGAAAAGCAACGGCAAACCGGCTCTGGTTGGCGTACCCCACGGCCAGCGCAACTTCCCTGACATTCATGCGCTGCTGAGCTAGCAGCCGATGCGCCTCTTCCATCCGGTGCCTGTGCAGATAGCCAAACACCGTCGTGCCAAACACCTGCCGAAAGCCGGTCTTGAGCTTGTAATCGTTCAGGCTGACTCGCTTGGCTAACGCCATTAGCGAAGGCGGGTTGTCTAAAGCCTCAGTGAGAATTGCTTTAGCTAAATGAATGCGATCAATATCGTCTGGGCTTAAGGCCGGTGAGGGACTCGTTTGGCGAGGCAGGTGTCTGATCTGCTCTAGCTTCAAAGCGATCAGCTCCAGGCATTTGCTCTCAAGGTAAAGCTGCTTCGTCTTACCTTGAAAAGGACAGTGAAAGATCTGCTCTAAAGCGGCTCGCATGGCGGGCGTGATCGCGTTGACCTCGCTCCACCAACCGCCAGCGCCCTCTTCTATGTGCTGACGAACTTGCCTCGGCAGACTGTCCAAAGCCTCTGACACCAACGACTCTAGCCGTTCGTCACTTTCCAGGTGAATATCCACCTTTAGCACCGGATCGTTAGCGTATGTTGTCCACGTCCATCCGCCAGAATTGTCGTCATTGCCCCACTCAATGAAGCTTTCGCCGCTGCGCTTACCGCTGCGATTGCCCGACAGGTTAAAGCCAATCTCGCGGCATACAGGCTCAGTATTCTCTGCTCTGCTGCTCACGCGCAGGTCATTGTGAAGCTGATAGTTGAAAAGGCTGAGACTGACACCCCCCCAGCGCATTTCTCGAATATGTCCTCGGCCTATCTGCTCAGGAACGTAGGAGACGCTTTCGGCGTAATCCTGCCCTTGGCTTTCAGCTAAATTTTGTTCAAGCGTTTCTGGTGAAGGGTTTGCCTGCTGCCACAGCAGGTCATAGTCAGCGCGTGAGAGGGCGATAGTCATAGGAGTTGCCAGAACTACTCGGGTAAAGCACGATAAGCTATAAATGAGAATAGTTCTTAACTGTGTGAGCCGTCAAGCCGACTAGCGCAGGCACCGTTAGCCGACAGGATCTTGCTCAAGCCTGGCTGATTTTAGAAGGTGCGAAAAAAGCGTTTCCACAGTGGAGCGCAAATTCAGACTCGTGATCGCTGCATCGTATCTTTGTACTATAATTAGATACTGCTTGATAAAAGGTCTCCCACGTTGACTGATCTAAAATACCAAGACATCATCACTATAGAGCCTGGCAAAAGGGGTGGAAAACCCTGCATTCGTGGTATGCGTATCACTGTTTACGACGTGCTAGAATACTTGGCCTCTGGCATGTCCTACGAAGAAATCCTTGAAGATTTTCCATATTTGAACAAAACCGACATTTTGGCTTGTCTTAGCTTCGCTGCTAATCGGGAACGCATCATGGTTTCTGTCTCTAAATGAAGCTGCTTTTCGATCAAAATTTGTCACCTCGCTTAGTTAGACGCTTATCAAATTTATATCCTGACTCCGAACATGTCGACTCTATAGGTGTGGGTGAGGAAAGCGATCGCGTCGTTTGGCAATATGCCAAGCAGCACAACTACCTGATTGTTACGAAGGACTCAGATTTTAGTGAACTGATCTTGCTTCTTGGATTTCCACCGAAAGTAATCTGGATTCGTCGAGGCAATTGCTCGACTGATGCTGTCGAAGAAGTTTTGCGTGATAATGAGCCTGCTATTCTAGAATTAGCAGCTAAAGAAAATGTAGGTATCTTGACGCTCTTTTGATATCGTTATGCTAGGTATCAAGCTAGAGTAAGCGAGTAGGCCAATTTTACGTCAACAAGTTGGCTGAAGTTGCTTCAAGTAATCTGTAGAAATGAGAGTTGCGATTGGAAATTAAAGTAGCGCGATCGCCATACTCTACCACTCTCCCCTGCTCCAAAATTAAAATTTGATCGGCCCACATCACCGTCCTTAGCCGATGGGCAATGATAATGCCTGTGCGCTTCTCCAGCAGCCGGTCTACCGCTCGCTCAATCAGCCTCTCCGTCGTTGGGTCAAGCCGAGAAGAGGCTTCGTCCAGGATTGCTAGCCCTGAATCCTTGAGGAACACGCGCGCAAAAGCTAGAAGCTGAGCCTGCCCCGCCGATAGCCCGCTGCTGTCTGCGCCTAGCGCTGTGTCTAAGCCCTGCGGTAACTGCTTCAGCCAGGGCAGCAGGCCCAGTTCTGCCAGCGTTTGTAAAATCTGTTCATCCGAGATGTGCGGATCGAAGAATGTTAAATTGTTGCGTACCGTGGTTTGAAAGAGCTGAACGTCTTGCGTGACGAGCCCAACCCGGTGCGGCAGAACGCTTAGCGGCACCTCAGCGATATTCACGCCGCCCAGAGAAATCTCTCCTCGCTGACTGTCGTACAGTCGCAGCAGCAGGCGGGCCAAGGTGCTCTTACCACTTCCCGTATGGCCCAGCAGCCCTAACGTTTGGCCAGCAGGCAGATCAAACGACACATTCTCCAGCGTTGGCGCGGCCTCATACCCAAACCAAACCGCGTCAAACTTCACAGACAGAGCTGCCTGTGGCAATACTGCCCGCCCGCCTGGGTGTAAATGACTTTGTTGCTGTTGCAGATCTTGAATGCGCTGAAAGCTAGCAGCAGCCTGTTGAAACTGCTCAAGCTCCTGGCGAATGTTCTCGATGGGTTCTTCTATTAAAGAAGAGTAGTAATATATTAAATAGACAGTGCCGATGGTGATTGCGTCGCGGCTCCAAAGGTAGGCCCCTAGCGCGAGGGCAAGGGCCGTCCCCGCCGAAAACAATCCCACCGTCGTCCCCCAGAGCAATGTGCTCCTGAACCTGGCCCGGTGAAACGCCTTCAGCCATCGCCGCAGAATGCGATAGCAGCGATCCATCACATGGCCTACTGCGCCGTTTGCGCGTATATCTTCCAGCCCGCCTAGATATTCTCCAATAAAGCCATAAAATTCAGCGCTCACCTGACGATAAACTCGCCAGGGGCCGACAGCCAAAGCTTGCAACCGGCTCAGAATCCCCAGCGCGATCGCCGCGAATAGACTGAGTCCCAGCCCTGCCCGCCAGTCTTCCCACCACAGCACGCCCAGCACGCCCCCAATCAGCAGCCCGTTCCCTACCACTTGCAGCACAAACTGAGAGAAAAACCGAGAGAGCGCATCGACATCGCCATCAACGCGCTCTACCAGTTCGCCGGGCGTATGGGCTTTGTGAAAGGCTAAGTCGAGCTGTAGGCAGTGCTGGGTGAGGTCTAAGCGCAGTTCATTGGTGGCACTCCAGGCGACGGTTTCACTCAGGTAGGTGGCCGCGATCGCCAAGCCTTGACGAACAATCGCGATCGCCAGAAACCCTAACGCTGCTCGAATGAGCGATCGCTGCGGCCCACCTGCAACTGCCGTATCGATGAAGTAGCGCAGAATTTGAGGATTGAGTATTTGCAAGCCGATGCTGCTGAACAGGGCGATCGCGAGCCCAACCAATCGACCCCGCTGCGGCAGAAGGTAAGTCGCGAGAAACTCGCCATAGGCCCGCCTGGACTTAATCATGCACCGGCCTCAACAAATACTCAGGCCATAGTGTAATCAAGTTTGGTTCTCTAAAGGAGTCCCGTACGGAGTTTTTCGGCTCCTGTGGGGAGCGGCTGCCAGCCTGGTCAGTCAGGATCGAAATGCAGCTATGGCGGTGGCGCTACGGTCGTTTCTAGAATCAGACCTGCATTTCGTATCGGCGGCAGTTGACTTAGCCAAGCAATCCAGCAGCAGAAGCCAAGTCGGCTCGGGTATCGGCAGATTTCCTGAATGAGAGACTGCACGTTCACCAAAGACAGACCCATCGCCGCAACAGCTCGTTCATCTTCAACAAACCACTTCAGGGTGCTCTTCAACCCGCGCCCGAGTCGTCATCAGCATTGTTCGAGGCACGCCTGTGAGCTGAAGCTGAGCCTGTTCTAGCATCTGTCTCTCCTGATGCGGTGGCAGTATGGTGGCGGCGGTGGCGAATATAGTGGGCTATGCGAACCCAGCTCAGTTTGCCGCCGCCTTTAAACGCCAGTTTGGGCTCACGCCCCGCGAATGTCTAGGCCGAAAATATTCAGGGCAAAGGGGTTAAGTTACAATCGAATCACGTCGCTCGACGGTATAGCCCTACATTACGTGCGTGGAATGCTGCTATGACGATAGCCTCTTCTCAACCCGTCCTAACTCTACCGGATCACACCCAACTCCCGGAAACGGATGGCACCTTTGTGAAAAACTTTCAGGAGCATCCCCAAAGCTTGCTGTTGACAGATTCTATCTATCCGGTTTTAGATGCGTTGCACCCAGATCGGCAGTATGCGATCGGGCAAGACTGCGGCATTTACTGGCGGCTGAGCGATCCCCCTGAGCGCGGTGCAGAGGCTCCCGACTGGTTTTATGTGCCCAATGTAGCCCCTCTACTTGATGGCAAACGGCGGCGCTCCTATGTGATGTGGCAGGAAATTATTGCGCCTTTAGTTGTGATTGAGTTTGTCTCTGGCAACGGTGCTGAAGAGCGAGATGCCACCTCACCCTTTGCTAACGGTCAATCGAAGGCGGGCAAGTTCTGGGTGTATGAACAGGCAATTCGAGCGCCCTTTTACGCCATTTACGAAGTCGATAAGGCGGCTGTTGAGGTCTATGAGCTGATTGCCAATCGCTATCAGCGCTGCATCCCAAATGAGCGGGGGCATTTCCCAATCGCGCCGATGGGTGTAGAGCTAGGGATTTGGGAAGGAGAATATATTAATCAAAAGTTGCCGTGGTTACGGTGGTGGGATAGCAATGGCAACCTGCTGCTATATGGAAATGAGCGAGCAGAGCAGGAAAAGCAGCGAGCAGATCGGCTCGCAGACAGACTAAAGGCATTGGGGATTGACCCGGATACGCTCTGAAGCCAGGGCGGTGAGGTTTTTCCAACTCTAGATTTGCAGAAAAGTTGGTAAAATTTCGCTTGATAGTGGTCTCGCTCCTGATCAAAAACAGTCTGACGAACAACCTCCCCATAGACTGGCTTGATCAGCGCATATTTCGTTAAGAGGTCTTTTATGATTTGACGGCGCTTCTCTAACTTGTCCACTTTACAATCACCTCATTTTCTGGATAAAAAGCAACAACTTTAACCTGATACTTCTGTAAACTTAGCTGCGGCAACTGACCATCTGCAAGATCAATTGTCAATGGATCGTGAGTAATGATCCACCCGTCTTTCTGTAAAGCGGCCTTTACTGCATTGTGAAAGATATCTCGCGCAGACATATGATAGGACTTACTTAAACCGTTCCTATTCTACTGTGATTACTTAGCGATTGATATGCCATTCATTCTCCTATCGCGTCTATCTTGCTGCGATTGAGGTACGGAAATATTGAACCATGAGCTTGCTGAGATAGACCCATAGAGCGTATTATTAGCGAGAATACTTCTCATTAGCTAAAGGTAACGGTCTTTTGTCCGCTCAAGCCATTCAGTCTCAACGTGCCAAGTCCCAAACGCTGCTATCCGCTGGCATAGTTCTGAGCTGCCTGCTGCTGCTGGGTTGCTTTGTTGCCAGTATTGCTTTGGGCGTTGCCGATATCGGGCCAGTAGAGGTTTATCAAGCGCTGGTTGCGCCTGATGGCTCTACGGAGCACTTGATTATTCGGACGGTGCGGGTGCCCAGGTCGCTGACCGCTTTGCTAGTGGGCTCAGCCGTTGCCGTTGCTGGAGCGATTATGCAAGGGCTCACCCGCAATCCGCTGGCCGATCCTAGCATTTTGGGGATTAATGCCGGGGCTGCTTTTGCGGTAGTGATGGCAGTGTTTTGGCTAAATGCGGCTTCATTGAGTGTGTATGCCGGGTTTGCGATGGTGGGGGCGGCGATCGCAGCCATCACCGTCTACAGCTTAGGCTCTCTCGGGCGTGGGGGTCTTACCCCATTAAATCTCACCATTGCAGGCGCAGCGCTCACCGCTTTAGTCTCGTCATTAACGACAGGCGTTCTCATTTTGAGTCAGCGTACTTTAGAAGAGATTCGCTTTTGGCTAGCGGGTTCTGTGGCGGGGCGAGATCTGGCGTTGGTGGTGCAGGTGTTGCCCTATTTGGCGGTAGGACTGGTTTTGGGACTGGCCATTGGAAAGCCGCTAACCACACTGAGTTTGGGGGAAGATATCGCTCAGGGATTAGGGCAAAACACGCTGTGGGTGAAAGGACTGGCGGCGATCGCGGTGATCCTATTGGCGGGTGGATCGGTGGCGATCGCAGGCCCGATCGGGTTTGTTGGCCTCATCGTCCCTCACATCGTCCGCTTTTGGGCCGGAGCCGACTATCGCTGGATTTTGCCTTATTCAGCCATCGTCGGCGCGATTCTGTTGTTGTTAGCAGATATCGGTGCGAGGCTCATTATTCAGCCGCAAGAGCTGCCGGTGGGCATTGTAATGCCGCTGCTGGGTGCGCCGTTTTTCATTCAGCTAACGCGATCTCAGGTAAAACGCTGACATGAATTTTCTGTCGAAATTTCCTAAAAAACAACAGTCACTTCAGTGGTTAGTCTTTAGAACAAAGTCTCTCTCTGTGCGGCTAGATAGGCGGGTGCCAAAAGTGATGCTGGGACTGGCGATCGCCTCTCTAATCACCGCAATCTGGAGCATTGGTCAAGGCGAATATCCGGTGCCGCCATTGGATGTCGTTCGCACGGTGTTAGGATTACCCACTGATAATGCGGACTATGGCTTTGTCGTGAATACACTGCGGTTGCCGCGAACTTTGGTCGCTTGGGGCGTGGGGATGGCGTTGGCGATCGCAGGCACCCTCACCCAAGGCATCACCCGCAATCCGCTAGCCGCACCTAATATCATCGGCTTTGAGGCAGGCGCCGCGCTCGCCGCCGTTACCTTGGTTGTTGTTTTTCCTTCAGTCCCTATTGCTGTTCTACCGCTGGTGGCTTTTGGCGGTGCCCTGACCGTTGCAATGCTGATTTACTTTCTGGCTTGGAAAGACGGCAGCTCACCTATTCGACTGATTCTAGTAGGCATTGGATTTACTTTAATTTCAGACGCGCTCACCGACCTGATGGTGACCTTTGGCAACATCAACAATGTTAGTCAGGCACTGGTGTGGTTAGCGGGTAGCGTGTATGGGCGAAGTTGGGAACAGGCGATCGCGTTTGCACCCTGGTTAGTCATATTCAGCTTGTTATCTCTATTTCTTAGCCGCGAACTCAATGCTTTGCAACTAGGGGATGAGGTGGCCAGGTCGCTCGGCAGTCGGTTGGAATGGCAGCGCGGCTGGCTGTTACTGAGCGCGGTGGCGCTGTCGGGTTCGGCAGTCGCGACCGCAGGTAGCATTAGCTTTGTGGGGCTAATGTCTCCCCATATTGCACGGCAGTTAGTCGGCCCCTCTCACGAAGGACTTTTGCCAGTGGCTGCGCTGACCGGTGGACTGGTCGTCATAGTGGCTGACCTCATTGGAAGGCTGTTGTTTGCCCCAATTGAACTGCCCTGTGGGATCGTTACTGCCGTCATTGGTGCGCCTTACTTTTTGTATTTACTGATTCGCAACAGATCATGACAAACCCTGCTCTCACCACTCGAAAGCTCACGCTAAGCTACGACAGCAGAACCATTATCGACACACTTGATATCGCGATTCCAGCCGAAAAAATCACGGTGCTTGTAGGGCCAAATGGCTGTGGTAAGTCTACGCTGCTGAAGGGGTTAGGAAGACTGCTAAAGCCTAAGTATGGAGTTGTTTATTTAGATAGCACCTCTATTGCTAAGCTTTCAACGAAGGCGATCTCCAAACAAATGGGACTCCTTCCCCAAGGCCCCTCCGCCCCCGAAGGCTTAACCGTGCGAGAACTTGTCGCTCAAGGGCGCTATCCGCATCAAAGCTGGCTAAAACAATGGAGCCTGGAAGATGAACAGCAGGTAAAAGCCGCGCTGGCCATCACAGAACTGCAAGATTTATCCCATCGACCGGTAGATAGTCTTTCGGGCGGACAGCGACAGCGCGCTTGGATTGCCATGACGCTCGCCCAAAACACTCGAATTTTACTATTAGATGAACCCACGACTTTTCTCGATTTGGCTCATCAAATTGAAGTATTAGACTTACTGTATGAGCTAAACCAACAAGAAGGTCGGACGATTGTAATGGTGCTGCACGAGCTTAACCAAGCTTGTCGCTATGCAGATCATCTAGTAGCGATGAAAGCTGGACAAATCTTTGCGCAGGGAACTCCTCATAGGGTCATGACAGAAACGCTGGTGAAAGAAGTTTTCGGGTTGGACTGTCGAATTATTGACGATCCGGTGGCAGGAACGCCGCTATGTATCCCGATTGGGCGAAAGATTGCAGTCGGGGCAAACGCATGATGAATACTGAACAGAGCTGGTGGATTTTTGCGTTGCTATCGGCTTTTTTCGCGGCACTCACCACCATTTTTGCCAAAGTTGGCGTGGAATCTGTGAGTTCTAATTTGGCGACGGCGATTCGGACGGTGGTGATTTTAGTGATGGCCTGGGGGATTGTGTGGGCAAAAGGCGAGTGGCAAAGCTGGGCCGAAATTTCTCAAAAAACAGGGTTGTTCTTAGTCCTGTCGGGACTGGCGACGGGGCTTTCTTGGCTGTGTTATTTCAGAGCCTTGCAACTCGGCCCTGCATCGCTGGTTGCACCTATTGATAAGTCAGGGTTGATTTTAATTTTGATTTTCTCGACTGTGTTTTTAGGCGAGCCGTTTACCGCAAAAGCCGTTTTGGGCACCGTTTTGATGCTCGCTGGAACGCTGGTGCTATTACAGTAAATCGTTCGGTCATGAACAAGGATGCAGACGTGATGATAGTTTTGCTTGGCTGTTCACCTAGAATACTATTAGGATTATCTATCACTTATTTTAGAGATAACGATGATACAAGCACCTATACAAAAGGATCTCTCTACAAAAACCATTCAATACCTTTAATTTTTTACTTACCTATTGATATTTACTCCCGATTAGGATTAGATAAGTAAGGACACTTCTGGATTGGGTTGTATGTCTTTGAGCGAAATTTTCTCGGCAGGTGGCGTAGTGATGTGGCCACTGCTGCTGTTTTCTGTATGTGCGATCGCCGTTACCGTCGAACGCGGCTTATTCTGGTTCCGCATCAAAAAGCAAGAGCGCAAAGTCGTCAAAGACGTTTTGCAAATTTATCGAGCAAATCCGCCTGCGGTTTTTCCCAAGCTCAAGCAAAATATCAATCTACCTATCTCTCGTATCTTTTTAGAAGCCCTGGAGCTAGAAGAAGCCTCGCCCAATCAATTTCGACTGGCTTTAGAGAGCGCGACACAGGCCGAACTACCGTTGCTAAAACGCTTCAACACTGTGTTTGAAACAATTGTTGCCGTTTCGCCTTTATTGGGTTTGCTAGGCACTATTTTGGGTCTTATTCGCTCGTTTGCTTCGTTAAACTTGGGCGGATTGAACGGGGCTAACACCAGCCTAGTGACTGGCGGCATTAGTGAAGCGTTAGTTTCTACCGCTGCCGGGATGATTGTTGCTATTTTTACGCTGCTGTTTGCCAATTTGTTCCGGGGTTTTTACAAGCGACAAATTGCTTTGCTTCAGGAATATGGTGGTCAGCTAGAGATTTTGTACGAATGGCATCATCAGTCTATCAATCAAGCCGATCAAAAGGAGAAAGTATATGCGGGTAGTCGATAACGAAGCCGATGAGCCGTTGGTGATTAATGTTCTGCCAATGATTGATGTGATCTTCGCGATTTTGGCATTTTTTATTATTTCAACGCTGTTCTTGACCCGCGCAGAAGGCTTTTCGGTAGATTTGCCAGAGGCTGAAACTGCTCAATCTCAACAAGAAGCTTTCATTACCGTCACCATTGAAGGCAACGGCGATATCTCAATCGACAAAAAGCCGGTTGCTTTGGACGATTTGACCAAGACAGTGCAGGCACAGCTCGGCGATCGCGCAAAAGCCCTATTAACTGTACAGGCCGACGAATCCATCGACTACGGCCAAGTAATTGCCGTGATGGATCAGCTCCGGCGGGTGGAAGGTGCAAGCTTAGGAATGGCGACGCAGCAGCCCGCTCAGACAGGGACTTCTGAATAAATAATTGGTAGTCCTAAACGGGTAAGGATTTGTTGTAGTGGTGAACGAAGTACCAGATAGCGCCAATATGATTCTCCAATTTCTTAGAAAACGATAGCGTCTTTCTCACCAAACGCGACACGCGCTGACGTAGCGTACAGTTGAAGCGCTCAATCCGATTTGTCTGACCACTCTCTTTGCCGACAGCACATTGGCGGTAGACTAGGTGGCAGTGACTGCTATAGCCCTCGGGCACCTGCCTGACTGCGAGATCCGACGAAGACATCGACAATTTCGCCTGTATCTTCATCAATGGCTAGCCAAATCCATTGCTTGTTACCTTTGTTCCCAACGAATGACCAGGCTTCGTCGCACTGAATCGTCAAGCACCCCTTTTTTTGGCCCACACGGTTACTTGGCGCGGCAGCTCATCATATTTCTGATTCACATAGCCCTGTAGCCACACTTCAGAGACCTCAACCACGCTGGCAATCCCTGCCATCGGAATTTTCTCTAACAGTAGCTTGTCAATCAAAGCTTTCGTCTCGTCGCTAATGACTTTATTTTGGGGGTCTTCAACAAACTGCGGTACGACCCCGCGTCGGTTCCCGGCGCTAGGGAATGCGCACCAAGACGTCTACCGCAGTCATTGCAGCGATGATTTTGCTTTCCATTGTGGATAAAGCCGTTTTTGACAATGTTTTCAGAGTCACAATTTGGGCAATTGGGGAGCGCAGAAGACACGATTAAACTTTAGATGGCTACACTTTTATGATGACCAGACAGAGGCGATCGCACCTCTGCTACAAGATAGAAAATCCTTACCCGTTTAGGACTACCCATTATTCATTGCCTACCTCTTCATTCAGGCGATCGCCCCACGGACAGCCTGCAATCGAACACTCAATCGGCTCTAGCCGAATCTCATCCGCGAAGAAGGTAATGCCAAACCGCGCGTTCAGATAGCTCATGACATCTTTTTGAACGTACTTTTCTAGCTGACGTTTGCGGTAGCCTGCGCAGTGAATCGGTGCAACTTCCAGTACCTTGGAACCATTCTAAAATACCGAGGCTGCGATCGCATGAATCGGCGCATCCTTCCGCTTCTCCCGCCAGATATACAAATTTGCATAAGGCACCGACGCCTCGGCCACCGACAGCGAAACCGTCTCCACCTGACCTCCCTGATGAACTACCCCAGCAGCCTGCTGCTGATACTGCAACCGTCGCTGTTCATTCAGCCGCTGGCGGTTGCGATAGTAAGAACGCTTACTCGGACAGCGCTTATCATTCCAGCAGCCGTCGCCTTTTTTCCCATGTAGCTGCTGAGCATCAGCCACCCTTAGCTGCGCACATTCCACGCATTTTTTGGAAACTCGACGGGCCATATCTATAGCAAAAGCTAGGGTGTAATGAGCGGGATCGGAATATTCCTATGCTTGCGATAGATCTGAAAGTCGCGCTCTAGTGTGAAAACAGAGCTATTAGGATACAGCTCTGCCATTCGGACAAGCTCCGCATCAGCTAGAGACGCTGGCACTGACTGGTAGCGTCTCATCAAATCGATCACAGATACTTGCTCCGCGTTCAGGTCAAACTCGACGCGCACTTGGTCTTGCTCCAACGAGAAAAGTAGGGCTTCTCTGCCACTTTTGACTCGCCTAAGCAGGAACCATGCTTCTGAAATAACAGCTTCACAGGTTAGCAAAGGCGGCGAGAGCGAACCCAACTGCTCACGCGCCCAGTCATAGTACTGGTCACGCTTATCAATCAGTGCGATGAGAATACCTGTATCAACGATGACCTGTCGAAGCATTACTGCCCAGACCCCTCCATGTAGGCGGGTTTGTTGATAGGTCACCTGGGCCTTCCCCCATGCCGATGATGTCCCGAGCAGTTTCTGCGAAGGACTTAGGCTCCTCAGGTTCCTGAACGGGCGATTGCTCACTGGACTGCTGGCATTTAGCCATCAGGAACTCGACGAATCAAGGATCTGCTGCCGCTCTGCCGCTGGTAGCCTTTCAATTCCTTGTACGACTTGCCGAGTAAGCGGGGACATCATTAATAGCTCCTGAAATATAAACGGCTCAACCGAGGTCTATCGGGCGCTAAAGCAAGCAGATGGCTCACAGCTCAAATCGCTTGCTATATCAGGCTTCATCATACCGTAATTTACCAGATTATACTCTTGGTCTGATTTTTAGCATAGTCCAAATAAGTGAACGATTGCGAGCCTTGAGGTATTGAGCCTTTGGCATGTCTTCTTTAAAGAGTGCGTCCATGACCTCGACAATCTTGAAGTCATTCTCTGGCTGGGTCGCCAGGATAAGTCTGACCGCATCAGGAATGGATTTGTTGTTGACGCCTGGGCGAGTGTATTGCTGCCAGGAAGAAGTTCTGCCGTCCTTCTTAGCGGTAGTTTTTTGGGCGGGTGCTTTCTTGCTAGCTGCCTTTTTAGGAGCCGCTTTCTTGCTTGTAGTCGCCTTTGCCTTTGTGGCTTTAGGTGCTGCTGATACGATAGCCTCTTCTGCAACGGCTTCTTCTACAACGGTCGCTTCTACCCCGAAGCTCTTATCTTCTTCAGGCTTCTCTGAGGAGATTTCCAGATCTTCTGTGACAGTAGCACTCCCTGTAAATATGTGCATGACAGTTCGGATGCCGCTGAAACACCTCATTCACTGCGTTGTTCAATCCACTCACTCAGCTCGCTCAAACCGTCAAAATCTAATAGAGCTTCTCTCAGGGCCTCTAAATTTTCAATAGAAAGAGCCGTAACCGCAGATGGAACATCACCAGCAAGCGAACCAAACCGTTTCTATACGAGATAACGGTGGTGATCATCTCTATGATGGCACGAGTTTCATCTACTGAAACCGCCTGCTCGGTTCACTCTATCGAGTAGCAGGCTTTCGGCCTCGTTCACCGTGGTGAGCACCATCAGCGCGATCCACAGCGGCAGCTCTCTGATACTGCGTACGGTATTTCTTTGCTAGCTTGATCTCAATCTCGACCATCTCAGGTTAAATAGTCTCTGACCACTTTTGCCAAATCTGGATATTGTTCAATGCAATCTCCTGCTGTAGCGACAACTGATAAGTATTCTCTTAGAGATTTTATCATTTCGTCAGCAACCAGTTCCACTAACCCAGAAACATCGCCAACTATATCCTTCAAGAGAGCTGCATCGCCCTCCTGATTAGCGGCTATCAAAGCATCCAGATAGCGGGGGCGCTGTTGAGCCTGCAGAACGACGTGCGGATAGCCCGCTCTGAGTAAAATCAAATTCATGAGCAGCCTGCCTGTTCGGCCATTCCCGTCTAGAAATGGATGAATTGCGACGAAGCGATAGTGAGCTTCGGCAGCGTATTCTACGGGATGTAGGCTGACGCAATCGAGCAACCAGCGCTCAAACTGATCCATTAGGTCTGGCACTCTATAGTTAGGTGGATATAGATGTTCTGTTCCCGCAGAGCGAACGTCTACGCGGCGATAGCGACCTGCTTCTATCCTGTTTCTTTGGTCGGCTCTGATGACAATGCTGTGAATCTCCTCTATCTGCCACTGACCAATAGGGGATGAATCGTTGAGTGCGAGCGACTCGATGTAGTCAATGGCTTCCTTGTGTCCAATGACTTCTAGATGTTCTGCAAGGGTCTTGCCGCCTATGGTGATCCCGCTCGAAAGCACCATCTCGGTTTCAAGCTGGGTGAGTGTGTTGCCTTCTATTGCGTTTGAATTATAGGTAAACCTGACGTCGTTTCGACGTTTTAACTCAGCGACTACTTCGATAGGCAGTGGCCTGAAGGAATCTAGCCAGAACTTTAGCTTGTCTATTTCGGTTAGTTTTTGCGTGATGTTCATAGCTTATCTAGAGGTTGCCCAACGCATTGACAATAATTTGGCACAATACCCGCCGAGCCGATAGTGACACATAAACCATATCAACTCTGCCATTGCTGTGTTCTTTTGAGTGTATACAAGGCAATTACTTTTGCTCAAAGCAGGTCGTGGATAGCTTGCAATGGTAGTGCACTTTAGTAAAGGACAGAGAAAAAGACAGGATCTTCTCTTTCTGCCATCTTCTTTCTGATTGAGCGGTTGTACTCATGAATGAACATCTATATTGCACCGATGTGATTCTCTAGCTTTTTTGAGAAGGATAGCGTCTTCCTCACGAGCCGCGAAATTCGCTGTCTTGGTGAGCATTCCTTAGCGCCGCAAAGCGCCGCAGGGTCTCACCGCTGCCTTAGGGTGTTATTCAACCTTTCGATGTAACTGGTCAAGCCGCTGTCTTTGCCGACAGCAACATGCCGTTTGCTCGGAACGACGTTGACGTACGCATTCCCTTTATTATCTACAAATGACCACAGCTCATCCATTTGCACCTTCATTTTGCCTTTGGCCTTCGGGACGATCTTTGCCGTTTTGGGCACGGCCTCATAGCAGGCATTCACATAGCTTTGTAGAGGCATGAGTCAACTTAGAGCGATCGCGCCAAGACCCAGCAAACCGAATCATTGTCGCATTTGTTCTTGGCATCAGCCGTTACTTACTGACCTTAGTTTGGTGTTCGACATAGGATTTGAGCACCGAATTCATCAGAGACTAATAGCCTTTGCCTCGCCCTTTGAACCAATCTAAAACATCACGATCAACACGCAAAGAAACTGCCTTTTTATTCTTGGGTTGAATCATTTCAGCCTCGTTCCAAAAGTTCTCATCTAATTCCGGAATGTCAGAGAGATCAATGGCTGAATCAGGAATCGACTGTAGTTCTTCAAGTCTTTCAGGTGAGATAGTCATAATATTCTTTCCGTTCCTTTCGAGTGGCCAATCGAGCTGAGATCATCCGAACATCATCCCTGATAGATGCTGACATCCTTTTGACTGGGTTCGAGCCCGATACTAAGCAACCTCTAAACCTTGTCTATTATAGGGAGAGAGCCCGAACTGCGCCGCTAGTAAGTCTAATCCATCGACTACGACAGCAGGGCGCTCAATTTGTAGCCTCTCGTAGCATCGTAAGCGGTATTCTGGGTTGGCTTGAAAGGCGCTAATAGAACGCTTAAGGGGTTCAATGGTTGGATACGCTGATTCTGCTTTTGTCAGCGCTGCTTCGGGAAAGCTCGTTTTCAGCTTGAGCATCGCAAGGTCAATCAGATCGCGAGAGTCCACCGATCGGTCTGCCCAGCGATCGCCGTTGGCTAAGAGTTTTTCGGTAACTTGATCGACCAGACTCAAACAGGGTACAGGAGACCATCCTGGTTTAATCGATGGCTCTAAAGAAATGCGGCCTTCAGCAACAATCTCAACCTTCAAAACAGTTTCCTCATGCTGAACGGCAAAACGAACCCCATCGCGATCAGTTCGCATGTCCCGAAGAAAGCTGAGGTCATCACACTTTTTTAAGTCAAAAAGTGCTTCGTACCCGCCATCAAAGACACCTCTGCGCAACTGTGAGAAGGCGTCTCCATAAGGACAGAGAAAATCAATATCACGACTCAAGCGGTATTCGTCGTACGCTAAAGCCAGCATTGTTCCACCACCAAAAGCTATGGAACAAGCTTCAAAAAAATCACGGTTGATAGCTTGCAAAACCCGTAAAATCTTATTGTGAGTAGGATGTCGAAATTTCATAGTGCTACGCTTCAATCTCACTCACTAACCAGGAGCGGTACTGTGTAGCCAGTTTAAGCAGCATCTTTTTTTCGGCTTCGCTCAGGTCAGCGATAACGCCACGGTAGCGCCAATTGCGTTCGTATATCTGTAGAATCTCGTCGTCAGAAAGCCCAGCAATCGAAGGCGTCTCACCCTGCCAGCAAAGCGACTTTAAGAACGGCAAATCCGTGATCGATAGCATTGCGCTGCTCGTAATATGCGCCTCTACTATACCTCAGTCGTTTAGCAAGATTCGTCTTCTTGAATGAGCTGAGCCACTAGGCAAGCTTACTTTTCTGACCCATCAACCCCTGCTCGTTCGCCACCAACAATTGAGAAATGTTCTCGATTAGGATATTATTTACTAATGTCCTTGCTGGCACAGCGCTGGCCGCCCTAAACAGCGCTGCCAAACCATTACCAAACGCATTATGACCATTACACTTTCTCAGGCAGACTATTGGGAACTGATCGAAGCCGCTGACGCTGAGACGGTTATCGTGCCTGACGGTGACTCGGTTTGTCCGTTTCCTGCGCGTTTAGGCGAGGGCCATTGTCGCCTGATACCGCTGAGAGCGGGGATAGAGCTGAGCATTGAGGACTATTACCTGAATGAGGATGTGGTCGTGACAAATCCTGATCGCCTGCATCCGCTGGAATACACCTTTGAGCAAATCAGCACGGCTGAAAAAAGCCATCAAAGCTATAGCCTGTGCGGGAGCGGTCTCGCGCCTGAAGAGCGGTGGCACATGTCAGGGGGAGAACGCATTATTCGGGCTAACGTTCATATCGATCCGGCCCTGTTTCAGCAGTGGATTGGAGACGTAGAGGCTTTGCCAGTGGCGCTGAAGCCTTTGCTGCGATCGCCCGATCAAACATACCTCACCCGCTCCGGCAAACCGCTCACCACCATGCGCTCAGGCTTTCAACAGATATTGCACTGTCCCTACCAGGGCTTGACCCGGCGGCTGTACTTAGAGAGCAAAATCTGGGAGATGATGGCACTGCTGCTAGACGATCTAGGTAGTGATGAAGCAGCGCCTTTAATACCGCCGCTGAAGCCTGATGATGTGGAGCGGATTCACTATGCGGGGGAGATTTTGCGATCGCACCTCACCAACCCCCCGTCACTCATGGGCCTAGCCAGACAAGTGCAGGTCAATGACCACAAGCTAAAAGTTGGCTTTCGCCAGGTATTTGGCACGACGGTATTTGGCTACCTGCACGATTGCCGGATGGAGCAGTCCCGCCAGCTCCTCGAATCCGGCTCAATTAGCGTGTGTAAGGCCGCGCAGGCCGTCGGATTTGCGAACCGCAGTCACTTTGCGGTGGCCTTCCGCAAAAAATTCGGCATGAATCCTAGCCTGTATCGCCAGCGAAAACACACCGCCTTTCGGGCAAGCTGACGCGAAAGCTCCGCCCACCGTTCAAAAAAGCTCCTGCCACCGTTCAGACGACGCTTTTGCGGTGCCGGTCATTCCGATAGGGTTATTGAGAAACATTCTACTTAAAAAAATTGTGTGTGGAAGTGAATCATGGCTCGATTGAGAACGTTGTTTTGGTTGGTCGGTTTGTTTGTTGTCGTGCTGACCCCAGCCGCAGGCGCTGAGGCCATACCAAAAGAGAATGCCCTAGAGAATGCCCCAGAGAATGCCCCGACGCCTGTTTTGTCCCCTTTTCTGGCCCAGGAAATTGCCCAAATTACCGGCGTGCAGGTGAGCGCCACCGAGAGCGGGTTAGCGCTAAAATTAGAATCTGCTGGCTCACTGGCAGAATCAGAAATCTCGGTTGTTGGCAACGCCCTGATTGTCGAAATTGCCAATGCAACGCTAGAAGCAGAAGAATTTCAGCAGTTTGAACCGGCTGAGGGCATTGCACTGGTACAGGTAAGCCAGCTTTCAGATCGGGTTCGGATTGTCGTCACGGGTACTGAGACCGCCCCTACCGGAGAAGTCAGCGCGCAAGCGGATGGCTTGGCGCTCAGCGTGGTACCGGGGGTGGCGCTCGCTGGTGAAACGGATGAACCGCTGAGGATTGTCGTGACGGGCGATCGCGGCGATGGCTACAGTCCTACCGACTCCAGTACCGCTACAGGCACCGATACTCCGCTGCGCGACGTTCCTTTTTCGGTTCAGGTGATTCCGAGAGCCGTGATTGAAGACCGCAACGTCACCGAGATCGGAGAGGCTTTGGAAACAGCGGGCGGCGTTGTTGAGGCGGGCGGTAGAGGCACTAGCATCTTTGGCCCTGGGCTCCTGATTCGCGGTTTTCCTGCTAACGAGGGGATTTTTCGAGACGGTATTTCTGCGTTTTCGCTGTCCCCTTTGAGCGCAACCGATCTTGAACGGGTTGAGGTGCTCAGAGGCCCCGCCTCTGTTTTATTTGGTCAGGGAGAACCCGGCGGCATTGTCAATCTGGTTTCTAAACGACCGCTGGACGTGCCCTTCTATTCGGCTTCGGTGACCGCCGGCAGCTTTGACACTTATCGCGGTGCGCTTGACTTTTCTGGGCCTTTGGATGACACAGGCGAGATCAACTATCGACTGAATCTCTCTTATGAAAATGAAGGTAGCTTTCGAGATTTTGTCAGCAGTGAGCGGCTGCTGATATCTCCTATTTTTACTTTCAACATCAGCCCTGATACCTCGTTAGATTTGTACGGCCAGTATGCCTACGATCGCGAAACCATAGATGAGGGCCTTCCGGCTTTGGGCGATCGCGTCGTAGAGGTGCCGCGCGATCGCTTCTTAAACGAAGAATTTGGAGAGTTTTCGCAAAATCAGTTTAGCCTTGGCTATCGGTTAGCACATGACTTTGACGAAAACCTGTCGGTCAGACATGCTATGCAGTTCTTTCAATATGAGCCTAGAAGATTTGCGCCTCTAATAGATTTCTTTGATGAAGAAACCGGCGATGTTGATCGGCTTGAGTATTTTGCGGGCGGAAAGTACCAGCGGTTTTTCACCAACGCAGAAGCGATTGGCCGTTTCAATACAGGTTCTATTGCACATCAGGTGCTGTTTGGCGCTGAATATCGCCGCGATATAGAAACGCCTGAGTTTCAGTTTGACAATCTGTATACCCCGATCAATGTGTTTAATCCGGTTTATACGAGGGAGCCTTACGAAATTTCGCCTACTTTTTTCCGAGATGATAAAATCAATACCGTTAGCTTGTATTTACAAGATCAGATTGAAATTACCCCTGCGCTAAAACTCTTAGCAGGCATTCGCTACGATTCTGTCAATCAGTTCCGCACTGTGAGAGAGTTAGACAGTCCGAGAGAAGAGTTTGAGGTAACCGACGAAGCCTTTACACCTAGATTTGGCGTGGTTTACCAGCCGATTGAACCGGTCTCTCTCTATGCGTCTTACACCAATTCCTTTAATCCTGCTTTTGGCGCTAGCCGCAACGCCGACGATTCTACCTTTGATCCGGAAACCGGCAGGCAGTTTGAAGTGGGGGTAAAAACAGACTTATCCGACAGTCTAAGTTTGAACCTGGCCGCTTTTGATATTCGCAGGCAAAACGTGGAAACCCCTGACCCAAACGACCCGCTGTTCTCTTTACAAACAGGGGAGGTCGCCAGTCGCGGCTTCGAGCTGAACTTAGGCGGGGAGATACTGCCCGGTTGGAATATGACAGCAGCCTACACTTATTTGGATGCGTTTGTGAGCGAAGATACGACCGATATTGTGGGCAACCGACTGGCCAATGTCCCGGACAATCAGTTCAGCCTATGGACGACCTATGAGCTTCAGGAAGGCGATTTGGCAGGATTAGGTGCCGGGCTGGGGCTCTTTTATGTGAGCGATCGCCAGGGCGATTTAGAAAATACCTTTACTTTGCCGAGCTACTTTCGTACCGATGCAGCGCTATTTTATGAGCGTGATAACTGGCGCACTCAGCTCAATATTGAAAACTTGTTCAACGTTGAGTACTTTTCTTCCTCTAACTTTGGCTCACGATTAGGCTCCAACCCAGGCGCACCGTTTGGTGTTTCGCTCTCCTTTTCAATCGATTTCTAAACCTCTCTTTCTAAACTCCTCTTTCTAAACCTTTATTTCTAACGTATGATGCACCGTTGGCTTCGAACTTTTCAGCGTATTCTCTCGTTCTTGCTGGGCGCGCTCATTTTCGTAGGTATCTCTGCTTGTCAGCGTCAGGGCGCTGAACTGACTGGTAGCCCATCTACCGATTGCCGCCCGATAGAGCATATCGCCGGAACAACTTGTGTGCCTGACCAGATTGAGCGACTGGTGACTTTGGATGCGGTGTCTTTTGAAAATGCGATCGCCCTTGGACTAAAACCCATTGGCACCGTAGATCGCCAAACGTCAGCCCTTTACACAGCAGATCAGCTCGCTGATGTCGTCGATATTGGCAAATCAGGTGAACCTAATTTAGAGAGTATTGTAGCGCTCAAGCCAGATCTGATTTTAGGGCTTGACTACCAGCAAACGCTGTATGAACAAACGAGCCAAATCGCGCCGACCGTGCTGATTTCGTTTGAGCATAGCGGACAGTGGAAGGAAACCTTTGAAGCCTACAGTCAGGTTTTGGGACGTGAGGCGGTCGGGCAGCAGGTAATGGCTGATTATCGGGAGCGATCGCAAGCCTTTCAGCAGCGTCTAGACACTCTCTCGCCATCACCCATACAAGCCTCCATAGTCCGCATCTATCCAGACAGTATCAATCTCTACTTCCGCGAATCTTTTCCGGGTGTTGTGTTACAAGATGCTGGCCTTGCCCGACCCAAGTTTCAAGATATTTCAGCAGCGGCAGCACAGCAGCGCTATCAAAATCCGATTCAAGCCGCCATTAGCCTGGAAAGTCTTGCTCAGGCCGATGGAGATGTGTTGTTCGTATGGACTTCGGAGAATACGGCTGAAGCGAATGAAACCGCTCAAAAAAAGCTAAAAGACCTGCGAAATGATCCGCTTTGGCAAAGCTTGAAAGTAGTGCAGGCAGATAACGTACACTTTGTCCCTAGCTACTGGATCGGCAGCGGGCCAATCGCCGCCAATGCGATCTTGGATGACCTGGAGAAATATCTTGTAGAGGATGTGTAATTGAGGCGTTGCAATGCTGGGGCGAAATATGAGTTCTGGGCCAGCAGGAGCGATCGCGGACAGTCTGTGAGACAATAATGAGAGTAGTTCTTATTACTGACAACTCTACCGGCGCAAAATTCGCCCCTTTTGCCACGATGCCCCTGATGCTTTCTCAAGGTGATTTATCCTCTTTAATCAAGCGATCGCCCGATGATTCTTCGCCATCAATCCTGCCAAATGGTGAACTGTTTGAAAAAACTTGGCAGTACCCTGCCCAATTAGGTCAGGGCTATTATCGCGAGATTTATCTACGCCAGGGGATGCACCTGGAAATTAGCGATTATTTGCACCACAGGCCGATGGTGGTGGAGTTCAGCGATCGCCCACATCCGATTGAACTGCACTTTGAGATTAGTGACGAGGGTGCCGAAAGTACCAGTGAGTCAGGCCATTACTGGCTCTATAGCAGTGGCTTTGCCCCCGCCAAGCAAACACTTTATCAATCTCATCCGCGAAGCTTATCCCTCAGTCTCCATATCGAACCCGATGTCTTCAAGGCGGTTCTGGGAGAAAATGCCCCTATTCAGCTCCCTGAGCTTGGCTCACTGCTAAAGCCGTCAGACCATCCTTACGCTAGCCAGCGTTGTCGGACTACTCCCGCGATGCAGGTGATACTACAGCAGATCCTCAACTGTCCGTATGTATGTGCTGTCTGGCGATTGTTTTTAGAAGGCAAGGTATTGGAACTTATTGCCCTCTCTCTGCAAGCCTCAATGCCCTCACGATCTGTCTCGGCCTATCCACTAAAGCCTGATGATGTTGATCGCATTCAGCAAGCTAAAGCCATTCTATTGCAAGATTTGATCCACCCGCCTTCTTTGGGAGAGCTGGCCCGGCAGGTCGGTCTCAACGAATGCACCCTCAAGCGTGGTTTTAGACAAGTGTTCAACACGACTGCATTTGGATGCCTTCAGGCCCAGCGCCTGGATCAGGCCCGGCTTTTGCTGCTAGCGGGCGATCTGCAAGTGCAGCAAACAGCCCATGCGGTCGGCTACCACAGTCGCAGTCATTTCTCTGCCGCTTTTCGCAAGCGATTCGGTGTGAGTCCCCAAAAATGTCTCGCCCATCACCGGGACAAAAACCTGGCCTGATTGATTCCGTTCACAGCACATCTTATTCCGATTAGGGCACATTTTCGCCTTCAATAACAATCCAAAACCCTATACGTTATTGAGAAGTGTTCTTATTTAGTGGGCGGCAATTTTGGTTGTGCTGCTTGGTTGTAATCTGTGTGTGGTGTGAATTTGATGAAAGTGCAACAGGTTTTTTGGCTAGCGGGCAGTTTTTGGATGTTGTGGGTTCAGGCGGCTTGGGCTGGCTCCCAGCGAGAAATAGGGCGAGAAGTAGAGCAGCAGCTCAGCGGTCTCGCCCCTATGGAGGCTAGCCTGGATGGATGGATGGCTCAAGCGGAGGTGGCTGAGATTACAGCAATTCGCATCATGGAGGCTGAAGGCGGTACGCAACTCGTAATTGAAACGGCCTCAGGAATGGCGATCGCTCCCACGACCTCAACGGTGGGCAATGCCTTAGTGGTAGACATCCCGAATGCGGTGTTGGGGCTGGCCGATGGCGAAGACTTTCAGGTGGCCAGTCCTACTGAGGGGATTGCCTACATTAGTGCAGCGGCATTGAATGAGCAGACGGTGCGGATTGCGATTACGGGCGCAGAGTCCGCACCCCAGGTAGATATTAGCCGCACCAATGATGGCCTGACGATCTCTTTAACACCGGTTATGGCGGGTGCCGAAGATGCCAGTGAGGCGGCTAGTGAGGCGAATGGAGAGCCCTCTGGAGCATTGGCTGGAGCAGCCCCTTTGCGCTTAGTGGTCACAGCCACGCGCACAGAGGAAGACCCGACAGATGTGCCGCGCTCTGTCACGATTATTCCCCGTGAGCAGATTGAGCAGCAGGCTACAGTTGGCCGCAGTTTGAATGATATTTTGGGCCAGCTTGTGCCCGGTTTTGGGCCGTCTTCAGATCGGGCCTTTACTGAAAACACGCTGCGAGGTCGTACCGCCGCCGTTTTGATTGATGGTGTCCCTCAAAACACGAATGCCCGCAGCTTTGATCGAGAACTCCGAAACATTGATCCGAGTGCGATTGAGCGGATTGAAGTGGTGCGCGGTTCCAGCGCCATTTATGGGGGAGACTCAACCGGCGGCTTGATTAACATCATTACGCGTCAACCGGCTGAGGATGAGTTTGTTTTTAGAAGTGAAATTGGGGTAGGTGCGGCTTTAGGTTCGCTCGAAGGGGATAGCTTTGGCACCTATTTACAGCAGTATATTTCGGCTCGCCAGGGCATTGCTGACTTTACTCTGTCTACTTCGCTCAGCAATCCCGGTGGCGCGTTCGATGCGGAGGGCGATCGCATTCCAATTATTCAGGGAACAGATGGATCAGGCAGTTTCAACATTCTCGGTAAAATTGGTCTAGCGCTCAGTGATGAACAGCGGTTGCAGCTATCGGTCAATCATTTACAAGAACGACGCAATACCGGCATTATTTCAGATCCGAGTGTTGACGACAATGATGAAGATGAAAAAGCCCGCGCCCTGGACGTGGGTGAGCTGGAGTTTCCCACTGGCGGCGGCCCTCAGAGCGATCGCAACACGGTCATTAATCTAAACTACAACAATCAAGACCTGTGGGGCAGTCAGCTAGACGCGCTGGTATACTACCGAAATAATTTTAGCCGCAGCGACCCTCGCGATCGCAGACCCCGCGCCTTTGGCATCTTTCAAGGCGAACTCGACGCCACCAACTGGGGTACCCGTATCGGCGTCAATACTCCTTTAAGTGACACCGTGAGTCTGCTGTGGGGAGCCGATTACGACAATGAAGAAAACTCAACCAACTTCAACCTATTTGACCCCGACGATTTTGATGAGACCGATGGGCGGGTAAATCGCAAAATTGAAGAACGGCCACTGGTTCCGAACTACGCGTTGAGCAGTCTGGGCCTATTTGGTCAGATCCAGTGGGATGTCACCGAAGATTTACAGCTCAGCGGCGGCACTCGGTACGAAAACATTGGTCTTTCAGTGGGTGACTACACCACTTTTTTTGGAGACTTTATTGGTGGCGGTGACGACACCTTTGAAGAGATATTGTTTAACGTTGGGGCCGTCTACGATGTTACGGATGAGGTGAGTCTTTTTGCCAGCTTTGCCCAAGGTTTTTCGGTGCCTGACTTTACCGACGCCTTAGCCTTTGCCGAACCGGGGGCTACGCTCGATACGAGTGTGTCGGTGAGTCAGCCTCAAAAGGTCAACGAGTTTGAGCTGGGTGTTCGAGGGGCTTGGGAGCCGGTGCAAGCTTCTCTGTCTGCCTTTTATAACCAGTCTGATCTCGGCTCCACGCTAGCATTTAGTGATGATTCGGGCTTGTTTGAAACGGTGCGAGCCCCGGAGCGGGTTTACGGCATTGAGGCTACGGTTGATGCTCAAATTGACGAATTTTGGGCGTTAGGCGGCACTATTAGCTGGTCGGAAGGGGAGGCCGATTTGGAAGATGATGGTAATTATACTGCGCTCAGCGGTGCCCGGATTCAGCCGCTGAAGCTGACAGCCTATGTGGAAAATGAGACGCTACCGGGTTGGAACAATCGGTTTCAGGCGCTGCTGGTGGGTAGCCGCGATCGCGCCTTCGATGCAGAGGTCGATGTCAGTCCGGTGAATAGCTATTTCATCGTAGACTTTATCAGCAGCGTTGAGATTGGCGATGGCACCTTGAAAATCGGCATTGAAAATCTGTTCGATACCCAGTATTTTCCAGCTTATTCTCAGCGGATATCTGGATTCTCTGAGACGTTCAACAGTGCAGGTCAGGGAAGAATCATCAGCTTGGGGTATGAGTATACCTGGTAGTGTTTAGTGCAATCCATGTTCTCTCTTTATATTCTCTCTAAGGCTGTTAAGATGTTTTTAAGACCGCGACTGCGATGGTTACGATGGGTTTGTTTGTTCAGTGTCACGCTCTATTTGACCGTTGCTTGTGGTGTCACGTCATCTCAACAGCCCTCTGTCTCATCAGAAAGGCCAGTCGCTTCCCAAGCAGACTGCCGTCAGGTTCAACATGCGATGGGAGAGACCTGTGTCCCGGTTGATCCGCAGCGAGTGATTACGCTTGATCCAGGGTCTTTGGGAAATGCGATCGCCCTGGGCATTCAGCCCATCGGTGGCGTCACGCTAGGCAATACATTGCCGGACTATCTCCAGGACAAAGCCACCGAGCTAGAACTATTAGGGCATCCCAATCAGCCTAGCTTGGAGAAGATTACGAGGGTTCGCCCTGACTTAATCCTGACGGATACCCGCGCCGACCTGTACGAACAATTTCAGGCGATCGCCCCCACCGTGGCCTCAGAAGACTGGCTAGAGCCAGAGCCAGAGCCGCTATGGAAAAGAGATCTGAAACTGCATGGTGAAGCCCTTAACAAGTCTGAGCAGGTTCAACAATTGCTGAGTGACTATGACCGCCGTACCCGAGACTTTCAGCAGCAGATGGGCGATCGCCTGCCACAGACTCAGGTATCGGTTGTGAACTTCCGCGCCGATCATGCTCGCATTTATCTCAAAGATTCTTTTATTGGCACTATTCTGCAAGATGCCGGACTGCCTCGTGCGATCGCGCAAGATAAGCCAGGGTTTGTCGAACGCATCTCGCTAGAAACCATTCCCCAACTGGATGCCGATGTGATGTTCCTAATTGTCTCTGATCCAGATGAGCCCAAAATTCTCGATCAATTTATTAACAGTCCGCTTTGGGCCCAATTGAACGTCGTCCAGCAAGATCGCGTTTACCTCGTCTCTGCCGACACCTGGATTAATGGGTGGAACATCCTGGGGGTGCAGCAGGTTTTAGACGATCTCTTTAACCATCTAATGTCAGGGACAGCGGACGCTTAGTTGAAAGATCGGCAAAGCGCACTGCTTTGATAAAGTTTGAAAGTAGTGCAAGCAGATAGCGTATACTTTGTCCCTAGCTACTGGATCGGCAGCGGCCTGATCGCCGCCAATACCATCCTTGAAGACCTTTTCAAATATCGAATAGAAGATGCTTAAACATGTCTAAACACACTTTGTTCGTCTGCAAATCCTGTTGTGCTAACTCTGATCAAGCCTCTACCTCCGCTCAAGCGTCCCCACCCAGCCCATCTGACGGAACCCAGCTATTAAATCAGCTCAAAACCCGCCACCAATCTTGGACTCACCAAGCAGATCTAGACATTCGTGAAGTTGGCTGTCTCTGGACTTGCAGCCAGCCTTGTAGCGTCGCCTTTTGCAGCTCAAATAAAGCGACCTATCTCTTCACTCAAGTGCCTATTGCGGAGGCCGATGCCCTGCTGAAGTTCGGTGAACTTTATCTCCATAGCCAAGACGGCACCATTCCTTATAAGCAACTTCCAGCGGCCTTGCAGTCAGTGGAAATCGCTAAGGGAAGCGCAAACAAAAAAGGTACCGGCTAAATGGGAACAACCAACACATCCCATTTAGGCAAGAGTTCAGAGCGTAGCCACTGTTGTTCAAAGCTGGCTAACTCATCTTTAGTGACCGTTACC
>JBAQZP010000160.1:0-41076 GCA_049791095.1 Phormidesmis sp.
GGGGAAAGGGGGAAAGGGGGAAAGGGGGAAAGGGCGAGGCTTTTTAGTTAGAATCTCGCCCTTGTTTGTTCTACTTGAGTCCTGGATCGCCTAGAGGGGCGCAGGCAGGAACGACTTCACTGAGCCAGGCAACAATTTGAGTGCCTTTGATTTCTAGCGTTTCGTTATGGAAGCGCCAGCCAAACTCTCGGCGGCTATCATTGCTGGTGCCACCGCTTTGGTCAGTTTCAGAATCGCTGCTGCTGCTAGCACCGCCGCCGCCTACCGAGAGGAAGCCAATGGAGAAGCCAGCGCTACCGCTCACAAACTTACTGCTCCGATCCCGCTTGCCCCGTGAACTTTCATGCATTTCCTTGAAAGTTTTACCATCACTGTGCCAATCTTTAGCGGTGATTTTCACATTGCGAATTGCCAGGAACTGTCTGGGAATCATCGGCAGTAGCGGTTCTTCGCTCTTAACCTGGTTGTCGATAGAACCATCGCTGATGGCATTTTGAGGATTGTTGACCAGATACCAGTTGCGCATGTAGAACAAATCGCCAATTAGCCATGGACGGTGAATGGTACACAGGCCATATTCAATCTCAATTTCTAGTCCTTCAGCATCGTTTTTGAATTCATATCCAGATTCCGAAGAAGAAGAGAGTTCGTAAGCACTGCTAGCAGTGCTACTGCCGCCGCCAGCGCCTGCTTTTACCCGGTTAAAGAAACCAAAACCAAAGCTAACTTTTCCTTTGCCTTCTTTTGAGGAAGCATGACTTTCCCAATGCTTCTCAAAATTAGTCGCGCTGCTGCTAGCAGAATAGTTTTTGACATCTTTAGAAGAGACTGTGAGTGTCTGCCATCCTTGCAGTCTGTGGTTAGGATCGCACCAACCTGAAGGTTCAATGTAGGAATAAGGCACGGCTGTCGGCACACCAGCTAGACCCAGGTTCCAAGCGTCATAGACCTGACGGGCTTTGGCAATCATCCTAGCTTGCAGGCTGACGCCAACCGATTTGATGGTATCGAGGGCTTTTTCAATCCGCTCTGCGCCCATCGTCTTTAGCCGATCCCAGGCGTCATCTACTTTGCGCTGGTAGTATAGTGCGTCCATGGGCCAGCTTTGCGCCTTACGAGGATCGGCGAGTGCCTCTTGCTGGGCCTTTGAATATTCGTGCTTGGCATCGGCATAGTCGGCAGCGTTGTCTAGGTAGGAAGCGTATAAACGGCTTTCATAGCCGGTTAAAACATAGTAGCCTTCTTCATCTGTGACAAAGTTACCGTCGTCATCTTCTTCTAGCTCGTACAGCACCTTTTGAGCATCTTTAATCTGTTGCTTAATTTCAGCGGAAACGTCGGGCGCGGGTAGCGGCTGCATACCGTTGACAATACCTTCGTAGGCAAAGCTCACTTTCCGCTCAGCCGGATATGACAGGTAGGTGTCGTCTTTGGTCACCATAATCATGCTGTCTGCAAGCTGAGAGGTGCGATAGGCGGCGGACAGGGCACGCTGATATTTGGGGTTGATCGCTGGGATATCGCCTTCTGCGGTTTCCTCAGTAGCGTCAGGCTTGGCTCGCAAGTCTCCATCTACTAGGGTGTCTTGCAGGGTTGCGCCGCCAATGGGCGACCAGGGATCGAGGTAGTCTCTGGGATCGACCATTCGGCCCAGAACAAGCTGAGAATAGACAAAGCCAGTTGTGAGAGATTTTCCGTCTGTTTGCACGGGCCGGGTTGATTTAATTCGAGAAACTAGCTGATCAAATATATTCAGGACTAGTTTTCCAGGTTCGTTATTCGGCATGGTTTTTCTCCCTTTCAAGAGATAGTTTGGTTGCACTAATTCGGTTGCACTAATTTGATTGCGCTTAGCTGCACTTTGCAAACAACAAAAAAGTGTTGTTTTGTTCGATAGCTCTAATTTATCTAGTCGAGCCGTTAGGCGCAGTACCCATTGGTGTACTTTTGCCTTTGCAGTTGGCTTTGCGCTTACACTATTAGGCGAACCCTTACTGCTTTAAACCGTTGCGTTTTCCTCAACCCTTCGCTATTCCTGACCACTTTTTACCAGCGACTCAACCTAGCTCTAAGCTAGGGGAAGATGTTCTGACCTGGTGGTTTTTCTGCGATCGCACCCACCTACTCACCCTCCCCTCAGGCAATGGCATAGTCTCTATTCCTCAAGCAAATTTTCGATGGGGAAAGTCTATCGTTAGCCTCGACATTAGTGGTGTCAATCTCTGTATTACGCCAGTGAGAATGCAGTTTTTGGGCTACTTGAACCATCAGCCTTGTATCGCTGCCGAACTTTCCCGAGGGTTTGAACCGTTCGCGCCTCTTACACTGCAAAGTTTGAGGGCGCTGTATGGGTTGCTGAGTGAGGATTTGTTTGCGATCGCAGCCCGCGCTATCCAACTGATCGAATGGGATCGCACTCACCAATACTGCGGTCACTGCGCCACCCCGACGACTCAACTGCCTACTGAGCGCGCCAAACGCTGTCCCAACTGCCATTTGCGCCAGTACCCGCGTCTTTCACCTGCCGTCATCATGCTTGTTTACAAAGGTGAAAAGCTGCTGCTGGCCCGTGCGCCTCGCTTTAAAGGCGGCATGTACAGCATTCTGGCAGGCTTTGTTGAACCCGGCGAATCACTCGAAGAAACGGTCGCCCGCGAAGTGCGCGAAGAAGTCGGCCTTGAAATTAAAAATATCCGCTATTTTGGCTCACAGCCCTGGCCTTTTCCCAACTCCTTGATGGTGGGCTTTATTGCCGAGTACGCCAGTGGCACGATTACGCCCGAGCCCACCGAAATCGAAGCCGCCGACTGGTTCACAAAAGATAACCTACCCCCCGTCCCCGGCGAACTCAGCATCGCTCGCAAGCTGATCAACTGGTTTATTGCTCAGTAAGCTCAACTTTCAATCTCTCGCTTTCGGCTGGCAATTCCCTCAACGGCCAACAGCGCCGATCGAACAGAGCCCTCCTGCCACCCCGTTAAGTAGCTTAAATGCTCACCTGCCAAAAAGATGGGGCCGTCGGGTTGCAACAACACTTTGTAGGCGCTTTCTCGCTGCTCATCTTCCCATTCTGCCCAGCCGCCGCGACTGTAAGGAACATTCTCCCAGGCGATTGTAATACCGCCTGCTGCCGAAACCTCTTGAGCATAATTGGGATGAATTGCCGTTCCATCTTTAATTGCTTTAGCCAGCCGCTCTTCAGGAGACAGCGTACCCCACACATTACCAATTGGATTGTCCCAAATGTAAGCACCGACCAAAATGCCCTTGTCGCTGTGAAAACCCGTCGAGGGATACCAAATTTGAGTAATATCTCGCTCTGTCCAAGAAATGCCGCCATATATGCTGTAGTCATCTTCCCAAAAGCGCCGATCTGCCTGAAACGCAACCTTGACAGCGTTGGCATAGATTCCTTTACTTGCGGCAATAGCGGCCTGCATTTCTGGAGAAAAGTCGGCATCTACCTCGGCCAACACGGGCAGCGGAAATGTACAAATCGTATAGTCAGCGTCCAAAGCCTTTTCTCTACCTGACTTTGAACTGGTATACACCAGCCGTACGCCCTCAGCCGTCTTACGAATCTCACTCACCTCAGCGCCATATTCAATTAAATCTCCAACTTTAGCTTCAAACGCTTTGGCAATTTGATCCATGCCACCCACTGGCTGCAACATGGTCGCGGCCTGAGTGTAGCCCTCGCCAAAATGCAGTTTATAGTCCCAAAAACTGGAGCTAAGCAATTCACCCAGTCCTAGCGGCTCGAAGCGATCGCCTGTGGTCTCACCCGCTGCTGGCCCAGAAACATAACCCGCACGCGATCCACCGGTATAAAGGTAGTCATCACCCAAACTGCCAAAGCTTTTTACAAAGGCCATCAAACGTTCTTGATCTAGCGCCGAGACTGCCTGATCGAGAGATTTCTGACTAATAGCCTTGGCCAACAGTTCAGCAATATATCCCCGGCTGTCGTTCACGACCCGGCGGTTGAGAATAGGCTGTCCGTCAAAGGCTTTATCATCTTGAAAATAGGCTGCTCTATTCTCGTTAACGCGCACTTCTAGCGGCACGCCAAATTCTTTGCAATAGCCCAAAACCGCCGTGTGATGGTAGGGGATGCGAGCGGGGCCAGGGTTGAAATAAAGCCCCTCAGCGAATGAACAAGTCTGCTCGCTGCCAAGCTCTTTGACGATGTCGCCGCCGCGAATTGTTTGGCAGCGGCCACCAGCGCGATCGCGTGCTTCCAAAATCCGACAGTCATAGCCCGCCTTCGTCAGCTCATAAGCCGCCGTCATTCCCGCCAGCCCCGCGCCTAAAATGGCCACCCGCGTACCGTTTCCTGACTGCGCCTGCAAAGTCGGTTTGGGAGCAGCGCCCGCAGGTGCTAGCAGCCCCATTTCCTTCATCGTCGTTAATACGGCAGCCGTCCCGCCCGCTCTACCGACTAACTTCAAAAACCTGCGCCTTGATGTAGACCCGAGCGGACGGCGAGAATTAGGCATCTAAAAGAACTCTCCTCAATTGCGAATTCTCAAAATTATGCAAAATAACAATCTATAAAACTGTTCAGTGATTGACTGAAATTTAGGACTACGTATGTGATCGCTTTTGCTACCTGCCTGTTGTTTGCTAGCGCCGCTGACAGCGATCGCGTCAAAAATAGATCGCACAATTTCAACTGCCCTAGCCCAGCTCGAACGTGGTAATGCCAAATATGCGCTTCAGCGGTAGCTCAGGCGCACTTTGGGTATACATTCTGGCAGTTTCAAACACGCGAGTCATCTGCTCCTTACTCGCCAAAGCAACCGCCGCCAAATTCACCTCAGGCACATCCAAATAAAAGAAACTGTCAGGTTCCACCCGAGCCTTTAGCGCTAAAAATATAGCTTCGGCAATCTCAGCAGAATCTGCAAACAAAGGGCCCATTTTATAGCCCTGCTGACAAGGGCGGAGCACCCCATAACCGGCTAATTTCTGATCGTGCATTGCCCCAATCGCCGTATGTTGTGGCCCCAACCAGCCTGCCAAAAAAGCAGAGCGCTCTGCCAAAAAAATCTCCTTATCGTACTTAATAACGGTGCTTAGTGGCAGTGAAGACAAAGGCACAAGGTTATCTTCATTGCCGACAGTTCCGCCACCTATTCCTTCATATCTGATATTACGATGAGCCAGCTCAAAGCCAGATTCCACATAATTATTCTGTTGTTCTACCACACCGTCTAGCCCAATATTGCAACCCTCTAAGTAGTTCACGCCAGCCTGCCATATCTGCAAACCATACCCATGCCCTCTAAATTCTGGCCTGACAATGTAAAGTCCCAGAAAGCCAAAAGCTTCGTTGTACTTAACTGCTGAAATGCTAGCAACAGGTTCACCCGCTAGCAAACCGATGAAAAAGCCATTTGGATCCGCATTATAAAAGCACTCGGCATCTTGTAACCCCGGATTCCAGCCTTCAGCCGCAGCCCACTCAACGGCCAGCGCTAGTTCATCGCGGGTTGCAGTCTTGATAATGTAGGTGCTGCCAGGATCTCGATCAATCATCTGGGGCAAAGTCATTGGCTGTAGCCCGAAAAGCGTGCGGCAATGTTAGATAATATGCTCTTTTGAACTGTACTCAAAATTTGGATGAATGGCTCAATGACTTCAGACTATCCTCGTGATTTGATTGGCTATGGGCAGCACCCGCCTCATCCGCAGTGGCCAAACCAGGCCCGTTTAGCGCTTCAGTTTGTAATCAACTACGAGGAAGGGGGCGAAAACTGTATTTTGCACGGCGATGCAGCTTCAGAGTCCTTTTTGTCTGAGATTATCGGGGCTGAGCCTTTGCTAGGTGTGCGCCATCTCAATATGGAATCGATGTACGAATACGGCAGCAGAGCTGGGTTTTGGCGGCTGCATCGTCTATTTACAGAAAGAAATTTACCGTTGACTGTGTATGCCGTAGCGATGGCGCTAGCGCGAAACCCGGATGCCGGTAAGGCGATGGTCGAAGCGGGCTGGGAAGTGGCTAGCCATGGCTATCGGTGGATTAATTATCAATATGTGGGCGAAGCGGTGGAGCGATCGCATATTCAAAAAGCCATCGAAATCCACACCCAAATCATCGGCAGCCGTCCCTTAGGCATCTACCAGGGCCGCGTCAGCCCCAACACCCGCCGCCTCATCGTCGAAGCAGGCGGCTTTTTGTACGACGCCGACAGCTACGCCGACGACCTACCCTACTGGAACCACGACTACGGCAGGCCGCACCTGGTCATTCCCTACACCCTCGACAACAATGACATGCGCTTTGCCACCGCCCAGGGCTTCAACTGCGGCGACCAGTTTTTCACCTACCTACGCGACGCCTTTGACGTACTGTACGCAGAAGGCGAGTATGCCCCCAAAATGATGAGCGTGGGTCTGCACTGTCGGCTTTCTGGCAGACCCGGCAGAGCCGCCGCCCTGGCAAAGTTCTTAGACTACGTGCAAACTCATGAGCATGTCTGGATCTGCCGCCGCGCAGAGATTGCCCGTCACTGGCACGAGCATCACGCATATGAAGAGAATTAAGTCAGAAACATTCTGCGTTTTATCCAACTGGGACTGTTGCTAGCTTGTCATTTCCATGGCTAGCTGATTGCAAGTCTTGACTAACTGTTCTAAATTTACCGTCAACAATCGCCCCTGATCGATCACCTTTTTACCGTTAATAAAGCTGTAGTCCACCGCAGGCGGCTGACAGAATATCAGCGCCGCAACCACATCGTGATGGCTCCCCACCAAAGCAGGCATGTCTATATCAAAGGCAATAAAATCTGCCGACATGCCAGGCGCTAAATAGCCAATGTCATCTCTTCCTAGCACTCTAGCCCCGCCACGAGTCGCCACCTGCAAGGTCTCGCGAGCAGTGATCGCTGCCGCATTTTCATCTCTCACGCGAGCCAGCAAAAAAGCAGTTCGCGCTTCTTGCAACAAATTAGAAGCATCATTAGAAGCCGCGCCATCTACCCCAATTCCCACCGGAACGCCTTTGTTGAGCATTTTTCGCAAGGGGGCAATGCCGCTAGCAAGGCGCATGTTACTACAGGGGCAATGGGCAACGCCCGTGCCGGTATGGGCAAATTTATCAATGGCATTGTCGCTAAGCTGCACGCAATGGGCGTGCCACACATCTTCGCCCAGCCAGCCGACAGATTCAGCATAGTCGCCAGGGCGCATCCCAAAGTTCTCTAGGCTGTAGTCCACATCGCTTTTGTTTTCGGCGAGGTGGGTATGCAGGCGCACCCCTGGATGGGCGCGGGCCATCGCGGCGGATTCTCTCATCAAATCTTGAGTCACTGAGAAAGGAGAGCAAGGCGCGAGCACCATTCGGGTCATGGCGTGACGGCTGTTGTCGTGATACTGCTCGATCAGCCGCTGTGAGTCTTTCAAGATCGCTTCTTCTTTTTCGACTAGCGTATCTGGCGGCAGTCCGCCCTGACTTTCGCCAACGCTCATGCTGCCTCGGCTGGCATGAAACCGCAGGCCAATATCTTTGGCAGCGCGAATCTCTTCATCTAGGGTGCAGTCGTTGGGGAACAGGTAAAGGTGGTCGCTGGCGGTGGTGCAGCCAGAAAGCATAAGTTCGGCGGCGGCCATTTGAGTGCTGGCGTAGATGCCTTTGTTGGTGAGGTTTGACCAAATGGGGTAAAGGGTTTGCAGCCAGCCAAAGAGATCGCAGTTTTGGGCGGCAGGCACGGCGCGGGTGAGGGTTTGAAAGAAGTGATGGTGGGTGTTGACCAGGCCAGGAAGAACAACATGGCGATCGCATAAATCCAAAACCTCATCCGCCTCATCCGGCAGCGCTGCCGTCGTCCCCACCTGTTCAATCACATGATCTCGCACCAAAAGCGCACCGCCGCAAATTTCTCTTTGCTCGTCATCCATCGTGACGAGCGTGTGAATATTTTTGACCAACAGCGTACTCATATGGCGTTGTAGAATGATGGATAGAACTAAACTTGGCTGTAAATTCGGTTGTACCAAATCGCCTGACTGTTCGCGGTAATGTTGCCGCGAGGCGGAAAAACTGAATACTTTAACCGGCGGTCGAAGCGGATGTGCAGCCAGGGGACGCCATGCCCGTGAGTATTGCACCATACGGGGGTTTGCTGCGCGATCGCCTCTAAACACAGCTCCCCCACCTGTCGCCAAAGCGTCTGCTGTAGCGCCGTCTCCGCCGTCCGACAAAAAGCTGCAATATGCCCATAGTCTCCGGTGTTTTTGGGAATCAATAGCTGCGCATCTCCCGAAAAGTTCTCAAAAGTTGCGGTCATCTCTGCTGGCCCTAGCTTTTGCAAGTAGGGTTGAAAATCATGTGGATCGGCGGGTCTAAATTGAGCCGGAAAGGCGATCGCAAAAAACGGATGTGTCTTCGCCGTGTAGGGATGAATCGGCACCGGCTTCCATTCAAAATCAAACGGCAGATCTGCCCAAGCCTGGTTCCATAGCTGGCGGAAATCACCCTCACTCACCAAGCCTTGAGCCACCCGCTCCCAGCTTAATGGCTGAGACTGTACATCAGTAAACGTGATCATCTGCGCCTGACGATCAGCCACCTCAACGCCAACCTCTTTTACCTGCACTTTTTCAGGCGATTTGGGGGATATTTGCAACATCATTTCAACCCGCACTCAGGCCGTATAAAGTTTACTCAAACCTAGCTCGGCCAACCCTTTACGGTAAGCAATCGACGTCTTATCTGCTTCAATGTGAACCTCCGCCCGCAGGTCTAAAGGTAAATCTTCAGGATACTGCGCTTCCACAATCTCTTTATCTTCATTGAAAATTTGGTAATTAAAATCATACACAGGCTCCAGCGGCTGATCTCGATCAAAATTGCGACAGATAGCATTGAAAACGCGGGTTTTGCGCGCAGAAATCGGTGAGGCTGCATTGAGAATACACAGCCGCCCTTTTTTGGGAAAATGCACTCTTAGCAAAGCGCAAAAAGGTAGAAATACGTTAAAAACGCGCAGCCATTGAAAGTCTGACGGCGCACGGTGTTGCAGCGCTTTAGGAAAGTTGCTAACCCCGCTGAGATATTGCGCTTGCAGGCCCCGTGGCGTGGGCTTCACCGTATAGGTAGGCACAACCGGGTTGTCTCTATCGCCAAAAGAGTCTGCATGAACCCAGGCAAAATGTGCTACATCCAAAAAGCCTTCCATTTGCCGACCCGCCGCCGCCGCTACATCCACCGCATCTGGCAAAATTGGCTGATAGTCCGGATCGCTCCACTCTGGATAATATGGCAGAGCATTTTCGTCGGTTTCGTGGCCCGTCAGCGTTGTCCATACCAGTCCGTAGGCTTCCTTTACCGGGTAGGTTTTCAAGCAAAGCTTTGCAGGAATATGAGCGTCAGGATTCGCCGGAATGCGCGTACATTGGCCAGCCGCATCGTAATGAAAGCCGTGATATTTGCAAATAATTTGGTCTTTTTCGGTATGGCCCATGCTCAGCGGCACGCCCCTATGCAGACAAATGTCGTTAGCAACAGAAATCCCGGCTGTGGTGCGCCAAATCACTAGGCGCTGGTCTAGCAGCGTGGCTGCTATTGGCGTATTTTGTACGTCTTGGCTAAAGGCAATTGGGTACCAAAAAGGGGCGATCGCATCCCAATCTGTCACTGAAAAAGTACATCCCTTTGGATAGACAGTCAAAGCAAGATCTGTCTTTGGATCATTCTTTGACCCATTCTTCAAACCACTATTCTTCAAACTATTGTGCGTCTGTATTGCTGCCGACATGCCAATCACTCCGTTACTGCCTACTTCCGCCTTAACATCCTGACTGGCGGGTCTTTTTCAATCTGTTGCCTTTGTAACCTTACACTCTATTCAATCCAGTCTATTCAGTCTTAGGGCTTGCAAAATTGTCTCAGCAAACTTGCTAGGATCCCAATGACATTCATACTTGCGTGAAGCGCTATGCCCCGCTCCCCAATTCCGTCAATGCTGACGCCAAATCTAATCTCACGGCAGCGGGAGATTGTTGAAGTCTTCTTGAAAAATGGCTGGGATTACATGCGGCAGCTCCTCACCGGTAGTGCGCCCGACGAGCCAAACTTGCCGCCCCCCGCAGTGCTGCGAAACATCTTGACAGAGCTAGGGCCAGTTTACGTCAAGCTAGGCCAGCTCCTGAGCACCCGTCCAGATTTACTCTCAGCCTCCTATATTGAGGAACTCAGCCGGTTGCAGTCTACCGTGCCAGCGGTGCCTGCCGAGCAAATTAAAAGCTATGTGTATCAGCATATGCAAAGGCCCCCCGAAGAGGTTTTTGCTGAGATTGACTATGTGGCGATCGCCGCCGGATCCATCGGCCAAACCCACCGCGCCGTCCTGCAAAACGGTCAGGCCGTTGCCGTCAAAGTGCAGCGCCCCGGCATCGACAAGCAAGTAGACCGCGACATGGCTCTGATCAAAGACATTGCCAGACTCGTCTCCACCACCCAGTTCGGTCAGCGCTACAACATCACCGAACTTGCCGAAGAATTTAAATCAGCCCTCACCGCCGAACTCGACTTCACCACCGAAGCCCGCTACACCGAAGAACTGCGCCAGAACCTGATCGACAGCAAATGGGTCGATTCCGAGCGCCTCACCGTTCCGCAAATTCTATGGCCCCTCACCAACTCCAAAATCTTAGTGATGGAATGGCTCGTCGGCCAGCCGCTACTTCAGGCAAAACTCCCGCCGATCAAAACCGCCAAAGATAAATCCAAAAGTATTCTCGATGGGTTCGGCCTGGAATCTGTCGGCATCAATCCTCAAAAAGACGAACGCAGCGAGCTGACTTCTCTGTTATTTCGCGCTTTTCTCTCCCAATACTTCATCACTGGCTTCTTTCACGCCGACCCGCATCCAGGCAACCTGTTCTACCTACAAGACGGTCGCATTGCCATACTTGACTGCGGCATGATGGGCCGCCTCGACCCCCAAACCAGGGCCACCCTCACCGAGCTAGTATTGGCCATCGTCAGCTCTGACGCCCAGCGCTGCGCTCAGCTCACCCTTCAGCTCACCGAGCCGCTCAAACCCGTCAATTTAGTCCGCCTCGAAAGTGACTACAGCCGGTTACTAGGCCGCTACTACGGCATCACCCTCGAAAAATTCAACACCGCCGAAGCCTTCAGCGCCGTCATTGAAACTGGCACCCGCAATCACCTACGCTGGCCAGCCAATATTGGGCTATTCACCAAATCGATCGCCAATTTAGAAGGTGCCGCTCGCCAATTTAATCCTGCCGTCAACCTGATGGCCGAAATCAAGCCGCTGATGGTAGATCTCTTCCGGCAGCAGCTCGTCGGCGACGATCCCACCCAGCTCCTCCTGCGCACCGGCCTAGAATTTCGCAATCTCTCCGTCTCCGCGCCCCGGCAGCTCGGCTTCTTGCTCGATCGCCTCAGCGACGAAACCTTACAGTGGAATCTCCGTATTCAAGGGATCGATTCCGTTCAGCGCAGCATCGAACGCGCCGCTAACCGCCGGGCCTTTAGCACAGTCGTTGCCGCGCTCATCATCGGTGCGGCAATTATTTCAACCAGTCAACAGACAGCGCAGTTGCAGTGGCTTAGCTCGTTGTTATTTGCAGCGGCTTCCTTTTTAGGACTATGGCTAATCGTCAGCATTTTACGCTCGGGGCGATGGAAATAGCCCATAGGCCAGTCCCCAGGTTCACTAACGGGCCAGAGCGCTAAAATATACAGTAAAATGCATGGTTAAAAGGCGAAAATACGAGCAGCGACTTTGCCGTATGATAGAAGGGTTAATGGCTTTGTGCATCATTCCTTCAACCCTTACCCGACAGCGGATACGTGGCAGTTCTTATTTTTGATTTTGACGGCACAATCGCCGATACCCTTGAGGCAATTGTGCAAATCACAAATCGCATTGCCCCCGAGTACGGCTATCCGCCGACCACCCCCGAAAAGCTGAAATACTATCAGTCTTTAAGCACCCAAGAAATGCTAAGGCAGGCCGAGATTCCGCTCTTTCGGCTGCCTTTTTTGCTGCGCCGCGTCCGCAGAGAAATGACCACCGCGCTAGAAACTGTAGCTGTAGCCCCCGACTTAATTGACACGCTAAAAGACTTAGCAGCCGCCAATCATCGGCTAATGATCATGAGTTCTAACTCTTGCCGCAATATCGAAAAATTCTTAGCGCGTCACGATATTAGCGATTTGTTTGAATCTATTCAAGGGGGCGTAGGACTGCTCAGCAAAGCTAGAGTTCTAAAGCGAATTGTCCAAAAAGGAGGGCTAGATTTTTCTCAAGTGATCTATGTTGGCGACGAAACCAGAGATATCGACGCCTCAAAGCAAATCGGTATTTTGGTTGCTGCCGTTAGCTGGGGCTTTAGCAGCCGAGAAGCCTTGGCCGCACAGCAGCCAGCGTTTTTAATCGATCATCCTCGCCAGCTTTTGGGGGCCGCCCAAACCCTGGTTGACCCAAGCTGGGTGAGAAAAGAGCTACGCACTCGTTCAGCCGCTCCCAGAGCCCGGCGTCAACGACCCGAAAGCTTTTCTCATAACGGATTTAACTCCCCTGGCCTGGTTGACCCCATGCAGGGTGGCTCAGGAGTGAACTCATCGTCCTAACGCCTCTGAGCTGGTTAGAAAGTGGTAAATGGCCTTCCGGCGCAGATAAGTCCCAGGTGAATTCGTTGGGGTAGCGCGTCCAACTATTGCCGGTTTTCCAGTTTAGCTGTGGCCACAGGCGCTCCCAGTTTTGACTCAAGCGCGTCCACAGGGCGTGCTGCTTGCTCCAGCCAAACTTATTGTCAGAGTACAGTCCCCACATTACATCCATTGCCGTTAGATCAATGACGGGGAAGTTTTCGACTTCTGTGAAGTAGATCCACTTTCGGGCGATCGCACTCTCTCCTGCCAGCTCACACAGCTTCTGATTAGTCAGCTTGTCAGCCCGCTGATACTCTCGTCGTACCAACAACTTCTGTAGCTCGCCATAGTCTATTCCTTTGGCTGAGCGGGGGCAGACCAGGCCATGCGGCAACGCTTGAATCACGGCTTTTGCTGCCGCCGACGTTCCCTGATTGTAAAGGCTTTGATAAGCGCTACCATGCGCTGCCGTCGGATAAGCAGGATTTTTAGGATCCATGCGCCGCCGCACAAAATCAGCCAGAGCAGGCTCGCCCGCCCGCCCTAAAGCCGACAGATCGCGAACAGCTTGAAGCTGCTTCTTAATGCTGTTGGCTTCAAGGGCCGTGGTCAGCATCTCTAACTTGTCGGTTCCCTTCAGCTCAATCCGATCAGGCTGGGCCTGACGCGAGGTCTCGGATGAGCTAGCAGCAGGGTTAGCAGAGTCGATAGCGTTTGAAGACATACTTTATGATAGACAAGGAACCAGATGCCGTAGCGCCAAGCAAGCCACATAGCGGAGGCTATACAACGAAGGCCACGCAACATCCTTTACCATCTTTGGTGAGGTGTTTCTAACGGTGTGGGTGAGCAATTGAACAGCAATCACTGTCTAATATTAATGGAATACCGTAATGCTCGCTTACGATTTAGTCGTTTTATGACGCGCTCGTTTTGCACCCACCTCAGGGCTTTGAGAAATGGCTAAAGGTGGGTTATGGCCGTTCTCAAAGGCATAGCGAATAAGCTGTGAGCGGTTTTCTAAGGAAAGTTTGCTAAGAATATTGCTAAGGTGGGTTTGAACCGTTCGCGGGCTGATAAATAAGCGATCGCCTATTTTCTTATTTGTAAAGCCTTGAATTACTTCCCAGAAAACCTTTTCCTCGGCTGGCGTCAGCGGCAGCGGCGTCCGGGGATGACTGGCAATCTGAGCGCTGCCAGGCTGCAAAAGCGCTTTTTCAATTTCCGAACGAATTCGACTTGCCCGAGCGAGCTGCGCCTCAATTTTGGCAATTAGCTCTCTGGGGTGAAAAGGCTTTACCAAATAATCGTCTGCACCGATGCTGTGCCCTTGAATACGGTCTTCCAAATCGCAGCGTCCCGACAAAAAAATAAACGGTACGATCTGCCCAATATCGGTTTCTCTAACCTTGCCACAAAGCTCATAGCCATCCATTTCTGGCATCACCACATCAGAGACAATCAGATCGGGGGGCTCGCGTAAAAAGCTATCAAACCCCTCAACGCCCGAAGCGGCACTGCGCACTGCAAATCCACGATCTTTTAAATAGCGAGTGAGGGCCGCTCTAAGGGTACTATCGTCATCGACAATAAGGATCTTTTGCATGCTGCGGTTGCGATCGGCCAAAGGAATTGAAATCAGGAACTGAAAGCGACCATTAAAGGCGGCTATTAAAAACGCTCGGTGCTCCCTACATTTATTCAGTACTACCTAACACAATATAGTGATCTCGTCCCCGCTTTAGTGATGTTTTGGTAACGATTGACAGGATCACCAACAGTGGGTATTGCCCGCTGGGCGATCGCGCTTAACGTAAAGATTTTCTAGAACTTTCCAGAAAAGCGGAAACCCAAGCACATCATCTAACCCTGCGATTTTGCTCGGGTTGCGTGAAGGTCGGTGCCGTGTAAAGCGTCTCTGACTGCGCCGGTATATTAGGAAGCTGAGCAGGCTGGGTGCTAGGGGTTGCTAACGTAGGCGCAGAGTAGGGATTGCGCGTAGGCTGCTGGGCTGGGGTATTGAATACTGGCAAAGAAGAGGTCGCAGGTGTCTGATAGCCCGTCGTGCCGACCGGTGGCGACATGTCGGGTGTGGTCGGAATATAGGGTGCAGAAATATTGCCAGGCACCTGAGCAGGCCGCACACCAGCTTCGCCAGCCCGTGCGGCCTCAGGCGAGGGTTGAGTACTGGACGCTGCGGAGGACGAACCTCCACCCGCCGCCGCATCACGAGCTGTCTGCTGTCGGCTCAACGCTTCAGATAGCGCACTGTTTGTGGCGGGCGCTGCCGAATTAACGAGCCCATCGCCAAAGTTAAAACTGCCCACATCAACCCGTCCCGCCGCGTTCTGTCCCGAAGAATTTCTGGAGGATATGGCTGGCGCGGAATTTGTCTGTGAACTGCCGCCGAACTTATATTCTTCGGCGTAGGCCCCAAAAGGATCGTCACGCCCTGAGAGCTGACGGCTGGCTGCTGACGTGGCAGCCTCTTCTATCCCAGCGGCAGGGTCAGATTCAGACTCTAATTCTGACTGGGGATCATCGGGATCAATTAAGCTGGTTGCTTCAGGGGAATCTTCAGACACCCGAGTACCCCCTAGCAAGACGTCTAGCGTATCTATTTCGGAGAGTTTGGCTCGCTCTTCTGCGGTTAGCTCAGAATCTGGATCTTGCTCCGTAATCTTTTTGCCGTCAAACCAATCAGGATTTTTAGAGTACTCCAATAAAAAAATGCCCAGTAAGGCAAATACCGTCAGAGGTGCCCATACTGCTGGCGATCGCAAGGGCTTGAGGCGAGCAGGAAGATATCTCAGGAAGGCAGGAGTAGCCATGACGAGCGAAACCAATTGTGTATGCGGACTGTTTTGCAGAGAGGATTACGCGCTATTTAGCTATCTGGAATAACTATCTGTAAACTGTTTGTAGGCAATTGCTAAGCAACTAGCTAAACAATCTTAAGTTAAACGATTTCGCTAAACGATTTTATGAATGGGGCGTAACGGTCACTACAGTGCGATCTTATCAAATCAAGCAAAATAACCCTGAGTGGTTTAAACATAGCTTGGAATTTAGTTTCTGTGCATCTACCGCTGGTTCTCCCATAGCTTGCGCCGTTATGAGAACATACTTATTGCTACGGCTACCGTTCTGAGCCGTTTGGCTTAGCCACTCTAAAAGATCATGGATTTTTTATCTTCTAATACGGTTCATTCCTCGGCTGGGCCAACCACACAGCCATCCGAGCAATTGAAGGAGCAATCGAAGGAGCAGTCGCTTAAGGAGAAATCGCTTAGGGCGTCTTCTAAAATGTCTGCCAAACCCTTTCCGCACTCAGAGCCGTTTGAGGTCGTCGGCATTGATGCCCTACTTTCCAGGCCAGGCGGGGTGGCGCTACCACCGATAGGGTCTGAAGCTGCGATTAGTCAGCGACATGAGGTAAATTCAGCGATCGCGCTCAACTTGCTCAACGATATTCACACCGCGATCGTCGCCTGGCAAGCTCACCTCCGTCAGGTCGTACAGGCCCTGCATACGCTGTCTGCCCAAGGGCCGATGGTCGAGGGTTGGCTAGAATCTTCTTTGCCCTCACCCGACCAGGGCGCGGCGTCAGCCGAGAGTGCGACGGTATTGCGCCATGGTGACACCGACGCGCTTATGCGTTACATCGAAGCGTTAGCAGACACAGCGGCGCTAGATCAGCCCATTCAAGCTCAAATCGGACTGATCGCCGAAGTTGCAGACAGTCCCCAGCCTGACTATCGGCTGTGCCGTCTGGACGCTAATGGAAAGGTGCGATCGCAGCCCTGCCCGGCGGCGCAAATGGCGGCTGTCAGCCGGGCCATCGCCCGTCACCAAAAGTTCAAACAGCTCACCCTTCGCAAGCAAGCCATCGAAACCAAGCTTCAAAAAGCGGTCGATCAGCTCACGAGCGTGCGGGCAGGTATACAGACCGATTAGCTCAATCTACGCTTCAAATTGACTCACGGCTATTCACTTAACTCCTCCGCCTGCCATCGTCGAATTGCCTGCTGAGTAGGCTCGTACGCCGTAGTGCCAGCGGGTACTAAGATGGCTGCCTGAATTGCGGCGCTTTGTCGGCCCTGAGCCGCGCGGGCCTGAGCAATGCTAAAGATCCGCTGGCTCCATTCATCTGCCAAACGCTGGGCGCGATCGTACTCGGGATGCTCAATCGGCACTTCTCGCAGTTTTACAATGCCCTGTTGATAGGTACTGGCCTGGCCAGATTTAGGAATGGTTTGCGCCACTTGAATGATGTCACGGCTAGCCTGTCGCTGCTGCCAAAATTCTATTCTCTTCTGCGCTTTTTGATAAAACTCATCGTTGTCACGGGGCATTACTCTAGCGGCGGCGATCGCCTCGTCTAGGTTGCCGCTGGTAGCCCGGCCTTCGGCAATGTCTAAAATAGTTCGGCTCCAAGTGCGGATGGATTCTTGCGCTTCTTCATAGGACGGCTGGCCGGGCCGTATGGGTCTAGCTTTTGCGATCGCCTGAGTAAACTGAGAAGCCTGGGCTGGTTGAATAAACGTTTGCGCTTCTGTGAGCACGGAGGCATTGGCCTGCTGAGCCGCAGCCGCGCCCGCCCGTGCCCGCGTCAGGGCCGAAGAAAAGGTGGTATCTCGCTCAGTTTGTGGCACTTGCTGTAAGGCAATCAGCGCTTCTGAATACTGATTTTGGGCGATCGCAGCATTCGCCTCGTCAATCAACGCCTTTGCCTTCGCCTGCTCAGCCGCCCGATCAACAGCGGCGCTTTCTTCCGGTTGGACAGGCTCATCATCAGTTGTTTCCTCAGCTTCTGTCGCTGGTGTTGCCAAAGGTGCCTCTGCCGATTCTGGCACCGCTGCTAATTCTTCTGGCACTTCTCCTGATTCTGCGATGAGTGGTTCTATAACTGCCGCTTCACCCGCTATTGGGTCTGCTGCGTTTTCCACCTCATTTGATCCTACTGCCGTTGCCAGGCCCACTCTCTCGCTCAAATCTTGCCAGGCCGCCTTTACAAATGGCTGCTTTAGCAAAACGCCGCCCATTAATATGGCCAGAGCGAGTAACCCCCAGTTACGTAACCTAGCGCCGTTGACCTCCGTAGACACGGGCTGGTAAGGAACGATCGCACTGCTGTTAGGGCCATCGACATTAGAGCCACTAGAGCTATTTGAAGCATAGTCCGTAGGGCGATCGCTGCCCGCAGATTCTGTTTCTGTGGGATAGAGTGATTGCGATGGGGGAATGGGGGGCGCGATCGCCAGGGCCTTGCTTGACGCTGCGATCGCAGGCTCTGTCTTGGGGCGCGTAGCAGGCTCAATGGCAGGCAAGGTGCTAGTCGTCTGGCTTGAGCCGCCAGCCAAAGTCTCACGGCTGTCAGCGCTATCGAGGCCATTGGCTTCATCAAAACGAGCAGCGGCGACTTCGGTCGTTGAATGAGTCTGGGGCACCACCACCGCCAGCCTTTGTTGATCAGAAAGTAGGCTAACCGGGTTTTGAATCGGTCGCCAGTGGTGCTCACAAATTTCTGGCAGGCGCTGACTCAGGTAGTCGCTGATGCCACCTACCGTCGTCGTTCCCTGCCTGAGGGCTTCTAACAGCGCAGCCGTGAACAACCCATGCCGAGTTCCCAGCGTCTCATGCGAATATTGCTCTGGCTGGCACGACAGTAGGGTAGCCACCCCATGCTTCTGAGCTAGATCGATTACCTGCTGACTAATTTCTTGGCCTGCTAAAGAGCCCTGTGAGCGGTTGATATCTAAGATTAGCAGTACCCGCTCACTCGGCAATTGCGCCAGAGAAACGATCAGGTCAGCCGCCGCCATCCCAGTTTCTTCAATTTGCTCGGGGTCGCCGTCAATGGGCATTAAATAGTCTGCGCCGTTCAGTTGCGCGCCATAGCCACTAAAGAAAAACCACAGAACATCGTCAGGCCCGACCTGTTGAATAATGGTTTGCATCCATTCTGCGATCGCAGGCTTGTCCGGATAGACCGCTTGCTCGCCCACAGAAGTCGTCAGGTCGCTCAGCAGAACACAGTGATCTGCTGGAATATCTGCTTCTTCCGTCAAAAATCTGTGGGTAAAGAGCGCGTCATTTTGCGCATGCATCAGCGGCTGCAAATGACGATATTGGTTGATGCCGATGGTAATGGCCCAGTAGTTAGCCATAGGTGTCTCCGAGACTAAGCAGTTAACGATGCGCGATGTGGCCAGTTGGGTCACCTGTCTATGGCAGGTTCCTGATATGCAGCAGTCCCAGCTAAGCTATATCTGCTCCCAGAAAATATCACACGTACCGCGTTTCGTGTAGCCGCCTTTTCAAAAAGTGTAGCGAGATCTTCTAAACTGGGAAACTTGTTAGGTAACTTCCGCAGCTAAACTACTCCGCTTTAATCGCATGTGGCTAATTCGCTATCCTGTGCGCCGCTCAGGGCACAATCAACTGTTCGCCAGCGCTCAACCTTTCGGGGCTGGCCGAGGCAGCACTCGTCGGCGAAGGTCTCGCTCGTGGCGAGGATCTATTTTATCGGCGAGTTTGGCGGCGCTACTGGGCGGTACGGGCATCTGGATTACAGAAGCCCTGATTGCGCCTCAGGCTTCCCAGGCTTATACGTCGCGGCTAGACCTATTTTTAGCTAGAGAGTCTAACGAAACCTACGAAACCCTGCTGCGCCGGGCTGAAATGGCGGCACGTGCGGGGGCACAACGCAGTTTTGATCAAGATCTACTAATTACAAATGTATCGGTCACGGTCGTTGTCGAGGGTGAGGGCGTGACGGTACCGATCTTGTCGTTGCGCGTCGACCGAGAGCAATGGCGAACCCGGCCTGAAACCTACTACTGGGCTACTTACTATCGCACGGCAGAAGCTTTGTTGAATTCGCCGCCCGGTTCTCTAGGACTCTTTTGATGCCATCGGTGGTTCGTACTACCCTATTTATGAAGCCTGAAGTGCCCTCGGCGCTGACTGGCCATAGGCTCGCTAGGGCTGAGTGCGAACAAGCGCATAGCTCAACCTGGTCTGTAGACGGCTGCTCAGGCATGAAATTCTCTTTTACCGAGCTTACCCATGAGCGACTCTCGTCAATATGCACCGGCTACTGAGCGCAATCGTCAGCCGATTTTGGCGGTATTGCAGCAGGTATTGCCTAAAGCGGGCACCGTTCTAGAAATTTCTAGTGGAACGGGCGAGCATATTACTTATTTTGCGTCTCGTCTGCGCTATTTGCAGTGGATCGCAAGTGAACCGCAGGCCGTCATGAGAGACAGTATTCAGAGCTGGGCAGCGGCGATACCGACTGATAATCTATACCTGCCACCTTTAGATTTAAACGTCAGCGATTATCCCTGGCCAGTAGAAAAGGAACTCGCAGAGAACGAGTCATTAGGGCCAATTACAGCCATCGTAAACATCAATATGATTCACATTTCTGCTTGGGAGATGTGCAGACACTTGATGGCTGGGGCTCAGCGGATTTTACCCACCGGGGGGGTGCTGTATTTGTATGGGCCTTATAAACGCGACGGGGAGCATACTGCGCCGAGTAATGAGGCGTTTGATCGGGTGTTGCGCGATCGCAATCCCGAATGGGGCATTAGAGATCTAGAAGCCGTTACCGCCGTCGCCCAGCAACACAGCCTGGTGCTAGAGCAGGTCATTCCTATGCCCGCAAACAACTTCTCAGTCGTTTTTCGGCGAGACTCTACAAATTGACAGCGCTAAATTGACAGCGCTACAGATTAACGGCGGTGCCTGTAGCTGTTATCAGCATTAACACTCCATGCTCATCAATATTAATGGTGTCTGTCTTGATGTGAATGCCAATCACAGCATCCGCCCCTAGCTTTTCGGCTCTGGCCTGAAGTTCTTTGAGCGCATCCCGCTGTCCCTTTTCAAACACGCGCTCATAAGCCCCTGTACGTCCGCCTAAAACATCGCGGATACCCGCGAAGAAATCCCGTAGGGCATTGCTACCGTAAACTACCTCGGCGGTGACAATGCCCAAGTAGTTTTGAATATTCTGCCCTTGAATGAGGTCAGTTGTTGATAGAATCATAAATCGAATCCGGCAGGGATAATGTTTTTGCAGCTATCGCTTTCTCATCTTCGCGTATTTCTTACTCTTTAGGAGGTCGGTTAGTCTATGGGCTACCTACACAAAGTCACAGCTTTACTCGCGATCGCAGGGCTAGCAAGCACCACGACGTTACTATCTGCCCAATCAGCGCTTGCTCAGGCGAGTACTGTCCTGCTCGCTCAAAGCAGCAATGACCTCAGTGACGAGCAAAACGCGCAGCTTTCTGACCTGCTAGGCGAAGCCAAAAAGCGGGTAGATTCAGGCGATTATGCGGGGGCGATCGCCCTCTATCAGCAAGCCACCCAAGTCGATCGAGACAACGCTCGGATCTACTCAGGCATTGCCTATCTACAGCTCAAGCAAAGCAACTTTGGGGCCGCCGCCGAATTCTACCGTCAGGCCCTTGATCGCGACCCGCGCAACTTACCCTTTCACTATGGCCTGGCTCACAGCTTATTTATGGACGAGCGCTACGAGCAGGCCGCAGACGCCTATCGTGACCTGCTTGAGATTGATACTAGGGCGGCAGACGCTCTATTGGGACTAGGCGGTTCCTTGCTGCGTCTGGAGCGGTATGACGAAGCTCGCGAAACCTACGAGCAGGCGGTTCGTATCGCTCCTAATAACGCCCAAGCTTATGAAGCTATTGGTATGCTCTATCTGGCTCAAGACGACTATGCCGCCGCTATCCAACCTCTAGAGCGAGCCCTTGCCCTCGACGACAGCCGTGCCAGCGTTTACGCCAATCTGGCCAGCATTTGGCTAGAGCAAGGCAACGAGTCCCGCGCCTTCGAGGCCTTACAGCGAGCCGTTCGACTCAATGCTAATGACGCCGATGCCCAGCTTCATCTCGGCGAAATTTTGCGTAAGCGCGGCGACAGCTCCGCTGCCCTCAACCATTTTGAACAGGCTGTCGAATCCAACCCTGGCCTGATGCCCGCCCAAGCGGCGCTGGGTGAGCTGCTGCTCGCTCGTCAGCAATATCTGCGGGCGGTGCTGGCCTACCGTCAGCTCATTCGTGCGTTTCCAGAAGATCCAGGCGTTCGCTACAACCTGAGTCTGGCGCTGTGGGGCCAAGGCCATAACCGCGCTGCTATAGAAAACCTTGAACAGTCCCTCAGGCTATACGAACAGCAAGAAAATGAAAATGGCGCAGCGCGCGCCCTGGCGCTGCTGGAGGTCTGGCGAAACAATTGAAATCGATCGATTAGAGCTTAGAACTTCTTACCGCTGTTACTCGCCAGCTCAGCTTGAAGTTGAGCCAGAAATTCAAAACAGCAACTACTGCGATCGCAATCAAATTGGCAGTATATTTCAGGCTTTGGCTAAAGACAATGTTATAAAACACGTTCAGTAGCAGCACGTTTAATATCAGTCCGCCTAAGCAAATGACATTGAACTTTAGCAAGCGCTTAAGCTTCGTACCCCAGCCTTTTTGCTGCTGAGCCACATCGGCAAACGTCCAGGCGTCATGCCATAAAAAGTTGCTGACGATGGCCACTTCAGCCGCGATGATTTTGCTGCGAGTCAGTCCCCATCCCAGGGTCGTACTTAGCAAATATAAAATTGCCATATCTACAAAAACGCCGCTGAGCCCCACCAGGCTATAGCGAGCAAGCCGTCCAGTCGGGAATTTCTGCCGAATTTTGGCAATTCGCCCCCCAGATCGCAGTCTGGCCAAGTGCCCCAGATAGTCAACGTACTGCTTCCAAGTGACTTTGCTTTCACCCGACTCGCGCTCCTGAAAAACGTAGCCCACTTCGGCAATATCTTTAATCGTGCCGCGTCCAATCACCTCTAGCAGAATTTTGTAGCCCAGCGGGTTTAGCTTGGGCCCGGCTAAAGCCGTACGCCGCACCATAAAGTAGCCGCTCATCGGGTCAGTGACTCGGCCCACAACCGCCGGGCACATCAGTAAGCCCAGTACCTGAGCGCCCCGCGATAAAAACCGCCGAATGACGCTCCAGTCACTTACGCCTCCCCCTTCAACATGACGACTAGCCACGGCCAAATCAGCCCCGTCCAGGGTTGCCTGTAACAGCTTTAGCAGCACCTCAGGGGGATGCTGAAGGTCAGCATCAATCACGCCCAAAATTTCGCCTTGGGCCACTTGCCAGCCGCGAATCACTGCCGAGGACAGGCCCCGTTCTGTTTGACGACGCATGACCTGAAGCTGAGGGTAAGTGTCAGTTAGATCTTGGGCAATCTGCCAGGTGCGATCAGGGCTGTCGTCATCGACTAAAATTAGTTCGTACTCACCCGGAATGAAGCCGTCGAGCAAACGCGCTAGCTGCTCGACGATTTTGGCGACGTTGCCCCGTTCGTTGTAGGTCGGAATCACTAAAGAAAACTTTAGACTGGGCGCACCAGCAGATACCTGTAGCGGGCCTGAAGGCGGAGAAAGTAGCGGGTGGGTCATGGCGCGGCTCTAGAGTGCGATTACGGTGGTGCGATTACGGAAGCGTCAATAAAGTTATCTGAAAACTTATCAGCAGATTGCCCAAAAGGTCTCTATGTGAGCTAAGTGCAATAGATCTATACAGATATGTAAATTTAGTGAGTGTTTGAGCAGGCCCTAGCCGATTTTATTTGACGAGATAGAACTCATCAAGTATCTCTGTTAGATGCACGGTTGTTAAGTGCATTCTTAAAATGAGCCACACCGCTTAGAGCGATCGGCAGTAGGCCCGATCGGCCATAGCCAACAGGAAGTAAACAAAGATACATGGAAGCAGCTTCGCCTAGTCAAATTCCAGTAGAGATTTCTGTAGTGGTGCCGCTCTACTGCGAGGAGTCAAATGTCGATTACTTGTTTAAGCGGCTAGAGACGGTGTTGAATCAGCTAGGTACGTCTTACGAAATTGTCTGCGTAGATGACGGCAGCACCGATGGCACGTTAAGGGCGTTGCGATCACATCACCAGCGCAATGCCTGCATCAAGGTAGTGGCGCTTTCTCGGAATTTTGGTAAGGAGGTAGCGCTGACGGCAGGGATTGACTATGCCAGCGGCGCGGCGGTGGTGCCAATTGATGCGGATTTGCAAGATCCACCAGAGCTGATTGAGTCGCTGGTGGCTAGGTGGCGCGAGGGCTATGACGTGGTGTATGCCAAGCGGCGATCGCGCGAAGGCGAAACCTGGCTCAAGCAAACAACGGCCAATGCCTTTTACCGGATTATGGAAAAAATGAGCAAGGTGCCGATCCCTCGCGATACTGGAGACTTTCGGCTGTTAGACCGGCGAGTTGTCGAGGTGCTAAAGCGGCTGCCAGAGCGTACCCGGTTTATGAAAGGGCTGTTTGCCTGGGTGGGCTATCGCCAAGCGGAGGTCGTATATGACCGCCAGCCGCGTCACAGTGGGGAAACAAAATGGAACTACTGGCGGCTGTGGAATTTTGCCATTGATGGTATCGCCTCGTTTAGCATTGCGCCGCTGCGAATTTGGAGCTATGTCGGCGTTGCCTTTGCGGTGATTTCTTTTTTATACGGCTCTTTTTTACTGCTGCGCACGCTGGTATCGGGCATAGACGTACCGGGCTATGCCTCGCTGATGGTTGCCGTGCTGTTTTTGGGTGGCGTGCAAATGGTGAGCCTGGGCATTTTGGGTGAGTATTTGGGTCGGGTTTATGAAGAGGTAAAAGGCCGACCGCTGTATTTGGTTCGCGACACGTTGGGTGTAGCTTCGCCTGGCCGAGAGGCATCAGAGCCCAGGAGGTGAAATTATGAAAGAGGCTGTGACTAGAGTAGATCGTGCTAATAGGGCGCTAGAGATATTTTTGCTGCTGTGTATTGCGGTAGGGATCGGGCTGCGATCGCTCTGGATTGGCAAGCGAGAACTGTGGTACGACGAAGTCCTTTCTGTGCTGCTATCTTCCGGGCAAAAAAACGCCTACGATCTGCCAAATGACATTCCGTTTGCTGTCAAAGACTTTTCGCCGCTGCTAGATTTTCCGGCAAATGCGGGCGGGCTCGGTAGCCTCAAAGAGGTCGTTAAAGGGACGCTGGGCGATCCTCACCCGCCGCTGTTCTATGCCATTGAGCATATTTGGATGGGGCTGTTTGGCAATAGTGAAGTCGCCCTGCGCAGCGTTGGAATGGTGGTAAGTTGGGTCACTTTGCTGGTGGCCTATGCCCTTGGCAAGCGCGTGCTGGGCAGACGCGGGGGCCTGATTTTTACGGCCTTGATGGCGCTAAACCCTTTCTTTTTAGTGCATTCTCTCAACCTGCGGATGTACGCGCTGATGGTGTTTTGGGTGGTGGTGAGCGGCTGGTGCTGGCTGGCTTTAAACGACGGCCAACGTCGCCCACTGCCGCCGTGGCTGCTGCGGATTGCGGTAGCGATCGCGCTGCTAGCCGGACTGATGAGTCAGTATCTATTTGCCTATTGGTTTTTCGCTTTAGCAGCCCTGGCGCTTTATTTAAATCCCAGGCGCTGGCTTGCCAATGGCCTGACGCTGTTGGCCGGGATTGTTTTATTTGTGCCCTGGGCGCTGTGGGGCGTGCGTCAGCAGGCTAATAACCGGGGGGATGTGCTCTCTCAAATTTCCTCGGTTGATGGCCCTTTACGCTCAGCGCTAGAGCATGGCCGAGGGCTGGCGCAAACGCTGGCGAATCATTTGCTATTGGGCCATTTGACCACGGGAATGGCTCCTATTAGCGAGCCGATTAAGCCGACTGCGGTGGCGGTGGGTTGCGGCGTCATCGGCCTGTTAGCGGCCTGTGTGATCGAGCTGTATCGGCGCAAGCAGTATAAGGTGCTGATAATTGCCAGTTTAATGGGCCTGTTGCCTTTGGCCGTGGCGCTGGCGATTGATGTGGCGGCAAATACCTATACGCTGGGCTTTGGCTGGGGGCGTTCGGCAATAGTCGCGCTGCCAGGTTGCTTGTTGCTGGTGGCGGCTTGGTTGGAGCTGGCTACCGGACGTGGGCGAACGGCGCTGATAGCCGGGCTGCTAGCGGTCTATTTAGCGGTGAACGTCGCGGATTTTGAGGGCCGCGATCGCCAGATGTTCCATGCCGTCAACGATGCCCTGCTCAAAACTGACGAATCCACCCTGGTGGTAATCAATTCGCGCGCTTGGGGCCACGTGCTGCGGCTAGCGTATTACCTGAGTGACAACCCAGATACTGAGGTGCTGGCAGCCAATCCGGATGACGTGACCAATGCGCTCAAAGCGGCTTTGGCAGCTAAGGACTATCGCCAGGTGCTGTGGCTGAAGGCAGAAAAACCGCTGTGGGGTGAGCCAGAAACGGCGGCTGAGGCTGACGCGCTGAGTGCGAATACTGAAGCATTTTTGCGGCAGCAGCGTCCGTTTGTAGGCGGTCAGACGCTACAGGGGACGATGGATTTAGACCAGTTTGAGCTACAGATATACGGGCAGGGCTAAGGCTTGCTTTTGGTGCGCCAGCTCAGCTTCAGGTTGATCCAAAAGTTCCAGAGGGTGACGAGGGCGATCGCGACAATTTTGGCAAAATACTCGTTGGCATTGTTCGTCCAGCTAGCCGTTGTAAACTGACTGGCAAACGCCGGTAGCTGATTGACGGCTGGCACGAGCAAAAGCACAGCCATAATGCCCACTTGTAAAAAAGCCCCCATCAGGCAAACCAGGTTGAACTTGTAAAAACGGCCAAAGCGAGCCGCCCAGCCCTTTTGCCGTTGAGCGAGGTCGGCAAATGTCCAGGCGTCATTCCACAAAAAGTTATTGATAATTGCTACTTCAATCGAGAGCGCCGTACTGAGATACAGCGGCAAACCGACGAGGTCGCGCAGCAAATAGAACACCACTAAATCGACGAACAGGCCGCTAAAGCCAACCACACCAAACCGGAGAAATCGACCGATTGGGAACTTCTGCAATGTTTTCACGAGGCAATCTCTACTTTATAGATTGGATACTTGCCATAGTCACCCAGGGGCGCAAACTTTAGCCTGCGATTGCTTTCGCCCGCCAGCTCTAAAATCCGCCCATTCTCAGGCGTTTCGGGCGTCGGACAGTCCCGGTGGGGATAGCAGACATACAAAAATTCGCCCTCGCCCTGCGCTACTAAAGCGGCAGCTAGCTGTTTCACTTCGGCAATTGTTTCTGTCCGAAAAAAGGTCTTGTCGGGCAGTGCCAGCCAGAGCTGCTGAGCGACGAATTCGTGGGATATGGCAATCCAGGGCAGCGGCTGCTGTTGAAGCTGGGCGATCGCTGGGGCAATCGGTTCATAGTTGCTTTTGAGCGAGACCGACTGATCGGCTTTGAAGCTGGCAAATGCGCCGTTAAAGGTGTTGAGCTGAATGCCGAGAACGAGTGCGATCGCCGCCCCCACTAGCACCACCCGCCTTGTCGTTGTTCGTAAAAACCCCGAGCGTAGCTGCTCGGCCAGTACCAGCGACAGCAGCGGCACCAAAATCAAATAAAATCTTGGCCCCCACTGCTTCCCGCCCGCTCCTGGTGGCACAATCAACGGCACGCTCAAGGCAAACAAAATGCTCAACGCCAGCGCAAAACGTCCTACGGTATCTTCCCTTTGGCGTTCGTGGCGAATGCCCACGAGTTCTGTATTCGCAGTTTTGAAGCCCCTAAACCGATTCGTCGTTTTAAGATTAGCTTGCTTAAATTCTGGACTAATGGCAGCCGCGATCGCCACCAGCACCGCCACCGGGAAATAGCGGATCAGTGAGCTAAACATTTGCCCGTAGCTGTCTTTAGCTTGAGCCACCTGAGTAGCCAGATTAGATTCTTCGACAATCTGGATTGCATGAATCCCTAAAGGATGGCCGTAAATGCCGTAGTTAAGCGCAAAGAAAACGCCTACTGTACAGCCCATCGCCCCGATCAAAATAGCCGCTTTCATCAGGGTAAAGGGTGGCGCTAAGTTCCAGCGGGGCAGCAGCCAACCCACGATGGCCAGCAAACTGACAGCGACGATTAAGCAGAGAAACTCGGGGCGAAACCACACGGACAAACCAATTAAAATACCGCTGCCTAAGGCTCGGTTACGCGAGATCAAAGCATCTTGTGGAAACAAAGCATCTCGTGGAAACATCAGGGCGCTGACGCCCCAAAAGGCTAAAGCGACTGCCAGCGTATGCTCCCAGTACATGCCGCCATACAGGCTAAGCGGCGAAGCGAAAATCAGGCTGACTAGCCCTATGGACAGTGGCAGCAGTCCCCATTTAGCGCGGCGGCTAAGTTGCCAGAATCTGAACCAGATTGACCACAGGGCAACCAAGGGCACGACGTAAAGGCCGCGATCGCCAAACAGCGCATAAAAAGGCGCGCTGACCAGCGGAAAAGTAAATGGAAAGGTAATGAAATATTGTGAGCCCACCTCATAGACAAAAGGCGGCTGAAACGGATAAAGTCCTTGCTGCCACAGGGAAATTGCCCAATCGGGCGCAGGTATTTTTAGCGCCATTTCCAAAGGAAAGCTGCCCGTCTGTAGCTGCTGGGCTAATTGCTGGGCCAACAGTGCCTTGAGCCCGCCATCCCCGCTGAACACAACGCCATTGCGGACAAAGGTTTGCATCCATAAAGTGAGCAAAACGCCCACCAAAATAATCAGACCGGGAATAAGGGCCGAAGGAACGAAAGCAGGCTTAGTTTTAGCAGTCATAGTGATTGGCGGCGAGGCGGTCAGGCGCTTAGCTTTTCGGCTGGTAGCAATAGGTTTCCCGTCGAATTCTACAAGGATAGGGCCGTCCGACCAAGCAACCCTTTATATATGCTGGGTTGTTGTTAAAGCTATGCTATTTGATAGCGAACCAGAGAAGTTCATTCACACATAAAGCCCAGCTAAAATTCAGCGACCGAAGATGAAGGTTTAACGCCATGACGAATGACAGACTCAATAGCTTAGAAAATCGAATGAATCGGGTTGAGGAAGTGCTCAGCAGCGCAGGCGATTTCCTATTGCAGGCATCTGCACTTGCACAACAGAATACAGCCGCTATTAACCACAACATAGCCGCTATTAACCACAACACAGCCGCCATTGAACGACTAACTCAGGTAGTCGATAATCTCGCCGTCAGAGTCGATAGCCTGACGGCTGCTAGTGAGCGTCACGATCGCATTCTCGACTACCTACTAGGACAAGAGACAAATGACAGCAACTGACTTATGGCGATTGTTGCCTTTGCTAAAAATGAGCAGTGGGATCGCGCGTTTCAATTAGTACAAAAACACGTCATCGCAGATCGCGACCGAGAGGCGGCTAACAATAGATAAGCATCTTTGCCATGTATTTTGATGGCTCAAGCTGCTCGAAAGAATTACCCCAGACGATAGCCAAAGCCACGAACGGTTTTCAAATACTTCGGGCTGCTAGGCGTTTCTTCTAGCTTTTCGCGCAGCCAGCGGATGTGAACATCTACGGTCTTGTTGTCGCCCATGAAGTCGTAGCCCCATACCTGATCGATAATTTGATCGCGTGACCACACGCGCTTGGGCTGAGAAATTAATAACTCTAGAATCTTAAATTCTTTGGGTGAAAGGCTGATTTCTTTGTCTGCCAAAAACACCTGACATTCGGTAGTGTGCAGAGAAATATCTTCAAACTTTAAGATCGAAGCGTCGTCCTGATTGGCTTTTGCCTGGTAGCGCCGCAGCAAAGCCCGGCAGCGAGCGATCAGTTCTCTCATGCCAAAGGGCTTGGTTAGATAGTCGTCTGCACCGACTTCTAAACCCACGACGCGGTCAGTTTCGGTGCCTTTGGCACTGAGGATGAGGATAGGGACATCCATGCCTTTGTGGCGAACCAGGCGGCACAAGTCGAGGCCGTTCATGCCAGGCAGCATCAGGTCAAGAATGACCAGGCTGATATCTGCGATCGCGCTCTTGCCATAATCTGACGCGCCCATCAGCATGTCCAAAGCCCGCTGACCGTTGTCTGCTACCAGCACTTCAAAGCCTTCTTCGGCAAGGGAGAGGGCCACCGTCTCCCGAATCAGGGCCTCATCTTCTACCAGTAAAACTTTTCCCAGCCCAACGCGGACGGTTGACTGAGCTTGCACCGACGTTAAAGAACCCATTAAGTGGAACCCTACGTGTTATCACTGCGATTCTACCAGGGAAAACCCACCCAGTAGCAAGAATGAAAATTTAATCCTATGACTACCTTCGTTTCAACCCGTACTTCTTCTTATTTTGATACCCCATTACATCGCTACAAAGTTCACCAGCTTGCCAGGAACAACTATCACTTTTTTAATCTCTTTTCCGGCCAAGTATTTTTGGGCAACGTCTGATTCTCGGGCGTAGGTTTCTAAGGCCGCTTTGTCGGCGATCGCAGGCACCTGCAAGGTACCTCGGGTTTTACCCATAATCTGAATCACCAGCGTAATTTCGTCAGCCACCAGAGCGCTATTATCCAGCGTCGGCCAGGCTTGCTGATGAACCGAGCCGCTGCCAAGCTGCGACCATAGTTCATCGGCAATATGCGGCGCAAAAGGCGCAATCAGCAGCACCAAAGTGCAAACCCCTTCAGCAAATGCCAACGTGTTTTTGTCTTTAGCATCACCGAGCGCATTACTTAGCTTCATTAGCTCAGAAACAGCCGTATTGAACTGATAATCGCCCTCAATATCTTCAGTAATTTCTTTAATTGCGGTATGGGTGGCTCGGCGCAGTACTTTGTCTGCTTTGCTGAGCTTACTTTGCTCAATGCTGCTAATCTCTTTAGCCTTGCTGACATTTTTAGACTGAGAAAATCCTGCCACCGTGCGCCAGACCCGGTTCAAGAAACGATACTGCCCTTCTACATCCGCATCATCCCACTCCAGATCTTTTTCAGGCGGCGCTTTGAACAGAATAAACATCCGAGCGGTGTCTGCGCCGTACTTAGCCAATACCTCAACAGGCGATACGCCGTTGAATTTCGACTTTGACATCTTTTCGTACGAGACTTGCAGGGCTTCACCCGTTTGTGGATCGGTAGGATTGTTTAAATCGGCAATGTCGGCAGGTACCAGAAACTGGTTGTCAGCGTTTTTGTAAGTGATGGCCTGTACCATCCCCTGAGTGAGCAGACGACTGAAGGGTTCATCAAAGTTTAGAAGACCTCGATCTTTTAGCACTTTGGTGAAAAACCGCGAATAGAGCAAGTGCAAAATGGCATGTTCAATGCCACCTACATACTGATCGACCGGTAGCCAGTCATTGACTTTTTCACGACTAAAAACCTGGTCTTGATCGTTGGCATCAGCGTAGCGTAGGAAATACCAGGACGAGTCCAAAAAGGTGTCCATCGTATCGGTTTCTCTTTTCGCAGGCTGACCACATTGGGGGCAAAGCACGTTAACCCAGCTATCCATTTTAGCAAGTGGGGAAGCGCCTTTCCCAGTGAATTCAACGTCATCGGGCAGCTTCACCGGCAGGTCTGCTTCAGGGACGGGAACGCTGCCGCAGTCGGCGCAGTGAATAATGGGAATGGGGGCTCCCCAGTAACGCTGTCTAGATACAAGCCAGTCTCGTAAACGATAGTTGGTGGTGCCTTGACCCTGATTATTTTTTTCGAGGTATGCGATCGCCCTTTCCACACTTTCCCCATCCTCCTTCCCTGCCTTCACCCCATCCAACGGCCCCGAGTTCACCATCACTCCATCATGAGGATAGGCCGCATCCATCATTGCTCCATCCATAGATTGCCCTTCGGGCTGCACCACGACTTTTATCGGCAAATCAAACTTGCGAGCAAAGTCAAAGTCCCTCTGGTCATGGGCGGGCACAGCCATAATCGCACCCGTGCCGTAGTCCATCATCACGTAGTCAGCCGTCCAGACAGGAATCGTCTCACCGCTTACAGGATTAATCGCGTAGCTCCCTGTCCACACGCCTGTTTTCTCTCGGCCTTCAGCAGTGCGATCAATTGTGCTGAGATGGCTGGCGTCGGCCTGATATTTTTCCACCGCCCTGGCCTGCTTAGGCGTGGTGAGCCTTGCCATCAGCGGATGCTCGGGAGACAACACCATGAAGGTTGCGCCCCAGAGCGTATCGGGGCGCGTGGTGTAAATTACCAAATCGTCGCCTGCTTCGGTTTTGAAAGTAACTTGGGCGCCAGCAGATTTGCCGATCCAGTTAGCCTGCATGGTTTTAACCCGCTCGGGCCAACCCGAAAGCTTGTCTAAGTCAGTGAGCAGCCGGTCGGCATAGTTAGTTATTTTGAAGAACCACTGGCGCAGGAGCTTGCGTTCTACCTTGGCCCCAGAGCGCCAGGAACGCCCTTCACTATCTACCTGTTCATTGGCCAGTACAGTTTGATCAATTGGATCCCAGTTAACGGCGGCTTCTTTTTGGTAGGCCAGACCCATGTCAAAAAACTGCAAGAAGATCCACTGCGTCCAGCGGTAGTAATCAGGCAGGCAAGTGGCGACTTCTCGGTTCCAATCGTATGAAAGGCCCAGATCTTTGAGCTGATCGCGCATTTGAGCAATATTTTTCAGCGTCCAGTCTGCTGGGGGGACGCCTCGCTTGATAGCGGCGTTTTCGGCAGGTAGGCCAAAAGCATCCCAGCCCATTGGGTGCAGGACGCGGTAGCCTTGCATCCGGCGAACGCGAGCAATCACGTCGGTGATGGTGTAGTTGCGCACATGGCCCATGTGCAAGTCGCCAGAAGGGTAGGGGAACATAGAGAGGGCATAGAACTTTTTAACGTCTGCGCTCTCGGCGGGCGTTTTGTTCAGGTCATTGTCGGCCCAGTACTTTTGCCACTTGGCTTCTATATCTGCTGGGCTGTATCGCAATTCCACGCCTTTTGTATCCCTTTCTTGGTTCTATGTACTAAGACTGTATTTTAGTAGGGGAATTGAACTTTAAAGGTATTTTGTGAATTTAGATGGCTTCTAGGCTGACTTTTAGGATGGTTGCTGAGGGTGCTATGGACATGTCTGAATCGGACAGCGCTGAACTGCGGGTGTTTGTGTATGGCACGCTACAGCCTGGTGGGCGCTACCATCAGCGGTACTGTGGCTATTTGAGCGAAGCGGTGCCTGCTATGGTCAAGGGTCGGCTGTACGATTTTCCGGCGCTGGGCTATCCGGCGATGACGGCAGGTGAGGATTGGGTGAAGGGCTATTTGCTTCGGTTCTGCCAGAGTGCTGCGATTTGTGAGCAGGTTTTGCGAGGATTGGATTGGTTAGAGGGGTATGAGCGCGATCGCCCAGCCAGTCAAAATAACTACCAGCGCTGCCAAAAACAAATATTCGACACCGACTATCGCCCTTTGCCATCGGCATGGGCATACGAAATGGATATGGTAAATGTACGTCGCTACGGTGGCGTTTATCTTCCAGGGGGTCAATGGCCTTGCCCTCGGAGAAAAACTCAAGAAGAAAACTTGTAGAATAGGAAAGCGGTAGTTGTGTAGGCGATGTCAGTAGTTAAGCAGTCAGTAGTTGAACAGTCGGTAGTTGAGTCAATCTTAGAAAAATCTCTTTTAGGAGAAGATATTTCTGTAGAAGACGGCATCGCTTTATTGCAAACCACCGTCTCGATCGGTAGAGAACGTATTCGCGCCACTGCTGACGCATTAAGGCAGCGACAGGTAGGAGACACCGTCACCTATGTGCTCAATCGCAATATCAACTACACTAATATTTGCGAACAGCACTGTAGCTTCTGCGCCTTTCGCCGAGATGCTAATCAAGAGGGGGCCTACTGGGTCGATTGGAGCGGCATTTTAGAAAAGGCAACAGAAGCAGTAGCTTTGGGCGCGAGCGAGGTCTGTATGCAGGGCGGGCTGAACCCAGAAGCGAAAATTAACGGCACATCGCTGGCCTATTACTGCAAACTTGTAGAGACCATCAAAGCAGCTTCTCCTAATTTACACGTACATGCGTTTTCTCCGCAGGAAGTTCAGTTCATTGCTAGAGAAGACGGCTTGAGCTTAGAGACGGTGCTAGCAGCCTTGCGAGATGTCGGCGTTGGATCTTTGCCAGGGACAGCGGCGGAAGTGCTAGATGACAGCGTACGGCGAATATTATGTCCAGAGAAGACAACAGCAGCCCAGTGGCTAGAGATTGTTGGCCTAGCCCACAAAATTGGATTGCCCACCACGAGCACAATGCTATCGGGGCATATTGAAACTATAGAGCAACAGGTGGTTCATTTAGACTTGCTGAGACAATTACAACAGAATTCCCTTGCTGCGGGCTACACTGGCATCACCGAATTTATTCTGCTGCCATTTGTCGGACAAGAAGCGCCTAAGCCTTTGCGCCGCCGGGTGGGAAGAGATCAGCCTGTGCTAGAAGATGCTTTGTTATTGATGGCAGTCGCGAGAATCTTTTTGGGCAATTGGATTGTGAATCATCAGCCGAGCTGGGTGAAGTTGGGGCTAAAGGGTGCAACAGAAGCGCTGCGATGGGGCTGCAATGATATCGGCGGTATTTTGATGGAAGAACATATTACTTCAATGGCGGGGGCAACTGGCGGAACTTGCCAGAGTGAGGCGGATTTGGTGGGTGCGATCGCCTCCATAGGCCGTCCGGCGCAACAACGAGATACGTTGTACAATTATGTCACTCCACAGCTTAGAACAGACTAGCTGAAAAGCAGTATCAAGTATTTGAAGGACAAGTTTTACGCAGTAAGCTTCTGCTGTAGCTCTTGAAGTAGGGATGCGAGTTCTAATTGGATGGATTCGTGACTGTAGGTGGCTTCGGGATGAGGACATTGGCCGGGCGGCTGAAAGCAGGGGCGATCGCCTGTGAGTTTGCTGTGTGCGATCGCCACTTGCCGAGCAAACTCATACAGAATACTGGGTTGAGTGATAATACTTTCAATTATTTGCGCAAGGGCAATCAGCGGCGTATCGAGCTGGCGGCTAACTCTAATGTCACTGCTGGCCCAGGCTTGAAGCGTGGTAGAAAGGGCACTGGTTGGATTGCTGAGATGGTTAGTGATGAACTGATTGATTTCTGTAACAGCCCTCAGCGGGCGAGGAATGGTAGATTCGCCTTTCATAAAGCTGCCGCCTTCTCGCCCAATGGCTTCAGCAAGAGAGAACTTGCGCTCGGCGCGAATTTCTGTTTGAAGGTTGGCGGATAAACCAGTAGAGGGTTGCTTGGCCCCGTTTTTTGTAGTGTTCTTTATACTGTCAGGCGCTTCAGCAACAGTCCGATCTTTCGCCGAAGCCTTGTTTAAATAAGCGAATATTTTGACCAAGAGTTTTTTCAGCATCAACATGAAGAACAATATACGCTTCGACTCAGAACTTCCTTACTTTAGGCTCAGCCAAATCTCAGGACTGTTGCTTATGATAAAAAAGTACAGTCTTTAGGATGACTATTCTTTTTCTCATACTCAGAAAAAGATCTTAAACCATGAAAAAACGCTATTTTTTACAAACGGGTGCAGCATTTGTGGGTGCGATCGCCCTCACCCGCTACCTGCCCACCTTAGCAGAAGATCAAAGCACATCAGAGCCCAGCGAACCCCAGACAAAAGCTTCACAGGCAAAAGCTTCACAGGCAAAAGCCTTAGACAGTGACTTTGAGGTCGTAAAAACTGAAGCTGAATGGCAAGAGATCCTCACGCCCGAAGAATTTGACGTCTTGCGACAACAAGCGACTGAACCGCCCTTTAGTAGCCCACTCGACAAGCAATCCGCCCCCGGCACCTATCACTGCGCTGGCTGCAATCAACCTGTGTACTCTTCTACCACCAAGTTTGACAGTGGAACCGGCTGGCCCAGCTTCTATGCATCGCTCGAAGATGCCGTCGCCACCTCGGCAGACCGCTCCTTTTTCATGACCCGTACCGAGGTGCATTGCGATCGCTGTGGCGGACATTTAGGACACATCTTTGATGACGGCCCGGCTCCTACTGGCAAGCGCCACTGCCTGAATGGCGTCGCACTGAACTTTATTGCCAGTTAACCTTTGAACTTGCTACCTAGCCAAAGACATTGCCTTGCGAGCCAAAGAAAACCGGTGGCCCAGCGCCTTCAACCGAAAGGTCATATTCGCCGCTGCCCCCCGCTTGATCGAAAATGTCTCGCCGAAAGGATTTAGGTCTCTGAAATATTAGATGCCTGAATGGGAGAATGACGTTGCACTTTTCTTCGCGCTGCCAACCTCCAGAGCCAAATAAGCTTAAAATTGATATCTACAATACAAAAAAAGATCCCGTTGTTATCAATCCTGAAGGAAAGCCCAAAAGAAATCTCTTGCTTTCAGGAGCCCTTCCTATATGCCTCAGCGTAGACCCCTCGAATCTTCTCAGCCCTTTCGATATTGGAGCCGACGTCAAATTATTCGCGGGTTGCTTGCCACTACGGCGTTTGGAGCGGCGACCAAGCTCAGCGGCTGCTCTCCTGCTGATACGACCGCCGATGGCAGCGAAAGTGACAGTGCCGGTGCAGCCGATGACGTCGTCGTTGGCTTTATCTATGTCGGCCCCAAAGACGACTTTGGCTACAATCAGGCGCATGCAGAAGGTGCCCAGGCTATGGCCAGCGTCCCTGGTATCAAAATTATTGAAGAAGCCAGCGTTCCCGAAACCGCCGCCGTGCTCGAAACTATGCGCAGCATGATCGAAGTCGATGGTGCAAGCGTTTTGTTCCCTACCTCATTCGGCTATTTCGATCCTTATATCCTAGAACTCGCCGCCGAATTTCCCGACGTCCAGTTCTTCCACGCGGGCGGCCTCTATCAAGAAGGTGTCACCCCCGAAAACGTCGGCAGCTACTTTGGCTATATTGATGAAGCTCAGTATGTTGCTGGCATTGTCGCCGCCCATACTTCCAAAACAGGGCAGCTTGGCTTCGTCGCGGCCAAACCCATTCCCCAAGTTCTTCGCAACATCAACAGCTTCACCCTCGGCGCGAAAACCGTCAATCCAGACGCCACTACCCAAGTTATTTTCACGGGCGATTGGGCCTTGCCGGTCAAAGAAGCCGAAGCTACTAATAGTATGGCCGATCAGGGCATAGACGTGGTGACCTGCCATGTAGACAGCCCCAAAGTCGTGATTGAAACTGCTGAAAAGCGCGGCATTTTCTCTTCTGGCTACCACGCCGATCAATCCCCGCTCGCACCCAAGGGCTACCTTACCGGAGCCGAATGGGATTGGGCTAGCATTTATACCTTTTTAGGCGAACAGTTTGTTGAGGGTAAAACCGTTATGGCTGGCGACATCGACCATGTATTTCGTGGTGGACTAGCTGACAACTTCTGTAAACTCTCTCCCTATGGCCCTGCCGTCAGCGAAGCCGCTCAGGCCGATGCCGAAAAAGCCAGACAGCAATTCTTAGACAAATCGCTCGTCATTTACAACGGTGAACTCAAAAGTAACGACGGCAAAGAGATTTTAGCGGCTGGCGATGAGTACGACCAACAGAATATTGAGTTAGAGAAAATGGATTGGCTTGTGGAAGGCGTTAAAGGCAGCGTTAGCGGCTAATGGCGAATCCTTCTCTTGAGCTGAGCAGCACTGAAGCCTGGCGCAGATACCTGGAGGCTATTTTTATTCCTGTTGCTGCCCTGATTGTTGCGCTAATCATTTTTGGTGGCTTTTGTGCCCTCGCTGGCGCTAACCCCTTCGCCGTTTATGTCTCCATTTACAGAGCCGCCTTTGGTCGCTGGAGTGCCTGGCAAAACACCCTCATTCGCGCCGCGCCGCTGATGTTGACCGCCCTTTGCACCGCGCTCCCGGCCAGACTTGGACTGGTGATTATTGGCAATGAGGGAGCCCTCGCGATTGGTGGATTGGCCGCGATGGTCACTGGATTGTTTGTTGGCACAGCTCTGCCGCCGCTAACGGTGCAGCTTTCTATGGCGCTAGCAGGTATGGTTGCCGGGGGGCTGTGGATTATGCTCGCTGGGGCGCTGCGGTATTATCGCGGCGTGAATGAAACCATTAGCAGTCTGTTGTTGAACTATATTGCGATCGCCTTCATGAACCACCTGGTAGAAGGCCCCCTGCGCGATCCTACCTTCAACACCAAACCCTCCTCCGCTGCCCTGGATGCCGCCAACGTTCTGGGTACGCTGCCCGGCACCCGCATCCACTTCGGTCTGCTCTACGGCATTGTGGTTTGCGTTCTCGCCTACTTCCTGATCCAGCGCACCACTTTTGGCTTCGCGGCCCGCACCGCCGGGGGCAACATCCGCGCCGCCCGTATCGCTGGCATCCCCGTCGGCAAACTCACTCTGGCCATTTGCTTCCTCGGCGGTTCTGCCGCTGGCCTTGCTGGCATGGTAGAAGTCGCCGCTGTCCAAAAGCGCATTAACGAATCTCTCGTTTCTAACTACGGCTATGCGGGCATTTTAGTTGCCTTTGTCTCCCGGCATAATCCGCTGGCGACTGTTCTGGTGGCTGTTTTACTGGGTGGGATTTTGGCGAGTGGGGGAATTTTGCAGCGATCGCACAACCTCCCAGACGCCACCGTCCTTGTCTTCCAAGGCATCGTTTTCCTCTGCGTCCTCTACAGCGATTCTCTCTACGGCAAAATTCCCTGGCTCCAGGAAAGATAACCTCATGACTCAATCCCTCGGCCTCCTGGGCATTCCTCTCGCCATCCTCGCAGGCACTCTGCGCGGCAGCGCTCCCTTTTTGTTCGTCAGCCTGGGCGAATGCATCACCGAAAAAAGCGGAAAAATTAACCTCGGCCTCGAAGGTACGCTGTTGATGGGCGCAATGAGTGCCTACGCGGTCTCTTATCTGACTGAAGGCATTGTCGGCCCCTTTTGGTCACCCTGGCTAGGTGTTTTGGCCGCTGGTATCTCGGGTGCCATCCTGGGCGCAATTCACGGCTGGCTCTCCCAACAGCCCCGCGTTAACGACGTCGCGACCGGCATCGCCATGATTATCTTTGGCAGCGGTCTTGCCTTCTTTTTGGGCAAACCCTTCATTCAACCCCAAGCCCCGCAGCTCTTTACCTTCAACTGGGGCGCTTGGAGTAGTTCTCCCCAAATTCAAGCCGCCCTTAAGGTGAGTCCGTTGTTTTTGATCGGGATTGCGATCGCCCCCCTCCTCCACTGGTTCTTCCGTTCCACCCGTTGGGGCCTCTACATCCGCGCCGTTGGTGACAGCCCCCAGGCCGCCCGCGCCATGGGCATCTCTTTGTTTAACGTCAGAATGCTCAGCATCATGGCTGGCAGTTTCCTTGCGGGCATTGGTGGCGCGTGCCTGTCGCTTTACTACCCCGGCGTCTGGACAGAGCGGATCTCTAGCGGTCAGGGCCTGATGGCCGTCGCCCTCGTTATCTTTGCCCGTTGGAACCCGATTCAGTGTCTGTGGGCTTCTATGCTCTTTGGCGGAGCCCAAGCCATTGGCCCCGCCTTCCAATCTGTCGGCATCGATTCCTATTACTATCTATTTAACGCTGCTCCATACATTCTTACGTTGTTGATTATGGTTATTACCTGCTCACCTCAGCAGACCCTCGCCGGTTCTCCGGGATCTTTAGGTAAAGAAGAACAGTAGGCAAAGAAGAACAATGACAAAAACGCTAAAACTTGCCGTCAATGGCACCCTCATGCAGGGCCTTGCTTTGAATCCAAATATGCTCAACGTCGGTGCGACTTTCGAGCGCGAGGCCAAAACCGAGACCGCCTATCGCATCTGGTCTATTGACGACAACTATCCGGCCATGATTAAAGTCAAAGAAGGCGGTAGCGCGATCGCCCTAGAAGTCTGGCAAGTTCCCCTCGCTGGCCTCGGCATCATTCTCTCTCAAGAGCCGCCGGGCCTGGCGATTGGTAAAGTCACCCTACATGACGGCGAAGAAGTCCTGGGCGTGATTGGCGAACCGCTGACGGTAGAAGGCAAAAGAGAGATTACGAAATATGGTGGCTGGCGGGCTTACCAGGCGGCGATTGCATTCTAATTAATTGAATGACTAGTTGATTGAGCAGATAGTTGATTGAGCGGATAGTTGGCGATCGCGCCAATACCCTCCGCGTCATTAGATTGTATACAATGATACAGAATCTCACCGTCAAACCCCCTGCGCTGACAGCAAGAACGCTATTAAAAAGGCGGCGTTGAGTATTGATGACGCGCCGATTTCGCACAAAAGAGGATTGAATGGGTGCGCCGCAGAAGAATCTAACTTTTAGCATTCATTACACCTTCTCATGCGAGAGATGAAAGTTAGTTTTTGAAGTTTTGTTAACAGTTTTTTACACTGTATATAACAAAGCAACAAAGGAGTTTTCAATGGAATACAATTTACCTCGAAACCAAGCCTACTGGCCCTCACAGCTCAAAAGCCAGCGCGGTCTTCAAAAGGATCTATCCAGTGGACTGAATCAATTATGGCGAGCCTGCCTGACTGCCCTGACCGCCTCAGACAGTCCGCGAGTCTGGCAAACCAAAGGCGCTACCGGTCAACCTCTCTGGAATGCCTACAATCCTCAGTCAGGTCGCACCATTCACAACGTCCCCGAAGCTGACCTCAGAGTGTGGTTAGAAGAACGCTACTACCAGGCTAACTAGCTGCCTATTCAGTCGCATCGCCCATCTGATGACGCTGATTCAAAATCAACCATGCTTGTAGGAAGATAGCTCTGCGATCGCACCTGCAAGCATGGCCTGTATTTGTGAGTTGTGGTATGGCGGTTAATGGCCGCAGAGATGAAGCTATCGAAAAAAGTATTAAGAAGAGACTGTAAACCGATTAGAAGCGCCGATTGAAAATACTAGAGTGTTGAGTAGATGCACGGAGTAACTAGGACTCTGATGGACTACGAGGCACTGTTAGCGCAGGGAATAGAATACTGGAATCAGTGGCGAGCAGACTATCCTGACGAGCCCTGCGATCTGTCTGGAGCCGATCTCAGCGAGGGCTATTTTTTTGAAGGTGATTTTAGAGGGGTGGTGCTCAAAGGTGCAAACTTGCAGCGAGCGTGCCTGATCGGGGCAGATTTTCGCGGGGCGAATTTGAACAATGCCAACTTGAGCGGAGCCTACGCGGGAGATGCTAATTTGCGAGGGGCAACGCTGTGTTATGCCAACCTCAAAGATACTAATTTCCATCAAGCAGATTTACGACAAATTGATTTAGACTCAACCAATATCGATGAGGCAGATACTGTCAGGGCGCTTTTTTCTGAAACCAATGCCCTATCGCTTCAACAGGTCTTGCCAAGGTCAACGACAAGCTCAATTACAACAACTATTGATTTAGACAGTATAGAGGGCGATCCAGAAGCGCCAAACAGGTGGGGCAAAAAGTTGGGTCGATTTGGCAGACCTGTAAGACGACCTTTAGCTTGGGTCGGTGCGATCGCGATTATCTCTTTAGCCATTAGACTTTATCGGGAATTAACGCGGTAAAATAAAAATTGGCCAGGGAAATCGGAGCAGTGTGATGAGAATAACCTACGCAGAGCTGAAGGGAAAACCTCGCATATTGAAGAGCTTGACGGGAC
>JBAQZP010000161.1:0-2143 GCA_049791095.1 Phormidesmis sp.
CATATAAACTATCCCAAAAACGAACATTTTCGGCTTGGTTCAGACGTACTATACTGGTGTGTCTGTAGTCGCAGCGAAAGATTTTAGTGTGTCAACATGAGATGAGACGGAAACCGGAAGTTTAGTCCGCTCGGGTACCAACTTAAGCCGAAACAAAGTGCTTCCCGGATAGCGGTATTAAATTACACATCGTAAAAAAGCTCCGTGGATTGTCACAGAGCCTGTATCGTAGCCCTGAGAAAAAGGTCGGGTACGATGCTCCTAACTATACGAGAACGCAGCCTCAAAGTCGCTGATTGTATCAAAACGCAGACTTGCGCCACCCTGCAATCCATATCAACGCTGACCGGCATACACCGCAGTAGTGTGTATCGCCACCGTCAGGCAATCGCTCGACGCAATCAACATCCAGAGTCGAGCCTTTGGGAAAGTGACGTCGGTTATCAATGGTTGGTGCGCCTGGTGTTCGGCCTGGTTTACTACTTCGGTATCAAGCAGGGTGTCGGAGCAGAGAGCCTCTCGGAATTTATCAAAGCCGTTCACCTCGATACCCATGTGGCAAGCTCCCCGAGCGCCCTCCGTCAGCTCAAGGGTCGGGTTACTCAAACGGTGAGTGACTACGCCGAGGCACAAGCAGCACACTGTCAGCCTAAAGCGGGAGAAGGCATTTGTGTGGGTGCCGATGAAACTTTCTTTGGTCTCCCCGTCCTGGTTCTGATAGAACTATCGAGTGGGTTTATCTTCATTGAAACCGAGTGTGAGAATCGAACTTATGAAACCTGGCTGGAACAGGTGCAGAGCTGGCAAAAGCAGCACGGATGGCACTGTCATTATTTAGTTAGTGATGGGGCCAGAGCGTTGGTCAAGCTAGCCGTATCAGGCTTAGGCTGTGTCAATGTCGCTGACCTATTTCATGCACTACGAGCATTGAGCCGACCGCTGGGGCAGACGCTCGCTCGGCGGTTAGCCGCGCTCAAGAAACAACCCGATGAGCGTCAACGACAACAATTCGAACAGGACGATAATACCTATCAGCATGCCCTCGAAGCGATTAGCCAAGCTATCCATCCCTTTGCCCTCAATAGTTCACGATGGCAAACGGAAAGAGACGTGTTGACACAACTGGCACCGCCTTTGCAGCAGCTGTGGAACTTGGCTCACGAGTATCGCTCAGAAAAAGCGCAAGCGGCCCTAGACACGTTTGAGAACCAAGTGTCATCGTTTGCTCAAGGGATTAACGCTTGGCAACAATGGGTCACGCTCGCGCTTGAGGCAAAGACCCCAGAGGACGCTATCCGTCAGTGGGTACGCGCTTGCCTGTTGCCTTGGGTCTACTGGCTACAGCAAGCGGATAAAACCCGACAGCCTGTGCTCAAACGCAGTTATCAACAGGCCGCTAGCGATGCGTTTGACCGGCTCGTTGAACATCCCTTCACCCGACAATTAACCGATGACCAGCAACAACAATGGGTGCTGTGGTGTCGTGAATTTTGCGCAAAGTATCAGCGCACCTCTTCTGCTGTTGAGGGCCGCAATGGCTATCTCGCAAAACTCCACCATGCGCGGCGTGGTTTTTCTGAGCAATCACTCAAGGCGCTTACCATCATTCACAATTTTGACCTCAAACGAGACGATGGAACGACGGCTGCTCAGCGACTATTCAAGCACGACTTTCCTAACCCTTTTGAGTGGATGCTAGCGAATATTGGCGAGCTGCCCATGCCACGACAGTCTGCCAAAGCTCAGCAGGCCAAAACCGCATACGTAGACAGTTTCTCGGCTTAAGTTGATACCCTTTTTGATGGGTATCAACTCAGGGCGAGAAAAGCTGAGCCGTCACCTAGGCAACAAATAGCACATCAGCCATGCCAGTGACTTGCCCAGGCCCCGTCGGTCATCTAAAGCACAACAGCTAAAACCCCTATGCGCAGATATTTTTTCGGCTTAAGTTGATACCCCCCTGGCAAGATTCGACAAACCAGGGATGCTGATTAGAAGAATGATTAATCACCAAATCCATAATCAGCCTGATCCCTCGCTGATGCACCTTTTCAATTAGCTCATCTAAGTCAGCCAGGGTGCCAAAGGTAGGGCATACGTCTTTGTAATCAGCGACATCGTAGCCATTATCAAACATCGGAGA